>CAXXMM010000001.1:0-37597 GCA_963676385.2 Anaerovoracaceae bacterium
GATTTCAAGACCATCAATGACACCTATGGCCACTTGAAAGGGGATCAATTGCTGATTAGCATCGCTCAAATACTGCTGAAATACACTCGTAAAGACGATGTGGTTGGTCGTTTCGGCGGAGATGAGTTTGTTGTTTTCATCACCGACACACCGGGAGATGAAACTGTCATCAAAAAAATCAGTGATTTTGCAACTGCCATTCGCGGTCTGTCTCAAGCATTGGAAGTTGAAGTGCCCGTTTCTGTCAGCTTTGGAGTCACCATGACATCCAAAGAAAATCAATCTTTCGGGGAATTATTTTTCACCGCTGACCAAGCTCTATATATGGCCAAACGTAGCGGCAAGGACCGATATGCCATTCTTTAGCCTTAAAGGATAGCTCAGGATTTTCAATGACTCAATGCTCCAAAAATCTCTAAAAATCCCTCAATAATCCTATAAAATAAGCCGTACCAGTTGGTACGGCTTTAATGTCCCTAAATCTGTTTCCATCTTTTGATGGAACTACAGAATTCTCTTCACGCAGGAAATCTGGCGATAGGTGGCAGACCCAATGACGATACCCGTACTCGGAGTGCTTGCATGAATGATTTTACCATTTCCTATATACATGGCCACATGTCCCGGATAGAACAACAAGTCACCAGGTCTGGCATCGCTATAGGAAATCGCTTTTCCATAGGACCGTTGTGCTGAAGATGCATGGGGCAAATACACTCCAAAGTGAGCATATACGCTCATAGTAAATCCTGAGCAGTCGGTGCCGTTGGTTAAACTTGTTCCACCATACACATACGGGTTGCCAAGAAATTGCATGGCATACTGCACCACATCGCTTCCGGTCGTCCCCGAAACAGCCTTTCCGGAAGTTGAAATACATGCTGCGTAGGAATAGGAATAAGGAGTTGAAGCAATCGCCACCTTTTCTTTGGTCCCTTTAATCACAACTTTCGTCACCGGCTTGGTCACTGTGGTTTGTTTCAGGACATCCTTATCAACGGTGTCGCCATTGACAACCGTCAAACCATAAACCACAGTCTTTTTCCCATCTTCACCCTTGGTCTTTACTTTTTTGTAACCGACTAGATGCTTATCGCTTTTCTTAACTTTCGTCTTGTGGGCAATCACCTTGGTTAATGTTAATTTCGCAGAAATTTTGGTGGTGAACAAGGGCGTCTGCCCTTCACTTGCAGCATTCAATGCACTCATGGCCTCCTGCTGGCTTAAAACAGTAACCGGTCCACCAACTCGTTCCATATCTTTCTTCGTGATAGAAAGGAAAGGTTGGCTTTCGAATGCTTCAATCTCGGCATTGTCAGGGACCAAGGATGCTTTAAATTGCTGAAGAACTTGCTCAGCGGCCTCTTTGTTTTCAACCACTGCCAGTTCAATATTCCCGGCGGAAACCACATAGGGCTCATCAACTTTCTGTCCATCTGCAGTTAAGCCATAGGGGGCGGTCACAAAAATGTAACACATAAAAAGCATCACCGCCAAGAAAGGTGCCATGATAGAAATCGTCTTCTGTCGAAGTCGATGCCCCTCAAGGGAGTGATGCAGATGATTCATAAAACAAACCATACAATCTTTTACTTCATTGCTCTCTTTGCGCAACCATTTTACTCCGGTTACGCCTACAATCTGAAGTTGTTTGTTTAGGTTGGTAATGTGCGGTTTCGCTTGGTTTACCAGTTTGGTGACGGTCTCAATCATCACCTCAAAAACGCTTTTCATTTTCTGTCTAAACATGTTGTATTGTTCCTTCCAAAGTAGTCCAAATTGCTTTGTTGCAAGGTTGGTAAAACTTTCTGAATAGTAAACTCTTTGGTCATATTAACCCCTATGGCGTGCCCTGTCAATTGGCCCTATGGAAGTTTCACACGATGTTCACAGTAGCACAAAAAAAAGGAAGGTTCCTTGTCTAACTTGCTTTTGAAACCTTCCCTTATTTAACTAATTTGCTGTTTTTGTTTCGCGGAAAATCGATTAAATTTCTACGTTGCCTTCTTTGCCATATGGCCATTTCCATTCGGTTACTTCATCAATGCCTCTACTTCAACAATTCCTCGCCAAACCGTTTTCCAAACGCAAAGGCACCCTCCAGTTGCGTAACGCTTGGATTAAATCGAACTTTGTAACCCTCTTCAAATACCTTTAACCGCAACTGGCTCAACCGAGCCAAAATGTTAGGCACGCCCTCTCCGCTCCATCCAAAGGATCCAAAAGCAGACGAAAGCTTACCGGCGACTTGAATGGGATGGACAGATAAAACCAAATCCCAAATGGGTGGCAATGCATCTCCCACCATGGTAGGTGTTCCAAACAGTAGGGCATCCGCTGTCAGCATCTCAGCCACTACCTGGTCTTTATTTGCCTCTACCATGTTGTACATTTTGACTTGAATGTCTCCGGCGTTGCCGATTCCCTCAGCAATTTTTTTGGCAAGGGCTTCCGTATAACCGTAGGCGGAAACATAAGGCATAACAACAGTTTTTTTGCTATTGGCCGGGGGAGCGGCCGCCCACGTTTCGTAAAGACTTACAATCTCCCCAAAGTTTTTCATCCAACACCGGTCCGTGGCCGGGGCAAATCATATTAATGTCCAATTTCTTGACCTTTTCAACCGCCTTCAGGACAAAAGGAGCGAACGGACTCATGATGCAATCGTAATAATATTTTAGGGCACCAATATAACTCTGATATACTTCTTCCCCCTGGGCATGAAGTTTGGAAAGCAACACATCATCAAAACTATAATGTACCCCAAAGGAGTCGCAGGAAATTAAGGTCTTGTCTTCTTCAACATAGGTATACATTGCATCCGGCCAATGGAGGTTCACTGCGTTTACAAACCGAAGAGTTTTGTTCCCCAGGGAAAGAGAATCCCCTTCTTTTACCACAATAGATTTGAATTCTCGATTGGTAATTTCCTTCATGAAGGCTATCGCCATTTGGGATCCAACTAAAGTAATTTCCGGATTCATTTCAATCAGTTTGAAGGCCGATCCGGCATGGTCCGGTTCCGTGTGATTGACAATAATATAGTCAATATCCTTTACATCCACAAGGTCTGCCAGTTTGCCCAAATATTCGTCCATAAATTGAACCTTTGCCGTCTCAAATATGGCAGTTTTTTCTGACCCTTTCAATAAATAGGAGTTGTAACTGCTCCCGTATTCTGTGGTCATAATAATGTCAAAAATCTTTAATCCGGGGTCCTGAACCCCAATCCAATAAAAGTTATCTTTTAGCTGTAACGTTTTCATTTTGTCCTCCTACATACACTCTTTGCTCTTATACCCTTCCATTTCATTGTTAAAACCTTAACTTTACATGAAGGCTGAAATTTGCCCTGACTTCTAATCAATCTGTGATTCCTAAGTATCCCTAGACTTCCCAATCAATTTGTGATGATATCTATTTTGAGGGGGTGTATTTTTTAATTCGTTCTTTCACATTCTCTATTATAGTATCCATGTCAGCTTCATACAAGGTAGATTTCATATTTGGAAATGCGCGAAGCATTCGCCGTTGTCCCCATTTCAGGTTTCTTGCCATCTCGTCGGCCAGGTCCCGCAGGCCCTCCGTTCTTGATTCCATCTCCGCCTTGCCCAAAGCAAACTGCAGTCCCAGTTCTTCACTTCCTGCCTGCATTTTCTGCTCCAGTTCCGCTTTGCTTTCTTGCAGCTTCTGTTCCATCTCAGCCTTGCTTTCTTGCAGCTTCTGTCCCATCTCAGCCTTTTCTTCCATTGCACGCATGGAGCCATCGTAAATTCGTTCTGACAGACCATCGGACATCTTTCGAATCATTGCGGCCGCCTCATGAATCGACTCTAATTCTTTGTTTATCCCAATCACAGTGCGGAAGGTATCCACCGAGTCAATCAGCAAAATCGTAACTGCAACAATCAAAGCCACAATGCCAACATTTAACGGAATCCATTGAACAAACCGTTCAATGCTAGGGTGCACCAGTTTTACCATTACCAAAACCCCAGCCCCCCAATATAGGGAGAATTTCAAGCATATGTAGCCTTTGAAGTTCAAGGGCTCAGTGGAATAATCCCACCACCGTTGATGAAATATTTTGTTCAGAGCGAAGCCGGTAATTAATTCTATTGCGGAGCAAAGTATGACGCCTCCCACAAAGATTAATGGCCAAAAGCCAGATATTGGCTCCAATATCTCATAAATGGCTACCATACCGACTCCGTAAATCGGACAAATGGCTCCATTCAAAAACCCCCGGTTTTCCCATTTGCCCAGCTTAATTGCGTGGTAACAAACTTCCAAGCACCATCCAAAAAATCCATATATGAAAAAGAACATCAGTGCGTTATATAACATGCTTTCTCCATTTTCCTTACCTTCTTCAAAACCTCGAAGATACAACCTCAATACCTTGAAGATGCTGTAGAACCTTCAAGATACTTCATCTACCAATGAGAGTACCACAAAAGGGACCTTGTTTTCAATGAAATTTGAAAGAAATGTAAGCTTATATTGCCGGGGCGGGTGTTTCGTTTGGATGTTGCATTAAGTTGATGGCATGTGGTTAATGTGGAGCGAAAGTTCCATTAAGTTGATACCCTGCAGTTAATGTGGCTCGGGTTGCGGAAATGGGGGTGAAATGCGGAAATGGGGCGGAAGTTGCCCGAGTTGCGAAAATGCGGCGGAATATTGCTTACAAATTGTCAAAATATGAAAAAATCTGTACTTTTTTGGTGAAAACAGGCCAAAAAGTACAGATTTTATTCCTATTTGGGAGAATTTTAGCATTTTTTAGTAAAATGCTCTCAAAATGTGAGCTCTGAAGGCATTTTTGTACAGATTTTCTGAAAAATGCCTACTTATTTAGAAATTTTTTCTTCATCAGAGCCTTTTCCTATGTTAGGGCTTTGCCGCCGTCAGAATTTATTCTGCTCTTACTCCTTCACCACTGCAAAGGACAACTCACCGCTAACACACAGTTTGTCATTGACATATCCTGCGCTTTTGATGAAATAAAAGGGACCTTTCGCCCGATCCACTTTACTGCGAAAGGTAATCACATCTCCCGGCAAGACTTTGTTTTTGAATCGAATCTGATCCATGCCGGTGAAGTATGGGGTATAGTCTCCCGCCTGCTTGACAAGGACACAAGCGGACTGTCCCATCATTTCGCATAAAATAACGCCGGGGACCACTGGGTTCCCGGGAAAATGCCCTTGTAAAAACCACTCGTCTCCCCGGACGGTATAGGTTGCCACCGCCTCTTCATGGATTTCTTCGCCATCTTTCTCTAGCGCTTTTTTATAGGCATTCCCTTGGGCCGGCACATTCTCATTTTGAACCATCACAAGTTCCACCTCATCAATAAGAAGCATGGGTTCTCTATGGGGCAGCAACTTTTTGATTTCGTTTTTATCCATGAATATATCCTTTCCTTGTGGGTCTCCCGATGTAGGCTCCCCGCAAAAATTTTATGATTGAATCCTTACCTTGTAATACGATTACCAAGAACCGTGGGTGCCGCCAATCTTCAGCAATTTTCAGCAATTTTCAGCAAGCGTCTACAATCTTCAGCAATCGAAGGTATAAGCTGAAGGTGTAATCGAAATGCCAGTTGAGGCATAGACAACTGTTTATGTTTCTCGGCTAAGCTTTCTTAAAAACAATGCCGGCGTTATGGCCGCCAAAACCCAGCGACAAACTCATGGCTGTTTCGATTTTGCAGGCTCGGGCTTTGTTAGGCACATAGTCCAAGTCGCAATCTTCATCCGGTTCCTGATAGCCAATGGTGGGAGGAGCAATGTTGTTTTGCAAGGCCTTAATGGCAACAATTGCTTCCACCCCACCGGCAGCGCCCAGCATATGTCCGGTCATGGACTTGGTGGAACTGATGGGGATTTTGTATGCCATTTCCCCCAGTGCCCTTTTAATGGCCTTGGTTTCGATTTTGTCATTCATAGGTGTTGAAGTGCCATGTGGGTTAATGTAAAGGGTTTCGCTGGGTGTGATTCCGGCTTCCTGCAACGCCAGCTGAATCATTCGGGTGGATCCCACCGCTTCCGGATGGGGCGCAGTGATATGGTATGCATCACAAGTGTTTCCGTATCCAACGATTTCCGCCAGAATATTAGCGCCACGGGAAACCGCATGGTCATATTCTTCCAAAACAACTACACCGGCACCTTCTCCCATGACAAAACCATCTCGACGCTTGTCAAAAGGGGTAGAGCAGTTGTCCGGATCCGTTCGGGTAGAAAGGGCCATCATGTTGGTAAACCCTCCCATAGCCAAAGGCGTCACGGAAGCTTCTGCGCCGCCGGCGATAATGGCATCCGCATAGCCATGTTTAATGGCACGGAAAGCTTCCCCAATGGAGTGGGTGCCTGTTGCGCAGGCGGTGACCACCGGAAGGCTGGGTCCCTGAGCATTGTACATAATGGCCACCAAAGCTGCTGCCATGTTGGCAATCATCATGGGGATAAACAAAGGAGAAATCCGAGAAGGTCCGCGGGTTACTTTTTTTTCTGCTTCCGTTTCGAAGGTTTTCATGCCACCGATACCGGAACTAATATAAACCCCCAGTCGGTCGGGATCCACTTTACCAAAGATTCCGCTTTCTTCCATGGCCTGGGTGGCCGCCGCAATGGCATATTGGCTGAACAAATCTGTCCGCTTGATTTCGTTTTTTTCAATATAACTTTCCGGCTGAAAATCTTTGACTTCAGCTGCCAGTTTTACCTTCATTTCCGAAGCATCAAACTTGGTGATTTCACCAAACCCATGGTTTCCTGCCACAATATTATTCCAAAAGGAATCCACATCATTGCCCACCGGGGTGATGCATCCCATTCCTGTAATGACTACTCTTTTCATGTTTGCTCCTCCTACATGCACATTCCGCCGTCCACTTTTATCACTTCGCCGGTGATAAAAGCAGCCTGGTCAGATGCCAGGAAAACAGCTAGGTTGGCCACTTCTTCCGGGGTTCCCATGCGTTTCAGGGGAACAGCGGTGTTGGCAAAGTCCTTCACGGATTGAGGTAAATTTTCGGTCATGTCTGTCTGGATAAACCCAGGCGCAATAGCGTTGCACGTTACTTTTCGGGATGCCAGCTCTTTGGCGATGGTTTTGGTCAGCCCAATCATCCCTGCCTTGGCGGCAGAATAGTTGGATTGACCCGGGTTTCCCATAATGCCTGCAACAGAAGAGATGTTAATGATTCGTCCTGCCCTAGACCGCATAATGGATTTGGACAGCACTTGAATCATATTGAATGCGCCTTTCAGGTTCACATCCATTACTTCATCAAAATCTGAAGGTGACATGCGCAGAATCAGGTTATCTTTGGTGATTCCCGCATTGTTGACCAAAATGTCCACACCGCCAAACTCGTCTAAGATAGTCTGGCAAGCAGCTTTCACCTGTTGATAATCCGCTACATTGCACTGGTACGCCGCCGCTCGGACTCCCAACTTCATCGCTTCGTCACACACCTGCCGGGCGGCTTCTTGGCTGCCGCTGTAAATAAGGGCAATGTGACAACCTTGCCGTGCCAGCTCCATGGAAATGGCTTTACCGATTCCCCGAGCTCCTCCGGTAATGACTGCTATTTTATTTTCCACTGGTTACCTCCGTTACGGTACTTTGGAGGGTCATCATATCGCTAACGTTAAATGTTTTGACCTCCGGATTAATTTTTCGAATCAAACCGGACAGAGCTCTGCCGGCGCCCACTTCAATAAAGGTATCAAATCCATCTGAAATCATGTTCTCTATTGTTTTTTTCCATTGAACAGGATGGGTAATTTGCTCCACAATCAAGTCGGCCGGATTGTCCGAACTTGCCGGGGACTCTGGGTTATATGCAAATGCCAGAGTTTCTGGGTTGGCCGTGGATGCCGGGATCTTTGTCGCGGCCGGACTTCCGTATACCTTAGCGGTTGCGTTGGCGTAAAGAGGAATCTCAGGAGCCTCAAAATTCAACTGGGACACCTTTTTCTTGACTGCTTCTGCAGCCGGTGCCATGAGAGGGCTGTGAAACGCCCCGCTGACTCGAAGTTTTCGGCAATCTCCTCCTGCGGCTGTAAGTTTTTCCACCAGTTCAGGTCCTGCCTGGGCGGTGCAGGCCACCACGGTCTGCCGACTGAAGTTGTAGTTCACCGGCCAAACATCCTTAATAGTTTTGCAAATGGCTTCCACTTCCGTATCCAAAAGTTTCAGCACTGCATACATTTCTCCTTGGCTTTGGTTTCCCGCTTGATGCATGGCCGCCGCTCTGGTCATGACCAGCTCCAGGGCATCTGCTTCAGAAAGCAATCCACAATATGCCAATGCAGGGATTTCTCCCAGGGAAAATCCTGCCGCCCCTTCTGCAAATACGCCCATGCTTTCAAGGGCTCTGGCGCAAGCCAAATCCACAGCAAACAAGCAGGGCTGAGTGTTTATGGTAAGATTCAGATCTTCTTGTTCCCCTTCAAAACAAAGGGAAAGGGTTCCCGGCCGCTTGAGCTCCACGGCATCAAACACTGCCTTGGCCTCTGGGAATCCCTCATATAATTCCTTGCCCATGCCGGGTTTTTGTGCCCCCTGGCCGGCAAATACAAATGCTATTTTACTCATTTGGTCGCTCCAATGCTATTTTATCCACGTGATTGTTTCCTTGTTACTTTATCCACGTGGTGGCTTCCTTTAATAGTTTTTCTGCTTCTCCAAACATTTCTTCAATGATTTCCCGGGAAGTCTGCTCTTTGTTGACCAGCCCGGCGATTTGTCCGGCCATGAAGCAGCCTTGTTTTTCGTCTCCGTCTACCACGGCAACCCGCAAGGCACCTTCTCCGAATTTTTCCAATTCTTCATTTGTAACGGTAGGGTCGTATTCTTTAGAAAAAAACTCTTTGGAAAATGCATTCTTCAACGATCGAACCGGGTGGCCCAGCCGTTTTCCTGTGGCAATGGTACTGATGTCCTTGGCTTGCAACACCATTTCCTTATAGGTGGGATGAATATTGCATTCTTTTGAAACCAGAAAACGAGTGCCTACTTGCACTCCTACGGCGCCCAACATCAGTGCGGCTGCAATACCTCGACCGTCTCCAATTCCTCCTGCAGCAATCACTGGAATGCTCACCGTATCCGCCACTTGAGGCACCAGCGCCATGGTTGTTACATCTCCCACATGGCCTCCGCTTTCTCCCCCCTCTGCAATCACTGCAGCAGCACCGCTTCGCTGAAAAAGTTTGGCAAAAGCAGTGGAAGGAACTACGGGAATTACTTTGATTCCCGCAGCCAGCCAGGCGTTCATGTACTTCCCCGGATTGCCGGCACCGGTAGTGACCACCGGAACCTTTTCCTGGGCAACAATACTGGCCACTTCTTCAACAAAAGGGCTTAATAGCATGACATTTACGCCAAAAGGTTTATCGGTTAAAGCCTTCACCTTTTGTATTTCTGTTCTTACATAGTCTGCCGGTGCATTGCCCGCAGCAATAATTCCCAGACCCCCTGCATTAGAAACCGAGGCAGCCAACGTGGCGTCGGCTACCCAGGCCATTCCTCCTTGCAGGATGGGAACTTCAATTCCCAGCAGCTGACAAAGTGGTGTTTTAATCATTAGGATGCCTTCTCAATAATGTTGACCAAATCGCCAACGGTTTTGATGTTTTCGCTCATTTCAATGTTTACGTTGAATTCGTCTTCAATTTTCATGGCCAGCTCTACAATGTCCAAAGAGTCCATTTCCAATTCCTCAAAGGTGGTGTCTGCGGTGATGGTCAATTCGTTTTTTCCTGTATACTCTTTTAGAGTTGCTGTAATTCTTTCTAATAACATATTGTTACCTCCGTGATTCTATTTCAGTTAATATTCTTGGCTCAAAGATGTTGATCCATATATATGAAGGGGATTACTCCCACACCATAACGCAACTTCCCGCTGTCATGCCTGCACCAAAGGCGGACATGAACAGGGTGTCTCCTTTTTTGATTTTTCCTGCTTCCAACAGTTCGTCCAGCAAAACCGGAATGGTAGCCGAAGACATGTTTCCGGTATGATGAATGTTGGAGGGGAATTTGGATTCCGGCTCTTTTAGCCGATCTTGGGCTGTGGTCAAAATTCGCTTGTTGGCTTGATGAAGTAGGTAATAGTCAATGTCATCTTTGGTAATACCCAAAGCATTCACTGCATTCTTTACTTCTCGCTCAATCATGGTTACTGCAAACTTAAAGACTTCCTGCCCATCCATGTGCAAATAACTTTCCCTTACCTGTTTGTGATAAAAGGGGCTGTTCCCCGTCTTTCCCTCAAGATAAAGGTGGGAAATGTTGGGTTCTGCAAGGATTTTTATATATTTTAAGGCATTCCCGGCGGTGACAATACAGGCACCGGCACCGTCCCCAAAAAGGACACAGGTGTTTCGGTCCGTCCAGTCAATATGTTTGGACATCATTTCCGCAGAAACAATCAGCACGTTTTTTGCCCGCCCGGTGCTAATATATGCATCGGCTATATCCAGAGCATAAGTAAACCCAGCACATGCTGCATTTAGGTCCATTGCCGGGCAGATGATGCCCAGACGCAAAGACACTGCACAGGATAGGGAAGGAGTGGTGTAGTCTCCGGAAATCGTAGAGGACAAAACAAGATCAATCTCTTTTGGATCCATGTTGGCCTTATCCAAGGCTTTTCCTGCTGCTTCCGTCGCCAAATCTGTCAATGTTTCATCGGTGCTGACATGGCGACTTGCAATCCCGGTGCGGGATTTAATCCATTCATCACTGGTATCTACCATTTTGGCCAACTCTTGGTTGGTCAATGTTTTTTTTGGAAGGCCTCTTCCGGTTGCCACTATTTTGATACTCATTTTTCCTGCCTTGTCCTCAGAAGGCCTACCGCCTGCTGATGCGCTTTACTCTTGTTTTGTTTTTTTTCTGAAAAACTCACTTAACTTTTTCACTGCCCGAAGCAATTCATCTTGCTCGCTTGGCAAAAATTCCTTGCTGACATTCCGAACCATAATCGCATGAAAAAGTTCATGGGTACGGTTTGCTTTGGTTCCCAGCTCCGTCAAGCTGATAATGGCTTTTCGCCCGTCCTCGGCGCAAGCATCTTTTGCCACATATCCTTTGCCTGCAAGTTTCTTTATGGCAACCGTTGCCGTGGGCATGGTCACTCCCAAAATCCCTGCAATGGCGCTGACTGAAGCTTTGCCTCCTTGTTTGCCTATGGCCTCCAGCAAATGGGCTTCGCTGACGGTAAGGGGATTGTCGGAAAACCGTTTTAGATAGGTTTCCTCAAACTTCATAATACTGTTGAACGTATCAACCAAAAGTTCGTTCAGATTTGCTTCAAAATCATTCATTTTTTTCTGCCCGATTGGGCACCTCCAATGTTCGTTACAACTCAAAACTTCTTCGTGGATAAGGCTGCCTTTAACCTGCTGGCCTTGGCCTTGGCAGGCATTACCATGGGGCAATGTGGGAGCGGGACAGGGTAGCCTTTTTAGTTAGTTTGTCTAACTAATTCCACTTGCGTCATATTACCACAGACGAAAACAGATGTCAATGGGCGTAATTCACTGATGGGAATATGATTTTTGAATATACTATGGGTTTTGGTCACAAATCTAAAAAAACGTCAGTTTTCCCAGCATTTTTGTACAGATTTTTTTGTTTCTTTGCAAAAAATAAGGAAATTTGGAGTGGAAACATGTTCAGGCAAAGATTGCAACGGGATGTTCGGTAGAAAATCAGTAGAAGAATGTTCGGGAGGCAGATAAGTCATGGGCTACTCGAGGCTAGCAAAAGGGAGCACCAAGATTAATAAAGAGAACACCAAGTGCCAGGATTAAAAAAGTAAAGTGGCCAAGCATCAGAGTTATAAAGGGATTGCTAAGCGCCTTAATGAAAATGCCGGGTTGGAAAAACAATTAGAAAAACAATTAGAAAAACAATTGGAAATCAAAATAATGAGATTACAAAATTCTCCTTCTATTTTTTCAATGCCACCGGAAATTCCACATATTTCAGGGATTCTTTTATTTTACCGTTGACACCTTCCCAATTGTTTTGTATAATCATACGAAATAATGAATAATATTCAGCCGTCTAGGCTGCTTTTCACTTCAAATATTTACTCATATTACTCTTATAACACATGTACACATAAAGGAACAAAAATGATTCGTGTTGGCATTATCGGCGCCACTGGCTATGTGGCGGAAGAGTTATTTCGAATACTACTGCAACATCCCAGCGCTCAGGTGGTGGAAATGGTTTCATCCAGCCATCACGGCCAACGTTTAGATGAAGTGTTTCCTTCCTTTAAAGGGTTTACCTCTTTGGTTCTCTCCTCCTATGACCAGTTAAGATTGGCAGAACGTTGCGATGTGGTTTTTCTGGCATTGCCCCACGGCAAAAGCGCACCCTTTGCTGAAGCTCTTTTAGCACAAGGTCTAAAAGTCATCGACCTTTCTGCGGACTTTCGATATCAAAGCAAAACTCGTTATGAAAACACCTACCGGGTGACCCATTGTTGTCCGGAGCTGTTGAACCATGCAGTGTACGGTTTATGTGAAATTTATGAGGATTGGATTGCCAAGGCATCCTTGGTGGCCAATCCGGGTTGCTATACCACTTGTTCTCTGCTGCCTTTGATTCCCTTGGTGGAGTCAGGTTTCATTCAGCCCCAAAGCATTATTATTGATGCCAAGTCAGGGATTAGTGGGGCAGGAAATCACCCGAATCCGGCAAATCAGTTTGCCATGGTATCCGGAAATTTTAAGGCCTACGGGGTAGGGACCCACCGGCACACAACGGAAATCGAAGAGCAGTTGGGACTTCACCTGCCCAAGGAATTAGAAAGAACCGGGCTTGGAGAAGAAGACAAGGTGCGGGTTTCTTTCACGCCCCATCTTTTACCGGTAAAGCGAGGGATTTTGGCGACCATTTATGCATCACCTTTTGATGCAAGCCATGGGTTCGGCGCCGAGGCCGAAGCCGAAATCGCAGAGATCTATAGAGCCTATTACAGCGGCAAGCCTTTTATTCACATCAATCCTCCCGGGGAAATGCCGGAGTTAAGCCACGTGGTTGGTTCCAACGGTTTTCATCTGGGATTTGTCGTGGATCGGCGAGTCAATCGGCTGGTCATTACATCGGTAATAGACAATTTGATTAAAGGGGCGGCCGGGCAGGCCATCCAAAACATGAATTTACTTTATCATTTGGATCAAACCACCGGGCTTCGATTTCCCGCATGGTACCTGTAGATACATTAACTTGGAGGACAAAAATGAAAAAACTAGTCGAAAGGGCTGAGCTATTAATGGAAGCCCTTCCATATATTCAACTATTTAAAAACAAAACCATCGTGGTGAAATATGGCGGTTCTGCCATGGGCGACGACGACACGGTGGAATCCATATTGCTGGATATTACCTTGCTGAAATACGTGGGGATGCATCCCATTGTGGTTCACGGCGGGGGTGCTGCAGTCAACGATATGCTGGGGAAACTAAATGTGGAATCCAAATTTTACAAGGGTCTTCGGGTTACAGACGACAACACTATTGATGTGGCCGCCATGGTATTAATTGGACAGGTAAACACAAACCTGGTTGCCATGCTTAACAGAATGGGTGCTATGGCCATTGGCCTTTCCGGTCTTTCCGCCAAACTAATCGAGGCTGAAAAAACACCTTTGCTGGACGGGGTAGATTTGGGAAATGTGGGCAAGGTGACAAACATCAACGTGAAATTACTGGAATCTATGATGAAGTTGGATTATATTCCGGTCATTGCCCCTATTGGTATTGGCCCCGATGGGGAAAAATATAACATTAACGCCGACACTGCCGCAGGAGAAGTGGCCGCCGCACTAAAGGCCGAAAAGATTGTATTTATGACCGACGTTGACGGAATTCAAACCAACCCAAAAAACCCAAAAACCCTGCTAAATCGATTTTCCGCATCACAGGGTCAGGAGCTGATTGAAAAAGGCGTGGTGGAAGGTGGAATGCTTCCCAAGCTTCAGGCTTGCCTTCGTGCAGTAGAAAGCGGAGTGGACAGAGCCCACATCATCAACGGTAAAATCGCCCATTCTCTGCTTTTGGAAGTTTTCACCGATACCGGTATCGGCACCATGGTGACCAAATAATGAGCATTTCCATTCGAGCAGCAAAAAAAAAGGATGCCGACAACATCGAACACATCCTCAAAACAGCCTTTTCCGATTACCACCTTTTGGTTGAGGTGGAAGAGCCGGCCAAGGCCACCTTGGAATCGGCGGAAGATATTATTTTGTCCATGGAAAGCAACACAGTATTTGTTGCCCTATATAATCACTTGAAGTGCGTGGGCACCATTCGGCTCCGTATGCTGGATGAAAACACCGGTTACATCAGTCGGTTTGCTGTGCTCCCCCATTGGCAGCAGTCTGGCGCAGGAAAACAATTGCTTCTCACTGCGGAGGACTGGTTTCGAGAAAGAGGCGCATCCTTTGTGACTTTGCAAACTGCCATGAGCATGACCCCTTTGGTCAATTACTACTTATCTGCCGGATTTCGTCTTGCCTCTGTCTCCGATGAAAAAGGCTATCAGCGAGGAAAGTTTGTGAAGCCTCTAATATAAGGGGGTTTTACCAGCAGAGAAGGCTGGACAACGGCCGATTAAACAGATTGGATCAGCGGAGAAGGCTGGACGACGGCCGATTAAACAGATTGAATCAGCGGAGAATTTTCGATTTATAATTGACTTGGCCCTTGGGCTTTCATTCCATCATATTTATGTATATTAATCTTACTCATATTTATTCCTCGGCATCTATGTTGTGCATGTATAACTCAAAACAGACCCCTGATTGGGGTCTGTTTTGGTTATGAGCAAGTATTATGGCAAGTATGATTCTAAATTTAATGCCATTTGAAAAAAAATCTGTAACTTTTCTGGCAGAATTTGGTAAAATTGGCAAAAAAGTAAAGATTTTTTTGGGTTTCCGCATTTTTTTAGCAAAAACTGTGCACATTTATTGATTTTTGTGCAAAACTATTCGAAAATTACCATTTCAGTAAATATTTTTTCGATTTTTGCCTATTATTTAGCACTTTTCCCAATTGCCGAAGCAGTGGAGCCCCAATTACCGGAACTGTGCGGCAGTCGCGACTTTTCAGAGGCTAGGCTGGGTCGCGCTGCGGGGCCGCGTCGCCAGGTTGGATTGAGGCGCGGGGTGGGGCCGCGTCGCCGGATTGGATTGAGGCGCGAGGCAACCGCCGCTCAATGGCGCCGCAGCGCTATTGGGCAGTCGCTATCGGGCGGCTGCGATTGGGTAGCAGCGTCTCAGCTACCGAGTCGGGCAGCACGTTTCACCGCTGCAATGATTCGGTCGATTTCCTCGTCGGTATTGTACGGTGCCAGGCCGATTCGTACCAGGCCG
Organism: Anaerovoracaceae bacterium; assembly: GCA_963676385.2. Lineage (GTDB taxonomy): Bacteria > Bacillota > Clostridia > Peptostreptococcales > Anaerovoracaceae > UBA1422. Next base: position 15,418 of record CAXXMM010000001.1, read on the forward strand.
CCGACACTTTCCAGTTTCCAGACGTTCATAATGATTTCTATGGCGTAATAATCTCCATCCCACACGAAGATGCCATCCTCAGCCATGCTTTTGGCTATGTCATTGGCGTGTATTCCTTCAATGAGGAAGGATACAGTGGAAGTTCTGGGCGCCCCTTCCGGCGGTCCAAAGATTTTCAGGCCGGGAATGGCGGCCAGCTCTGTTCGAAGTTTCTTGGCCAAAGGCTCTTCATAGGCATCAATGGCCATCATGCCGGCAACCACATTTCTTCGCCTGCCGGAAAGCCCTTGCAGTTCCTCTTCAAAAAACGCTGCGTGTTTTTCCCCTAGATCGGCAATAAACTCCACGGCTTCCGCTGCTCCGCTGGCCAGTTCCATGGCTGGGGTACCGGTTTCAAACTTCCATGGCATCTCTGTGTTGTCGTCGGCCATGACCCGAATGGATCTTACCTTTTCTCCCACTTCCTTCTTGATATACATCACCCCTAGGTGCGGGCCAAAGAACTTGTAAGAGGAACAATGGAGAAAGTCGGTGTCAATGTCTTTCACATCGATAAAGTGATGAGGCGCATAGTGAACAGCATCCACCACTGTCAACGCGCCGATTTGGTGGGCCAAGCGTATGCATTCTTTCACATCGGTAATGGTGCCGCAAGCGTTGGCCGCCCAGTTAATTGCCACCACCTTGGTTTTGGGAGAAAGCTTGTCTTTGAAGTCTTCCATGTCCAAGGTTGCGGTCTTAGGGTTGACGGCGACGCTTTCGATGACAATGCCAAAGTCGGTCAAGGTTCGCCAAGGGGAACGGTTTCCCTCATGGTCTATATCGGTAATGAGCACTTCGTCTCCCGGACGCATGGTACGCAAAAGACTCATGGCCAATTTAAAGTTGTTGGTGGAAGTATTGGCGCCAAAAGCCACCTCCTCCGGACTGCAGTTGAAAAAATCTGCGTAAACTTCCCGGGCATGCCAATAAAGATTGTCGCTTTCCACAGAAGTCTTGAACACCCCATGGGAGTTGGCGTTGTGGTAATACAAATAGTCATTGATCTTATTCACAACTCGAACCGGTACCTGACTGCCTCCCGGACCGTCGGCAAACACAGCCGGTTTTCCATTTACGGTTTTGCAAAGTGCGGGGAATTGTTCCCGAACAGAATCCACGTCGAATTTGAAGTTCTTCATTTCCACTCTCCTTTTTGCGGCCAAGGCCGCCACCTTTTTCGGTTGCTAAAAACATCTGTTATGAAAAGTGTATCACAATTGCCGGTTCTGACAATTAGGAGGGCAACAAACCCAAAGGGCTTTGTTTGTAAATTCGTACAAGGTGGGGGTCTTCGGCTAGCAGCAAAAAGTGAAGAGCAGGTCCGCCATGGCAAAAGAAATGATTGCAGAGGCGAAAACTAAATGATTGCAGGGGCAAAAGTCCGCTGGGGATTTGCCATTTGTTTCAAAAAATAATATACTTGTTTCAAGCGGTGGAAGAATCGCCGCGGCGGCAGAGATGGAGATGAAATGGTTACTGTATTTGACATTGTGACTTCCCCAACCTTTAAAAACTTTCAAATTATTTCCGGGGAAAAGGGAATCCAAAATCCGGTGTCCGGCACCGGCATCTTTGATTGGGAATCCAAGGCGGACATTGCCAAAAGCTTTCGCAAGGGAGAGTTTGTCATTACCACGTTGACCATTGCAAAAGACGATTTTGACTATGCCAATGACTGTATCAAAACCTTGATTTTGCATGGGGTCGCCGCCATCTGCATCAAAGAGGTCTTTTTTCGAAATTTGTCGGAGGACACCATCCAAAAATCTGATATTCTCGGGGTGCCGATTTTCTTCTTCAGCGATACTTTTGTGGATGATATTGTCTATGAGGTGCGAAACCTTTTGGCTTCGGATCAGGGCGGGCTGCAAAGCAATTTGTACCAACCCATTAAAGATACCTTGGCCGGCTGGTATGGCAACGGCGCAATCGATCCCTGGTGCAATGCCGCCATTCAAGAAATTCTTCACCCCTACCTTCATGATACCTATATTTGTTTGGTTGGGTTTCCCAAAAATAGCAAGGCGCCTGCTCCCGTCAAGCAACCCCCACGAACAGGATCTCAAGAGCAATCTATTATTGTTTCCTATGAATCCGGCGTGGTAATGGTTTTGTCCTATCCGGCCACCGAGGAAGATCCCACCGAAAAAGTGACTGATTTTCTTGATGCTGTTGGCATCTCGGCGGCCTCATATCATCTTGGGCAAAGCTCCCCCCAAAAGGGCATTTACAAAATGGCAAACGCCATATTGGAAGGCTTTCTGGCCTGCACCGCCAGCATGGTGAGCACCAACACGGTGAGCGCCAGCGCAGGTCCTGAGGGAGAGAATGACCTTTGTGTCCCTGAGACACTTTCATTTTTGTCCATTGAAAACCTATTGATTTCCAATGCATGGGCAGAAAGCAGCCGCAGATATTTTGACCATATGTATCAAATCATCACCTGCTACGATCAAGAACACGATACGGATTTTATCGTTACCTTGACCACCTATATTGAGGCCGATGGGGATTTGGTTCGGGCGGCCAAACTGCTGTTTCAGCATCCCAACACAGTTCGGTATCGGGTGGCCAAAATAAAATCGCTGCTGGAAATCGAATCGCCTAACAGCTATATGGAACTTTATGCTTTTGTCAAACTTATGGAAATCTACCAAATCTTTGAAACCACCTTTGGTCTTGAACCCCCTCAGGTTGGGTCGAATGGTCCGACAACCGACAGCACCCAAGTAAGCTAAGTGGTTCTGGTTTTGCAGGGTCAGACTCCCCTGCCGGCGCTACCGAAGTTGATCCGCTTCGTTAAAGAAACTTCGATATCCCCCAGTTAACATGATAATCACAGAAAGGGCAACAGACCCTAGGATGCCCAGCATCACAGCCAACTGATAGGTGATGGCTGTGGTTGGTGCTGTCCCGGAAAGAATCTGTCCGGTCATCATGCCGGGGAGAAACACAATGCCCATGCCAATCATGGAATTCATGGTAGGCATAATTGCCGCATCAAAGGTACTGTTAATAATGGTCGCTGTGGCTGCCTTGGGAGTGGCACCCAAAACCAGGGCTTCTTCCACCCGGCTTTTTTCTACTGTCATCCCTTCCACCAGGGATTTTGTCCCAAGGGATACTGCGGTCATGGTGTTTCCCACAAACATGCCTGCAATGGGAATGAAATACTGCGGGTCGTACCAAGGGCTGATGCGCACCACCACCAAAAGAAAATACAACAGGCAGGTCAGCGTGCCCCCTGCCATAGCAAAGCAAATCACCCGCTTCAGTCTGGCGGAAATCTTTCCTTTGAATTTTCGCATCACTGTGACAATGGCAAAGACCTCCATGAGCACAATGATCAACACGGTAATCCAGGGACTGGGGTTTTGTAGAATCAAGGTCAATACATATCCGGTGAGGACCAGTTGCACCGTCATGCGAATAGTAGAAATCAAAATTTCCTTTTCCCTTTTGATGCCTCGCTTCATGACGATAATCAGCACCAAAAGAGCGAAGGCATAGGCCAGCATAATCTGATCGATGCCCAGGACTAAAATCCCACTGGTGCTTCCACTATTCATGACTTGCCTCCTTCCTCAATGTTGGGTTCTCTGCCACTTTGACTTTTTTGACCAGTTTGCCCAGGTCGATGATTTCATCGGCATACTTGTCTGCAATTCCTCGGGAATGGGTGACCATCACTGTGGACTTTTGGTTGACTCGGTTATATGCCGCCACCATGGAAATAATGGCGTCTTCCGCCAGCTCATCCAGCGCTGCGGAGGGCTCGTCCAGCAAAAACACTTCCGGATTAAGCAAAAACACTCGGCCCAACGCCAACCGTTGTTTTTCTCCCCCGGACAACAAATCCACCGGCCCTTCCAGTTCCTTGGCCAGCTCCACCTGCCTTAAAATTTCCAAAAGCGCCTCGTCTTCCGGCAAAGGCCGATTTTGAAAACCATGTCCCACCACCAGGTTGTCCCGGATGGTTCCGGGAAACAAAATGGGGTTTTGGGAAAGCATCATCACCTTTCGCCGGTGGGCGACAGACGGAAGCTGCGCCAGATCCACTCCGTGAAAATAAATATGACCATCGGTGGGGGATACCATTTTGTTCAGCAGGCGAAGCAGTGTAGTTTTGCCGCAACCGCTTGGTCCCAAAATCGCAGTGAGCCCCAACCCAATGGTCAGCTCCTTGATATGAAATATATCCTTGTATGTAACTTCCTCAAATCGGAACATGATTTCACCTATGCCAAACGTAACGCTAACTTACCTCTATCTTAGCACAAATGAAAGGAAATGAACCAACATTTCCTGCCTCGCTATGGCAATTAATGTGCCGCCCCGATCCAGACCATGACAGCCCCGGCAATCATCAGTACCGCCGCCAATAAATTATGGAGAAGTGGGCGAAAAATCTTCATACCTTCATCCTTGTCGGATGTTTGGGGGGGAAGAATTTCATCTTCGTTGTCAGGCCGGAGAGAAAGAGGCCCTTCTTCGTTTCCGGATTGAGTAGAAAGAGACTCCTCCCTCTGGTTGTTTCGGGTCTGCTCCTGGATTTTCTTGATGGATCGCTTCAAGGGAATCCAGCAAAAGAAGATCCCCCAAAGGATGCCGATGATAACCAATGCAATGCCTGCTATTTGAAAGAAAAGTTCCATATTGTTTCTCCTCCCCTTGGGGTCCACTTTTAGTTAATTCTATTCTACTTCATTTTTCATTTTTTGAATATATTCAATCACTTGCTGTTGTTGGTGGGCATTTAGACTTTCAAACAGATCACCCACTTTGATTTTGTCAATGGTGTTTTTGTTGACTATTTTGAGAAAAAAGGTTGCAATAGTTCCGGTCAGCATGCCGATAAACCCAATGCCCGAAAGCATAAGTATCCCAGCAATGAGTCTACCCAAGCCGCTGGTTGGCGCCATATCTCCGTAGCCCACCGTAGTGACCGTGACAAAGGCCCACCAAACGCCATCACTAAAGGTTTTGATGTTAGGCTCAAGGAGGGAAATTAGTCCGCCGCAGACCAAGGTCATAATCACCGTAACCCACAAAACATAAATAAGTCCGTTGGTATACAAAAATGGCTTTGCCCGCTCAAACAAACGACTAACAAAAAACGATGCCCTGAACACCCGCAAAATCTTTACGGCACGGAATATTCTAAACGCTCTGAATATACTATCAAAGGGAATGATTGCCAACAAGTCAAATATATTGGATTTTACAAATTGCCACTTCTGCTTGCTCATGACAAATCTTACTACATAATCCACAACAAAGATAAGCCATATAAAAAAATCCACAACGGTATAAGCTTTCATATACCCCTGCGGAATATTGTTGGTCATTTCCAATATCAACAAAAATATTGCAACCAATGCAAGTACCAACATGGACATCTCATAAATCTTTAAATATTTCTTCATTGCAACCCCAAATCTCTCTGAAAAAAAGTTACTTACTTTCTGAAAAAGTGTGCCTACATTCTATGTTATTTTTTATTTGTCCTGCAATTAATACTGAAAGGACAATTAAAAATGCAACTGCTATTGGACTTTGGACTTCTTTCCAACCCAAAAACGTTGCAATAAAAAATAATAATACCCAAAATATTGATATTATTTTTGCGGTTTTGCCGTATGCTTTTTTCTCATTGTCTGAAAGTGGTTTTCTCCAATCACCTACAGGTGCAGATTTCCATATGGTGATTGTTGAAATAGCAACCACCAAACTAGCAACTTGGAGGAATTCTCCCATAAAATTCATTAGGGAAAACCCTACAAGTACAACCAGAATGGAAACTACAAAACACAACCATTTTGAATTTGCATGAAACCCACCAGCAAAAATTCTCATTGAGTATATTGCGGGAATGAATATTATCGCTTCCAGATTTTTTCCAAAACAAAATCCCAATGCAAGGCACAAAATAATAAATACTAAAACACCCAACATTTGAAATAACCCAAACTTCACGGCAATCCGGTTTTTATTGCTTTCAAAGCTTGACATTGCTTAATCTCCTCCTTATGTGATAATGATTCCTATTTGTTATTGCAGAGTTCCTCAACTTCCTTTGGCAATTTGGGTTGATAAATAATAAAGCCACATGTGGTGTTTGCGGCTACTGATGCAAAAAAAATCGCAGCCATAGAAAATAGTGTGCCTGCTTTTATAATCCAACTTGAATACATGTTTTTCATAACTTCCTCCATTTACAATGCAAATTAATATGTAACTAGGAACCTTATAGCACAAAGAAAATTGTTGTGCGAAAACATGGCGAAAACGACTGTTTAATTGACGAAAAAAACAGGCCGTCCACGGCGATGACCTGTTCCAAGTAGATTTTATTAAGTTCTTCCTACAAAAAATAAAGTAATATCACGGCTGTAAACTTTTGATCCTTGACTTCAATATCTATATTTCCATTATTTTTATCCAAAATCATTTGGATGCTTTTTAGACCAAGTCCATGGTGAATTTTGTCTGATTTCGTAGTGGCATATTGTCCATTTTTTTGATTCAATTTCCCTGCAAAGTAGTTTTCGATTTTAATGACCAGTGTGGAATTATCTGCGCGCATATTAAATTTTATTTCCTTATTATCCGACTGACTGGCAGCCTCAATTGCATTGTCAAACAAGTTTCCAATAACGACATTGAGCACAAATGGATCCAATGGAATGCTGTCTGGCACTAGAATTTCAGTGTTTACTGCGATCCCTTGACCAATGGCCTCTGAAATTTTGTAGTTGAGGATGCTGTCGATATTGGTGTTTCCGGTGTTTACATGTTGCCCCTCTCCAATAGCAAAATGTTCCATGCTGTCAAGATACTTGATTACTTCTTCATCCTTACCATCTCGTATAAGCATTCGTATGCTGTAAAGTTGATTTTTCAAATCATGTCTAATAATCCTAAAGCGTTGGTCGTTATTTTTTATTAAATCAAATTGCTGTAAATAGGCATGGTTTTGTTGAATTAACAATTGCCGTTCCTGTTCTTCCATATAGTGCCGGATCATGCTTTCATAGAGAAAAAATGTCATGAAATTAATGGCAAGTAAAAAACATGCTGCAAGAGAAATCCACACAGAACCATTCCCTTGAAGAAACAATACTGCTGACACAAAAATACTACATATTGGTATAGATAATAAGGCAACCCACCTACCAGAATAGAGCTCTGCCCTTCCATTTTTATTGACCATTCGACCTGCAATTAGGGAAAAGATAAACATCAATAAATTGGAAATAATCCCAGTTACAGTGACCAACGTACCACCTTCTGTTATGGTTGATAAGGGAAAGTATGCAATCATTTCCGCTACCATTTGTAGCGGATATACGATAATCGTCGCAAGGATTTTAGTAGAGAGTTTGCTGTTAAACAATAATGTGATTAAGAAAAAGGGTATAATGTTTGAAAAAATGTTTAAGATTGCATTTTCATACAAAAGGTAGGCCATGCTGTTTATCGCATAATACCCTGCAAAACACAGGAACTCAACAATGCCACTTGTCTTTCTTTTTTCAAAAAAAACATGGATAAATCGGTACATGACATATACGCGGAATGCGTTCAGCAACAGGTAAAATAAAGTATCTAAACTCCAAAGACTATTCATTCAACAATTCCTCCCTTTTTTTCATAACAAAGTCTCTGACTTCTATACGAAATGTTTTACTGATTGGCAAAAATATTCCGCCCACTAACTCAACCTGCCCGAAGTTGACAGCTTTGATAAATCTGTAATTCACAAGGTAAGATTTGTGCACCCACAAAAACTCCGCATCCCGAAGCCGTACGGCAATGTCTGATAGTTTTCCATAGAATGTAATATCTTCCCCAACCATGTGCATGATTACTTTTTTATTATCACTCTCAAAGTATTGGATGTCCTTCACTTTTACCCACTGATTTGTATGGCTTGATTTGAACTCAAAAACAGCAACATTCTTTTCCCAAAGATAACGAGCTTTCTCAAAACTTGAAATCACTTTGTCTGGGTCTAAAGGTTTGACAAGAAAATTTAATGGTCTGCCTTCAAACAACTGCATGGCGAACCCTTGGTGAGATGAGATATATACTATCTGCAAATCTTCATTGTTGTATTCTGTTCGGATTTTATCGCACACATCAATCCCATTTAGATTTGTCAACATAATGTCAAGAAAAAGCAAGTGGTACATCTCCCCCTCTTCAAGGGAATGGCACAATCGCTCTCCTGATGGATAAATATCAACTTCAATCTTAAAATGTGTAGCTTTGCAATAATCCAATAAGATTTTCTCTATTTCCCAGCATACCACCTGTTCGTCATCACATATCGCGACTCGAAACATTTTTTCCTCCTCAAATTCCATGTTTTTCTATCATCCAAATTATACCACTAAGGCACAGTAATTTCCACGGTAATAAGGTTGCTTTTTTTGGCCTGACTTAAGAAAACTATGCTATAATAAAAACCATTGAAGGTTGCCTTCAATAACAAAAGGCATTTGGATTCCGCCGACGAAGGAAGAAATCATGGCAAAACATACGAAAAAGAGAAAAAAAAGAAAGGGCTGCCGTTTGGTACTCTTTCTGTCTGTCATTGTACTTTTGGTGGCCGGGGTGGTAGGGGTCAAATCATACTTGCCCATTGACGCCGACAAAATTGAAATTCCTTCCTGGATTACCCAGGAGATTATCAGCGTAGACGGGGCATCCCGTACCGGAAACAAAACCACCCGAATCAAAAACATTGTGGTCCATTACGTGGGAAACCCGGGAACCACTGCCCAAGAAAACCGGGATTATTTTAATTCTTCCGATTCCACTGTCAGTGCCCATTTTGTGGTGGGCCTTGATGGGGAAATCATCCAATGCATCCCCTTACGCGAACAATCTTCCGCCTCCAACAATCGGAACGTGGACACCATTTCCATTGAAGTCTGCCACCCGGATTCAACAGGAGAATTTACAGTCGCTTCATACAACGCCACCGTCAAGCTGTGTGTATGGCTTTGCCAGCAATTTGGGTTGGATGAAGAGGACATTATCCGCCACTACGACATTACCGGAAAACTTTGCCCCAAGTACTACGTGGAACACCCAGCCGCCTGGGCCCAATTCAAAGAGTATGTGAAGGAACGGTTGTAAGAGTATCGAATTATGCTTTTTTATTTTATTTTTTTAAAAATAATGAAATAAAAACTGCTTTTCTGCGTTCTTATTCCCTTTTATGTAATCGAGATAGATAAAAGCCAGCTGATTTGATGTCAGCTGGCTTGGTTTTATTTTACGTTATACCCCACTAATATTTTCGCAAATTTGTAATATCACCTTGCATTATAAACATCGCACATACACGTCATCAATTATGATATACCACCGTTGGCGTCGTTTCTGCCTTGTAAAATTTATAGTTCCATGAGCCCACATATTCCTCTTTGATGTACTCATGACTATGTACACTGACATACCATCCGTTTGGAATATTTGGATTCGACAACCCATATATCTTTTTTAATCCCTCGAGTTCAAACCGCTCGTCAATGATATCTGACCAATTCATACTAATGCTGCTATTCCCATCAATTAATGTGTCTACTGATGAATAATATGAATGGTTATCAGACAAGTCCTGAGTTGCAATGGTCGGGGTGGCACTAAGTTGCAGATATACCCGATTAATCTGATGGCTCATTCGGTTGGTTCGGTCATCAATTGCACCAAATATTGTTACAATGTCATCTGATCCTGCCAGTTCATCCAGCTCTATACTTTGTATCACAGCACTGCCAATACCAACATTCAGCCCAAGGGACCCCGACGAAAACATGCCCGTCCCATAACGAATGGAGTTCAAAGCAAGCTGGTTTTTATTGCTTCCGGTCAGATAATTCATGAAATTCGCTTTGTTGTAAATGTGGAAGCGTTCCTTATCATTAGTAATGTCGGTTCCATACGAAGTGGCAATGCAAACATAATTATTCGAGGTTGCCAATAAGCAGTTTATTATTTGTTTCCCTTGGTAAGTTGGAAACAGCGTTAAATAATGTGTCGTAGACGCTTGAAGACTCCACCCTGATATTTCCCCGCTTCCATCAAAGGTGAAATGGAGTTCGGAGCATCCAACCCTTTTCACCTCAGTGTTAGTTTCATCTACAAACAAATAGTAATATTTGTTATTGTATTCTACAACCTCGCAACTAGCTCCATGCCCTTGAATTGATACTCCACCGATGCTGTTGATTCTGCTTCCAATTGTATCGAAAGTTGACGTTCCAGAGTTATATTTGCACAAGTTCAAAGTAGTAATACCACTTGGGCATCTACTGGTGATTTGATATGTTGTTCCTGTTTCTATCTGAAAAACCGAATAATTTTGTACGCATCCTGATATATTCAAACTTCTCGAAAACACCGCAGTTGCAGAATGTAACGTATTGGCAAACCCAATCCCAACGCTTCCAATCATGAAAACAGTCAAAATGATTGCTGCTCCCATTAGTTTTATTGATTTCTTTTCCCCTAACATATCCTATCCTCCTTTTGTTTTGATTGGCAAATAATTTCTCAGTTCTGTTGCAAAAAATCTTTACTCTTTGTAGAAGGCTCTGCCTTCCGGGTTGGTCACCTCAGTGTTTCCAAACCAGTCGTAGTCGTTGTCTTCCGCACCCAGGATATTGAAGTCTTTGTTGTTGTCGCTTCCTGTGGTGTAGAGGACTTCCCCGTCCTGATAAAAATAGTTTACAACATCGGCAGGACTTGTGCCAGTGCTTTCCGTCTTTTTGATTCGCTGATCAGCACCGCTTCTCTGGTTTTGTTGGGGCAGGGTTGTGGTGCCAAAGCGCAAGATAAGCGAGATGGTAAAAAGCCAACTGGCTTGTTGTCAGCTGGCTTTTTTCTATTCATATGACATTATTGTTTGCAATGGCCATGTCTCAATGCAAGTCATTCGCAATGGCATAAAATATATCTAGTATCTCACTAAGATTTCGTGGTCCACCTTGTGCAATAAACTGGTTGTTTACCACAGAACATACCACCCAATTATTCTTAGTTCTTTCTATCTCAATTTCGTCGAAATCAAGATTTTCAAGCGGAGTACCTTTGAGATCAATTTCTACTGTCCACCCGGGATTATCTAGTGTCCCAATTGAAATTCCATATGTGTGTTCCCAATCGTTGTCGCAATTGCTATAATACCATTCCTCAAGCCAATGTATCATCTGTTTTCTCCTTCTACCGACGAGGTATCTCATACCGATATGCACCTCTTACTCCTCCAGCCGCCCTTTTCGTATGGACATGTGGAGTATAAACTTTTCTCTTTGTAACTTTGTTATAATGCGGCTTTCCTATCTCATCATAACGTTTAAATAACTCGACTCCATTTGGATTTCTTGGATTTGATCTATACGTTTCATAATTGGTAATCCTGCCTGTTTGCTTGTCAGTTTTATAGGTGCTGTGTGGTGCTCCTTTTGCTTCAGGATCAGGTCTCAATTTATTAGTGCTTCGGCGATTCTTATTGGTATGCGATATCTTGTGTGTAACGATATGCCGTCCGTGGGAACTCTTGTATGTTTTCTTGATCGCCCTCTGGATGACCTTGCTCTTGTATACCTTCTTTGCCGTTTTCAGGACGGCTTTTCCTACCTTCTTGGCCTTCTTGACCTTGCCGAAGGCTAGGTCTTTTGCCACAAACCCACCCATGTGCTTGACCAGTTTCCAGCCGCTCTTGCCTTGTTTCTTGGCATGCTTGTATTCCTTATAGTAGTCATAGGCTGACCAAAGGGCAAAACCAATCGCAATAGCAATATGAATGAAGTGGCCGCTGGGGTCTGAATACTTCACCGGGTTGTTGGCGCAGTAGGTGTAATAGAAATATTCTACAACATCAGCCGGGCTTGTGCCAGCGGTTTCCGTCTTTTTGATTCGCTGGTCGGCACCGCTTCCCTGGTTGGTTTGGGTCAGGGTTGTGGTGCCAAAGCGCAAGATAGATGAGATAGGAAAAAGCCAACTGGCTTGTTGTCAGCTGGCTTTTTTCTATTCATATGACATTATTGTTTGCAGTGGTCATTTTTCGACGCATATCAACATTCATCCCATTAGTTTCAGTAACAACATTTCCAAAATCATCTTATCATTAGCAATTTGGCTGCCAATTTTTTTAGGATCCAATTTTTTTTCGTCGTAATTTTGTCTTTGCTCATCAGTAAGTAACTCCATAACCGTATGCTCAACTATCCTATTCGGACTTGAAAACACCATCGCATCTCCCTTAACATCTTTACAAAATTCATAATAATAATAACTCTCCATCTCCTCAACATGAAAGATGAATAGCAAGTTTTCATGTGAATATCTCAAAACTGAGTATATATTGTTTACTTCTTCAATCTCTTCAGAAAAGTCATACTTTGCAAAAATCGGGTTTATAGCGCCTGAAATACGATCAATTAATAATTTGCTCATTATATGGTCCTTTCAAAAATACTAATCAACTGATTCTTTATTCTTGTAAAATTTAGTAAGTACCCTTTCCATACGATAATATGGGGATCTTGTAGATCGAGCAACATCATAGCCGATATCTTTAATATGGTAGCCACGTGCCATTTTGCCAATAATCCATTTCGCATTATGTACACCGCCTACAATTTTTGCGGCCCGGTTCCCTAACCGCTTTTCAACTTTTTTATAGTTTTTATATCCAGTATATGATTCGGCCCCAATTTTCCTTGCATAACCATCAACGCGTGGCTGTGTCTCGCCAATCACTATCGTTTTTTTACTTGATGCAGCCTTCCGTTTCACCTTCCCAGTCTTACTAATCGTCTTCTTATGAATCGGCCTCTTATATATCTTCTTAACAAGCTTCTTTTCCAGTTTCTTGACGGTTTTGCTCTTGAAGACTTTCTTGGTTGCCTTGGCTACTACCTTTCCGGCCTTGAAGGCTTTGCCCACTTTCCCAAAGACCGCGCCCACAGCCACCTTCTTGGCTACAGCGCCTACCAGTTTCCAGCCCTTCTTGCCCTGCTTCTTGGCTTTGTGGTAAGCTGACACGCCATCACAGACGGCCATGACGGCTCCGATGGCAAACCAAATGAAGTGTCCGCTTGGGTCAGAGTACTTCACCGGGTTGTTGGCACAGTAGGTGTATAGGTTCCAGCTGTTGGCGTCTTCCAGGGTGCCTCTAAAGGTGTCCTGGGAGATGAACCGCCCGTCTTCAGGGTCATAGAACCTGGCGTTCAGGTAGTACTGCTGGGTGCTTTCATCATAGATACCGCCGGTGTAGCAGATCTGGTTGTAGAAGGTGCTGTTTTCGGGGTTGGTCACTTCCGTGTTTCCAAACCAGTCGTAGTCGTAGCTGACCTGAGCGGTCAAGTTGGTACTTAGGATGTTGGTGGTGCTTCCTCTCAGGTCTTTGTTATAGAAGAAGTAGGAAGCAACGCCGGAAGTGTTCTGATGCTCTGTGGCGATGATGTTGTCTTCCGCTCCCAGGATGTTGAAGGCTTTGTTTTTGTCGCTTCCTGTGGTGTAGAGGACTTCCCCATCCTGATAGAAATAGTTTACAACATCCGTTGGGCTTGTGCCAGCGGTTTCCGTCTTTTTGATTCGCTGGTCGGCGCCGTTGTACTGGTTTTGTTGGGTCAGGGTGGTGGCGCCGTTTTCCTGCTTCACATAGGTGGAAAGCCGATTGGCGGTGTCGTAGGAATATTGGTCGGTCTCGGCTGTAATGCTGTCTGACACCTGAGTCTGGGCACCGTTTTGGTCGTAGGTGTAGGTTTTGTTTTCCAGGGTCTGGGAGGTTTCTCCTTCATCCACCACGGTGGCTTTGACAGAGGCGGTCAGTTGGTTCAGGCTGTTGTAGGTATAGTCTGTTTCCTCGCCGTCCTTGGTCTCTGTCAGTCTGTTTCCAACCGAGTCATAGGTATAGGTGGCCTGAGAAGTGGTTTCTTCCCCGCGGGTCACCACAACCCCTGTCAGTTGATCCAGACTGTCATAGCTGTATTCCCGGACTTCTGTGCCTTGTTTAGCGCTGTCAATGTGATAATCGTTTTGGATGGTTTCTTTGGTGATGTTGCTGGCTTTGTCGAATTCCAGTTCATCACTTTCCATGACGGTGGACCCATGGGTGCTGTCCGTTACCTCCAGTTTCACCGGGCGGCCGTATTGGTCGTAGGTGAAGGTTTTGAGGGTAAAGGCCGAGGTGCTTCCCGGGTTCATGAAGTCTTTGATGGTGGATACGTTTCCAAACCGATCATAGGTATATTCCCGAAGCACTTGGGCCGTTGTGTCTCCGTCTTTTTTGATTTTGACGGTGGTCAGCCACTTGTTGGCGTTACCAAAAGGCTAGAGATTTTTTCTCTAGCCTTTTTAGCCTCAGTCTAATTGATTGTTAGGTCGTTAACTTGGATATACTCTTGAGCACTCTGAGAAATATAGTAGGGGGAGTCTTTTAACTTCGTTGTACGTTTCTTAATCATCTTTACAATCTGCTTATATAGGTCATCAAGTGCCTTGTCCTTGGTAATAAGATTTTCGTTTCCATCCCAATATCTCAGTTCTGTCCAGATTCGGCCAGGTTCTGCACCTCTTTCTGTGTAATACTTTGTTCGGCAGAATTGAATAATGTCAGATTCTCCCTGCGAAAAGCTTCCCCTTTTTTCATTAAAATAACGGAAATTCCCGCCTTTTGGAAGTATGTAGAACTGCGTTATTTCAATATTCATCAGGTTTTCAATATTTTCTCCCATAGCATCAACAACTCGTTCAGAAACATTACGAATTTCGTTTAAAAGCTGGTTTTCTTCCTCAGAAGTTAAATAAAATCCTAGCTGCTTACCCATCTTGCGCCCTCCTTGCTTATTTATATCCAACGAAATGTACTCGGTAGCCAGCTTTTCGAATATCTTCCATAGCCCTTCTTTCTCGAGCCACAGGTCTACCTGATTTAGTTCTTTTCCCAACTTGAATTATTGTTTGTCGCCCGTTTTTTTCAACGACCAGATCTCCATATCGCGTGTTCTTATGCCCTCCAGCAGTACGAATGAATTTTTCTTGGGCCACATTATATCCTTTATCGGAAAAGCGTTTTTCAATTTCAGTTATTTTGCCCCTATGTGCCGGGCCACCCTTCTTTCCACCTGGATTTGGGCTTTTCTTCTTCACCTTCCCAGTCTTGCTGATGGTCTTCTTATGAATCGGCCTCTTATATACTTTCTTGACAAGCTTCTTGTGCAGCTTCTTGACAGTTTTGCTCTTGAAGACTTTCTTGGCTACCTTCGCTGCTACCTTGCCGGCTCTGTAAGTCTTTACTACCTTGCCGAAGACGGCTCCCACAGCCACCTTCTTGGCTACAGCACCTACCAACTTCCAGCCCTTTTTCCCCTGTTTCTTGGCTTTGTGGTATGCCTTGACGCCATCATAGACGGCCATGGCGGCTCCGATTGCAAACCAGATGAAGTGGCCGCTGGGGTCTGAGTACTTCACCGGGTTGTTGGCGCAGTAGGTATAAAGGTTCCAGCTGTTTTGGTCTTCCAGGGTGCCTCTAAAGGTATCCTGGGAGATGAACCGCCCGTCTTCCGGGTCATAGAACCTGGCGTTCAGGTAGTACTGCTGGGTGCTTTCATCATAGATGCCGCCGGTGTAGCAGATCTGGTTGTAGAAGATGCTGCCTTCCGGGTTGGTGACTTCAGTGTTTCCAAACCAGTCGTAGTCGTAGCTGACCTGAGCGGTCAGGTTGGTACTCAGGATGTTGGTGGTGCTTCCTCGAAGGTCCTTGCTATAGAAGAAGTAGGAAGCGTTCTGGTTGGTGTCCTGATGCTCTGTAGCGATGATGTTGTCTTCCGCACCCAGGATGTTGAAGGCTTTGTTTTTGTCGCTTCCTGTGGTGTAGAGGACTTCACCGTCCTGATAGAAATAGTTTACAACATCGGCCGGGCTTGTGCCAGCGGTTTCCGTCTTTTTGATTCGCTGGTCGGCGCCGTTGTACTCATTGGTTTGGGTCAGGGTTGTGGTGCCGTTTTCCTGTTTCACATAGCTGGAAAGCCGATTGGCCATGTCATAAGTGTATAGGTCGGTCTCAGCTGTGATGCTGTCTGACACCTGGGTCTGGGCACCGTTTTGGTCGTAGGTGTAGGTTTTGTTTTCCAGGGTCTGTGGGGTTTCTGAATTTATGTTAATCTGTTCCCAAAAAAGAGTTTTTTAACTATATTTTTTTTTGATATAATTATTTATATTTATGTGGGATATACCTTTATCTATTGGGGAAGTGAATCCTTCCGGGAGGTTGTATGGTTAAAAATTCTAAAATGGTCTATTGGGCAATGGGCACATCATCTTTTCTTGTTTTTGTAACGCTTGTTTCTTCATTACTGTTGTTCCCCCGTGTCACACAACAAACCTTTTCTATTGTAATCTTGGTGTTTGGCGTCCTTGAATTAGGTGCTATTTTTTTGTCAGGATACTTTCTTAAAACCGATGCATCTATGGAAACGGATGACGAAGATGATAAGTATTTTCAATCTCTGGTTCCGAAAGCTCAGGAAAACCCAGTTGCATTTGGTATCAAAATTCGTCGATTGGTTCTTATGAGCAAAGTCTACATGGGGTTGCTTTTTATTTCTTGTATTCAAACCATTGTTGGAACCATATTTTTGGGGATTTCCATTCAGGTTCCCGCCAAGATAATGCTAGTAGTGACAGTTGCCCTTGGCGCTGTCGTTCTCCTACTGTTTCGAGCATTGTTATATCACCCGGCTTTCCCGGAATACCCTTCTGAAATCGAAGCGACACCTGCCAGTTTTCCCACCCTTTTTTCCATTGTTTATCGAGTTCAAAAGATGACAAAAGCTCCAAAATTGCATCATGTTTATGTGGTTTCGGGGGATAATTGTGCAGTTGCAATGTATACTGATTTTTTTGGATTTCGCAAAAAGAATATAATGGAAATTGGTATTTCGTTAATCTCATTTTGCACGGAAGATGATTTGGAAGCACTATTGGCCCACGAAATGGCCCACATCGGAAATCGGGACACCTTTGTAGGCTATCAAGCAAACATAAATATGTTGCGATGGGATTTTTTGCGAGTAAAAGTAGAAAAAGAAAATCAATTTATTCGTTTCCTTCTAGGCAAATTCGCAAGTTTTTATACCAAATATTTGTCAGTTCACATGGCCGCCATTTCAAAACCCCACGAATATGCGGCGGATACAGTGGCAGCAAAGGTCACAAGCGCTCATCAGTATGCTGCGATGTTGTATAAAATTTTGTACCTATCTGAAGTAAAAACCGATTCTTTAGATTTTTTCAACATTCACTCCATTGAGGAGTTGCCCACCGATTTTCTTTCTTCAACCTTGAATCAAATTCGCCACTATAAGAATCCAAGTCCTGCCGACTTCCAAAGAACTTTGAAGCAAACCCAATCCATGATATATGATAGTCATCCAACCTTTTTTGAGCGGTTGAAGAATCTTGGCCTTGAAGATTATGAAACCCAATTTGACTTGGCACAAACAACCCCAATAGATGAAGGGGTTGCACAAATTTTGACCTTTTACAATCAACAGTGGCATCAAGAAATGGTGGAAGAGTGGAAGAGTTATCAAGAGGAAAAGAAACAAGACGAGGCCTTAGTGAAAAAATTTCCACAAGATTATGACGATGTGAGGACTTGCATGATGACAGGATGGGCTCTTCTCAGATTGCGAAGAAGAGAAGATGCCATTTCATTATTCCAAAAGTTGACTGATTTATATCCCGATGCAGATTTCCCTGTATACGCAGTCGGAGTCGCCCGACTCCAAAACGGAGATGAGTCCGGATTGGAAGCTGTGATGAACTTCGCTGACACACATGCTTATGAAATTGAAGATGCCATTGATACAATCGTTCACTATTTTGTATCTGCAAATCAGGCTGATCGATTGGATGAACTGCAAGAATGGTTTGATCAAAAACAAATCATCCAAAGGGAATACAAAAGAGAATTGCTGGAAATTCGATCCACTGATTTGTTTTTATGGGCAGATACACCCTCTTGGGAAATTATGGGCCCTTTCTGTGAAAAGTTGTCTCGGCTTAAACGAATCAAAGCAATTTACTTTATGCGAAAGAAGTGCATTTATGCGGAGATGGGGCCTCTCTTGGTGGGAATTGATGTGGGCATGGCAGATACCAACAAAAGCGATGTGGAGCAAGTGGAAGCACTCTTGGATGAAATCATGCCTGAATTGAACTACGAGGGATATATCACTAAAACCTATGAAAACGACATGGGTTTCTTCCTCAAGCATTTCATGGGTTCTAAGGGAAATGAAGTGTATAACCGTCGAAGTTACTTAAAACAAATGAAGGAAGAAAACGAAGAGAATTAACAAAGATTATATCATCTTATTTACCGAAACCGCTTCAACCGCAAGGCATTTAGCAATACGGAAATGGATGAAAAGGACATGGCGGCGGCGGCAATCATAGGGTTGAGCATGGGTCCGCCGAAGACATACAAAATGCCGGCAGCGATGGGGATTCCCGCCACGTTGTAGGCAAAGGCCCAAAACAGGTTTTGTTTGATGTTGCGAATGGTGGCCGCCGAAAGGCGAATCGCAGTGGGGACCGCCAAAAGATCACTGTGCATCAAAACGATATCCGCAGTTTCCATGGCCACGTCGGTACCGCTTCCAATGGCAATGCCAAGATCCGCCTGAGCCAGTGCCGGGGCGTCATTAATCCCGTCCCCCACCATGGAGACGATTTTACCTTCATCTTGGAGCCGTTTGATTTCAATAGATTTATCTTCCGGCAAGACTTCTGACAGTACTCGATGAATCCCCGCCGCCTGAGCCATGGCTTGGGCGGTTTTTTCGTTGTCTCCTGTCATCATGACCACTTCAAGGCCAAGATTTTCAAGAGATGCCACAGCCTCTTTGCTGGAAGGTTTAATCACATCTGCTACGGCGATGACTCCTGCCGGTTTGCCATCACAAGCAACATACATGGGGGTTTTGCCCTGAAGGGAAAGAAAGTCTGCCAAGCTTTGATTCTTCCCCACCGCCTGAAAATCTGCATCCCCCAGAGGGTCTTTTTCATAAGAAAAGTCTTTGGAAAAATCTTTGGAGAAATCCTTGGGATTGAGGCCGGACTCGACCATGAATCGGGCATTTCCTGCCAGCCAAATCACATCATCGATTTTTCCGCGAATCCCTCTCCCCGGCACGGCCTGAAATTCCCCTACGGAAATCATTCCAAGGCCTGCCTCCTCCGCCGCCCGGACAATGGCTTCTCCTAAAGGATGTTCGCTTCCAATTTCAATGGAAGCCGCCATTTGAAGCAGGGTATTGGCATTCAAATCGCCTAATGGCAATATATCTGTCACCTGAGGCTTTCCCTCTGTCAGCGTCCCGGTTTTGTCCAGCACCACGGTGTTGACTTTGTGGGCGATTTCCAGGGCTTCTCCTCCTTTGATCAGAATTCCCAGTTCTGCTCCCTTGCCTGTTCCCACCATAATAGCAGTAGGCGTAGCCAGCCCCAAGGCGCAGGGACAGGCGATGACCAACACAGAGATAAAGGCCCGCAAGGCCGCTACAAAATCGCCTTTTGCCACCATCCACACCACAAAGGTAATTAGAGCAATGACAAAGACGGTGGGCACAAAGATCCCGGATACCACATCGGCCAGTTTGGCAATGGGGGCTTTGGAGCCTTGGGCATCTTCCACCAATTGAATGATGTGGGCCAAGGCCGTATCGGAACCCACCTTTTCCGCCTCAAAACGAAAGGTGCCATTTTTGTTGATGCTGCCTGCCACCACTTTGCTGCCGCTACTTTTTTCCACAGGAATACTTTCTCCCGTCAGCATGGATTCATCCACAACGCTTAGGCCTTCCAGGAGCGTGCCGTCCACAGGGATTTTGTCCCCCGGGCGAATCAGCACAATATCGCCCACCAAAACTTCTTCAATGGGGACAAGGGTTTCCACTCCATCCTTGATAATCACTGCTGTTTTGGGGGTCAGCCCCATCAGCTTTTTGATGGCCTCCCCGGTACGTCCTTTGGTAATGGCCTCCAAGGTTTTACCCAACAAAATCAAGGTAATAATCACCCCCGCCGTTTCGTAATACAGCTGCAACGCAAACTCGGTTTTACCCAAGAGCACCTCCACGGTACCAAAAAGGCTAAACAAAATAGCCGCAGAAGTGCCGGTGGCAATCAAGCTGTCCATGTTGGGAGAGCGGCTGAATATGGCTTTGAATCCCACCACATAAAACCGATACCCGGCGCCCACAACAGGAAGAACCAGCAGGGTTTGAAGGATTGCATAGTTCACCGGATTTTCCATGGGGGAAATAATCAGGGGCAAAGGCAAATGAAGGCTCGGAATCATGTGAGCCATGGCAATATAAAGTAGGGGGAGGGAAAAAACGGCGGAAATCAATAGCTTGATTTTCATGGTTTGAATTTCCCGTTCCTTGGCCTGTCGGTCCTTGTCCAAGGACCGGTCTTTTTTTTCAATATAATCGTAGCCCAGCTTTTGGACATTGGCTTTGATGGCCGCCAAGGTCTCCGGCGCACCGTCGTAATCAAAGGTGAGCATTTCCGTGGCAAGGTTCACGGAGGCCTGACGAATCCCCTGGAGTTTTCCGGTGGTTTTTTCAATTCTGGCAGAACAGGCTGCGCAGGTCATCCCGGTTATTTTAAGCTGGTCTCTCATTTTTTGTTTCCTTTCGGCAAAACTTCTGTCAGGGGCTTCCCCGATTTTTTCCGTTGACGAATGTATCCTTTTTTTCCCGTTGGCAAATTTAACTTACTTTCAAGGCTCGTACTGCATTGAGGATGGCCAACAGGGCCACGCCTACATCGGCAAAAATGGCAAACCAAATGCCGGTAATCCCTAAAAATGCCAAGACCATAATGATTCCTTTAACGCCTAAGGCAAAGGCGATGTTCTGAAACACAATCCCCTTGGTTTTGCCGGCAATTTGAAGGGCCTTATCAATGGAAGCCAGATTGTCGTTCATAATAACCACGTCCGCCGCTTCAATGGCAGCGTCGGATCCTACGTCCCCCATAGCAATGCCAATATCGGCTCTGGCCAACACCGGGGCATCATTAATGCCGTCTCCCACAAAGACCACTTTGCCGGTGCGGCCGGGCGCTTCCAAAATCTTTTCAAATTCCGAAACTTTGTCTTGAGGCAGAAGTTCTGCCCGAACAGAGTCGATACCCAGTTTAGCCGCGACTTCATTGGCAATGGCTTGGTTGTCCCCGGTGAGCATCACCAGGTTTTTGATGCCACGAACTTTTAGTTTGTGTAGGGCTTCAGCCGCCCCTTCTTTGATTCGGTCGGAAATCAGCAAATATCCCAGGTATTGTTTGCCCTTTGCCACATACACGGTGGTATCGGCAAACTCCGGCAATCCGGTGATTCCCAACGTTTCCATGAGCCGTCTATTTCCTGCAAAGATCAGGCCTTCCTTGGTCTGCGCCGTAACCCCAAACCCGGCCTTTTCCTTTACATCTCGAGGGGCCTCAATGGGTTTTCCATATGCGGTAACAATGGATCGCCCAATGGGGTGGGAGGACAAAATTTCTGCGGTGGCTGCAGTCGCCAACAATTCCTCTTCGCTGACCCCAACTTCCGGACGAATGGAAGTCACCTGAAATACCCCTTCTGTCAGCGTGCCGGTTTTATCAAATACCAAGGTATCCACTCGGTTGAGGGCTTCCAGATAATTGCCTCCTTTGACCAGGATGCCGTTTCTGGCTGCACCCCCTATGCCTCCGAAGAATCCCACAGGAATAGAAATCACCAGCGCGCAGGGGCAGGATATAATCAGAAAGCTGATGCCTTTGTATACCCATTCATTGGCAGTTCCAATCCCAAGAAGGGGCGGAAGGATGGCCACCAGCAAGGCGATGCCCACCACAGCCGGGGTATAATATCGGGCAAATTTTGTGATAAACTCCTCGCTTTTGGCTTTTTTGGTGCTGGAGGTTTCCACCAACGCCAAGATTTTGGAAACCGTAGAGTCCCCGTACAATTTGGTGACGCCAATTTCTAGCAAACCATCCTGGTTCACTGATCCGGAAAACACAACGCTGTCTTCTTTGACCTTCCGAGGAACCGATTCTC
>CAXXMM010000002.1:0-343169 GCA_963676385.2 Anaerovoracaceae bacterium
GGCTTCGAATTCATCCGGTGCGGCGATCTTCTCTTTGTGGAGGATCCTGCTTTTATGGATGAACTGTATGAAGAGTTTAAAGTTGCCATTATGAATGGAGATTATTTGCCGGAACTGGTCAGCGGTGATCGGGCCCAGCAGATTGAACCCAAGTTAAAGGAATATGGCATAAAGCCTAAGATGGCATTGTGGCTTCCTTCTCAGGGGAGAGTACATCCATATGAGGTGTCCGTTGCTTTAATTGAAAATGCAGCTATCAATGGTGTCAAAGTGATTTTTGACTGTACTGCATGCCGGATTGATACAGAAAACGGTGATGTGACGGGGATTCTCACCAACAAGGGACTGATTAGAACCAAGTATATCATCAATGCCGCCGGGGTCTATGGAGATGAGATTTCCGAAATGGCGGGAGACAGATGCTTTACGATTCATCCACGAAAGGGCACAATCGCCATTATGGACAAGAACAAACCGCCCATGTATGAACATCTGACGGGTCATTTCATTTCCGCTTCAGTGCAGCACAGAAATTCCCAATCAAAAGGAGGAGGTATGGAATTCACTCCATCCGGAAATATTTTGATTGGGCCGTCTGCCACGGAGGTTCCGGATAAAGAGGATGTGGAAACAACCCCTGAGGAACTGGAATTTATTATGCGGATTAATGAAAACCCACAGGTGTCAAAGGCAGATATTATTAGAATTTTTGGAGGAGCCAGACCTGCCGACTACAGTGAGGATTTTGTCATCGGAATGTCCCCGATTGCCCATGGATTTATTAATGCCGGAGCCATTCAGTCTCCCGGACTTGGCGCATCTCCTGCAATTGCTGAAATGGTGGAAAATATTTTACTTGAGGATGCCAAGGAAACAGGGTTTCCAGTCAATAGAAAAGAAAATTATAATCCGGTCAGAGAAAAAAGGTTAAAATTTAACGAACTTTCCAGGGATGAACAGGATAAACTGATTGCCATGCGGCCTGAATACGGCCACGTGATTTGCCGTTGCGAAACCATTACAGAAGGAGAGATTCTTGAGGCGATTCATTCTCCCGTTGTTCCCACTAGCATTGATGCCATAAAAAGGCGAACCCGTGCCGGTATGGGTCGTTGTCAGGGTGGTTTTTGTCAGCCGCGTGTGCTGGAAATCCTTGCAAGAGAATTGGGGTTAGACTGGATTCAGGTCAATTTGAATCAAAAAGGTTCTAATGCCCTAAAATCTGACAATCGGGGAAAAGACAGAAGGGAAAGTGAGGAGGTATGAAAAAAATATCTGCAGAAATCGTGGTGATTGGTGGAGGCCCGGCAGGCATGGCGGCTGCATTGGAGGCAAAAGTACAGGGAGCCGGCACCGTAGTCCTGCTGGAACGGGACTTTGAACTGGGCGGGATTCTTCCCCAGTGTATTCACGATGGATTTGGGCTTCTCAGCTATGGCATCAGCATGACCGGAAGCGGGTATGCACAAAAGCACATTGATGAAATAAAAAAAACTGGCATTGAAGTATTTCTTCAGACCATGGTCTTGGATATTGTAGATGGAAAGACAGTTTATGCCTGCAATAGCGTCAATGGCATTCTGGAAATAAGTTGTGGCGCAATTATTCTTGCCATGGGGTGCAGAGAAAGGACTGCCGGGCAAATATTGCTCCATGGATACCGACCTCAAGGAGTTATGACGGCAGGCAGCGTGCAGCGGTACATTAACATTGAAGGATATCTGCCGGGAACAAAAGCTGTAATACTAGGCTCCGGGGATATCGGTCTCATAATGGCTCGCCGAATGACCCTTGAAGGGATTGAAGTAAAAGGGGTATACGAGGTTATGAGTTATCCCGGCGGGTTGACCCGTAATGTTGTTCAATGTCTTGAAGATTTTGATATTCCCCTTCATTTGTCCCATACAGTGACCAGAATACATGGGAAACATTGTCTGGAAGGCATAACGGTCATGGAACTGGATGGCGCGGGAAATCCTATTTTGGGTACGGAAAAATATATTGAGTGTGATCTTCTGGTGCTGGCGGTAGGCTTGATTCCGGAAAATGAACTTTCGACGAAGGCCGGAATAGAACTGGATCCCAAAACAAGAGGGCCTTTCATTGATGATGACGGAATGACCAGCGTACCCGGAATTTTCGCTGCAGGAAATGTTTCGGTAGTTTTTGATTTGGTGGATTACGTTTCTGAATCGGGAAGAATAGCGGCAAGAGGTGCGATAAAATATTTAAGGGGTGAACTGGATGAGGAACCCCAATACAGGGATATTATATGTGGAAACAATATCGGATTTGTGGTTCCCCAACGAGTGAAGTGCAGCAAGGAAGAGAAGGATGTGATGTTGTTTATGCGGGTCATCAAGCCCAGCAAAAAAGCATCTTTGGTTTGTGAAAGTCAGAAAGCTGAACTGTTGCAAAAAAAATATCAGGTTGTGGCACCACCGGAAATGTTGGTATGCAAAGTACGAATCCCAGGAACCGGCGACATGAGATTAAGAATTGAGGGGGAAGACTAAATGGAAAAAACATACACATGTATTGTGTGCCCTGGGAGTTGCAGGATTACTGTCATAGAGCAGGGGGGAGATTTAGCCGTCAGCGGATACTCCTGCAAAAGGGGCTGTGAATATGCAATCAACGAACACAAAGCCCCAAAACGCATGATTACCGGTACCGTTCGCATTGAAAAGGGTATGTTGCGTCGGTTACCGGTTGTAAGTTGCAAGGAAATCCCGAAGGAAAAAATGAAAGAATGTCTCACGGTTATTTATGGTACGGTTGCAACCGCTCCGGTCCGATTCGGAGACATTGTAATCAGCAACATCTGCAACACAGGTGTAGATATCGTGGCATCAAGGGACATTGCGCAGGAAGAGGATTCATTCTTAAGACAAATTTGACATATAAGTTGTATCTCCAACGTAGACTTCCAAGTCAGCGGTGCTGCCGTACAACTGGGTGTATTCTTGTTCCGCGCTTTCCGCTTGCTGGGTGCCACGGCCGCATTGCGGTGCAGACAGAGGGCAGTTTCGATGGCAGGCGGTGCAGGTGAGACTGCTTAAATATTCGCTGAGACTGGGGGTGGCATCCTCGTCTTCTGATGGGGTTTGACTGGTAATGGTATCTTGGGTACTTGAATCATCCGTTACTTCAGCCGTTTCAGTCTTGGAAGGAAAGTCAAAATTGGAACTTGCCAAAAACCCATAAACCACCACCCCAACAATGACTAAATTCCAGATAGCATTGACGGCTTTGGGAAATACCTGAGATTCTTTGAATGGTTTTCCCAGAACAGCAATAATCATTTTCATGTGCATGCCAATATGAATGGTAATGATGGCCATGGTAAGGTATGCCGCCCAAAGATGGAGGGAAGTCCATAAAGCTATATTTGTAGCCTCGATTCCGGTTAAGACTTCCTTGGAAATCAGTACACCGCTAATCCCGGTAAACAGACCCAAAAATAGCAGAGCAAAATCCACACCATATCGGAGGGTTAGTTTTCTTTTACCATCTCTCATTTTGGAACGGAAGATCCTGGGGATTTCTTTTTTCATCCTAGGAATGTTATAGGCGATGTGAATACCAAATAGGCCTAGAATGCCCAAGCCAAGGACTTCATGCCAGTAGGCCCCTGTCAGGGAATATATCATTAAGGCAATCCAAACGAATGCCATTATCAAATCAAATAGTAGTTTTCTTGTTAATTTTTTCATCGACTTCTCTTTCTTCATTTTATTTTGCAACCACAGGTGATGTGGTTATTATGCAAAAAGAACCTGAGATGAATCTGAAAAAGAGAAAATGCCGGAATTTTATGGTATCCTGTTTGATTCGTCGGTCTTTGGTTTCCTTTATTGGATGATGGACTTGCCGGGACCATCAACCTTGCGGGATATAATAATCAGGACAAGGGCGGTGGCCGCGAAGACAACACTTATGATGTTGATTCCGTGAAGGAAAAAGTCATATGCATTTGAAAATCCGTAGGTGTCGGCATAATACGCCGGACCCCAGGAACCTTCATACCAGGGGAGGAAGAAACTGGCAACCGCACCAAGCACTGCAAATATGCCAAAGATGATAGATATTCTTTTTAAGTCGCCATACCCAAGCTTTGTTTTTGGATTTAATGGATAAAGCTCCGGATTAATGGCGCTTAATCCACCATATCTTCTCTTAAAAAAGACGTACAAAAGGGGAACAATAATTAGGCCAACCATACCACCAAAGAAGTAATCCGTACCGTTAATCAGCAAAGCCGTGATTGCTACCAGAATGCCGGGCGTAACAAAGATGGCAAATCCAATGGTATTAAAAGGAAGTTTGAAGGGTCGCTTTAGGTCGGGCTCATTGATTCGAAGTGTAACGCCGGCAATCCAAATCAGCACATAGTCTACCATCATTAGCGTTACATCTATAATAATGATAGTCGAAAAATCAAACCGGCACATAATCAGGGCCACAATTGCTACTGAAATAACGGATATATAGGGTACGCCTGTTTTGGCGCTTACTTTTATGATTGCCTTGGGGGCCAAATTGTCAGAGGCAATGGCATAGAAACCTCTTGACAAAGAAGTCATTCCCGTATTAAAAATATTCAGATTGGCGATAATAGCGATGAAGACAAAGGCTGTGATAAACCCTGTACCTGCCAGACCTGCTACATTACCATAGGTGATACCGCCCTCGGAGCCCCAGCTTTGCCAATCCCCAAGTGAAGCAATGCCTGTGAGCGTCGGCAGAAAATAAGTTAATGCAATCAAAGGAAGAGCAATCAGCAGACCCTTATAAACTACACTTTTGTCTTTGCAGTCGCCGGCCAAGGTGGAAATGGAGGGATATCCGGAGAACATCCACATGCCAATGGAAAGAGCACCGCTTAAACTGTACAAGAATCCTTGATCAGGATCATAAAACGGGGTAAAAGGATTTGTATTCCAATGAATCAGTCCGACGACAGTCACAAAGGCAAATGCCGCAAGGATTAAGATAGAAAGCAGAGTACTGACAAAACTTACATTTTTGATTCCCCTCAAGTTTATAAAAGTAAAGAACAAAATAATTCCGGCTTTTACAAGGTAGGCTTGAGTTTCATTCATTGGAATCAAAACATTCAAATAGGATACTGCCAAAACAATGTATACGGCATTATCAACAAATTGCGACAGTGATCTGCACCAGCCGGCCTGAAAGGCCCAGAATTCTCCAAGACCTCGCTGGATCCACTTGTAAAATCCTCCGGTGTATGGCATGGCGGAACCTAATTCTGCAGCAGTAAATGCCTGTGGCGCTGCCCAAATGATGGGGAGAACCACAAGCAATGCCAGGGCAAGACCGGGGCCTGCAGAGCTAATCATTTCTTCAATTCCAAAACAACCGCTGCCGCAAAAACTATAAATCATAAACACCATTGCATAGAGTTTGATGTCATGTTCTTTGATTTTAGCATTATCGATACTGATATGCTTGTTATCGTTTAAATTTCCCATGGGAACTCCTTTTCTATTTTTTCGACAAAAGCGATTACAAATCATTGGTGGGTAATGCGGATTAAATCAGTCAAACATTGTAAGAGAAAATGGTTCGTAGGGCATTCCATGGGTGTCGGCGATATCTTTGTGAACCAGTTTCCCGTTTACAAAACTGATTGCCCCTGATAATTCCCGACTTTCGTCACAGGCTTTTTTGATGCCCTTGTTTGCAATTGCTTCAATATATTGAAAAATGGATTGAGCAAATACTTCACAGGATGTTAATGGTACCAGAGCAGGCAGATTATCGATGCCAATATGTATCACCCCTTCTTCAACATAACTTGGCTCACTGATGGTAGTGTACCTGGAGGTTTCAATGATTCCGCATCCCACAAGATCCAGTAAGAGGGATCCTTTTTTCATGGTTTGCACCATCTTTCTTGTAATAAGCGGAAATTGCATTCCCGGATGGGGATAAATGGTATTAATCAACACATCACAATCCTGAATCTGTCGCTCACACTCCGTAGAATCCCATAGCAATATCTCGGAATGTTTGAGAATGGTTCGCAGGTATTCGATTCGGCTGTATTGGGATTCAAAGACCAGTGTGCTGGCACGAATCCCTTCGGAAACCTCTGCCGCAGCCAATCCACAGGTGCCCCCGCCTAAAATAATTATTTTTGGTTGGTGAATTCCGCTGATTGAAGCAAGACTGATGCCGTTGCCACCGGCAGGTAACATGCTGTATTGGCAAGCGGTCAACATAGCAATGCGGCCTGCAATTTCACTCATTGGTTTGATGATAGGCCTGCCCCCATCCGGAGTTTGAATCAATTCCAGAGAAACCGCTGTGGTTTTTGATTCAATGAGCTTGTTCACAATTGGCTGATCCGGTTCTACTTCACCGAGATGAAAGAAGCAAACAATAATTTGCCCCGGTTGAAAGGGCAGATCCCGTTCCGATGGCAAGTAATCCTTTAATTTGATAATCATCTCACTTTTCAAGTACACATCTTCTACAGTAGGCAGAACAACAGCCCCTTTTGCCTCGTATTGATCATCTCCAATTCCGGCGATTTCGGCCAGCCCTTTTTGAATATAGACCTGATGCCCGGAAGTCACCAATTTGCCCACCCATTTCGGTGTCAGACCAACTCTTGATTCGTGGTCTTTCTTTTCTTTTGGAATTCCGATAATCATAACATTCTCCTTTCGGTAACAATTCAAAATTGACTCTAAATCTATCATGATTACCGGAACATTCAATTATCACTTTGCAGTGGGTTTTCTATTTTTTTGTTGAATGTATTTAATTTAATACAAGAGAGTTTTTTAAAAAACAAAGATGTACAAATAAAAAGCAAAAAAATAAGCCGGTCAGGCCTATTTTTTTGCTCCTGCCTCAGCGCGTCGGGCATGCTGAGGGTATACTTTTTCTAACAAAATCATTTTGGCTCCAAAGGGAGGGATATTGATTATGAGGTCCAGTTGTTCTGCCTCTCGAATCGTTTCAAAGGTGATATCCGGAAAGAGGCCTTTTTTTAATAGTGCCTCTTCTTGTTGAGACAATATGTTGGGCATGCCTAAATCAAACCATTTGTGAAAGGCACATTGATTCCGAGTTAGTGTTAAGCAGGTAGAACGATAATTGCTTTTTAAATTTTTTAGCTCGACGACATAATCTTTCCCGGTGCTTTTTTTCTCGGAGAACTGCATAATCTGGTCAATTGAGGATAATTTTATGACTTTGCTGTAATTTCTCTGGCTATAATCAAAAAATAGCATTTGAATATCACTGCCCCGTCGTGTAATAATGGCATCTTGCTCTTGACTCAGCACCTCATCTCCCAGAAGGGAAAAAAGATAGTATGCATAATAAGTGGGTTTTGGAATGCTGTTCCAGGTGAGTAATGCGTGATTTCCCGAAAAAAATCCCATGTGCAATCCGCGTTCCTCACTGATGCTTTGGGTTGTTTTTGATTCCCCGTTGACAAGGCTATGGAGCAGAAAGGGCACACAGAAGATGGTGTCATTGATAGGATTTCCCGCTGCAAATAGATTTTTGTCGGATTTTAATTCGCAGAAAACAATTTGATGTTGCTCTTTATTGATTTGGTGTAATTTGCTTTGGAAGCAATCGGATGAACCTCCACTATCCTTTTCCCCTCCGGAGAACCTCCGAAAGAAAACCCGAATCGGTTGGGGCGCTGTTCCACAATCCTGTACAGCGCAATAATCCACCAGCTGCGCCATCGTTTCAAGGCAGAAGTCATGTTCTTTTTTCCCATCGAAATCCAAAAGCAACGCATCAAGTGTTCCTTGGCGAATACAGGTAATGGCCTCAACCAGTTCCCGGTTTGGGGACTTGCCGGTACCAATGGACAATCTGCCGTAAATTTCAAAATGTCTTCGGAAGTTGTTCAAATCCTCATAAAGCCATGGACTGGAAAAAAGGTTAAAATCATCGAGAATCAGTTTGTGGACTCTGGTCAATTGGTTTCGCCGAAATCCGGATTCTACGTCAATTCGCAGCACCTTGTTGTAATGGGTAGTCAAACTGGTTTCCGATGTAATTAGAGAATCTGTCTCCATCTCAATCATATCCAAGATACTTTGATTGGCGTAACACGTTTGATTAATAGTTGCTTCAGCTCTTTTTCGATGAATCAAACGATATTCTTCGGGAGATGTCTTATACCATTTTTCAAAGCTTTTCACATAATATCTTGTGGCGGAAAACCCACAGTCCAGCGCTATTTCGCTGATTTTTTTGTCTGTATCTAGAAGAAGTTTTTCCGAAGCTTCCATTCTGGTGAAATTTAACAATTCTTGAAAACTAAGGCCTGTGGAATCAGTGATCATATGGGATAAATAGTACATGTTAATGTGCTTTTCGTTGGCATATTCTTGCAAAGTTATTTTTTTGGTGTAATTTTCGCACATGTATCGATACAGTTCCATCACTCTTGTTGCCTGAATCTGGTTGTCTTTGTTATCAATTTGATTAATAAAATAGCTTTTTTCGTAAACAGAAAAGTATTGAAAATTTCTTTTTAAAAAAACTAGAACAGATTGACACTGTTCAATGAGTCGGCTTTCATAATTCTCGTCCTTCAACAATGCAGTTTCAACAATTTTAAATAACGCTGCTTTCAATTTTCGCTCAGGTTCATCAAATTTTTTCCCTCGATAATAGGTGTCTGCAATCAGGAAGAAATAAAAAAAGTCAGTTTCGCTATTTTGAAAAAAAGTGAGATTCATCTGGATGAAAAGCAATTTGTTTTTTTCACCGGTAGAATAGATGCCGTGCAACTCCCATTCATTCACAATAAACACATCCCCTTTTTTCAATAGGATGGTACGGTAACCTTCAATCAACTTGACAGTGCCTTCCATCACAACCATCAGTTCCAAATCATTTTGATGATAGTGGATAGGATATTCTTCAACTGCGCACATGGATATTTTAATCGGGACATCTTTTGAATAGTAAACTTTCTCTTTCAACATGGCCAAATACCTCCAAAGAAAATCATATTTATTGTAACATACCTGCCCAGACAGGAACAACTGCTGTTCTGAAAAGAATAATCGGCCGGGCAAAGCAAAAAACAGAGAAATATTTTGTGTCGAGTGATTGAAAAAATATTATTAAGTACTAAGATTTTCAACGAACTTATAACCTACTTTTATAAGCTACCAATCTATACAAAATGAGACGTTGCGTTGACCGTTAGAATTCATCGTTAAGACTACTTGCAATATTTTAAAAGCGGTCTTTACTTTTTACTTGACAAAGTTAATTGGGCGTAATATTATTTACACAAATATATATTATGTAATATTTATTACATAATATCAACGTGATTTGGAGGCCTAAATGGCCTGAAGGAGGCGAATTCATGAAACCTACTAGTAAAAAAGACTTAAATATCCCTTGTACCAGTGTTATCGGTTCAGCATATTTTGGAATCAATGTTGTCCTTTGCATTTACAGCCCATTGCTTTCATTGTTTATCGCTAAGTACACAGATAGCAATTTTGTAATCGGATTAATGCTGACCTTAGGGTACATTATTTCCGCAATTGTGCAGCCGTATTTTGGGGCTCGAAGCGACAACACAAGCAGTCGAATGGGAAGAAGAAAGCCCTATATTTTGGTTGGCATGCCCCTTGCGGCTATCTTTTTCTTCTTAATTCCATATGAGCAGGGTTTTGCCAGCCTAATTCTTTTTATCGTCATATTTAATGTGATGTTGGGTGTGTACAGGGTCCCAACCATGTCCCTGATGCCTGATCTCATCAAAAAAGAGCAGTGGAGCAACGCGAATGGCATTATCAATTTTATGGGTGGCATTGGTGCGCTTGTTGCCTATTTTCTTTGCAGCATGTTATACAACAAAGACCCCCATTATCCGTTTATCGTTGGAGCATTGGTTACGTTGTTGTCCTTTGCACTTATCATGATATTTATTAAAGAAAAGCCCGGCTTGGAGAAGCGACAAGAAAAGAAAAGCGGAGGAGCCATAAAGGCGTTGGGCGAAATCATCAAAGCTCAGGACAAAAGTGCCTTGTTAATATTGCTTTCTGTCTTTTTCAGATTCTTGGCTTACAGCGGCATGGAAGCTTTTATTGTCCTTTATGGAATTCATCACCTCGGATTGGCGGGCAGCCAAGGCACCTATGTGTTGGCAATCATGTCTGTTACATTTATTGCTGTAGCCATTCCAAGCGGAATTGTTGCCACCAAATTTGGAAAAAAGCGGGTGATTACAATTGGATTGGTCATGTTTTTTGCCGCCATGGTTGGTTTTATCTTTGTTAAAAGTTTCTTGGTCATGGCGCTGATTAGTCCGTTAGGAGGCATCGGCTATGCTTTGATCAATACCAATGTTTATCCGATGCTTTTGGGCACAGCAGATAAAAGTAAAGTCGGTGCTTATGCAGGGCTTTATTACTTAGCTTTTTCATTGGCGTATATCATTGGACCAACACTATACGGCAAGATTATTGATATGGCGGGATACGGAATCCTATTTGTGTTTTCCGCAATCATTGTGGCGTTAGCATTGCTTTGCTTTGTTAAAGTAAAAAAAGATGAGATTACCTCAGTAGAAGAATAGCAGAAAGGAAAGAAAAATAATGAATGCGAAAATGATTGAAAATGTTGAGAAACAAATTTCTGAAGAAGAAGTCATCAAATTGACCAGCGGAATGGTCGCATTACCCAGTTACCCAGGAGTGAAAAATCAAGAAACCGATGTGGCAAGGTACATTTGTGATTTCTTTAATGAAAATGGAATTCCGGCAGAAGTAACCGAAGTGACAGAAGGCAGAAGCAATGTAACAGCCGTGCTGAAGGGTTCCGGAAAGGGTCGATCCCTTCTGCTTACGGGGCACATGGACACTGTTCCACCTTATGATATGCCAAATCCTTTTTGTGCTCGCAGAGAAGGAGATAAACTATTTGGAAGAGGTGCGGTTGACATGAAGGGCCCGTTGGCCTGCATGATGGAAACAATTGTTGCAATAAAAAGATCAGGAACTGTGCTGGACGGCGACCTTATGTTTGCCGGGACGGTAGGGGAAGAAGGAAAAAGTGAAGGTGTCATAGCTCTTTTAAACGAAGGAATTCATCCGGATGGAGTTGTAGTTGGCGAACCAAGCTTTCTAACGGGTATTGGTGTCGTGCAAAAGGGATTGGAATGGTTTGAAGTTCATATCAAGGGAAAGGCTTGCCACGGAGCCAAACAGGCTGAAGGTGTGAACGCGATTTCCAAAGCATCAAAATTCATAGAACGGGTGGAAAGCGAACTTGTTCCGACCTTATCAAAAAGAGTTCACCCTCTCCTAGGCAGCACCGCAACCATGAATTTTGGATTGATTAACGGAGGCACCCAACCTAGCACCGTTGCAGGGGAATGCATTATCCAGATGGATAGACGGTGGATTCCGGGGGAAAAATATGTCGATGTTGTTCGTGAATATCAGGACATTATTGATGAGCTGCACCGAGAAGATGAATCGTTCAATGCCACATTAAAAGTCATGGAAGCAAGTGTAATGGATGAAACCCATGTGCATGAACCAATGGAAATCGACCTGAAACATCCGCTGGTAACAATCACATGTGATGCCATTGAAGAAGTAAGTGGTGAAGAAGCATGCAAACTGGCCTATCCCGGATGGACCGATGCAGGACTGTTCAATACGTGTGGTGGATTTCCGACAGTGATTTTCGGACCCGGCACAGGAAGTGGGGCACACTGTGCGGATGAAAATATTGAAATATCTCACTTCGTACCTGCCGTAAAAATTTACACGCGGATTGCATGCGCGTTTTGTTCAGAGTAGGAAAAACGACACAATGTATCACAAATTAATAAAAATCCCCATATTTTGGCGTAATCTATGATAAAATCATAGGGGAACAACCAAAGGCGGGAGGTCGTATTCATGGATACTGCACAGAACAACCAAGATACTTTTTTTAAGCGACTTGAGGAACATCACCAAGAACTTTCTATGAAGCAAATGCGTTTGGCGGAATATCTCAAGGCGAATTATAAGACTGCTGTATTTTTGAACTGTGTCCCATTGGGAAAAAATGCAGGTGTCAGTGAAGCCACCGTGATACGGTTGGCACAGACTTTGGGGTATAGTGGATTTACAGAGATGATCAATCATATTAAAAGTTTTGTGCAGGACAAAATGACAGTATCCGAAAAGTTTGATGGTTATGAGAAATCCACCATGCAACATAGTCCATATGACGTGATCCTGGATACGAATCTGCATTTACTAAAGACCCTTCCACGACATATATCCAGTGAACAGGTCAGCAATGTTGTATTTAAGATGATGAAGGCCAATAAGGTGATTGTCTGTGCTTTCGAAGGATTGGCCGGATTAGGGGAATTCTTGGTTTATCATCTCAGAGCGGTCGGATGCAAGGCGGAGCTGGTGACGGAGAAGTCAGGTAGATTATTTGATTTCTACAATGATTTTCAGGAGGGGACATGCGTCATTGACATCGACTTTGCTCCCTATGCAAAAAACCAGTTGAAAATTACTGAACTTTTTGCCAAAAAAGGCGCTGAATTTTGTATCATCACCGATTCGCCCCGTTCACCATTGGCAAAATACGGAAGTGATGTGATTTACATCCCATTTGTCCGGAACTTGATCGACCTTAATATTGAAAGATACCCAGTTGTTCTTGCAGTATTTGAGGTAATGGTATTTCAGTATGCATACTGCAATTCGGAGAAAACAAAAGAAACCTTGAAATCAATTAGTGAATACAACAAGGTGTTTGATGTTTTGGAATTTGAAAAAGAACAAGAATAAAATCGTATAAGGCAATTCTAACAAGCAAAATGCCCCTACACTCGTAGGGGCATTTTGAGAAACGAATGCATTTTATCAATCTCCACTCTATAAGATCAAGACCCTAAAAAAGAATTTCTTAAAACGATTCAGAGAAGTTCTTTTTTTATAGTTTCCACATGACAAATTTATGGGCTTAACTGCAACAAGAATTGCAGTTACTTATATAATTCACCCGATTACTTTTTGACACAGCCCAATGATAAGGTTGTTGATATAGGTACATAAGTGGTAAAATACTACCATACGGCGTGATTCTGTGTGGTGGTTATTTGTTGTATCATATTTTGTGAGGAAACGGTATGCAATTTTCAGCGGGTTTGAATCTAATACTTTACATCATTGTCATCATCGCATGTACTTCAACAGCAACCTTGTATATGAGCCGGGCAATTACAAGAGAAGGCGATATATATAAGGTTGTCTCGTCATTTATGATTGGGTCGCTATTTTACACCATTTTTGAAATGTATTTAACCTTAATGGCCACACAGGACTACAACTTGGAACTGTATTTTATCGTTGTGGTACTTTCCGATTGCAGTTATTTTGTCATTGTGGCATCTTGGGTGTTGCTTATCATTATAATGACCGGGAACCCATACATCGTCAATTCAAAAAAGTTCGTTATATTTACTGTAGGTTATGGTCTATTGGTTGAAACGGTGGCCATTATTTATAGGCATGTGCCGGAAGACGGAATCATTCAGGCTTCGGTTTTATCTAAAGTCGTACTGGCAATCGACTTAATCTTTGATGTCACTGTCTTTATAATCGGCATCATCATGCTGGTGTACGCCATTGGAAAAATGAAGGAAGAAAAGCAAAGAAAATGGACAGCCTTGTTAAGCGTCATGCTGAGTCTTTATATGCTTTATATTATTTGGTGGGATGTCTGCTCCTGCCTTGATGTACGATATGATGTGACCATGTTCCTGAATTTTGATCCGGTACACTTTTTCTATCTTGTCATTTGTGCTATTGTTTTATATCTCATAATCAAAAAGGATGAAATCAGATTAGGCTATTACATTGCAAATATTATTGGCTTAAATAAAGAAGAGGTAAGCAGCATTGAAGATGCGGCTAGGAAGTATACTTTAACCATGCGGGAAATAGAGGTGGTTCAATTGGTTTATGACGGCTGGAGCAACCCGGACATTGCAGAGAAACTTGTCATTAGCGAAAACACAGTCAAGCACCATTTGAACAGCATCTATAAAAAGACTCATACCAAAAGTCGTTTTCAGTTAATTCACATCATAAATGAAAAAACTAAACTATAGTGCCATAGACAAGACACAATCATAATGAATATAATCATCCCAACATAAACCTTTTTGTAGTTGGAAAGAGAAGGAGAAGTTCGGATGAAAAAAATATTATTGGTTTTGGGCGTGCTAAGCGCATTGGTGTTTAGCCTGTGCCTTGGGGGATGTGGATCCTCCGGGGGCACCTCTGTTGCCGCACCGACAGGTACCTACACAGGACAATCAAATGATGGCATTGTGGAGTTTAAAGGCATCAGGTATGGGAATTTTGAGCCGTTTCAAGCAGCAACGGACGTGGAGACGACAACTGATGACAACATTGATGCAACAGAATTTAAGGAAAATTGTATCCAGCCATACGATGAAGTTGAAGTGGCTTCTCAGGATGAATGTTCGCAAGACTGCTTGTTCTTGAACATTTGGACCAAGGATGTTGATACAACCGACAAACCGGTCATTGTGTTTATTCATGGTGGAAGTTACATTTGGGGAGGCACGACAGACCCTTCCTATGATGGACAGTATTTTGTGCGCAACCTGCCTGACGATGAGGATTGTGTATTTATCACCATAAACTACAGATTGTCATTTATGGGTGGATGTGACATGTCGACCTTGGATGGATATACCGACAAGTATGCTGATGCAACCAATCTTTCCAAGTTGGATCAGATTCAGGCCCTTAAGTGGGTCAATGAAAATATTGAAGCTTGGGGTGGAGACAAGAATAACGTTACCATTATGGGCCAGTCATCAGGCGGCGCGGCAGTACATATGCTGGCGGTTGATGAAAGTACACACAAGTACTATCAGAGAGCCATTATAGACAGTGGCCATCAAACCCGGGAATGTGTATCAGACCAACTTTTTAAAGAGCATTCGAAAAAAATATTTGATGTATTGGGTGTAGATAGTGTGGATGAGTTGGTGGCACTTACCGATAAAGAAATATCCGATAAGATGATAGATATTAATGATGCAGTGGATTCGGGAGAAAGACCGGCCGACGGCAACGTCATATCTGAAACTTGGTGGGAAGACTGGGAAAACGGTGCCGCAAAAGACATCGACCTATTACTGGGATGCACCAATGGGGAAGAGGACTGGCTCTCCGTTGACTGGGATAACAGTATTTCAGAACCCATCACAGACGATAAGAGCCTATATGAAGAACTAAAGGATCGAGAAGACTCTCATGCCGGGACTTACGGCAGGCTGTTTGCCCTTGATGAAGAAGGCTTTTATGATGCATATCTGGCAATGGGGGACGATGAAGTTTTGCAGGCCCAGAACCTCTACAATGATTTGAAGACCATGTACCCCATGGAACTTCTGGCAGAGCAGCAGTCGGAATATAATGCAAATACTTACATGTATTACTGGGAATACGCCCCGGATATGGATGAGGTTTTGGACTATTCCGGTGATTCGGCCGAAGTTTCCCCTTGGAACAGAGCCATGCATTGTATGGATTTGTGTTTTGCACTTGGAACGAAGGACGGCTATACAGAACTTACCGGAGATCCTGAAAAAATGTCTGATGATTTGATTGCACAGATGCAATCGGCTATCTACAATTTTGCAAGCACCGGAGATCCCAATAATGACCTTATCTCCAATTGGAAGGCCTTCACTGCAGACAAGAAAGATATAATGGTAGTCGATGCAGATGGCAAGTGGAAGTGTAATAGCGATTACAATTCTGAATCCATTGACAAACTGAGAGAAATAAAACCATATGGCGTGAAATAGCATACATTAAAAAAAGCACTTCGGTGCTTTTTTTAATGGGATGGAAAAGCGCAGAGAACTTTTGCAGCAGAACTGTTTCAGTGGCTATGGCCTTGCTAGCTTATGCTTTCTTATTTTATTCTGCAAATTTTGCCTCGATATTCCGAGACCTGTTGCAGCCTGTGTAACATTCCAACCATTTTCTTCCAGAGTTTTTAGGATAACGTTTTTCTCGGAAGCTATCAGAAATTCTTGAAGTGTCATAACATTCGCGACACTTTTGGTATTCTCAACATGCAGTGGGTTGGCGTCTGGTCTGAAATCAACTGGAAAATGTTCTAGTTTCAAAGTAAGTTCATCTTCATTAACAAAATTCATTGCACTTTCGATTAGATTCTCAAGTTCACGGATATTACCGGGCCAAGAATAATGAACCAACATATCCTGAAGATGCATCTCTATTGTATTTATCGAAGTAAAAAAACGGCGATTAAATTGTTCGATGAAATGATTGGAAAGTAGAAGAATGTCTTCGCGCCGTTCTCGCAAAGCTGGAATTTGCAGCTTGACTACAGCTAACCGGAATAGCAAATCGGAACGAAGTGTCTCGTTTACAGAAAACAGATCTGCATTTGTAGCACTAATAATTCTGCAATTTATAGGTATTTCTTTGCGGCTGCCGATACGACGAATTTTTTTGTCTTGGATAACCCGAAGCAGTTTGGCCTGCAACGGTAAAGACATAGAATTAACCTCATCTAAGAAAATTGTACCGTTCTCGGCATATTCGAAAAGACCTACAGAATCTAAGGCATCAGTAAATGCTCCCTTTATAGTTCCAAAGAGCTCGCTTTCTAACAATGATTCTGGGATAGCAGCACAGTTTACTGATACAAACGGTCCTTGGCAATAAGCGCTTTCAAAATGGATCCCCTGAGCGAAAAGTTCCTTACCGGTACCGGTCTCGCCAAATATCATGACGTTGGAATCCCTTGAGGCGATACGTTTTGCCATCTCAATGCAGTGTTTGATTTTATCACTATTTCCAATAATGTCATCAAGATGGTAATAATCACTATTGTGATACTGGTTTTTTTGGGTTGAAGTGTAGAGTTCCCCTAATTGTTGGGCTGCAATTCGTTGCGTTTCTTTCAATAATTTCGGGGTCGTACCAATCATATATGTGCCTGCATATGAACCGTTGTAAAAAAAAGGATAAATATCTAAAAGGCAGGTGACGTCAATCCCTTCACTAATATGAAAAGAATATCGGAGATTGTGGTAGGCTTTTTTATTATTCTTTAATTCATCGCAAGTAATCCCGTTGTTATTTGCATCTTCGGTAGTATAGGGAAAAACATCAGGCACATTTTTCCCTAACATCTCTGAACGCTTTTTTTTATCTACTATTTCTGATTTTCTGTTATAAATAATGATTTTTTCGTTTTCGTCCTCTGCACAAACAGTTTCATTGATTTGATCGAGTATGGCAGCATATAGCTCGTTTTTCTTCTTTAATTCGTTGATAGTATCTTTAAGGATGTCTATCTCCGGGTTGTTTGATGATATCACAAAAAATCACCGCCTATCATTTCACAATAATTTTATAAAGACAAGTATATTCTTAGGTTGCTAAAATTGTCAACAATATAATCCTAGCCTACTGCAAATAAAAATTTCATGAAATAAATAATTGCGCAACTTCTCGTTATCAAATCATATGTTGCGTTGCAAAACGGAAATTAAATGTATAACAATCTAGAAAAATCAACACGCTACAGATTTCAAACAAAGAACTCATTCATGGCATGTAGATTGCAGTAATATTAAATAACGTCTAATTAAACTAATAAACGAATAAATAAAGAAAGGAGGCTATCATGTCAAAAGAAAGTGTAATGAAAAAGGCATTTGACTCAATCGTTGAATCTGATGAAGACATGGCCCAGGAAGCTCTTGATGAAGGCATTGCGGCAGGGATTCCTGCATTGGAGATGCTCAAGGAAGGATTCAGTAAAGGAATGGATGAATTGGGAGAACAGTTTGGCAGAGGAGAAGTATTTTTGCCCGAACTGATTTTTGCTACTGAAGTTATGAAAATAGCCACAAATGCTGTTGATCAGGAGCTTGAAGGATCAATTGACGGCATACAAAATGGCAAGGGAAAAGTTGTAATCGGAACAGTCGCAGGCGATGTGCATGATATCGGTAAGGGAATTTGTGCATCAATGCTTAAGGCATCCGGATTTGATGTGTACGATTTGGGAAGAGAAGTGCCGGCAGACGAATTTATTACAAAGGCTGAAGAGGTTGGCGCTGATATTATTGCTTCAAGTGCGCTGCTTACAACCACTATGGGGGTACAGCAGATTCTGGAAGAGAGCCTTAATGAAAAGGGACTCAAAGGAAAGTACAAAACAATGGTAGGCGGTGCCCCTGTCACCAAGGAATGGGCAGCAAAAATAGGAGCCAACTACGCTAGGGATGCATCGGAATGCTGTGCAGTAGCATCAAAGCTTATAAGATGATAACTTTATCATAAGCCGAGGTATAAAAATAAATAAGGAGGGAAAGGATGAGTACATATTCAGAAAAGAAACTTTATGGACGTGGGTTCACTGTTTTGTCAGATGAAGACATCGAAAAAATTCATAATGCGTCAGCAGAAATTTTGGAAGATACTGGCGTATATATCGCTAGTAAAAAAGCGCAGGAATTAATGAATGGTATCGGATGCATCATCGACAAAGAGAATAACAGAGTACGCATTCCGAAAAATGTGGTTATCGATGCGCTGGCTTCGCTACCCAAAATCCCACAAGGGATGCAGCTCCCGGTCTATGGCAGAGATGGAGACGAGCTGACAAAAATAACGGCTGGAGCAGATGAGATAACGATAAGTTGCTCTGGCGTATGCACAAATATTTTGGATCCATTCACAGGTGAACGCAGACTACCAACACTAAAGGACGTAGAAGATACTGCAAAACTATGTGACGCAGTCCCTGAAATATTAAACTATCAGATTGCGGTGTCGGCAGAGGATGTACCAAAGGAACTGATGGTTCTGTATCAACATGCGGCAATACTTAAAAACTACACAAAAATGTTTAGCAATATGAACGAAAACCCATGGATTTTCGGAAAGCAGATACGGATGCTGCAGTTGGTTGCCGGTGGAGCAGACAAGTTAATGGAAAAGCCGTTTTTCGGCTATGGCCTTGACCCAATAAGCCCGCTTGCGTTTGATACAAACGAGATTGAAATGACAATTATGGGCGTTGAGGCGGGCTTATCGCCTAGTGTATTTAATGACACGATGGCTGGAGCAACAGGTCCGGCCACACTGGCTGGCGCGCTCACTGTTTCAGTTGCTGAATATTTAGCGGGGATTGTATTTGTACAGTCCATACAGAGAGGCGCATTTGTATCAATCGGAACATCATCAAGCATTTTTGATATGAAAGTAATGAATATGCCGATTGGTGCTGCGGAGCATGCATTATACAGTGTTGCGGTTGGGCAGTTTGCCAAGTATTACGGTGTGGGTTGCACCGCAGGTGCAGGGTAGGTAGACAGTAAATGCATCGATTTTCAGGCCGGTGTTGAATCGGCACTGACCTGGTTGCTTCCGGCTCTTTCCGGAGCAGGTACATTATATGGCGCAGGCATCATTGATAATGCAATGACATTTAGCCCGGCAAAGGTCCTTCTGGATGCAGAGACAATCAGACAGGTCAGCCGTGTTCTGGATGGAATTCAGGTCAATGATAATACCATTGCTTTGGATCTTATCAAAAAGGTTGGGCCTCGAGGGAGTTTCCTTGGAGAAAAACATACCGTAAAGAATTATCGCAAGGAACAATCTCAGGCTGAACTTTTCGATCGAAGACCATACGGGGTGTGGGAAGATGATGGCAGCAAGGATGCATTCGAAAGGGCAACCGAAAAGGCAAAATATATCATTGAGAATCACAAACCAACTCCGCTCGCCCCTGAAATTCTCAAAGGGATTGACGATATTCTCGAAGAAGCATGCGAAGAAAAAAACCTCAAAGGATGGGATAAGAAATAAACGATCAAAGAAGGGCTTAACGAAACAGTTATTATTGAATCTCCCATAACCCGGCAAGGAGTCGGCATAAGAGATGATATAAGAAATCAGCATGTAGCAACCGCCTCTGTACTGACAGAGGCGGTTTTGCTTGTAGTTTAATAGCAGTTCCCACCGCAGAATGCGGGGGGAACAAATAGCAAACCCAGGAAGAGGTCAGGAAGGAGAGTTGAGGCACGGGCATACTGAGGGTCACGATAATAAATAGTAGGCGTCGACGCATTGCGGCAATAAATGATAGAATATTTGAACTATTAACCGTTAATCATAATTGTACATAGGTAAAATAATGAACAGCGGTAAAAAAATTATTGACTTTCGCTTTCCGCGGATTATAATAAAGATAAATACCAAGTAGTTGTATCATTTATTTTATTAAAAAGGAAGTGAAATTATGACTAAATCAACAAACCCAACGCTTACGGGTGGTCGAAAATTTGGGTATGAGTCAGGGATTGTATCGGAATCAATTCTGTACAATATGTTTTATGTTTACTTTATTATTTTTCTCACAAATACAGTTGGTATGAAACCTGCCTTGGCAGGTACGGTTAGTTTGATTGCTGTGCTGGTTGACGCCTTAACAGATCCTATTATCGGATATTTGACGGACAAGAAAGGTGTCGACAAAAAGAAGTTTATTATTTTTGGCGGAATTGCCATGGGCTTTCTGTTTACTGCTTCATTCATCGTGTTGGATGGCAGCCAATTGTCCATGTTTTTCTACTATGTGATTATCTCATCATTGTTTTGGTGTGCATATACTTGTTTGACAATTCCTTACTATTCCATATGCCCACAACTTACAGAAGATTATGATGAACGTACCAAGATTAGAGGGGTAAGCTCCTTTATTAATTCATTTGCAATTTATGCAGGAATCGTGTTCCCAGTGGTATTCATTAGCATGTATATGGAAAAAGGTGTCAGTGCGAATCTTAGCTGGACGCTTTCAGCTGCAACGATTTCCTTGATCGCAGTTATTTTTGCTGTCATTATCTATGTATCCCTGAAAAAAGTAAAATTGATTGAAATCAATGAGCCAGATGAAACGTTAGACAACAAAAAGGGCCCTGGAATCTTCAAGACCTATTTGGAAATTATGAAATTAAAACCTATTAGATTTTTTGTGCCTTTTGTATTCATCTATTTGTTTGGCAGCGCCATGGTGTCCAGCAATACTCAATATTTGATTCAATATAGAGTGGGGGCGAACCCGGAACTTGTTACACTTACCATGATTGTCTTGTGCATCACGATGATGGTTTTTGCCAGTATTACAACCTGGCTTGCCACAAAAACCGACAGAAAAACTGCACTGATTATCATATTTGGTATTGCCGCAGTAGGGGTGATAGGTTGTAAGATTCATGGCATTGACAGCATCTTTATGGTATATGTGCTCACCTTTGTCAGCACAATTGCAACCGCAGGTTTCTGGACTTTGTTCTACAACTTTGCATATGACATCATCGCCTTAGATGAATATGCCAACGGCACAAGGCGGGAAGGGGCAATCACTGCATTCCCCCAACTAGTTCAGAAGTTGGGAAATGCTGTAGGACTCTGGACATTTGGTATGATACTGGCAGCAGTTGGATATGATGCAACCCTTACAACTCAAAGCCATGATACCATTATAGGAATTGAAAATGTATCAACAATCTATCTTGCCATTGCGATTATTGTTTCTATTTTCTTCATCATCTTATATCCTATTTCGAAAAAGCGATATAACATGCTGAACGAGGCCTTAGAGAAAAAACGAAATGGGGAAGCATATCGTACA
This sequence comes from Anaerovoracaceae bacterium, assembly GCA_963676385.2. Lineage (GTDB taxonomy): Bacteria > Bacillota > Clostridia > Peptostreptococcales > Anaerovoracaceae > UBA1422. The sequence goes on from CAXXMM010000002.1 coordinate 21,778, forward strand.
GACGAGTTAGATAAAATCATGTAGGAACAATAACATTACGAAAGAGGAAGATTATGAATATTGGTGAAGCAAAAAAAAGGGTGTGTGATGGTGGAAAAGCGTTGCTGGAGAAAAATTTGGTGGCGGCAACCTGGGGCAATGTAAGCTGTAGAATTGACGAAAACACTATGGCGATTACACCCAGCGGAATTCCATATGAAATGCTTACCCCCGACGATATGACCATCGTCAAAATTCAAGATTTATCCTATGAAGGGAAAAAGCCTTCCTCGGAAGCCCCTATGCATGCAGCTTTGTATCAAAATAGACCGGAAGTGAATGCCATCATTCACTTCCACTCTCTGTATGCATGCACCGCTTCGGTTTTGGGGGAAGATGTTCCACCGTATTTAGAGGATATGGCACAAATCGTTGGCGCAAGCATTCGGGTTTGCAAACATGCCCTAACCGGCAGTCCTGAATTGGTCAAAGCAGTTTTAGAAAATTTGGATGGCAGATTTGCAACGCTTCTTGCAAATCATGGGGCGGTTTGTCTGGGAAGAGATATGGAAGAAGCGTTCGCAGCAGGACTGATTACTGAAAAGGCTTGCCATGCCCATTTGATGATAAAAACCATTGGTGGAGGAACCCCTTTAGACAGCACCCTTGCAGAAAAATTTCATGAATACTATTTAAACACCTATCAAAAGCGATAAAGGAAACGAGGGACAAAATGGAGAAGATCATAAAAGAATACAGCATTGACCAAGCATATTTGGAATTGGATAGAGTCGCAAAGGAAGCTCCAAGAAAAATAAAGGAATCCGCACTGAAAGAATATAGGGAATACTACGCAGAAAAATGCAAAAAATCAAAAGAATTGTATGACCGAGCAAAAGAACTGATCCCCGGTGGCGTGCAGCATAACCTTGCATTAAATCATCCGTTCCCGTTGGCAATGAAAAAAGCGGATGGCGCCTTTCTTTGGGATTTAGATGACAATAAATACATCGATTTTTTGCAGGCGGGAGGCCCTACCTTGCTTGGCAGCAATTATAAAGCAGTTCAGGATAAGGTGATAGAATTGATTCGGGACTGCGGCCCCACAACAGGGTTGCTTCATGAATATGAATACAAGATTGCTGAGATTATCCATAAACATATGCCTACAGTAGAAATGTTTAGAATGTTGGCATCCGGTTCGGAAGCAACCATGGCGTCTTTTCGTATCGCAAGAGCGGCAACAAAACATTTAAAACTAATAAAGGTGGCGGGAGCCTATCATGGATGGAATGATCAGGCGATTTTTGACATTCGCGCAGCGGGTACAGGCGGATCATATGCTGTCGGCGTGCCGGAAGATTCTTATAAGCACACCCAGGCGGTTTTGGTCAATGATGAAGAGGGACTTGAAGCACAAATGAAAAAAAATGACGGAAACGGCGGAACAGCATGTGTGATTCTTGAACCTATCGGACCGGAAAGCGGCATGAGGCCATGCAAAAAAGAGTATATCCAAAAGGCAAGAGAGCTTTGCGACAAATACGGTGCATTGTTGATTTTTGATGAAGTTGTCACCGGATTTCGTACCGGCCTTGGCGGCGCACAAGCGTATTTTGGTGTAGAGTCTGATTTGACTGTCTTTGGCAAAATATTGGGTGGTGGTTATCCTGCTGCGGGTGCAGTGGGTGGAAAGAAACAATATATGCAAAGGTTGGCACCGGGGCTAGGCGACAATAATGGCAAAGTAATGGTGGGAGGCACATTGTCAGCAAACCCACTAACTTGTTGCGCCGGTTATCATACAATACTTGAAATGGAGAAAACAGATGCCCCAAGAATTGCTGCCCTTCAAGGCGACAAATTATGTGAAGGGATGAAAAAACAAAGAGATAAATACGGATTGCCTTTTGCAATATTCAATCAAGGGTCTATCGTACACTTGGATGCAACCGGGATTATGAACTTTACCATAACGCCTGAAAATGTTGAAAGAGTAATGAAGGAAAGCGGCATCAGAGGACCTTACCTTGCTGACTTGGGAATGGCGCTCACCGCAACCGGGATGATTAACATTTCTGCAAGCAGAATGTATATGTCTTTGGCAGATACAGATGAAATTGTGGACGATGCCATAGAAAAAATTGGTGAAGTTTTTTCCAACTATGAGAAGCAATAGAAAGAAGAGGTGCTGTTATGGAAAATAGTTATATTGCAGCATATGATTTTGGGACAAGTTCGGTAAAGGCTGTTCTGATGGATACAGAAGGTAGCTTATACGCTTCCGCAACCGCAGCATATCCAATTTATGAGCCAAAAATCAGTTTTGTTGAACAGGATCCGGAAGAATATTGGCAGGCAATTATTGCATCAACAAAAGATGTTTTGGAAAAAAGTCAGATAAAAAAAGAGGATGTAAAAGCGGTAGTCTTCTCTACTCAGGCAATGGGCATCATACCGGTGGGGGAAGATGGTAGAACTTTGCATAGAAATATCTCTTGGATTGACGGCCGGGGAGGCAAAGAGGCGGTGGAAGTCAATGAGTTGGTTGGAGCGGAGATTGTCGGCGCCAAGGATGTAATCCCAAAACTATTGTGGATAAAAAAGAACGAACCGGAAATCTATAACAAAACAAAGTATTTCCTAAATGTCAATGGGTACCTTCTCTATAGAACCACAGGGCGTTTTGTCTCAGAACTTTCAGGGGCGGCTAGTTATGGCATAGATATACAAAAGAATCAGTGGCTTTTTGAACTATATGATGCCATTGGCATTGATACAGGGAAACTGCCGCCAATCATCAATTCAACTGATAAAGTTGGAAATCTCACCAAGGAGGCCGCCCAATGGATGGGGTTGACCACCGACACAGAAGTTTATGGGGGATGTGATGATGTGCAGGCTGCCGTATTAGGCTCCGGATGCAGCAGTAATGGGGAAGCACATATCTATTTAGGCTCATCCGCATGGTATTGCCCTGTGACCGACAAGTATTTTGATGCCAAAAATGGTGGGGTAACAACCAAAAGTGCTGACCCAAAACTGAATGTCATGCCCGGCGTGACTCAATCCGCTTGTATGACCGCTGATTGGGCAATGAGTACGTTGTATAAAGATAAAAGAGACGAAGTAGAAGATATCTATCGCTTTGTTGAAAATGAAGTGAAAGACATACCCGCCGGATCAGAGAACCTATTAAGCACTCCTTGGATTTACGGAGAATATTGTCCCATCAAATCTGAAACGGTCAGGGGATCATTCTTCAATTTGTCAAATATTCATAACCGCGCCCACATCATGCGGGCCGTGTATGAAGGGATTTGCTATAACCTGAGATTGACAATGGAAAACTATGTGACAGATTTTGGAATCCAAGTTGAAGATATCACTGTCATTGGCGGAGGCACTAGAAGTGAAACCTGGATGCAGATGTTTTCTGATGTTTTGGGCATGAATGTTAAAACCATTAAAGATGATAGGTATGCGGGAGCATTAGGTGGCGGTATTTGTGCAGCAATCGGCATGGGCAGGTATCCGGACTTTGAAAGCACAAAAAAGATGATTACACAGGATAGAATCTATCGGCCTCAAAAGTCAAACACGTTGATCTATGACAGATTGTTTGCAGAGTACAAGAATTACTATGTTGCTACAAAGGAAATTTTTGAACGGTTAAACGGATAGAAACGCGGAAAACAGATGAAAGGGCAGCATGAAAATTTTCATTAAGCCGGAGAAAAACAAACTGATAGAAACCGGCATATTAACAATTTGGTTTTTCTCAATGACAATTGGTTGCTCGTTTTTTACAGACGTGCCAATGTGGCCCATGTTTTTTGTAACAATTAGTTATTATATGAATCCAGACAAAAAAAGAATTCCATCCATTTTTTTAGGTGCATTTACAGGAATTATCGCATCCTATGTTCTAATAAAAGGATCGGAATTTTTGTCTGGAATAACAGGAGAAAGCCTTGCAATATCAATTGTGTTGCTGTTTGTGTTAGTTGTCATTCTCATGGGTGGCAACGTTTGCCCACTGATGTTCAACAATACAGCTTTTGCCTATTTAACCATTGGGACGATTCATATTAATCAGGTTCCCGATTTGGCAGTGGGTTGGGTTTTCATGTTATTTTTTGGAGGAGGAGTCGCATTAGGTGGCTCTTTTATATTGATTGGGATTGCAAATCATTTTACATCAAGAAATAAGATATGATATAATAAATCGTATTATTGAATACAATAATAGCTTTTCGGGGAGGATATCATGACGGCCAAAAAAAATTTATGCCAAAGAAAAAAAGAGAATAATATTGAGGCAATTGTAAGAGAAGCGAAGCACGTCTTTGAAGAAAAAGGCTATCATAATACATCGGTGAAAGAATTGTGTGAAAGAGTCATGATTTCAAAGACTACTTTTTTTAATTACTTTACCAACAAAGTTGCTATCCTTGAAATCATTGCAGATGAGACAGTGGAAGAAGTAAAAGCTGAGATTCTCGCAAAAGCAGAAACTGAAAAAGACCCTGTTAAAATCATTTTTGCAATTTATAGTAGGATGCTTTCCGATGTCTTGGGATATCCTGGAGTGGCCTCTACAACGTACGAATATTTGCTCAAAAATACTGCATTGCAAGGGTTAAACGATAAATATAAATCATTAATCATGACATACATCATTGAAGCAAAAGCCAACAAGCAAATAAATGCAACCATCCCTAATGAAATTGTTTATAGTATTATTGATGGCTGTTTTCTGTCGGTGATATTTTCATATAATGACCAAGACAAAAAAAAATTGCTCACCCAATTATTAGAAGCAACCTTGGGATTTTTGAATTGGCCGGGGCCGAGCCAATAAGCCAAGACTACAAATCACGCACTGTTCAAAGCCGATCTATGAATCGGCTTTTTATTTTAGGGAATTGGGGGAACTGACCTTTCTCAAACAGCATAACCTGCCCATTGAATAGGAGAGGAACAATCAATACCCAATCCTGAAAGAATCCAGCATTTTCTTGAATGCATCCTGGGCTGAAAGGCAAGTGTCCATCAGGTAGCCTTTTTCGGTTTTCCATTTTTGTAGACCACGATAATAGAACATCTTCATCTCATCGCTGATGATAAACGGCACGATGCCATTTCGCAAACATTCTTTGAACATAATCAGTCTGCCAACGCGTCCGTTGCCATCTTGAAAGGGATGGATTGACTCAAAGCGGCAGTGAAACTCAACGATTTCCTGAAGTGTCTTAGCACCAGCGTTGTTATATTGGGAAAGGAGTGCGGCCATTTCTGTCTCTACATTCTCAGGCAAGGTGGTCATCACACCGCCCACTTCGTTGGGAAGGCGTTTGTAATCACCAACGGCAAACCAGTCTTTCCGAAAATCACTGGTCCCACTTTTTAGTGCAAAGTGAAGTTGCTTGATAAAATTCTGTGATAGTCTGTAATTTGCTTGTTGGATGATCATGTCGATACACTTGAAGTGGTTGGCAGTTTCCACAATATCGTCGACGTTCATGGTTCCCCCTGACTCGCCAATGGTGTTGGTTTCATAAATGTAACGGGTCTGATCGTGAGTCAGTTGACTGCCCTCCATATGGTTGGAGTTGTAGGTCAGTTCAATTTGAATCTTGTGATAAATCCCTCCGGAAGTATGCGCCGTTTGCTCTTCTTTCAAAACATCAAGGAGGGTTTTCGGAGCAGCTAGGTGCTTGTTTTTTCGATTGGGCTTTTGGGCGTCCTCTGGGATATTCCATGTTTTGCCCGTCAGAAACACACCGGAGATTTTCCCTTGAGCACAGTAATTGCGCACCCCCCGCTGGGACATATTCCATTTTTTCGCTATATCGGCCACAGACAAATAATTCATGATGCGCTCCTCCTTTGGTGTAAGGGTATGATATCATATTATCGGCATAAAGTAAATATTAGCTAAAAGAAATATATAGGTTTTGTGCCGATAACGGCAAAACCTGTCGGTGTTAGAAATCAAAAGAAGGCTTACATAAACGAATCATGAAAATTGTTCTGATTACTGGGCGATAAAAAGTAACTAGACTTTGGCCTTATGGCACAGTGAAAATAAAAAGATGAAAGTTCCTTGATAAATAAAATATAGGTGGTAATATATTAGTGAAGAACATACTTTAGTAACGGTATGGTTGAAAGCTTTGGGGATTGTGATGAGGGATTCAGCACAAAAATTCATACATGAAAAACATTTGGCATCACATTTTGTGGTGCCTTTTATTTGCCAAAAAATGAAAAAGGCTTGAATTCACAAGCCTATACTTACTAAAACCCCAACAATTGGGAGTCCCGAAGGACGATTTGAATAAATTTTTATTTGAACTTATGGTGTAATCTTGTATGGTAGTCAATCATCAAGACAACAACATGCTATCGCAAGAAAGGAGTTTTGTCAACTATGAAAAAGGAATTTGGGGAATATTATCTTGGATTGGACATTGGAACTGATTCAGTTGGATGGGCGGTAACTGATACAGAGTATGCTTTGCAGAAATTTAATGGCAAAGCCATGTGGGGTATTCGCCTGTTTGAGGAAGCAACTCCGGCGGCAGAAAGAAGGTTGCATAGAAGCGCACGACGCAGGGAACAGCGAAGGAAGAACCGAATTGACCTGTTACAGGAACTATTTTCGGAAGAAATTTGCAAAGTTGATCCGGGATTTTATCTTAGATTGAAAGAAAGCAAATTTTATCAGGAAGATAAATCCGAAAATCAGGCAAATACCTTGTTTAATGATCATTTATATTCTGACAAGGAATACCATACCGAATTTCCCACAATCCATCATTTGAGGAAAGCACTTATCGAAAACAAAAAAGATTATGACATCAGGTTGGTGTATCTTGCATTACATAATATTCTAAAGAATCGCGGCCATTTTTTGTTTGAAGGAAGAAATATCAGTGACGTTCTTTCTTTTGAACCAGTGTATCGTGAATTAAAGCAATACCTATATGATGAGTTTGGAATTGATTTTAATTGTACCACACCTAAAGAAATGGAAAATATCATTAAAAACAAGAAAATGGGAATACAAAAAAAGGCAGCAGCATTATCTGAATTGATATCACCAAACACTATTCAAGAGAAGACTATTATTAAAGCAATTGCTGGGGGAAAGGTAAAGCTAAGTGATCTTTTTGACATGCCAGAATTGACAACAGAAGAAAAAAATAGCATTCAATTTTCAAGCGCTCAATTTGATGATGATTTGCCAGTACTGGAAAATTTTCTACAAGACAAGCTTTATCTTGTAGAAAAGCTTAAGGCAATCTATGACTGGGGAATCTTGGCAGAAATCAGAGGAGAAGAACCATATTTATCATATGCAAAAGTAAACACTTATGAGAAGCATAAGTTGGATCTTAAAATCTTAAAATTGTATGCAAGAAAATATATACCAGAACTCTATAACGATATCTTTTCAAGTAATGAAAAATGCAATTATTGTGCATATGTTGGAATCAGTAAGAAAAATAGCAAGAAGTTAAGAACCGAAAAGACATGCAGTCAGGAAGAATTATGTAAGTATTTGGAGAAGAAATTCGAAAAGGATAAAGAAGAAATTCGAAAAGATGTAGACGGCTTGTATTTGTTGACAGAAATTATAAATAGAACTTTGTTGCCAAAACAGACATCAAAAGACAATGCAACTATTCCGTACCAACTTCACCTTGAGGAACTCAAAGTCATTCTCAAAAACGCCTCGACATACTTGCTATTTCTTAATGATACAGACGATTCAGGTCTTTCCGTCAGTAAAAAAGTAGAAGAAATTATGAAGTTTAGAATCCCCTATTATGTTGGTCCGCTGAACGATGCCCACCTATGCAAAGGTGGTTTTGCGTGGATTGTAAAAAGAGAAAAAGGAAAAATCTTTCCTTGGAATTTTGAAAAAAACGTGGACATAGAGGCTAGTGCAGAAAATTTTATTACCCGGATGACCAATAAGTGTACTTACGTAATTGGGGCGGATGTGTTGCCAAAAAATTCACTTATCTATAGTAAATTTATGGTTTTGAACGAAATCAACAATTTGAAAATTGATGGAGAAGAAATCCCGGTAAGTCTGAAACAAAGTATATATACAGACTTATTTATGAAACAACGAAAAGTAACTGGAAAGAAATTATTTGAGTATCTAAAGTGTAATAATTACGATATCAAAATAGATGCTATTGGTGGAATTGATGGGGACTGCAAATCATCTTTGGCATCCTACATTGATATGAAAGACATTCTTGGAGACAAAGTCAATAATACTAATCTCGCAGAAGATATTATTTTGTCAATTTCTCTTTTTGGTGATGATAAGAAATTGCTTAAGAAGAAGTTGATGAAAAAATATCCCAAAGAATTGACGGAGGAAGAGATAGACAAATTATGTACCAAGAAATATCTTGGCTGGGGAAGGCTATCAAATGCATTTCTTCAGAATATTTTTGCACCAAGCCATGAAACTGGAGAATATGTGTGCATTTTGCAGGCAATGTGGGAAACAAATAATAATTTAATGCAGTTGCTCAGTAGGGAGTACGAATATGAAAATGAATTAAACAAAATTAATGAACCACATACTAAATCGGTAAGAACAATGGACTACAGCATAGTGGATGAACTCCACGTTTCTCCTTCTGTTAAGCGTATGCTATGGCAATCGTTAACGATTGTAAATGAACTTCGTAAAGTAATGGGGAAGGAGCCTAAACGAATTTTCATCGAGATGGCGAGAGGCAAAGAAAACACTGGTAGGACAACCTCTCGGAAGGCCCAATTAATGTCATTATATGAACAATGCAAAGAAGAGACAATTCTCTTTACAACATTGCAACAAAAGAGTGAAAACGATATTCGGAGCGATAGGCTATACCTCTATTACACGCAATTAGGGCGTTGCATGTACAGTGGAGAGAAAATAGAGCTTGACGATCTGTTTGACAAGAATATATATGACGTGGATCATATATTTCCACAATCAAAAACAAAAGATGACAGCCTAAATAATAGAGTATTGGTGAAAAAAGTCTTCAATGCAAACAAGTCAGACGAATACCCGCTGCCAAAAGAATGGCAACAAGCACAAAAGAAATTTTGGGCAATGCTAATGAGCAAAGGATTTATCTCAAAAATTAAATATGAAAGACTCGTTAGAAGAGATCCATTGTCTGAACGAGAACTGGCAGACTTTATCCAAAGGCAGTTGGTAGAAACGAGGCAGACAACCAAAGCAGCAGCAGATATTCTGAAGAGAGTATGTTCCACTTCGGAAGTTGTTTATGTGAAGGCTGGCAATGTTTCTGACTTTCGACAGAAGTATAATTTGATTAAGGTAAGAGAAATAAATGACTTTCATCATGCAAAGGATGCTTTTCTTAATATAGTTGTGGGCAATGTATACTACACGAAGTTTACAAGTAATCCATACCAATACATTAAAAATGCAGAGTATCGAGCCTATAATTTGAGAAAGATTTTCGACTCAAATGTGGAAAGAGGGGGACTAATTGCTTGGAACGCTGATAAGGATGAGACGTTAAAGCGAGTGCTTGAAATTATGGGCAAAAACAATATCCTTTTCACAAGAAACGCAAGGGAAATTAAAGGGACTCTTTTTGATCAAATGCTTATGCCAAAAGAAAAAGGACAAGTTCAGATTAAAGAGGATGCGAGGTTGACCACAGCGAAATATGGCGGTTACAATAAAGCCGCAGGGGCATATTTCATATTGGTAGAACATATAAAGAAAGGGAAAATCACGAGAACGATTGAAAGTGTTCCTGTATACCTTGCAAAACGAATTGAAAGTAGCCCCGGGGGACTTGAAAAATTTGTAGATGATGTGCTTGGATTAAAGGAAGCTAAGATCATACTAAGAAAAATAAAGATAAATACTTTATTTCAGATTGATGGTTTCCGTATGCATTTATCTGGTAGAACGGGAACAAGGCTTGTTTTTAAAAACGCTAACCAGTTGGTTTTAAGTGAGGAAACGGTACGGTATTGCAAGAAGATAGTAAATTATATGAATCGATGCAAAGATATGCGAAAAAAAGGCGGAGAAGTTTTGCTTACGGGATTTGATGGGATTGCGGTTTTTGATAATTTGAGTTTATATAACTTGTTTGTCAATAAACTGGGAAACACAATATATAGAACCCAGCTTTCCGCTCAAGCTACAACACTCAAAGAGCAAAGGCAAAATTTTATTGAGTTGCCTATAGAATTACAGTGTGTATTACTATACGAGTTACTACATTTTTTTCAATGCAATTCAGTGTTGGCAAGTCTTGAACTCATTTTAGGTCCGCAAAACGCAGGGAGGGTAGGCATGTCCAACGAAGTCACCAATAAACATAACATAAAAATTCTTGCTCAATCACCAACTGGATTGTTTGAAAAAGAAGTGAATTTGGGGGAATTATGAGTTGGCGCGTAGTTGTTATTTCGTCAAGGGCCAAACTGGATTTGAAATTAAATCATTTAGTTGTCAGGGGTGATACTGTTAAAAAAATACACATTAGTGAGATTAGCATATTGTTAATCGAATCAACAGGAGTATCTCTGACTACTGCGTTACTATGTGAGCTTGCCAAGAAAAAAGTAAAAGTTATTTTTTGCGATGAGAAAAGAAATCCCTCTTCAGAATTGGTTTCGTATTATGGAAGCCATGATACCAGCGAAAAAATCAGGAAACAAGTTCAATGGAGCGAAAACATCAAACAGCAGATATGGACGGAAATCGTGACAGAAAAAATCAGAAAACAAGCATCGCTGTTGGATTACTTGAAATTACCACAGTCAAAAATGTTAGAGGAGTACATTTCTCAAGTAGTACTAAACGATATGACAAATCGAGAAGGACATGCCGCCAAGGTGTATTTCAACGCATTGTTTGGGAAGGACTTTACGCGAACTGCAAATAACCCAATTAATGCTGCCCTGAATTATGGTTATGGCATTTTATTATCCGCATTCAATCGAGAGGTTGTATCTTCTGGATACATTACTCAGTTGGGGTTGTTTCACGATAACATGTTTAACCAATTTAATTTGGGTTCGGATTTAATGGAACCTTTTAGAATACTTGTTGACTTGACGGTACACAAACTGCAACCTCAAAGCTTTGAGCAACCAGAGAAAATGCAGTTGGTTAATATATTAAACCAAGAGGTGCTTATAGATGGAAAGAAAAATTATGTAGTAAATGCAATAAAAATATATTGCGGGAGCATATTTGATGCAATCAATGAAAGGGATATTAGTCTAATTAAATTTTATAGGGATGAGTTACAGATATATGAGAGTGATGGTTTTTTTTGATTTGCCAACCTTGACGTTGCAGGACAAAAGAGCGTATACAAAATTTCGTAAACACTTAATTAAAAGTGGGTTTATTATGATGCAAGAATCGGTTTATAGTAAAATTGCCTTAAATACTACTGCTGCACATGCAGTGATTGAAAATGTCAAAAAGGAGACTCCTGAAAACGGCTTGGTGCAATTACTTACAATTACAGAAAAGCAGTATTCAAAAATAGATTTTTTGCTGGGTCAATATCAGGGCGAAGTGCTGGATACAGACGAAAGGCTAGTTATATTATGAAATTAGCATACAAGGATATGGAGCATGTCATCGAATTTCATGAAAATCAAGTTGAGATTCTTTTATTGGAATCACAAGATTGCTTTTCGAAATTTATTGAAGAACTGTATCTTCAAATACAGAATGGGGCAGGTCCCTTTGTTTTTTCGGAAGAAAATTGTGAGATCAATGTTTCTAAATGGGTTAACCTTATTATAGAGCCATTCACACTAAACATAAATAGTAAGCCAATTTTGAGCAAAGTTATGGCAAATGTGAAATTGAATGCTTTAGGTGAAAACCATTACCTACGAACCCTCGAAATGAAAGGCTTGATAAAGAGTTATATTATGCAGTTGACAGATGTTGAACACTGGGAATTATCAGTTTCTGAGAATGTTGATCTAGATATGATTTTTAAATCTGTTAATTTGAAAATCTTTGATGATTACATATCACTTCTCGAGAAAATTGTCAGTTACGTGATTTCAGTGAATGACATTTTGGGAATCAACATTTTTATTTTTACTAATCTGAATACATACTTATCCATGGAGGAACTTTCCCAGCTATATACAGAATGTTTTTATCGGAAAATATTTCTTTTGCTTGTTGAAAATAACCTAAGGGAATATCTACCTTGTGAAAACGTATGTGTTATTGATAAAGAGTTGTGCGAAATATATTAGAGTGGATTATACTCAAATATCACTATACAACATTACGGTGTTATGGTGGCATCACATTACAAACTTTGAGGTTTGAGAATGGTGTAATCTTGTATGGTAGTCAAACCATTATTGGCGCTAATATACACATAGTACCGTTTGAGAATGGTGTAATCTTGTATGGTAGTCAAACCATCCAAAGAACACTTCCATGCAGCGCTCCGTTTGAGAATGGTGTAATCTTGTATGGTAGTCAAACATAAAGTCGAAACCGTCAGCTAACTTGTAGGTTTGAGAATGGTGTAATCTTGTATGGTAGTCAAACATTAATTGATACAGTACCTTGGTTGTAACTGTTTGAGAATGGTGTAATCTTGTATGGTAGTCAAACATAAAGATAAGCGCCAAGTGCCATTATTCCGTTTGAGAATGGTGTAATCTTGTATGGTAGTCAAACAACAGAAGCAACCACCATTGCAATTAAACCGTTTGAGAATGGTGTAATCTTGTATGGTAGTCAAACGATCGCCCATTAAGATCAATACATATGGTAGTTTGAGAATGGTGTAATCTTGTATGGTAGTCAAACGAAGTAAGTTTCTGTCATTTGACCAGTAATGTTTGAGAATGGTGTAATCTTGTATGGTAGTCAAACGATGGAGAAAAGATTAAAGCGGACACATGGGTTTGAGAATGGTGTAATCTTGTATGGTAGTCAAACTGTATGACATCGAAGAAACCGGACTGGCGGGTTTGAGAATGGTGTAATCTTGTATGGTAGTCAAACTTGCCCCTGACCATGAAATCATTTTGGCTTGTTTGAGAATGGTGTAATCTTGTATGGTAGTCAAACTGACAGCCAATCGGCTGAATCAGAATCGAAGTTTGAGAATGGTGTAATCTTGTATGGTAGTCAAACTTTTTTCATTGAAATTAATCACCTGGCTCAGTTTGAGAATGGTGTAATCTTGTATGGTAGTCAAACTAAGCGGATGGCCAAAATCGCTGATGCGGTGTTTGAGAATGGTGTAATCTTGTATGGTAGTCAAACTTGAAAACGGCGCATTAGTTGTGACTGCTAGTTTGAGAATGGTGTAATCTTGTATGGTAGTCAAACCCACCACCCTGTGATAAAACCCATCCCAACGTTTGAGAATGGTGTAATCTTGTATGGTAGTCAAACGAATTTAGGTCTGAAAAACCCATTTCCACCGTTTGAGAATGGTGTAATCTTGTATGGTAGTCAAACTACATCGGTCTGCGCAAATCCCCAGGATTGTTTGAGAATGGTGTAATCTTGTATGGTAGTCAAACTCACTGGGTCCTTTCCCCTCGTAGCTGCTCGTTTGAGAATGGTGTAATCTTGTATGGTAGTCAAACGGGGCTTTGCCGGGAAGACAACTTACGGGAGTTTGAGAATGGTGTAATCTTGTATGGTAGTCAAACGATTGAGAAGGTGACCAAATGAAACAGAACGTTTGAGAATGGTGTAATCTTGTATGGTAGTCAAACAAACCAAAAAGAAGCAACTGTTGATGATGTGTTTGAGAATGGTGTAATCTTGTATGGTAGTCAAACATAAAAAATATTCTGACCACACAATTGAAGTTTGAGAATGGTGTAATCTTGTATGGTAGTCAAACTGTGCGTTACGTTAAAAAACGACGATACCAGTTTGAGAATGGTGTAATCTTGTATGGTAGTCAAACTTATCGGCGACCGACAAAGACGCCTGCGCTGGTTTGAGAATGGTGTAATCTTGTATGGTAGTCAAACTTCCTTACCGACATATTCCTTGGCAACCTGGTTTGAGAATGGTGTAATCTTGTATGGTAGTCAAACAAGCGATTGCATGCCTCAGCATTGCGTCAAGTTTGAGAATGGTGTAATCTTGTATGGTAGTCAAACTGTATAATCCATTTACACCACCCTGCTTTCGTTTGAGAATGGTGTAATCTTGTATGGTAGTCAAACCACCGTCAATACATACAACAGTAGAAAACCGTTTGAGAATGGTGTAATCTTGTATGGTAGTCAAACGACGGAATACGAAAAGTAGGTGAATACTATGTTTGAGAATGGTGTAATCTTGTATGGTAGTCAAACAATTGACGAATGCCCCATCAGTTTAGACGCGTTTGAGAATGGTGTAATCTTGTATGGTAGTCAAACATTACAAAATCACTCATGCTTCTTGCCCCCGTTTGAGAATGGTGTAATCTTGTATGGTAGTCAAACGTTGTCAATGCTTATAACCTCATATGGATTGTTTGAGAATGGTGTAATCTTGTATGGTAGTCAAACGCCAATTTTTAACTTGGGTAGAATTTTCGCGTTTGAGAATGGTGTAATCTTGTATGGTAGTCAAACCAAGGCCAACGGCTACGAGCACAAAATCAAGTTTGAGAATGGTGTAATCTTGTATGGTAGCCAAACTGCCAAAACTCCGTTGGCAATTCCCAGCAAGTTTGAGAATGGTGTAATCTTGTATGGTAGTCAAACAAAGTTCACGCAATTTTAAGCCATCAACCGGTTTGAGAATGGTGTAATCTTGTATGGTAGTCAAACGCGCGAACACAGCCTCTAGCGTGGCTTATCGTTTGAGAATGGTGTAATCTTGTATGGTAGTCAAACTTAGACAAGGCTTTGCCCGCAATATTAGATGGTTTGAGAATGGTGTAATCTTGTATGGTAGTCAAACTATGGGCGCATAGGATGGTGTGCAAGGGGTGTTTGAGAATGGTGTAATCTTGTATGGTAGTCAAACTGTATTACTCATATCATCCTTCCTATCCTTGTTTGAGAATGGTGTAATCTTGTATGGTAGTCAAACCAGAAAGGAAAGAGGGTGGGAGTAAATGAGGTTTGAGAATGGTGTAATCTTGTATGGTAGTCAAACTAAATTCGCCTTTGTATCCATATTCGGCTTGTTTGAGAATGGTGTAATCTTGTATGGTAGTCAAACGGTACAAATTGCCATATATGTTCCAGAAGAGTTTGAGAATGGTGTAATCTTGTATGGTAGTCAAACTTAGATTGCAAAATTTACATTCCAAGGTGGGTTTGAGAATGGTGTAATCTTGTATGGTAGTCAAACAATATAACAATTGTAACAACGAGTTAGGTAGTTTGAGAATGGTGTAATCTTGTATGGTAGTCAAACTTGGGATTATTGATATGATGGACGACAGGCGTTTGAGAATGGTGTAATCTTGTATGGTAGGCAAACACTGATTTGCTTTTCCCCGCCTTTGACTTGGTTTGAGAATGGTGTAATCTTGTATGGTAGTCAAACTGTGTCTTATTGACTTCATCGACCGCCCTTGTTTGAGAATGGTGTAATCTTGTATGGTAGTCAAACCTGGGTCGCCGATGTTATCCGGAGTGATTGTTTGAGAATGGTGTAATCTTGTATGGTAGTCAAACGATGCAAATTCTCTCAGGGTAAAATGCTCTGTTTGAGAATGGTGTAATCTTGTATGGTAGTCAAACCTGATATACAGATGTAACCCCGTCCGCCCCGTTTGAGAATGGTGTAATCTTGTATGGTAGTCAAAAATCCAATCGAAAAATGGTCCACGCAGTTAACGAAACGCCCCCCATGAGGCGTGGATTGAAACCTTTAGGCCTGACGATTATGGGAATCATGATGGGGTTGCTTCCCATAAGAGGCTTGCGAACCGGATTTTTTGATATCACAAATTTTCAAGGGGTGAAGGAGATAACAAGGCGGGATGGTCTACTGGAATTGAATGCAAAAATTGCGTTTGGTTTTACAATTAACAGCCCCAACCCTCCTGTTAAATGAAAAACTAAAAGCAACCGTAAATCAAAAAACATCACCATAGATCATATTTGTTGCGGAAATTGGGTCGGGAATCGTGTAAAATACAATTGAAACTGCTAGAATTCGCTATGAAACAGGCACAGCAAACAAACAGGGCTAAAGTTTTTTGCAAAAGTAAACGCGACCCCGTTTTTCGCAGGTATATCAGTTGGTTGTCTGACCAAATACTGCTACTTACGTTTGAGTAGTGCCGGTTTCAAAATGACCTCATCGGGTGGAATAGGTGAGAGATCAAGTGAATCCAGCAGTTTTCCATAGTCTTTCCCTTGCAGGAGTTGAAACGGCGTTTTGTTGCCGAATACCTCTCTTGCCACGCTGTTGATGTGACGACAAACCACGTTCAGGTCCGCCTGAGATAAGGGGTCGAATGAAACGCCTTTGGGCAGGATTCGCCGAAGCAGGGCGTGGTTTTTCTCCACCTGCGGCTTTTGCCAGGATGCCTGAGGGTCGCAGTAAAAGATCCGGGTGCGCTGACAGTTGCTTAGCGAATATTCGAGGTTTTCGGGGTTCTTGAATTCGACTCCGTTGTCGGTGAGGATAATCGGGAAGAGTTTGCGGAACAAGGAAAGCCCAAGCAGGCTTGTGAGTTTGTCGAAGACAGCTTCAACACTTTTCATTTTGCCATCGTCCATAAGAAACATAAGCATAAAATTGTTTTGCCGAAAAATCATGGTGAGGATAACCTTGCCTTTGCAACGCTTGCCTTTTACCGTGTCCATCTCGACGACGGAAACACCGGGATGCTCGCCGAGATAATGGTTGAAATCCTCGTAGGTGCGGCCTTTGCGGCAGCGATACTCCAGTTTTGTCAGCACTTTTTGCTTTTTTCGTTGCCGGTAGGCGACTTTTTTGGGAAGATCGATGTTCCTGACATCGAAAGCCCGGCAGTCGATGTACTTGTAAATGGTTCGCTCGGAGCAGCCGATTTCATCCGCATGAGTGGAGAAAATGTGGTTGATGGACTGGCCCTTCATGATGAGGGGAGAAATGAGAATTCCAATTTCCGACAGCTTTTGTGGACTGATTCGAAGCCCTTTTCTGCTTTCCTTCAGGGTGGTTAGGTAAGCTGCATGGGCCCGATGTGCGGAGTAGTAGGCATGATCTTTCCTGCAGGCCTTTTGTGAAAGGCATCCGGTGCAGACATAGGGAGGCTTTTCAAGGAGCTTGCAGTGAACTGAGACAAATTGGCCGCACAAGGCTTGACAGTCGAAATCTTTGCAGGTTTTGCATCTGGAAAAACAGCCTGTGGAGCGGGCCTCGCCACAAAGGTCCGTACGAAGACATCCAAAATAGTTGAGACATTCGTTCTTGCCATCGCCGATGCGACTGGCAAAAGCACGGTGCTTTTGGATTTCACGTGAAACGGTGGATGAAGAACGTCCAAGCAACCTGGCGATTGAGTTGAAGGTGAAATTTCGGACAAGGCAGCGTTCAATCAGTGCTCTGTCCGACAAAGATAAGTGCTTGCTCATGATATGCTCCATTCCGGTCAGACAACCAGAATTAAGTATATCCAAAAATGACTCTTTGCAATAGTAAATGCAAGTTTGCACAAGTAAAAGTAGACAAAAAGTTGCGTTTAGTTTTGCAATTAACGGCCCCAACCCTCCGTTTACTGTACTATATATCGCATTTTATTTGTGTTAATATGAAACTGTACCAAGCACCAACCGCAATTGGACGGACACTTTTTCGTATTGTGATTGAGAAACGAGGGGAAAGAATGGATAAACCAGATGAAAACAAGATATTGCTTTTTCCGGAGTTTGCAGAACTGAAGGAAGAAATCGCCAAATTGCAGGTGGAACTTTCTATGCTGGTTTTGGAGCGGGATGAGTTGCAGTTTCACCAGTGTAAGACCATTGAAATGGCATATCTTCTTGGGGTAGGTGCGGTGGAATACAAAATATTTGAAACCCAGTGCGTGATTCTTCGCCTCAAACGCAAGATTGAAATGATACAGGCAAAACTGAATCGGCAGGAAAAAATCGACGTTGTTCACATTGATGATTTACTGGAACAAGAATTTGAAAAATATCAGGCCGAACTCAACGCCCGAACCCAGCAGATGAATGCCGCCCTTGAGCGGAGCCAAGGCCATTTGTTAACCGATGAAGAGGATCTGGAACTAAAAAAAATGTACCGGCTGATTGTCAAGGCCCTGCACCCGGACCTCCATCCGGAAGTAAGTGGAGAAAAACTCCAGCTGTTTTATAATGCTGTAGAAATTTACAAAAATGGGGATTTGGGTGGGCTACAGGTGATTGCCACCATGATTGATGATTTGGTCATACCGGAGGAGAAACCTGATGACCTGCGAACCATCAAACAAGAAAAAAATCGGCTACTGGCGATGGTGCAAAAAGTCAAAGATAAAATTGTGGAAATCAAATCGGAATACCCCTATACCATGAAAGATCTTGTGGAAAATCCCAAGGCAATGGCGGAGCAAAAGACTCAATTGGAGGAGGAAATGGATCAGCTAAAGGAAATGGCAAAACTGTATCAAAGTAGGATTGCAAAGATGATAAGGAGATAAGATGGGAGAATTGATAAAGCCTGAAAATGGGGATGTGGTTGGATTGTTCCATGGCAAGGGCGGTGGATTACCGGTTGCAAAACCCTTTGAGAGAGAGATTTTTTTGTTTGATACCTATGTGGCCGGAACCACCCATGTGGAGGGGATCCTTGAGCTGGAACCTCACCTAAAGGAAGGAGACAAACTGGATTTCTTTCGAGAACCGGGCAACTCTTTTGATCCCAAGGCCATTGTGATAAAGACTGGAGATGGGGTCAAAATTGGGTATGTCCCAAAGGCGGATAATCTCATTTTTGCGCGCCTAATGGATGCGGGCAAACTGCTGTTTGGGCGAATTGAAACAAAAAAACTAAACGGCAAGTGGGTGAAAATTGATATCAAAGTTTTTCTGCAAGAGTAGTGAAGCGAAATCCCAATTCACGAAAAGACTTGTAACAAACATCCAATAACCGGCTGAACCAAACCTTCAGCCGGATTTTTTATTGCCGATTTGCCATATTGACCTTGCCCAAAGGGCAAGGTATAAAATACAACAAAGGGAGAAGGACTATGCGTGATCAAAGAATAGGAATCAATCCAAAAGTTGTGGTCATATTGGCAATTTTTTTTACTGGGACAAATTCAGTATTTTTTAGGTTAAGCAATTTGCCGCCTATGGTATTTGTAACCTATAGATTTCTCGTATGCACATTATTTTTTCTCATTGTTTTTTTGATAAAAACGAAAACCCGGCAAAACGAAAAAAAGATGGTCGAAAAGAAGATGATCGAAAAAAAGCTAATTGCCATATTGTTTTCCACAGGATTTATTTTTGCTGCCGGTGCGTATTTTTATTTTATTGCACTAAAAAATGCAGATGTTTCAAATGTCGTGATTCTAAACAGCAGCAGCACACTATTTGTCGTAGTGTTTTCAAGTCTTTTTTTAGGAGAAAAAACTTCAAAATTAGGGTTTGCCATGCTCCTTATTGTGTTTTTTGGGTGCGCTACGCTGCTCATTTCTCCGGGAGGCAGTAATTCGTTCAAAGGAGATATCTGCGCCTTGCTGTGTGCAGTGTGCTATGCCACATATTTGGTGGTGATAAAAAAATTTGCAGATGTCAGTGTGCCAATGAAACTATTAATTACATATTTGGGTAGTTTTTCTTTTGCTTTTGCAGTTGCATTGGTGCAAGGTGGGCTATTTGAAATATATCCACGGGAAGAATATCTATATGCAATTGGATCGGCTGTCTTTGCAATATGCATACCGCAAAGCATGATAAATTGGGCATTAAGAAATGTTAGGGCAACTTTCGTTGGCGGAATAAATTTGTTGGAGCCGGTAATGAGTTGTATTTATGCTTTTTTATTATGGAATGAGATGCTGGAACCCAACCAAGTGATTGGGGGCGTATTGGTTTTGGCCGGCTTATTTCTGTACAATAAAGTCGAATCCAATAAAGAAACTTGATAAAAATCTTTTGCTGATAGGACTTGACTTCGCCCTTTGGGCAGGGTTTAGCATAAACGTGAAAAGGGAATGAAAAAATGAATACAAGCGAAATTTGTAAAAAATTAAAAATGACACCTAAGATGCTTAGGATATATGAAGAAAGCGGCTTAATAAAGGCCAAAAGAGATGATAACGGGTACCGGAATTATTCAATTGATGAGGCACTCCAGATTCGTGTCATTGCAATCCTTCGAAGGCTCAATTTTTCCATAAAGGAAATTAAATATATATTAGAAAACTGCAACACCAAAACGGAAGCACAATACAAATTTTATATTCAACTGAAAGCAATGGAAAGCAGAATCGCCGAATTGAATTCGGCAAAAGCCGAACTCAAGGATACCATTAATAGAATCATAGACAAAGCAGATAGTGGTGACATAAAAAATATGTTGATACAAAGGTCAGATGAAAGATGCAATCAAGAGATAAATTTTATAAAAGAGTGGAACTTTGATGAAATGGCAGTTGGATATATAGAAAGATTTCTGGAAGGGGATGAAGGTTATCAGAGAGCCATAGTGAGAACCAGAGAGTTGATGAAACGCTTGGGAAAAGGGAAAAAAATAATCGACGTGGGATGTGGGACATGCAATCTGTGGGAGCCATTTGACAATATGGATTTGGTTGCATTGGATAAGAGCCTGCCAATGCTAATGGTATCCAGGGATAAGGTTCCCTGGGCAAAATTTTTACTGGAGGATATCCTGGATATATCGTTAGAAAAAATTGGAAAATTTGATGTGGTGGTTTCAACCTTTGCATTTCACCATATTGCAAAGCATTCTCAGGAGGCGGCATTAAAAAATGTTGTTTCGTTGTGTGAAGATAATGGAGTAATCGTTATTGTTGATAAGAGTTTTGATAATCACGACCAACGCCTGTTAGAAGAAAAGAATCTAATGACATGTAATAAAATGGGCGAACTGGAAATGCTACGGTCGGAGTACTATTTATACACAACAGAAACAAAGCAGTACTTGGAGTACATGGGATATGACACAATGTGTGAGCGATTAGAGAGAAACATTGTTATTTATACAATAACCAAAAAGAAATCAAACCAATAATGATATCGTGAATTTTAGTGGTTAATGATGTAGAAGCTTCTATTTGAATGCTTTTTTTTTAGGAGAAATATTATGAATAAAAAAATGAAAACCATGGATGGAAATACGGCAGCGGCTTATGTGTCCTACGGATTTACAGAAGTTGCGGCAATCTATCCCATTACCCCTTCGTCCACAATGGCAGAAGTAGTGGATGAAATGGCCGCAAAGAAAGTCAAGAATATTTTTGGTCAGGAAGTAAAAGTTGTTGAAATGCAATCAGAAGCCGGGGCTGCCGGGGCAGTACATGGTTCTTTGGCTGCCGGCGCCTTGACCACAACCTATACTGCATCACAAGGGCTGCTTTTGATGATTCCCAATATGTATAAAATCGCCGGGGAACTTTTGCCCGGGGTGTTTCATGTTACAGCAAGGTCTTTGGCAACTCACGCCTTGTGTATCTTTGGAGACCATTCTGACGTGATGTCCACCCGGCAAACCGGATTTGCCATGCTGTGCTCCGGCTCGGTGCAGGAGGTCATGGATTTGGCAGGGGTGGCACACTTGGCTGCCATAAAAACACGAATTCCCTTCCTTCATTTTTTTGACGGATTTCGCACATCCCATGAAATCCAAAAGATTGAAGTGATTGATTATGATGACTTTGCACAATTGCTAGACCATGAAGCGGTGGAACGCTTTCGAACTCAGGCCCTAAACCCGGAGCACCCTGTCACCCGCGGAACCGCCCAAAACCCGGATATCTTTTTTCAGGCAAGGGAGGCTTCCCAGAAATACACAGACAGCGTGCCGGAAGCGGTACAAGGGTATCTGAATCAAATTTCCCAACTGACAGGGAGAAGTTATAACCTTTTTGATTATGTAGGTGCCTCGGATGCAGAGCGGGTCATTGTGGCCATGGGTTCGGTTTGCGAAACCATGGAAGAAACCATGGGTGTTCTCCTGGGAAAAGGCGAGAAGGTAGGACTGGTAAAAGTACGGCTTTATCGGCCATGGGCACCGGCATATTTGAAAAAAGTATTACCCAAAACCGTAAAAAAGATTGGCGTGTTGGATAGAACCAAAGAGCCGGGTGCGTTGGGAGATCCCTTGTATATGGACATGAAAGCCATGTTCTATGAGGACAAAGAAAAACCTCTGATTGTGGGCGGTCGGTATGGGCTGGGATCCAAAGATACCACCCCGGGGCAGATAATGGCAGTATATGAAAATCTAAAATCGGACAACCCCAAAGACCATTTCACCATCGGCATCACAGATGACGTGAACTTTAGCTCCCTGAAGACCATCCAAACCACATCGGAGCCGGAAGGGACGATGAGGTGTAAGTTTTGGGGATTGGGGTCCGACGGCACTGTGGGAGCCAATAAACAGGCCATCAAGATTATCGGAGACAATACGGACTTGTTTGCCCAAGGATATTTTGCCTATGATTCCAAAAAATCCGGGGGAGTCACCCTTTCCCACTTGCGATTTGGGAAAAATCAAATCAAATCCACTTATCTTATTTCGGAAGCGGATTTCATCGCCTGCCATAATCAAGCATATGTGCATCAGTATGATTTATTGAAAGGATTAAAACCGGGCGGCACATTTGTGCTGAACTGCAATTGGGAAGAAGAGGAACTAAAAACCCATTTGCCGGCATCCATGAAACGGTATTTGGCAGAAAACCATATCCGTTTTTACACCATCAACGCAACCCGGATTGCAGCCGAATTGGGTTTAGGAAGTCGAATCAATATGATTATGCAGTCGGCATTTTTCAAACTATCCCAGGTCATTCCTGTGGAAGAGGCCATGGCCCTCTTAAAGACTTCAATTGTAAAAGCCTACGGCAAAAAAGGGGAAACCATTGTCAAGATGAATCAGTCGGCGGTGGACCAAGGGGCGGGCAACCTGCATCAGGTAGCGGTTCCGGCGGCTTGGCGGGATGCAGTTGATACCGGTGATGATGCAAACGATTTGCCATGGTTCATATCCAAGGTGTTGATTCCCATGAACCGTCAGGAAGGGGATGAACTCCCTGTCAGCATTTTTGAAAATGCGGCAGATGGCACTTTCCCTCAGGGGACAACAGCCTATGAAAAGCGGGGGGTTGCCGTGAAGGTTCCCCATTGGATTTTAGAAAATTGCATCCAGTGTAATCAGTGTGCTTTTGTTTGCCCCCACAGCGCAATTCGGCCGGTATTGGCAGATGAAAAAGAAATGAAAGCTGCACCTGCCGCCTTCCAAACGTTGTCCGCCAAGGGGAAAGGACTGGAAGGACTGGCTTACCGCATGCAAATCGATCCGTTGGATTGTATGGGCTGTGGCAGCTGCGCAGAGGTTTGCCCTGCGCCAAGGAAGGCCTTGGAAATGAAGGGACTTGAAAGCCAGCTGGATCAAATTGAAAACTGGAATTTTCAGGATGCGGTATCCCATAAAGACCACCTCATATCTAAGAAAACCGTGAAGGGAAGCCAATTTGCACAACCTTATCTGGAATTTTCCGGGGCATGCGCCGGATGCGGAGAAACTCCCTATATTAAAGTAATCACTCAGTTGTTTGGCGATCGGATGATGATTGCCAATGCCACCGGCTGTTCCTCCATTTGGGGTGCGTCCGCACCCGCTATACCGTATTGCAAAGACATACATGGAAGAGGTCCTTCTTGGGCAAATTCTCTATTTGAAGACAATGCAGAATACGGCCTGGGAATGGCAATGGGCGTCAAGCAGATCCGCGAAAAACTACGGGATTTGATTACAGAATTGGAAGAAAAGACTCAGGTAGCAGGAGTTCAAGACGCTTGCCGATTATGGCTTGACCACATGAACCATGGGGAAACCAGTCGGGAAGTCAGTGACAAATTGATCCAGACTCTAAAAAATGTGAAAGAGGAAGATAAAGATTACTTCTTATCAAATCAGATTATGGCCAAGAAAGATTTTCTGGTAAAAAAGTCTGTTTGGTGCCTTGGCGGCGACGGTTGGGCCTATGACATTGGTTATGGCGGGTTGGATCATGTCATGGCCACAGGTGAAGATATCAATATGCTGGTTTTTGATACGGAGGTCTACTCCAACACGGGAGGACAGGCATCCAAAGCCACACCCACGGCAGCCATTGCCAAGTTTGCCGCATCAGGGAAAAAAACCGGAAAAAAAGACCTGGGAATGATGGCCATGAGTTATGGATATGTGTATGTTGCCCAAGTGGGGATGGGTGCAGATAGGAATCAGTTTATGAAGGCCATTGTGGAAGCGGAAAACTACCCGGGACCTTCGTTGATTATTTGCTATGCCCCTTGCGTAAACCATGGGCTCAAGCAGGGAATGGGCAAGGCTCAGGAAAACATCAAAGATGCTGTTGAATGTGGCTACTGGAATCTTTATCGATACAATCCAATGCTGGAAGCACAGGGAAAGAATCCCTTTATGTTAGACAGCAAACCACCAACCGGAAGCTTTAGAGATTTCATTATGGGTCAGGTTCGATATGCTTCGTTAGCGAAAGAATTCCCAGAGGCCGCAGCACAGCTTTATGCACAAACCGAAAAAGAAGCCATAAAACGATATGCCAAATATAAAAATATTGCCGAATTTCAACAAGGATAAATAAATATTTAAAATACAAAAAAGACGCTTGACCCTGCCCTAAGGACTGGGACTATGATTTCCTTGATGAAAGTAGCTAAAGGAAAAATAGATTATTAAAAAAGTCCATATAGGGTCAGGAGCAATATTAAATGACAGATATTTACCATGTGAAAGTTCAGTTGATGTCAGCAGCAAAACACTTGTTGACGAAGGCCGAAACCCTGTCGGCATTAGATGCGTTGTCCGGTGATGGCGATTTGGGGCTTACCGTTGAGAAAGTATGCAAAGCAATTACGTCAAGGGTAGAGCAGAATAAGGACGAGGATATCGGCAAACTTTTTATGGAGATTGCCTTGGCCGTGTCAAAAGAGGCACCCTCAACAATGGG
Organism: Anaerovoracaceae bacterium; assembly: GCA_963676385.2. GTDB lineage: Bacteria > Bacillota > Clostridia > Peptostreptococcales > Anaerovoracaceae > UBA1422. The sequence continues at coordinate 46,965 of CAXXMM010000002.1, forward strand.
AACTCTAATCGCATTTGGCTTCATGAATTTAGCAAAAAGAGAAAAGGGAAAAAAGCAAATAAGTGACCGGGACATTGCACAAATCCCTAAGTGGATGGCCGAAACCATTGCCGAAAAAGGAAAAGCGAAACTTGGGGATAAAACAATTTTGGATGCCCTGATTCCTATGGGTGAGATTGCCGCTACGGAATTTGAAAAAACTTCCGATTTAAAGAAAAGTTTTGCTATTGCGGCAAAAGAGGCAATTCAAAGTGCGGAAAACACCAAAGGTCTGGTTGCCAATGCGGGGCGAGCAAAATGGATTGGGAAGCGGGCAGCAGAAAACCCGGATCCCGGAGCAATGCTGTGTGCTTTTGTAGCCGAATTATATGTATAGGTTCATATGAAAGCATGATAATGCCAAGTGGTTTGCCAAACAGAACGAGGAGATTGACCATGAAAAAAATAATGAATAGTGCCGATAATTTTGTAGATGAAAGTATAAAGGGACTTGTTACTGGTTTTCACAAACAAATTAAACTGGTAGAGGGAAGTACAAGATCCGTGATTAAAGCAGAAGCAGGTGAAAAAGACAAGGTCGCCATCGTTACAGGTGGTGGGTATGGGCATATTCCAACCTTTATGGGGTATGTTGGTCAAGGATTTGTTGATGGCTGTGCCATTGGCAACATATTCACATCCCCCAGCAGCGACGTGATATATGAAACGGCAAAGGCAGTGGACATGGGGAAAGGCATCTTGTTTCTTTTCGGCAACTATGTAGGTGATTGTTTAAACTTTGATATGGCAAAAGAGCTGTTGGAATTTGATGGCATCAAGGTTGACATCGTAACGGTAACAGATGATATTGCATCAGCGGATACCAGTGAACGTTCAAGGCGAAGAGGAATCGCAGGCATTTATTTTGCCTATAAAGCAGCCGGTGCCATGGCAGAATCAGGGGGCAGTTTTGAAGAAGTGGTCAGGGTTGCAAAAGAAGCGAATGCGCGAATATCAACAATGGGTTTTGCATTTTCTCATTGCACCATACCGGGAGGAACCTTATCCACTTATGAGATTAAAGAAGATGAAATGGAGATAGGGATGGGAATCCATGGAGAACCGGGCGTGGCACGAACAAAAATCATGTCTTCTAAAGAACTTGCCCAATTGGTTGTAGAAAAGTTATATGAAGATGCAGATTATCGTGAAGGAGAAAAAACCGCGGTGTTGATAAACAGTTTGGGGGGCACCTCCATAGAAGAACTTGGGGTATTATGCAATGATGTAAAATCCATATTAGAGATAAAAAAAATGAAAGTAAAAAAATACATTATTGGAAGATATGCGACATCCATGGAAATGGAAGGTGCGTCGATTAGTATTTTTAAGCTAAATGATGAAATGGAAAGGCTGCTTGACATGCCTGGAAGTACCCCGTTTCTAACAGTGTGATTTGCTGTAAATCAATTACAGTAAAAATAGATATTTCACTTATCAGAGGAGGCAATTAAAAATGATAAAAAATGAAGCAACAAAATATTTAGATGATGAAAAAATCACAGGTCTAAGAGGTGCTTTTGAGCACAGAGCAACTTGGTTGTATTTTCTTTTGAAACATGCAAAAGAAAAAGGGCTTCAGTGGGACGATTTTTCAAGAGATGCAGTCAGAGAATGCGGACACTATCATGGAAAAGAAAAAATTATAGCAAATTGTCCAAAATATGAAGATTTCAGAGAATTTTTCAAGGCGTTTATTTCTGAAGATGTGGCAAAGGTTCTTGAACTTGAGGTTATAGAAAAAACAGAAGATAAACTGTACATGGATTTCCATTATTGTCCACTGGTTACTGCATGGCAAAAATTGGGTTGTACCCAAGAGGAAATAGAGCAATTATGCGACATCGCCATGGAAGGTGATCGGGGCGTGGCGGAAACTTTGGGTTTTGATTTTGAGATCAAAAGCAAAATTGCGGAAGGTGCCAATACCTGCAGAATAGATTTTAACAAGAAAAAATGAGGGCAAGGATGAACTACAATGAATTCATAAAAATACTGGAATGTGAAATGGTAGAATCAGTCGGGTGTACAGACCCAAGCTCTATCGCTTACGTTGCGGCAACTGCAAAACAATATGTCCCTGAATCGGATTTTAGAATTGAAGCATACATAACACCAAATTTAATAAAAAATGTATCTGCTGTTGTTATCCCGGGCACAAAAGATTTGTACGGTGCCAAAAACGCAGCAGCCCTCGGGGCGATTTGCGGCGATCCAAAATTAGAGCTGGCGGGATTAACAGATGTGACCGACAATCAGATTTTACAGGCAAAAAAAATTGTGAATGAGGGTAAGGTTCATTTAAATGTTGCAGATTCGGTAGAAAGATTATACATAAAAATTGTTTTAAGCAGTGCAAAACACGTGGCCGAGGTTGAACTAAAAAAGGAATATAACAATATCTTCTCCATCAAAGTAGACGGAAAGTGGATATTAAAAAATGAAAGTTCAGACACGAATGAAAAGGACTTCAGCTACGATTTTAATGTCCTTTCCCTGAAGAACATTTTGGATTTTACCGAGAATGTTCCCATAAAAAATCTTTACCATGTTAAGAGAGCAATTGAATTAAACGTGAAGATTGCAGAGGACGGTTTGCAAAATCCTTATGGAATTGAATCAGGCAGATGTATTAAGAAGACCTTTTCAAATCGCAAGAGCAAGAACAATATATCAAAATGTTCTTCCATGTGGGTTGCTGCCGGGATTGATGCCAGAATGGGTGGATCTCCCTTGCCGGCCATGAGTAATGCAGGGAGCGGAAATGAGGGGATTGCATGTACCAATTCAATATACGGCGCCAGCTTAATGTTAGGCAGTTCAGAAGAAAAAATGATACGAGCGACTACGTTGAGCAGTTTGGTAGCTATCTATATTAAAAAACAAATTGGCAATCTTGCAACGATCTGCAGTGGTATTATTGCCGGCGTTGGATTTGGGTGCGGTCTTGTTTATTTGTATGGTGGCGGTGTCCATGAAATGATTAACGTCATCAAAAATATGTTTGGTAATTTAACTGCGATTATCTGTGATGGTGCAAAAGCAAGTTGTGCCCTAAAACTTGCTTCTTGTACAGAGGCGGCGGTGCTGGCCGCCAATCTGGCAATGGATAATATTGCACTACCGGCAAATAATGGAATGGTCGGTCATGGCGAGTATGACTCTATCCGTTATTTTGTCCGATGCGCAGGGGAAGGGTTGGCTGCAATGGATCATGTGGTTATCGATATTATCTTAAACAAGGAAAACGATGAAAATTCATAAAATGTACAAATGTTTTTAATATTGGAGGTGAAAAATATGAAACAATTTGGAAACCTTGACGAAATTAAGACTGAGTTAACAGGAAAGACAGGATTTATTCCGGAATTCGAGGAGATACTATTTGAAAGTATCAAGGAGATTGAAGGCGGTGAAAGTTGTGTGCCGGGGACTACTAAGACTGACTGGATAGGTACGTTGATTATTACTTTAGTTTGTGTGATTGTCCCGATTGTTATTGCGGTGACAGTGTAGGAGGAAAGTTATGGAAAAGATTACTAAAATCGCCCAGTCATCTTCATTACCATTAACAAGCAAAGACAGAACTTGGGGTGGTGGAGACATGTATTTAATATCCACAGGTTTTGCAATAGCAACATGGTCGTTCCTATCAGGTGGGTATTGCGCATCTCTGACCACATTTGTAAATGCGGTAATTATTACCATGTGTGCCGGGACCCTAGGATATATTATGCTGGCCGTTGCCATGGGTTTCATTTCAGCTAAATACGGAATCGATGGATTTAATGGAATGGTAGCAAGTATGGGCAGACGTGGCATGATTGTTTGCCTTGTCATTTTTGCCTGTGTAAATATTGGGTGGGTTGCAGTCTTGGGAACCATGGTTGCCGGGGCATTCCAGAATGTAATAAAAATATTTACAGGAAATGACTTGCCATATGCAGTGTATTCCCTTATTGGTGTAGGCGCAATTTTCATTGCATGGCTTATGATAAGAAAGGGAACCAGCAATTTGAAATATGCCAACAGAGTCATTGTTCCGTGTGTATTGTTCTGTTGTGCAATGATGGCTTATGTAATCATTAAAAATTATGGGTGGACCAATCTATTAAACGCACAGCCTACAGCACCTGTTGCGGATCCCAAATTGAATGTTACATTTATTATTGATATGATGATTGGCGGAGGACTTTCTTGGTTTACCGGCTGGGGCGGATTGGTTCGAGTTGCAAAAACCGAAAGAGCTTCCTATTGGCCAAATATGTTGGCCATGGGTGTTACCGGACCAATTGTGGCAGGTATTGCATGCGCTGCCGGATACGCAGTGGGAAATGCGGATCCGACGACCTGGATGATTCCTCTTGGCGGAACCGTTTTGGGAATCATGGCACTTATATTTGTATGCATTGCCAATATTGGTTCTGCAGCCACTCAAATGTATGTTGCGTGCATCGGCTTAAAACAATTTGGTGTATTGAAAAATAAGAGTTGGCAATTTACAACATTGGTTACTTCCATTCCAATCGCCATCCTTTGTTGTTTCAACGAAAGTGTGTATACAAACTTCTGCTACTTACTAAGTTTATCAGGGGTGTTATATGCACCACTAAGCGGAATCATGACAGCGGATTACTTTATATTGAGGAAGCAAACACTGGATTTGCGTGCAATATATGACTGCACAAAAACGTCCCAGTATAGGTATGCCGGCGGATTTAATATTGCAGGATATGTGTCGTTTATAGTTGGAATATTAGTATATTGTTATCAATTGAATCCCCTTAATTGGGCAGTGCATAGCAATCTGTTTGTACCATTGGGAGCGACCATCCCTTCATATGTGGTGGCTGCAGTGTTATACTTAATCATTGCGAAAGCATACTATATTCCAAAACATATCGGTGGGTATGATTACTCCAAAGAATACAGAACATACATGGAAGATAAGCCTTCTTGCTGAATTCCATAGTTCTTTGCACTCATGTATAATGGACATCCTGACATGAACTTCACAGGATAACTGGCAGAGGTTCAGGTCAGGATGCTCAAACTAGGCGGTTGCCAGAAAAGGAGAATAAAATGTCGGCAGATAAAATATTCATCAACGGTAAAATTCATACTGTAAATTCACAATATGATATTGTAGAAAGCGTTGCAATAAAAGATGGGAAAATTTTTTGTGTGGGAAACAATGATGAATCCATGGAATTGTACGAGAAAGGCAAGACTGAAGTGGTAGATCTTAAGGGGAAAATGATGTTGCCCGGGTTTATTGATGCCCATTGTCATCCGGTATTGGCCGCCTTTTTTCTGCTAGGATTGTATATCGAAATAGACTGGTCCGTGGAAGAAGTGCTTGACAGTGTCAAGAAGTTTGTAAAAGAGAATCCCGGCAAAAAGGCCTACTTTGGCATTGGATATTTGGAAACATTATTTGATGAAATGGGCCCGCAAAAAGAATTGCTGGACGAGATATGCCCAGACAAACCGATTGTGCTATTAGGCAGCAGCGGCCATGAAGGATGGTGTAACAGCAAGGCACTTGAAGTATCAAATATAAATAAAGAGACCCCAGATCCTGTGCCGGGATTTCAGTTTTACAGAAGAGATGGAAAGGGCAATGCGACAGGGCACATCATCGAAACTGCTTGTGTTGCAAATGTATTAAGAAAAGTGGATCCTTTCGACCGTGGGGAAATCAAACGCAAATTAATCAGCATCTCAAAAGAATATGCTTCCATGGGAATCACATCACTGTTTGATATGGGATCCTTCATGTATATGGAAGAGATAGGGATTCCTATTGTTGCAGAATTGGTTGAGTCCAAAGACATGCTACAAAAATTTGTTGCATGTGGCGGCTATGTTTGTGAGAAAGAACACGTTCCAAATAGAGTAAAAATCTTAAAAGGATATAGAGAAAAATATCACAGCGATAAATATAATTTCAGCTTCCTTAAAATAGTCAATGACGGAACCATCGAAGCACGTAGCGCTTCAATGGTAGAACCATATAGCGATGGCACCCAACCTGGTGTTTTGCTTGAAGGGGAACAACTTATCAACTTGTGCCTGGAAGCCGCAAAGGAAGGATTTGATATCCATATCCACGGAATTGGCGATAAAGCGGCACATGAGACAATTATGGTGGCAAAAGCCTTAAGGGAAAACGGGTATCATGATACCCGAGTGACCAATGCCCACACCCAGGCAGTTTCCAAAGAAGATTTGGAATTGTTTGGAAAATACAATGTGGTTGCAAATACGACCACTGTATGGCATTACACCTACCCCGGGCTTGATAGGCTAATTGGACAAGACCGAGCGGACAACACATATATGCTTCACAGTATCATAAAAGGTGGCGCAAAAATGAGTATTGGTTCTGATTTCCCGGTTGACGAATACGGCAGAGAACCTTTGAAGGGAATAGAGATGGGTGTGACACGAATGATTTATGATCGGACAGATAGACCCGTTCTAAAACCGGCTACTGAAAGATTGAATTTGCAGCAGTGTATTAAGGGCTATACCATAGATGCAGCATACCAGACCCATATGGAGAAGAAAATCGGCAGTATTGAAATCGGGAAATATGCAGATTTAGTGGTGCTTGATCAAAATATATTTGATGTGGATGTAAGAGCCGTTCATAATATTAAACCTGTAATGACCTTGATTGATGGCATCGTTGTATATGAAAATTGAGAGAGGCAAAACCATGATTCACGAATTATTTGATATCACCGGCAAAAAAGCCATTGTTACCGGTGGAGCCAGAGGCATAGGGAGCGGCATTACAGAAGCTTTGTTGGAGGCCGGATGTGAAGTCGTAATTGTTGGCAGCAATCCAAATACCTCGGAAAAAGCTGAAACCCTAAATAAAAAAGGACATCTAAACAAATGCTATGGCATTTCAGCCGACTTAGGCGTCAGAGAAAACGTGCAAAGTGCTTTTGACAAATCCATGGAGTTGCTTGGTGGCAAGTTGGATATCCTAGTGTGTTGCGCGGGGATTGTCAGACGCGGATCTGCTGAGATTCACTCATTGAAAGACTGGGATGATGTGTTGAATGTCAATCTACAGCATGTGTTTGTAATGAATCAATTGGCAGGTCGGGTCATGCTAAAAGAAGGTTATGGAAAGATTATCAATATCAGTTCCATCATTCACCATTTTGGTGGCAATACAATCCCGGGATATGCGGCAGCAAAAGGCGGTGTGACGCAACTCACCAAGGAATTGTCCAATGATTGGGCTTCCCGAGGCGTAAATGTGAATTGTATCGCTCCGGGTTATGTCGCTACAGATATCAATGAAGCCATACTTGCCGATACAGAAAGATATCATCACATCTTATCTAGAATTCCATATGGAAGATGGGCGAACCCAGATGATTTTAAGGGTGCAGTGATTTTTTTGGCATCCCATGCCAGCGATTATGTTTGCGGCGCGGTGCTTGATGTGGATGGAGGATATTCAGTAAAATGAGACTAAAAAATAAAGTGGCGATTATTACAGGAGGCAGCTCAGGGCTTGGAAAAGCAATGGCAGAAGCTTTTTCAGCTGAGGGCGCCAAGGTGGTAATCATTGCCAGAGACAAAGAAAAGTTAATGAAAGTTTCTGAAAAAATCCGAAAGGATGGTGGAGAGTGTACTTGGTTTTCCGGTGACATTACGGATCAAAAAATCGCCGCAAATGCCGTGGATATGACTGTGGCCAAGTATGGAACGGTAGATATCCTTGTTAATTCGGCCGGCGCCGCAGGTTCGGTAGAAGCGGAAGATAATTTTAATGATAAAAAATTAGATGAAATCATGGAACTGAACTTTAAAGCGCCCTACTACATGATAAAACATGTTGTGCCATTTATGATACCAATGGACAAAGGATCAATCATAAACATTAGTTCAATCGCTGCCCTCCGAAGTTATGATGGACATCTTGCGTATACGGCTTCAAAGGCGGCCTTGCAGGGAATGTCAAAATCATTGGTTAAGAGTCTGGCTCCAAACCATATCCGTATCAATACAATTGTTTGTGGAGCCAATAATACACCCCTATCCAACACATATTATAATGATCCGGAATACCTTGCGGATATATTATCTGAAATCCCATTGAAACGGGTGGGAGAACCGGAGGATGTTGCTTATGCTGCCCTATATTTGGCTTCGGACGAATCAAGATTTGTTACAGGCATAGAATTTAGAGTAGATGGAGGTACCTATGAGACTTAAGAATAAAGTGGCTGTGATCACCGGAGGAAACTCCGGAATGGGGCAATCAATTGCCAAACTCTTCGCCAAGGAAGGGGCAAAAGTTGTTATTGCCGCACGCCGAGAAAATCTATTGGTAGAAACCGCCAAGGAAATAACAAATGGCGGAGGTGCCTGCAAATATTATGTTGGAGATGTTTCCAATGAAAAGGATGGGGCGAGTATAATCGACATGGCCATCAAATCCTTTGGCCAAGTCGACATTCTAGTGAACGCCGCAGGCATTGGTGGTTCAATTGATGAAGATAAAAGCTTTGATGGAAAACAGATGCAGGAAATCATGGCAGTCAATTTTATGGGGCCTTTCTATATGATTAAATACGCCATAGAAAATATGAAAACCCATGGAGGTGGATCCATCATTAATATTTGTTCGATTGCCGCGGTCAAAGGATACCCAATTTTTGAAGCTTATACAGGGAGCAAGGGCGCATTGTTAAGTGTCACAGGCTCATTGGCCGTAGATTATGCAAAAGATAACATCCGGGTCAATGCAATTTTGCCCGGGGCGACAGACACACCAATGGTAAGTGATTATAAGAGGGACCCGGAATGGGAGCCCCATACCTTGGCCGAAATACCGATTCATTTTATTGCTGAACCAATTGACATTGCTTATGGAGCGTTGTATTTGGCATCCGATGAATCCAGATTTGTAACCGGGGCCCAATTAAGGATAGACGGGGGAACCACCGCATAGTAAGACAAAAAACATTAGTACTAGAAAAAAAGGAGGCCCATGGCATGAGAAAAAGTGAAATTGTTAGTGAAGATTGTGCTAAAGTAATCGGACCCTATTCAAAAGGGATAAAAGTTGACAACCTGATTTTTACAACGCAAATTGGTACAACCAGGGACGGAAAGATTGTTGATGATGACCCTGCAATCCAAGCGAACCAGTGTTTAAAGAATATCCAAACAATTATTCATGCAGCAAATGCCGAAATGGATGATATTGCGAAATGCATAATATATTTGACAGATATGGATGATTTCGCTGCCGTGAATGAAGTGTATAAAGAATTTTTCAATAAACCATACCCTGCAAGAACCTGTGTGCAAGTAGTGAGATTGCCGGGTGACATAAAAGTTGAAATAGAGGTCATTGCCTGTGTTTCATAAAAAAAACAAGGGGCACAGAAGCGAAAGCATCTGATGCCCCTTGTGATTTCCAACTGCCCGTCACGATGATTCCCCTTCGGGTTTTTTAATAATATAACAATAAACGTGCTCCATAATATGTTTGCAATCTATAGTGTATCCTTTATATGGGAGGTATTTGTTGATCTCTTCGACATATAAAAAATATTCGGACTTAATCATTTCTAATTTTTCCATTTCACCTTTTTCTAACAATTCTCTTTCAACAGCAATACGTTGTTTGTGATTCATGAAGCTCCGGTCGGCAATAATGATAACCCCATCTTCTTTGCACAGTCTGAGCAAATTATCTATAGCAGCTTGATGATGGATTCGATCGATGTGGTGCATCAGAAAAGTAGAAATGACAATATCAAATTGGCCGTATTCTTCGGTGTCCATGGTAATTAAGTCATCTAGTTTCGTATTAAGCCACGATATTTTGAATTTGCTTTCTTCAAGCATCAACAAACTGTTGTCTACTGCCGTTAAATCGTATTCCGTATCAAAGTTTTGCCAAAGATTGCAGATTCCACAACCAATATCAATTATTCTTTGATTTTTCCCCATTCTAGTAATCATATTTCGAACAAAATCAATGGCAGTCTTGTAGGAGATATCTTCTTTTAGGTATCGATTGACATAATTCGAAGCCATCTCGTCAAAATTCCATTGCTTAATCAGGGCGTTGTAACTGACAGAATGCAGTGATTTGTTTTGGTTATTTTCTATAATATTATCCACTATGTTCCCAATGTCATCTTCTTTTAGAATTTGATTAATAGAATTCCTTAATTCTTCTTTTGTTTTTTTAAGATTTTCAATGTGCAGTTCCGTTGCTTTCATCTGAAGATAAAAGATGTCCAAATACTCCCATTTACTCTTTTTATGTTTAAGAATTGCTTTGATTTCAGCAATTGAAAATTCCAAACGCCGTAAGACAACGACTGCCTGGAGTTGAAGCAAATCGCTGCTGGAGTAGGTCCTATAATTATTATCACACCGCGTTGGGCAAAGAAGCCCATTCTCCTCGTATATCCGCAACATTTTTGGAGTTACAGAAAACGTTTCGCATACTTGTTTGGTATTCATTACAATTCATCACCTTATATCTATACTTGGGTGGCAACTTCGGATTGCATACAGGAAAATAACATGTTTCATTTTAATTGTATCCCTCCATTAACCAATAGGTCAATACCCAAGCCATATAGAATTGGAATTCGTTGAAGTGACCGTATAAGAAATAAAGTTTTTGCCTAAAATTCATTTTTTGTATTGCAATATGGGTTTTTTGGGATATAATGTGCTTAAGTCCACAATATTGAAAGCATTCCATAATATGGACTACAGCAAGGAGCGCAACTGTGTACAATATCAAAATTGAAAATGCTACCTTTCCGGATTTTCAGGCCAATGAAATGAAATCCAGTCACATATATATTTCAGATGGGCAGATTAGTGAAATTAGCCGGGAGGATTTTCCCGCAGATAAAATCATTGATGGGGCAGGAAAAATTGTATCCCCCGGGTTTATTGACATTCATGTTCATGAGGATTCTATTGAGAACAACGGGGAGAATCCTTTCTTCACAGGGAATTGTCTTTTGGCTATGGGGGTCACCACTTGCCTGGCGGGAAACTGTGGCATGAATTTGCAGCATCCTGCAGATTTTATTGGATACATGAAAAAAAATGGGGCGCCAATCAACTACCTGATGCAATGGGGATACAACTCGCTGCGATTGGCTGCAGGTGTAGAATCCCCATATTATGGGGCTACCAAGTATCAACTACAGCAAATTTCCAACATGATAGAGAAACACAAGGACTTAGGGTTAAAAGGTATTTCCTTTGGATTGGAGTATAGCCCCGGTATGAATGAGCTGGAGCTTACCAGTGTGGCAAGACTATTTCAGGAAGAAGGACATCTGTTGTCCGCTCACTATCGAGAGGACGCATCAGGGAGCCTGGACTCCATTGGTGAATTAATTTCATTGTCCAAGACTTCCGGAGTGCCTATGGAAATTTCACATATTGGCAGTGCCGCCGCTTTTGGATATATGACGGAGGCTTTACAGTGTATAGAGGATGCACAAAAAAACAGTATCGACGTTATGGCGGATTGCTATCCATATTCCGCATTTTGCACTTATATAGGGTCGCCTGTTTTTGATAGTGGATGTATGAGCCGATGGAATACTGATTACAAGAATGTGATTTTAACGGAGGGGCCTTACGTCAAGGAAGTGTGCACAGAAGACATTTTTATGGAAGCCCGTAAAAACTCCCCCCACATGCTGGCTATTGTGGAAGCCATGAATTTTGAAGAAATAGATCTTGCGTTTTCTTCACTTCATGTGTTGCCTGCAAGCGACGCAATTTACAACTGTGGATCTGGGCATCCTCGAGGCGCCGGAACCTTTCCCCGGTTTCTACAGCGGTATGTGGCTTCGGGGAAAATGACTTTGGTGGAAGGACTAAAAAAAATGACCTTGGCGCCGGCGCTACGTTTGGGACTTCCCAACAAAGGCCAGATTAAAGTAGGGGGGGACGGCGATCTTGTGATTTTTGATCCAACATTGCTAAAAGACAAGGCGGACTATATCAACCCTGCGTTACCGCCGGAAGGCCTGGATTATGTCATCGTAAATGGCAAGTTTGCCATGGTGAAGGGACAACTGGTCAATGGGCGACAGGGAAAATATATTCCTCTAGCTCCTCAGGAATAATGAATTCTGCAAATGGTATCCGTTGGAATAATAGGAGAGAAGAAAATGACAGAACATAAGAACAAACAGAATGACCTTCAATATGCCATGGCCGATGTGGTGTTGACCAACGGCACAATATTTACGGCAGACAAAGAGAATCTATTTGCCCAAGCGATGGCATTGAAGGGAGATAAGATTATTTTTGTAGGAAATCAGGGAGATATTGGCAAGTTTGTGGGACCCAAAACCCAGTGTATTGACCTTTGCAACAAAATGGCCCTTCCCGGGTTTATCGATAGTCATTTGCATGTTAGTTCGGGAGCCGAAGATTTGTACATGGCTGATTTAACTCAACAGAACAGCGTGCAAGACTACATTGCCATCCTTAAAAACTATTGGAGTGAAAATCCAGACTGCGAATATATTGCAGGAAGTGGGTGGGAGCCGTTCTTGCTGGGAGAAGAGGGAAACGAAAAAAAGTTGCTGGACAGCATTACCACACAAATACCCATTATCTTGTGGGATGAAAGTTTTCATAACCTCTGGGTCAATTCAAAAGCTTTGACCCTGGCTGGAATTTCCCCAAGTAGCAAAGACCCGGTAAACGGGGTGATAGAGAGAGATCCTTTCGGCGTGCCAACGGGAATATTGCGAGAAAGCGCCATGGATTTGGTTACGAATATGATTCCGCCATTTACAGTGGAGCAATTGGTAGAGGGGTATGGAATGTTTCAAAAAATGGCCCTTTCCTATGGCATTACCACTGTCTATGATGCAGGAATTTTTGTGGAGAACAATCAGCTTCGAGCCTATCGGCAAATGGAGAAATCCAAGGCATTGTTGCTGCGATACAAAATGGGGATTGTAGCGGATCCGGACAAGGATATCAAAGAATTGATTGCAGAAGCAAAGATGCTGCAAGAAGAATATTCCGGATCACGGTTTGCCATTAATTCCATCAAAATTCTTTTGGATGGCGTGGTGGAAGGGCATACGGCCTATATGGATGCCCCCTATACAGATAGGCCGGAAACCTGTGGGTCTCCCATTTGGTCTCCGAAAGACCTGTGCGACTTGTGTATCCAAGCAGAACAGGCGGGCTTCCGGATTCACATCCATTCCATTGGTGACGCTTCAACCCACTTGGCGTTGGAGGCTTTGGGCACCGCAAAAAGTGTCAATGCTTCAAAGGATTTTCGCCATATCATAACGCATCTGGAGTTCGTCAGAGAAAAGGATATCCCAGCCTTCAAAGAACTAGGTGTGTTGGCGGTGATACAACCCTATTGGTTTGAAATCAACTCTTACTACGATGGAATTGTTGCCTTCGTGGGAGAGGAAAGGGCGGAGAAACAATATCCCTGCGCCAGTTTCCTTCAGGCAGGCGTCCTTGTGGCTTCTTCCAGCGATTACAACGTTACGCCGAAACCTCGCCCCCTTGAAGCCATTGAAATGGGCATAACAAGAACCCACATTAAGGGAGACGAAGAAGAGGGAGATGACAAGTGTCTGCCGCCGGCTCAGGAATGTGTCACCTTACAGGATATGTTGCTAAGTTTCACAATAAACGGAGCGTATGCCCTTTCCATGGAAGAGGAGGTTGGCTCTCTCACCGTTGGGAAAAAAGCTGACATTGTGGTGCTGGACAAAAATTTATTTGATCTGCCCAGTGCCTCCATTCACACGGCAAAAGAAGTAATGACCCTAATCGATGGAAAAATCGTATACCAATTTGAAGAATAAAATTGATTGACTGTAAGGAGGTTGAATTTATGGAAACATCCAATGCCATTGAAAAAACATTGCAAATACTGAAGCTTCTTTCCAATCCCCCCCATGAATTTACAGCAAAGGAAATAAGCGAAGCATTGAACATCACCAAACCGACGGTGCATCGCATCCTGAATGTTTTGGAAAAAGACAACTATATTAGCAAAAACGACATGACAAAGAAATATTCGGTAGGATACATGCTATACACCATTGGCATGCAGTACGCAAATCATCGAGATGTATATAGTGACCTACGGGGAATGATTGACGAATTGGCAGAAAAAACCGGACAGCAAGTGGGATACGCCATCTTGGATGGTGTGACGGTGGTCAGCATTTATGAGTCTGAGTTTATGAATGCAAAAATTCGCTACTTACCGGGAACTACCTATTCTATTAACAGCGGTGTGTATGGTCTTACCTTGTTGGCCTTTTCAGATCAGCAGACTCAAAAAAAGATTTTTGATCAAGGGTTCGAGCCAGTCAACCCAAGAGCCCTCACTGATGCTAATTCCATCAGGGAGGCATGCGAGAAAATTTGTGGTGACGGATATGCGGAAAGCAGAGATGCTTTCATTGAAGGGACTATTGCCTTGGGCGTTCCGGTGCATTCTGTCAATGGCCAGCTGCATGGATGTATTGCACTTTCAGGGATTGCCACGGAAACATTTGAAAACAATAAGATGGATTATCTTGAGGAAATTCGATTATCGGCAAAAAAAATAACAAGTATTTTATAAGTTATTCATATATTCGTTTGGAGGTTACAAATGAGCAGTACCTTGAATAAAAAAGAGCCAAGGTTCACATTAATCAGAAAAGTTGGCTTTGGTATGGGCGGCATGCCATCTAGTCTAATGAACGGGTTTTATTTGACCTACTTTCTATTCTTTTTAACTAGTATTGCCGGCATTAAGCCTGCATTGGCAGGAACCATTATTATGATAGGCACCATTTGGCAGGCAATTATTAATCTACTGGTAGGATTTTATTCAGATCGGAATTTCAAAAATAAACAAGGAGAAGTCATTGGACGAAAGCGACCGTTTATTATTCGGACCGCCTTTCCGGTGGGAATCACCTTTGCCTTGCTCTTTGTGGCATTTGACATCGGAACCGTGGGGAAAGCCGTATATTTCATTGTGCTTCTACTCATATATTTCTTTGTATATTCCCTTTATGAAGTACCCTATTATTCTTTGGCAGCCAATTTGTCCAATGATTCCAATGAGAGAACATCTTTGCGTATGGTTGCAACCAACGTGGAATATTTTGGAACCTTTATGCTGGGTGTAGTTCCCCCGTCCCTTATCCCCTATTTGGAAAAGGTGTTTGATTCGGATTCTGTGTCCTGGGGAATCATGGCCGTGGCAGTTGGCGTCATCTCCACTTTGGGAATGATCCTTTGCTGGGTCGCCACGAAAGGAAAAGAAATTATTGCCGAAAAAGAAGAGGAAGAAAAGTTCAACCTGCGGGAGATTTTGTATTTGTTCAAGTTAAAACCAATGGTGATTATGTTTTTCGCCGCAGCAACATACTTCTTTTACTACACCATGTCCGCCAACAGTTTTTATATTTATATGTATGAAAATCTGGGACTGGACGGCAACCAAATCTCGTTTATCTATGGCGCCGGGGTTTTGTTTAGCATGCTGATCATATATGTTTCAAGTCGGTTTGCTATGAAGTTTGACAAACGAATTGTGTTTTTCGTAGCCCTGACCTTGACCGGATGCAGCTTCATCATTTTCCATTTTGTCGGCATTTCCAGTTTCAATATGATTTTGTTCTATCTGATTATCGACTCAATCAATGGGGGAACCTACTGGACGTTGATTTATCCCTTCATTTACGACGTGGTGGACTTGGACGAATACATTACAGGAAATCGTCGGGAAGGTTCCATCATGGGTATCTACTGCTTCATTATTACCATTGCCAGCGCTTTGACGGCTCAAATTGAAGGGATCATTATGCAGATGGGAGGTTATGATGGCAATGCCGCAGCCCAAACCCCTGAGGCAGCCAACACCATCTTTAATATGATAACCATCTACCCCGCCATTGGGTTGCTGCTCACTGCGCTTATTATGATGCAAAACCCCATTACCATCAAACGGGCAGATGCGGTTTCGGCAGCGTTGGAACTGAAAAGACAAGGGTCGCCGGCCCCACCCACAGGCTTTGAAATCTTGGTAAAGAATAGTTTTCATGGGAAGCAATAATTCGGATTCTGTCCGGAAGACCACAATGGGATACATCAATATGAGTAACATGAAAATGATAAAAGCGCACAAACTGTGCGCTTTTTCAATAATGGCAAAAGTCAAAAGATGGAGGAACCAAAGGACAAGGGTGAAGAAGAATGGCTATGTAAATTTTACAAAACACACAAAAACACCGAAATGTTTAAAAAAGTACTTGTATTTTTATTCTAAATAATTTAGGATGAAGGCAATTAGTAAAGTAGTGGGACAGTTTGTAGGGGGTTCGTATGACCGGCGTTGGGGAATACAAGAAACAAATCGGAGAAGCAATAAAGTGCATTTTGGGTGCGCTTTTTTTTGTGCATGTAACCTGGTATGCGTCGAAAAACGAGCACTGGGTATTGTAATTTCATATGCATAGAAAGGGAGATTACAGATGCCAAGCAATAACTCGAAGTACACAGAAGAAATGAGAATCCAAACAGCAGAATTTATCTTAAACAGCGGAAAGTCTGCCACCAGCGTAGCCGAAGAAATGGGAATCGACACTAATACGGTTTGCCGTTTGGGTGAGAGATTACAGAAGAAAAAATAAACTGGGCACTTATGCCGAAGAAAAAAGGATATTTGACGGCGAAGCCAACGAGTACCCAGGAGATAAAAATCAAAATGCGTGACTTGGAAAGAGAAAACAAACGCATCAATAAGGAACTAGAAGAGGAAAAAATTAAGGTAGAAATCTTAAAAAAATCCCTGCACATCGTCATGCAAGCACCAGAATGAAGTATGAAGCAATACATACATATGGCTCCGAATTTAAGGTGCGGAGGATGTGCAGAGTCTTGGAGCTGAAACCAAGTGGGTACTACCAATGGAAAAGAAGATGGGAGGAAAAGAGAAGCATATAGACAGGAAGAAAGAGCCTTGTCCTTAGTGGTTCGGAAAGTCTTTGAAGACAATAAACAGATATATGGCTACCGAAAAATGCAGCATGCCATGGAGAATGAAGGCTATGTTTTAAGTACCTACAAACTGAGGAAAATCATGCGTCAGAACGGCTTGTACCCCATTTCTCTTGGGAAAATACAGGCCGGCGCACAAGGGCAAGACAGATGGACGATTCTTTGAGAATAAATTAGAACAGAATTTTTTCACGAAAGAAGCAAATCAAGTTTGGGCCGGAGACATCACCTACATCAAGACGAATCAAGGATTTATGTATTTGGCTGCGGTGATGGATTTGTTCAACCGTGAGATTATAGGATATGCTATCAGCAAAAATATTGACAGCGAGTTGACAAAGAATGCGCTGGGAAATGCGCTGGCAAGAACAGATCGACGAAATGGGAAAGTAACATTTCATAGTGATCGGGGGTAGCCAATATGCCAGCAACGCATTTCAAGAGATGCTAAAAAAAATATGCCATGGAAGGAAGCATGAGCAGGCCTGGTTGCCCTTACGACAACGCATGCCTTGAGAGCTTCTTTTCCACTGCGAAAAAAGAGCGCATCTACAGAAAGGAATATGGTACACTGGAAGAAGTGAAGTCGGATTTGTTCGAATATATCGAACTGTTTTATAACCGGAAGCGTATGCATTCGCATTTGGGATACATGAGCCCGGTAGAATACCGAATGACGAAAGAAAAGGAAAAACAAGCTAAAACCAACAATGTAGGAATGCATATGACTGCCCAAATGTGCTAGACAAATATCGACGCAGTCCAAAACATATCCAAGGATTATACCTATGACGATTTGGGCAGACTGACGGAAGTTGAGACCACAAATGGTGAAAACACGGACGCGGTGGCTTATACCTATGACAAAGTCGGAAACCGGGTCTCCAAGACCACCGAAGACACAAAGGTTTCCTACGACTATAACGGTCTGAACCAGTTGACCTCTTCTGAAGAAAAGACGAAAGACGGAAACGGAGACTATAGCCAGTTGGCTGCTTCCACCGCCTATACCTACGACGCAAAAGGGAATGAGATTACCCAAAGCGAGACCAGGGGAAGCACTCAGACGGTTACCAATAACGACTACACCGTGGACAGTATGCTTTCCGGAACCACTATCCAAACAGGCGGTGGCACCACACTGACCCAGGAAAATACCTATAACGGAGGAGGACAACGGGTATCTAAGACGGAAAACGGCACTGCCACCAACTACTTCTATCAAGACGGCAGCGTCCTATACACCACAGACAGCAGCGGCGCCAAAACCACACAAAACTTCCTCACCACAGCAGGAAGCACCATGGCCGCCGCAAGATACGGTGCCAGTGACATTTCCTACTACACTTACAATAAGGATATCCGAAACAGCACCGTAAGCATTCTGGATGAAACCGGAGCCGTGGCCACCAAATATTCCTACGACGAATTTGGGCAGACTACCGTGGACGGAGATTACACCTTCAGTAACGAAATCTGTTATACTGGAGGCATCTACGACTGGGCATCCGGCCAGTATTACCTGAACGCCAGATACTACGACCCTGAAATAGGCAGATTCCTGTCGGAAGACACCTACCGAGGAGATGTGAACGATCCAGATACCCTGCATCTGTATGCCTATTGCGCCAACAACCCAATTAACTATGCGGATCCCAGCGGGCATAATCCATTGGTTGGAGCATTGGCGGAAGGGCTAATAATTTCGGTAGATGTTCTCATTATTGGAACATATGTACTAGGAGTGCTTATCATTGGTGGCATAGTGATGGATTATTTTCATCACGGGGGTGGGAAATATCAGGTAAAGATTGAAAAAGATCCACCCCAGCCATATATGGGAAAGAAGGGAATTCAGTCAATGAAAGAACGCTGGAAAACGGGGTGCAAAAAAGGTTCATCAACTTGGGTCAAAAATCAAGCAATTTGCTAAACATCATGAATGGCGGTATCATATTCATGTTACGATTCTTAAGAACGGACAGAGAATCAAGAGAATAACGATCTAAATGGAGGAAAGTTTATTATGGATTTAATATATTGTTATGTTCCTGACGAATATGTACTACTTGTTGATAATCAAAAAAGATTATGCGACGTGGATATAAAGTATTGGAGTGAAATTGATGTAGTAGATTTACGGGAAGAAAGAAGTTTAAAATCGTGGTTTTTGGCATCGGATGATTTTTTTGTTTATAGGTCAGATAAAGTGGCAGATTTTTTGTGGGACATCAAAGAGAACAATGAAGAAATTGTATTAAAGAATGAAGTATCTCGGTTGAAAAAAGAATATGTTTCTGAAACGATTGCTTCTAAAGAGGAGATAAGTGTTAAATTGGAGTTTTTAGCCCAAATGTTAAAGAAACAAAACTATGGTTTTTTCTATATGGATGGTAGTGACCTGAAGAAGATGGTATTTATTAGTTCAGGTGAAACATTAGAGATATTTTTCAAAAAAAATCAAGAATATGAAATTGAAAGCATTTTAAAGAAATGGGCGCGAAAAACAGACTATTTTTCTTTTCAACTTGGTACGGAGGATATATGAGGAGTGTTATATGATGCGTCCATAGAGTGATACACAAAAGCAAATAAGGTACTGTTGCAAATAATTTTCAATCTGGTATGCGTCGAAAAACGACCACGGAGCATTGTAATTTCATATGAATAGAGACCAAAATCCATGGGAGGTCGCTTGTCCCTCTGGACATATATTTTATCCAACTCCACACTGAAAGATGAAGACCTTATAAAAAGAATTTCCTAAAACTATGCCGGGAAATTCTTTTTTGTTGACTTTTCAAATTTGATGTAATACAATGTATTACATCAAGGAGGGCGATGTTATGACAATTTCATTAAGACTGACGGAAGAGGATACCCAACTCTTTAAAAGTTATGCGGCACTACATGGGATATCTGTTTCGGAACTTGTACGCCAAGCTGTTTTGGAGCGCATCGAAGATGAGCATGATTTGCGAGTTTATGATGAAGCAATCAAAAGATATCGACAAAATCCGGTTACATATTCCCATGAAGAAGTGTGCCAACTGTTGGAGCAAGTCGAATGAAGTTCAAAGTAGAATACACCGGGGATACCGTCAAATACCTTCAAAAAATGGATCAATACACCCGAAAGTTTATCTTGGCATGGATAGAAAAAAATCTTGTGGGCTGTTCAAATCCAAGGCAGTATGGGAAACCTCTTGTAGCAAACCGATTTGGGCAATGGAGATATCGTATCGGCGACTATCGGCTGCTTGCAGAAATTGACGATGAGAAGATAGTCATTCTCATTATTGCTGTTGGGCACAGAAAAGATATTTACAAATAACAATGAGAAGAAGGAGTACCATCCGTAGGCTGCAAATTTTGTGGTCTACTTTTTTCTTGACAATTTTGTGAAATTGATACACGATGTAGACGTAAAATATTGCTGCAAGTTTTTGCAATCATGGCATAGCCTGTACAATTGGAAAGGACCATCCATGACGACCACAAATTTAGAAGAAAAAATTGAAGACCTGAAGCCGTTGCTCAGAGCGACCTCTGATGCGATTTGCATATTGGACAAGAATAACAAAGTCGTGTACGAAAATCCTTTGTATGAGCTGATGGTCAAACGGGGTAGCACGGAAATTGTGGAAGATGCCAAGGATGTATATCTGGATGGTGAGAAGTGGGCCAGAGTGGTGGTGTACCATGACATTTCTGAAATCAATCGACTTCGCCGAGAACTGGATAGGCTGAACCAAAAACTGCGAACAGTACAAACGAAATATTCCTTTAAGGATATCATTGGTAAAGATCCGCGACTCTTAAAAGTCATCGCCACGGCAAAGGTGGCGGCGGTGACTCCTGCCACAATTCTTATACGGGGAGAAAGCGGAACGGGGAAAGAAATTTTTGCCAATGCCATTCACAATGCCAGTCCCAGAAGAAACGAGAAATTTGTCAAAATCAATTGCTCCTCCATTCCGGAAGAGCTTTTGGAGAGTGAATTATTTGGATACAAGGAGGGGGCATTCACCGGCGCCCAGCGCGGGGGGAAACGAGGCCTATTCCAAGAAGCGGATCGAGGCACCTTGTTTATGGATGAGGTTGGAGACATTTCTCCCCGAATGCAGGTCAAACTGCTTCGGACATTGCAAGAGCGGGAAGTGATGCCGGTTGGCGCCACCGAAGCGATTTCTGTGGATGTTCGGATTATTTGCGCCACCAACAAACCTCTGGAAAAAATGATAGAAGACGGGTCTTTCCGCGAGGACCTATACTACCGACTTAACGTCTTCCCTTTGTATATTCCGCCATTACGGGAGAGAGCAGAAGACATAGCGGATATTTCCATATACCTAATAGATAAGTACAATGATTTTTATGAGCGCAGTATTAAGCGTATTGACCGGGAAGGCCTTCGGCTTTTGCGTGAAAAACCATGGCCCGGCAATGTGCGGGAACTGGAAAATGTGCTTTCCAGAGCTTTAATCAACCAAGGACCCAAAGACGAAGAATTGACCGCCGGCGAAATTGAAGCTGCCCTTGGCGGCGAACAGCACAATAAAAAGGAGAGACAAAACAAAGAAGCGCGCATTTTGCCCCAAGAAATCAACAAGGCTGTGGAACAAACGGAGCGAAACTGTATTCAAAGTGCATTGGAGCAAACAGGCGGGGACAAAAATAAAGCGGCTGTTCTTTTGGACATTCCGGTGCGGACCCTATATTATAAGTGCAAGAAACTGGGAATCTGATTCGCTGCAAGAAATTGCGAAAATGCAAGTAACTGCGGCAAGAAGTTGCGAAATGCTTTTTAAACCCACCTTTCGCAAGGCGAAATATAAGGGGAATAAGGCGACTTTCCCGGAAAAATCCTTTGACATATCCTTTGGCACAAAGATTGCTTGTTATACAGGTATTACTTAATGCCAGACAATGAAACGGAGGAAATCACATGGACAACAACAAAATCTTGGATGAATTTGTCAGAGGATATTATGGCACCTTGGGCACATCGGTTTATGCCCAACCGGTTCCCATCAGCGGAGAGGATACCGCCCTCATTATTATTGATGCCCAGACCTGTGTCAAAAAAAGTTACTTTGTGGAAGGGTACAAAGCCATGGGCATTGATGTGGAACCCTTGATGCCTGCCTTGGACCAATTGGGAGAAAACACTGACAAGGCACTGGCCAATATCCAAAAGATTCTCGCCAAATGCAGGGTGAAAGGCATCAGACCCATCCACATTAAAATTGAATCGTATTTGCCGGATGCCAAAGATACGGGGAGACTTCACAGTAGCGCCGGCATGTTTTATCCACCGGGCTCGGCCTCTTCCGGATTCTGTGAGGAAGCAGCACCTGCCGAAGGAGAAATTGTTTTGAAAAAAACTTGCTCCGGCATTCATATTGGTACGCCGGTGGATCGAATTTTGCGAAATCTACATATCAAAAGTGTCATCGTAGTTGGGTTTTACACGGATCAATGCGTCAGCACTTCAGTAAGGGATTTGTCAGATCTTGGTTATGAAGTGGATATGATAGAAGATGCTATGGGAGCCATGAGCCAGGAAAGGCATGAAAAAGCTTTGCAGGGGATTCAAAAGATTTATGCCAACTCGGAGACAACGGAAGAATTATTGGCAAGATTGGAATCTCTGTAAATCAAGGAGTGGAGGAAGCAATGAAGGATTGGTTAACATCAATGCACATAAAACAGATTCTGGAATTTCGGAGACATTTTCATCAGTATCCGGAGCTAAGTTTTGAAGAATTTGAAACATCAGCTTATATTGCCGAAAAACTTCAAACCATGGGTTACCGAGTCAAAACAAAAATTGGCGGAACCGGGGTTGTTGCCATGTTGGAAACGGGCATTCCCGGGCCGGTGATTGCCTTTCGCGCCGATATGGATGCCTTGCCGATTCTAGAGGAAACCGGATTGCCGTTTGAGTCAAAGCGGGTGGGTGTGATGCATGCCTGTGGACATGACGGGCATATGGCGGTGTTGTTGGGAACCGCACTGTTGCTTTCAGAAATGAAAGACAAATTAAAAGGAACCATCAAACTGATTTTTCAACCCGGAGAAGAGGCCAACGGAGGCGCGAAGTGCATCATCAATGATGGTGTACTAAAAAACCCTGATGTGGAGGGAATCTTTGCACTGCACATGATGCCGGACCTTCCCACAGGGACCATCGGGGTGCGCTCCGGATACCTTTCGGCTACAGATGATGAGTTTTATATCAAAGTTCATGGTGCCGGCGCTCATTCCTCTGAACCTGAGACGGGGGTCAACGCCATTGTGATAGCAGCACAAATTATCAATGGGCTCAATACGATTTTAGGCAGCAATATCAGCCCCTTTGATGTAGCCACGTTTTCCATTTGCAAAATCGGCGGGGGAGAGGCGGTAAACGTCATCCCCGATTATGTTGAAATGAGCGGTATGCTGCGTTGCATCGAAAAAAGCAATAAGTTGATGATTCGAGAGCGGATGAAAAATATTTCGGAAAATACCGCGGAAGGGATGGGCGGATCCGCCGAAGTGGAATTTATTGAAGGGTTCCCTCCGGTCAATAATGATGCGGCATTGACAAAGGAAGTGATTGACGCGGCCGAAAAGGCATTGGACCACCCGGAAGATGTTCTTGTTATTCAGCGCCCCCACATGGGCTCGGAAGATTTTGCTTACTATCAGGAAGAAATCCCTGGGGTAATGTTTGTGTTGGGATGCCGTCGCCCGGAAGGGGAAACAGGAGGACTTCACAGTGGGATTTTAGACATTGATGAAGATGCACTGGCCTACGGGGTCAGGGTATTTGCTGCATTGGCCCTGGATGTTTGTGGCAGATAGAAGAATATCCAAATCATCATTATCAAGTAAAAAAATGGTACAAGTAACAAATTTGATACCATTTTTTTATTTCTGGAAATATAGTATTCCCCATTTTATACCAGTATAATGAAGGCGTTCTTAAGATTGCATATTCAATCAAGATGTATAAATGATGGGAGGAAAATAACATGGATACCAATGGCAGTATCGAAAAATTTGGGTATGAGCAATCACTGAAACGGGCATTGCCTTTAAGCTCCTTGGTTTTTTTTGGCTTTGCATATTTGTCAGTGACCACCATATTCAGCACTTACGGACTTGTTTCTAGCATGACCCATGGAATGCTTGCTTTATCCTATATTGTAGCGACAGTCGCAATGTTGTTTACGGCATTAAGCTATGGACGTATGGCGGCGGCATATCCCATTGCCGGGTCAACATATTCTTATACCCAACGCTCCATCAATCCCCACATTGGGTTTTTGGGAGGCTGGGCTATCTTAATGGATTACCTGTTGATTCCAATGATTTGTTGTTTGCTGGGAGCAATCTTTTTTGCGCCATACTTTCCCGGTGTGCCATCATGGGTTTGGATTATTCTGTTGATGGTTCTTGCAACAGGAATTAATTTCTTTGGAATTCAAGTAACCGCTATTGTAAACAACACGGTTATATTACTTCAAATCGTCTTTGCAGTTGGCTTCATTATTTTTATTGCCAAGTGGCTGGTCACCGGAAACGGTGCCGCGACCTTCTTCGATATGAACGCTGTTTTCAATGCCACAGAATTTAATAAACCTGAAATGGGATGGGGGATAATATTATCAGGTGCGTCAATCTTAGCCTTGTCTTTCCTTGGCTTTGATGCAGTCTCTACCATGGCCGAAGAGGCCATTAATCCGGAAAAGAATCTGGGACGGGCCACGTTGATTATTTGTTTGGGTGCAGGCGTCTTCTTCATTGGCCTGTCATATTTGATGCAACTTGCATGGCCTTTAGGGTGGAACGAATTCAAAGTTGTAGATAGCGGCGCTCAGGAATTAATGGTGAAAATTGGTGGAAGTGTTCTAAGTTATGCATTTATAACAATATACAGCATCTCCAATCTTGCATGCATCGTTGCTTCTCAATCAGCCGGGGCTAGAGTTCTCTTTGGAATGGGAAGAGATGGGGCTTTACCCAAAAAATTCTTTGGATATGTTCATCCTAAATACAAAGTGCCCACATTGAATCTTGTGTTGGTGGGTTGCATCTGCCTTACATCTTTGTTCTTGGATCTTGGCACTGCAGCATCATTAATTAATTTTGGCGCTTTGCTGGGATTTATCCTGGTGAATCTCAGTGTTGTCTTCCACTATTTCATTCGAAAGAAAGAACGAACAGGATTTGTCAATATTTTCCGTAATTTCATCGCACCTATCATTGGCGCCGCTGTGTGCTTCTTGATTTGGATGAATCTGGACATTCACTCTAAGATTTTGGGGTTTGTCTGGCTTGCGGTAGGAACCATTTACCTGGCAGCGACCACAAACTTCTTTAGGAAATTGCCTCCTGACCTGAAATTAGACGAGTAAGCATGGGGCAGAGAAGTTAAAATAGTTAAAAAGAGAGAGACCGACTTAATGAAAAGTTCGGTCTCTTATTTTGTAAATGAAAACCAAGAAGTGAACGGGTGGCTGGCCATATGCATGCATGTATGATAAGGCTTAATGGAAGCCTTTATGAAAATGAGCAGCGAGAAGCAATGCCAACATATCCTGATGAATTCGAAGGTCTAATCCGGTACGGGTGAGAATTTTGTTTATTTTGTATTGAACTGTATTTTTGTGAATATATAGTTGCTCTCCAATCTTATTGATGGATCCGCTATTCTCATAGTAAGCAATAATAAAATCTGAGAAATCTATGATTTCTTTTTGGGTGCACCCGGCAAAAATCTGAAGAATACATTGGTTTTTGTATACTTGGGGAATTTCATCCAACATTAGAG
Organism: Anaerovoracaceae bacterium; assembly: GCA_963676385.2. GTDB lineage: Bacteria > Bacillota > Clostridia > Peptostreptococcales > Anaerovoracaceae > UBA1422. The sequence continues at coordinate 72,907 of CAXXMM010000002.1, forward strand.
AAATAATGTTGTCGTCATAACAATATATTCCCGGGTCGGCCCCAAGATAATAGTTCATTACTTTCATTGCCTCCCCATATGATTTTGGAAGGTCTCGGTATTCAGGATAGGTGCAGCCCACGCCGCCTATAACGTAACAAGGGAAATGTGCGGATATTTTTTCTGATAAGTGAATCAATTTTTGTAACAGATGGGTATCGTCTGTTCCGGATGAAATGACAAAGCCGGTATTGGAATTAGAAGAAAACAGCATTTTCTTTTGATTTAAGTTCTCGTTGATAAAGGAAATTACTTTACCAATTTCTCTATAGTCCAAATAATCTCCCGGTTCCTTGGGCAAAATTTTGAATACGGCCATGGTGAAACCGGAATTCATGTCTATCCCATATTGTTTTGCGTTTTGTTCAAAATAAGCATGTCGGCTTTCCAACTCCCCGGAGACCCATTCATTGATAAACAGCAATTTGGATTGTTCCATAATATTGTGCTGCTCTTTGGCAGACAAATTTTCCACAAGAATTTCCGTCATTTTTTTGATTACTTTTCCGTATAGGATGACTTCATCCACTTCCCCTGTAATTCCAATGACGCCGATAATTTTTTTATCCAAGACAATGGGCAGGTTAATGCCTTCTTGACAACCCGCATATTCCTCTGCTTTGTAGACCTTTAACTCTTTCAGGTTTTGACTAATGGTCAGAAAAGCACCTTCGTGAAACGTATTCAGCCTTTCTGGGTTGGTGCTGGCGAGAATAAGACCTTGTTCATCCATAATGTTAATATTATAATCAACAACTTTGCTGACTTCCTCAATGATTTTCCCGGCAATTTCTTTATTCAAAAACATGACCTTTCCCTCCGCGAAAAGAACCGTATGCATCTACGAATCAGTATATCATCATTTCTTATGAAGTCATAGGGCATTTGGTTGAAATTATAGTATGTGTACCAAAAAAAACGAGAGGTTTTTATTTTTGAAAATATGGTATCCAAAGGCAAAGGCAATTATAATGTAACTACAAGTGACAATAGATTGGTTACAATGGATGGAGGATAACATGTTAGACAGGATGAATATCCGTTCTTGCTCAACTTTGGTTGCCGTTGGCAGTGGAACCAAGACCAAGAGCGTTATTTTTGGAAAAAATAGTGATAGGGCCATCAATGAACCACAACCCCTTTGTTATTTCCCGGCCAAAGATTATGCAGAAGGAACCATGGTCAAGTGCACCTTCGCCAGTATCCCACAGGAAAAGCATACCTACGGTTGTATTGGATCTAGACCTGGAAACATCTTTGGATTTGAGCATGGAGTGAATGAATGGGGTGTCATCATCGGAAATGAGGCGGTGGCAGGAAGAGAATTACCGGAAACTACCCCAGGGCTGATTGGCATGGATTTATTAAGACTTGCCCTTGAACGGGCTGATTCCGCGGCAAAAGCAGTGGAAGTAATCGGTCACCTGCTGGAAACCTATGGCACCGGGGGAGACCCTGAAGTGAGGGTGCAGTACTTTAATGCCAATTTTATTATCGCAGATGGGAAAGAGGCCTATTTGTTTGAATCCTGTCAACGATATTGGGCGGCAAAAAAAGTGAATACTACCGGGCACTTGTCAAATTGCTATAGCATTGGAAGTGATTATGACTTGATTGGAGCTAAAACGCTACAGGGCGTTATTGAAAAGGGATGGGCACCTTCCAATGAAAAAATCAATATGGCTGCTGCCTTTACCAACAGTGATGGAGACTATAGTTGGGCCGAAGGATACTTTAGATATTATAGACAGCACCAACTATTGAATGAGCAAAATCCCGTTTCGGTGAAAGGGATGATGAACATGTTACGAGATCATTATACGTCGGAAATGACAGGTGTTTTGCCCTATAGTATTGCCGCTGCTAAAATGCCTACAATCTGCTGTCATGCCGGTGGAATGGAGGGTTGCATCACAGCGGCCAGCGTCGTGTGTGAACTAAACGACCATGGACCGGATCCATTTAAATTTATATATTGGGGAAGCATGGCACCTCCTTGTTGCTCTGTTTTTAGACCCTATTTCAATATCGGTTGGTTGCCGGAAGATGTACAGTATGCAGGAACAACCTATGATCAGAGAAGTCAGTGGTGGACATTTGTTGAATTGGAAAGATATATCGCTTTAAACTACGGTGAGTTTTCTCCAAAGGTGAGAGAAGGATTTGGCATACTTGAGGATCAATTTATTGAGCAGGTAAATTTGCTTCGAAAAAGCTATGATGGCAACATCAATGAATTAAAAAAATTCTCTGCTTATGCCAACGAGGAAAGTCTGCGCCTTGCTCAAAGCTATTTGAAAGAAATAAAACAAAAAATCAGTGACCGGGATCTGGATTTTCTATTAATAGATTATTTCAAAAAATCTGCAAAGGCTTGTGGCATGGAAACAGACGTGAAGTTCTGAAAGGACAATGAACTCGTGCATTTGAGAAGGAGAAAAAAATGAATAAGTGTCTCGTAATTCCTGACTCATTCAAAGGAACCATGTCTTCCATGGAGGTCTGCAGCATTATGAAAGCAGAAATCCTTAAGCACTTCCCCCATTGCCAAGTGGTGACAATTCCCGTGGCGGATGGGGGCGAGGGGACGGTGGATTGCTTTCTGGAGGCCTTAGGGGGAGAACGGATTTGTCAAAAAGTTCAAGACCCGTACTTTCAGGAAATTCAATCATATTATGGCATTTCAGGAGAGACTGCAATTATTGAAATGGCATCGGTTGCAGGGTTGTTAAACGGAAGAGGAGCCATGAATCCGGCAAAGGCGTCAACTTATGGTGTGGGACAGTTAATGGAAAATGCCATCAGCAGAGGCTGCCGGGAAATCATTTTGGGGTTGGGCGGAAGCTGTACAAACGATGGAGGCACAGGGGCTGCGGCTGCCTTGGGAACAAAATTCTTTAATCGAAACGGTGAGGAATTCATCCCCACAGGAAGTACCTTGGGACAAATTGTGGATATTGACAATAGGGAGACCCAAAAAAAATTAAAGTCGTGTCAAATTACCGTAATGTGTGACGTAGACAACCCTTTGTTTGGAGAAAATGGTGCCGCTTATGTTTTTGCACCTCAAAAAGGTGCCGACAAAAAAATGGTCAAGATGTTGGATCAACAACTGTGCCTGCTTTCAAAAACCATTGAAGATTCCCTTGGAGTTGATATTAGTCGAGAAAAGGGTGCCGGCGCCGGAGGCGGAATGGGTGGCGGCGCCAAAGCATTTTTCGGGGCAGAAATCAAAAGAGGCATCGATGTGGTACTGGATGTGGTTTCTTTTGAGGAAAAGCTGCAGGGCTGTGATGGTATTTTTACCGGTGAAGGAAAACTGGACAAACAAACACTAAACGGAAAAGTGGTGATTGGAATCGCCAAAAGGGCAAAGAAAATTGGCGTGCCGGTTTTTGCTGTAGTGGGGGAAATAGGAGACGACATTGAAGAGGCCTATGGTCTAGGGGTCGATGCTATTTTTAGTACCAACCTTCGTGCGGCGGATTACAACCAAATACAAAAGGACTGTAGGAAAAATCTGAGGGTTGCCATGGACAATATTTTGAGATTAATTCATACCATGGAAAAAGCAATCCCACAATACAAATGATTTTGCGACTTCCCTAAAACTGGGAAGTCCAATCCTAACTTTCGATGTCAATCATGTTTCTGAGTGCTACCAAATGCATTTTAGGATAGTCATATACAATCAACAGAAGCTGTGGTATACTAAAGTTAGAAAATTCAAAACTTTTCGAAGATGAAATTCAACTGCTACATTGCTTCCTTATTTCCAATATAGCTAATATTGCGACCCAATAAATATGGTCGTTTTTTTTATTTAGAAAGATGTGACCAACATGTTAGAAGACGTTAGGGAACTAAAAGAAATTCTGGAAATCGAAAAATTATCCAGCCTGTTGGAGCGCTTTTATCTGGCAACAGGACTTGCCAATTTTATTGTAGACATGGAAGGGACTGTTCTCCATGGGGTGGGATGGCAAAGCATTTGCACAGAGTTTCATCGAAAGAATAACGTGTCCGCAGAACGATGTTTTCAGAGCGATACAATATTAGCCAATTCAATAAAGAAAAATAAAAAGCACTCTATTTATATTTGCCAGAACGGCATGGTGGATGGGGCAACTCCAATTATCATTGACGAAATTCATGTAGGCAACTTGTTTATCGGACAATTCTTTTTTGAAAAACCGGACAAAGATTATTTTTTAAAACAAGCAGAGGAGTTTGGGTTTGATAAAGAAAAATACATAGCGGCCCTTGAAGCGTGTCCCGTGTATAAGAAAGAAACCATATTAAAGTATTTGAATTTTTTTGACGAATTCATTAGCATGATTTGTGAATCAGCGCTTAAGACTATAAAACAGAAAAAGCAAAATCAAGAGAAGGATAAGCGAGCAGCTGAGCTAACCGTGGCCAACAAAGAGTTGGTCTACCAAACGGGCGAGAAGGCGGATCGTGCTGCGGAATTAGTCATTGCCGATGAGGAATTGGCGTTTCAAACCGGGGAAAAGGCGGATCGTGCCGCTGAACTGATTATTGCAAATAAAGAACTTCTTTTTCAAAATGTTGAAAAAGAAAAGCGGGCAGCGGAGCTGTTGATTGCCAACAAAAAATTGGTGAAACAAAAGGGAATGATTGAAGTTCTCAACGATCAATTGGAAGACCGGGTCATGGAAAGAACCGCCCAGCTGGAATCTGCCAACAAAGAGTTGGAATCCCTTTCTTACTCCATCTCCCATGACCTAAAAGCCCCGCTTAGACATATCATCGGCTACGATGCTCTTTTGGTGAAAAAATACATAAACCTACTCCCTGCTGATGGCAGGCAGTATCTGGAGAATATATCTAATGCCACCAAAAACATGGGGGAGCTGATTGATGGATTGCTTCAATTTTCAAGAACCGGAAGAATAGAAATGAATCAAAGCATCCTCAATATGAACACGATTGTGGAAGACTACATTAAACCAATTCAAGAGGAGGATGTGGAACATAGAATTGTGTTTCATATTGGCCCAATGCCCTTGGTTTTTGGAGATCTTGATATGATGAAATCTGTGTGGGGAAATCTGTTGGAAAATGCAGTGAAATTTACCAGAAAAAAAGAGTTGGCAGTCATCACCATTGGAGCAGAGCAGACGAAACGGGGCACCATATTTTATATTAAGGATAATGGTGCAGGTTTCGACATGAGTTATGCATCCAAATTATTTACTGTATTTCAGCGGTTGCATAGTCGCGAAGATTATGAAGGAACGGGGATTGGCTTGGCCACGGTGCAAAGGGTTATTGCTAGACATGGAGGGAAAATCTGGGCAGAGGCAAAAGTTGGTGACGGGGGCAGCCTTTTATTTTACGCTCCTAAATAGAATGAAAGGTGAATAACCATGGAACTGAGAACAATCCTATATGTGGAAGATAATTCATTGGATCTTGAGCTGACGTTGGAAGCACTAAAAGAAAACAACATTGCTAATCCGGTGGTAACGGCCGGTGATGGGGTGGAGGCCTTGGAATATTTAAACAAAGAAGGCGCTTTTATAGAGCGAAAATCGGCGAATCCCAGTATGATTCTTCTTGACTTAAAGATGCCGAGAATGGATGGCCTGGAATTTTTATCTATCGTGAAAAAGGATATCCGATATAAACGTATTCCCATTATTATGATGACCTCCTCCAGAGTAGAAGAGGATTTAATCAAAGGGTATAACTTAGGGGTCAATGCCTACGTAGTGAAGCCTCTTGATTTTGAAGCTTTAGTGGAAATTGTCAAACAGATTGGAATCTTTTGGGCAATCATTAATGAGTTGCCGACGGAATAAGGTGTTGGTATGAAAAATACAAATAAAGAAAAAAATCAATTAAAAGTACTTTTGTTGGAAGACTCTACAATGGATGCAGAGCTGATTGTTGAACATCTGCGGGAGAATTTTAACCCCAAAATCTGTATAGACATCGTCATTAAGCAGGAAGCGTTCATTGAAGCCATTTCAAAAAAAACATATGACCTGATTCTTGCAGATTTTACCTTGCCGGGTTTTGATGGTTTTGCAGCGTTGGATCATGCAAAATCAATCTGTCCAAACACACCATTTATCTGTGTATCCGGGTATATTGGGGAAGAAGTAGCGGTGGAACTTTTGAAACGAGGGGCAACAGACTATGTTTCAAAGGACAAATTGGGGCGGTTGATATTTGCCATTGAAAGGGCACTTAAAGAAACCAGAGAGAGCATAGAAAAAGAAAAACGGACAAATGAACTGGTTCTTGCCAACAAAGAACTGGCATTACAAAACAAGGAAATCCTATATATAAACCATCATGATTACTTAACAAATCTTTATAATCGTATTTATTTTGAAGAAGAGAAAAAGCATCTGGACGCCGCAAGACAGTTGCCGATTTCTGTTATTATAGGGGATATTAATGGGTTGAAGCTGGTTAATGATGGCTTTGGGCACTGCAAGGGAGATGAAGTCCTTGTTACAATTTCTAAAATCCTAAAAGATTGCTGTAGGGAGAAAGATATTGTTGCAAGAATTGGAGGTGATGAATTTGGGATATTGCTTCCAAAAACAGATAGTAAATCAGTTAAATTAGTATGCGCCTGCGTTTCTGATGCGTGTAAAGATTATGTATTGGATGGCACGTCGATTTGCCCAAGTATTTCCTTAGGGCATGGAACCAAATATACAGAAGCTGAAAACATGGACAACGTTTGTATGGTTGCAGAAGAATCGATGTCGAAGCACAAGTTATTGGAAAGCAAAAGTGCTCACAGTTCAATCATCGCCTCAATAAAGGCGATTATGTTTGAGAAAAGTCAGGAAACAGAAGAACACGCAGAGAGAATCATTCAGCTATCAAAAGCAATGGGAGTGGCATTGTCATTATCCGATGATCAACTGAACGAACTTGAATTATTATCTACCTTACATGATATTGGTAAAATGGGCATAGGCGTTGATATCTTATCCAAGCCAGGGAAGTTAAGTAATAAGGAATGGGTGGAGATGAGAAAACACCCGGAAGTGGGTTATCGAATCGCCCAAGCGACTTCTGAGTTATTTCCCATTGCAAACTATATCCTTTGCCATCACGAAAGGTGGGATGGTAAAGGGTACCCCCAAGGACTGATTGGGGAGAAAATCCCCCTTTTATCACGAATTGTTGCCATCGCTGATTCCTTTGATGCCATGACCAATGATAGGGCTTATCGGGCGGCAATGACCAGTGGGGAAGCCATAGAAGAAATTAGAAAAAATTCGGGCACCCAATTTGATCCTAAGATTTCCAAACTGTTTCTCAACATTCTATCAAAAGAAAATAAGGAGATGTATCATTATGCCAGAAAATAAAAAGTTTACTACAAAACAAGCAATCACATATGGTGAAAAACTTGGAATCCATTGGAAAAAATTTGATGTGGAACAATTCCGCAGCGGAATGGATGTCGAACTTGAACATGGAAAGGTAGATCCAGTAACCAACGTAACAGATGACGATCCCCTTACAACCGCTAAAATTGCCTTAGCCCACCTAAATGAATTCCCGGATTACTACACGCGACTCCGGAAGATGGAAACAGAAGCGGATGCTTATTGGAAACGACGGTAAGATTTTTTTCGTTTTGTTATGGCGCAGCCGCTATCTTACAACATATTATACTATTAATTATTTATACTATTGGTAGTATAATATGTTGACTTATTGTATGAATAAATATATGCTAAGCCTACAATTAAGAAAGAAGTTGAGGTACATTAAATGAACATTTCAACAGAAGCGATTGTCTCTAACTCAGAAATAACGAAAAATTATAAGGCTTGTCGAGAAAAGGCGGATAGTGTCGGCAAGGTATTTGTATTTAAAAACAACCAACCTGATGCAGTGTTGTTTCCCATCTTGGCATATGAAAAACTGGCATCTTTAATTGAGTATCTAGAGACCCTTGATGACGAGTCTGTAGAAAAAATAGTGAAAGCAATACCCACGGGGGGAATTGAGAAACTATACTTTGAAGACAGTTCCCAAAATATTTGCGGATATGAACAAGGCGATTTATGAGATTAGGGTTTGGATATGCTAAAGAAATATGAGATTTCTGAAAGTGCACTTTTGGTGTGCTTTTTTGTTGGAGGAAGAAGATATGTTAAAGTTTAGGTGGTTTTATATTTTTCTGTTTGTTAATTTCCTAGCGTCCATTAGCATTATTCCGATGGCATTGATTGGCGGCAGGTCTGAAAACTTTGCGTACTTTGTAATTCCGATGTATGCGATTTGGTTTCTTTTATCTTTGGGATCCTTGATTTTGATTATCATAATTAGCGCATTTCATTGGAAACGTGCCATTGTTTTCTTGAAGAGTAACGATAATATAGGACTTCGCATTGGGATGAAGCGGATGAAATTGGCTAGTATCCCGTTCTTCTTAGCCAACTTTTTGTATTTTATCTTATTGGCACTACTTATGGTTGTTGTTTCCAGAGGATTCATTATTTTTACTCCGATTCCACTACTCTTTCTTATGGCTATTGGAATGACATATGTGATTATGATCTGTACCTCGGGTTATGGCATGTGTTATCTTGCGTACCAAAAAAAATGCGGTCAAATTACCAAAGGCAAGATGGTGCTTCATGTAATCGCACAACTACTTTTTTTGTTGGATATTATCGATACGGTGGTTTTGGTATTGCGGAACAGGACTCCTGAAGAAAAGATTACGAAGAAAATGGTGATTCGCTGGAGCATTATCTTATTATTCTTCTTGCTGATGGTGTATCTTCTACTATCGCCGCTCAGTATTACTAGCTCGCCTTAGTTATGAATGGCCGCTGGACATTGTTCAAGAAGGGGCACAAAATCTCCCCAATGGAATAGTAACGGAAGAAAAATAGGTTGTACGAATCCAATCCTAACTTTCGATGTCAATCATGTTTCTGATTTCCTGCATGCGAAGATCCATTTCACTGATGGTTTGGGCGCATTCCAAAAGGGCCTGGGAAATCTCTTCCTCGTTTTTTATGTTTTTCTTATATTTCAGTTTGTGCTCCAGACTGGCCCAAAAATCCATGGCGATGGTGCGGAACTGCACTTCCACAGCCATCCATTTCTTTTTGTCAGATAAAAAAATAGGAATTTCTATAATCATATGGAGACTTCTGTATCCATTTGGTTTTGGGTTTTTGATATAATCTTTAATCACCTTGACCCGAATGTCATCTTGTTGCTGAAGAAAACCGGCAATGGTATAGATGTCTTCCGGAAAGGAACAGACAACTCGGGCACCGGCAATGTCAAAAATATTTTCTTCCATGTTTTCCACAGAAATAGGGATCTCTCGGGCTTTTAATTTGTTGATAATGCTCAACGGCGTTTTTACCCGGGTTTTAATATTTTCGATGGGGTTGCGATTTTGGGTAGCCAGAAACTCTTGATTGAGAATTTGTAGCTTGGTTTCCAATTCCCGCAATGCACATTGGTAATTCATCATTAGCTCGTTGAATGGCATTATTTTTTCCACCAATATTTCCGGATTGTCCGATTCAAGTATTCCAATAAAACTTTGGTCGCTGATGGTTTCCATGATTTCCTCCTGCTGTGGTGTGGGGATATGGCCTGCGTAGATACATATTATTTTACTCTAGCTGAGAGATTGTGTACAGGGGTAATGGGAAACTGATTTTCCCATAATATTAAAAAACCCCATTGACAAAATAACTAACACAAGATATAGTTAACACTGTTAGTAAAATACCGAAAAAAAGGTGACAAAGTGGATTACGAAAAACTAGCCCAAGAATTTATGGAGTTGATGAACCAAATGCGCAAGCGGAAGACTCAGAAGCATTTGAATGACTCCATGCAGGGAGAACATTTTATCCTGTTCTATGTTTCACATCACCAAGGGGATTCCATCCCCAGCGAAATCAGCAATGAGATGGGCATCAGCACCGCTCGAATTGCAGCGGCCCTGAACAATTTGGAAAGCAAAGGGATGATTACTCGCACCATTGATGTTACTGATCGGAGAAGAATCCTGATTAAATTGACGGACGCCGGGCAGAAGCATGTGGAGGAACATTACAAGATGATTATGGGGATTACCACAAAGATGCTAAAGTACCTAGGAGAAGACGATGCCAAAGAGTTGGTGCGAATCATGAAGAGACTGGCGGCAAAAACACCGGAAGATTTCATGTAGAGGAATATAAAAAGCAGTTGCCACGTTGCAACTGCTAGATTTTTAACCAAATACCTAACACTGTTAGAATAAAATATCGTTAGCAAAAGGAGTGAAAGAATGTTTAAATTAATCAAACGTATGAGAGGAAAAGAGTGGGCTCAAGTGTTAATCAGCTTGGTGTTTATTGTAATCCAAGTGTGGTTGGATTTGAAACTCCCCGACTATATGTCAGAAATCACAAGACTCACCCAGACGCCGGGCAGTGAAATGTCAGAAATTTGGACAGCCGGTGGATATATGTTGCTTTGCGCTTTGGGAAGTTTGGCAGCCGCAATTATTGTGGGATTTTTTGCAGCCCGGATTGCCGCAGCGTTTTCACAGCAAATCAGAAGTCAGTTGTTTTCAAAAGTGGATTCGTTTTCCATGGAAGAAATCAATCGGTTTTCAACAGATAGTCTGATTACCCGATCCACCAATGACATTACCCAGATACAACTGGTCATTACCATGGGGCTGCAAATGGCCATTAAGGCCCCAATTATGGCGGTTTGGGCAGTAACAAAGATTGCCGGGAAAGGTTTGGAATGGACCTACGCCACCGGAGTGACCGTGGCTATTATGATTGTCGTCATTACGACCATCATGATATTTGTTATGCCCAAGTTCAAAATGATGCAGACCTTGACAGACAACTTGACTCGGGTTACCCGAGAAAATCTGACCGGACTTCGAGTTGTTCGAGCCTATAACGCGGAGGACTTCCAAGAAAATAAGTTTGAAGCCGCAAATCAGGAACTTACCGGCACCCAGTTGTTTACCAACCGGGGAATGGCGATTATGATGCCCATGATGTCTACGTTGATGAGTGGATTGACCTTATCGATTTACTGGATTGGGGCCTATTTAATCAACGGAGCAAGTGCCATGGACCGATTGACTTTGTTTTCCAATATGGTGGTGTTCTCGGCATATGCGGTGCAAGTCATCATGTCCTTCATGATGCTGGTAATGATTTTCATTTTGTTGCCTCGAGCCTCTGTATCCGCCAAGCGGATTAACCAGGTGTTGGAGACTCAACCAACCATTTTGGATGGGAACCTTACTCAGGGAATGGAAGGAATGGAAGGACAGGTTGAATTTCGAAATGTCAGTTTCCGATATCCCGGGGCATCGGACTACGTATTGCAGGATATTAGTTTCACGGCAAAAAAAGGAGAAACCGTGGCGTTTATCGGATCAACCGGCAGTGGGAAAAGCACCTTGATCAGCTTAATCCCCAGGTTTTATGATGCTTCCCAAGGAGAAATTCTTGTGGACGGAGTGAATGTAAAAGAATATGCCCAGGAGGCACTGCACAATAAAATTGGCTATGTGCCACAGAAGGCGGTTCTTTTTCGGGGAACGGTGGACAGCAATGTGGCATATGGTGAAAACGGAAAAGAAAACCCTACTTCCCTTCAAATTGAGGGAGCGGTGGAGATTGCCCAGGGACGGGACTTCGTGGAAAGTATGGAAAACCAGTATGAAGGGGACATTGCCCAAGGAGGTGCCAATATTTCCGGTGGTCAAAAACAACGTCTTGCCATTGCTCGAGCGGTTTGCAGGAATCCGGAATTGTTTATCTTTGATGACAGCTTCTCCGCCTTGGATTATCGGACAGATCGAGTCCTTCGGTCTGCTTTGGCAAAAGAAACGGCAGGAACCACCAGTCTGATTGTGGCACAGCGCATCGGAACTATTATGGAAGCAGATCAGATTATCGTTCTGGATGAAGGAAAAATCGTTGGCAAGGGACGGCACCAAGAACTTTTGAAAACTTGCAAGGTATATAAAGAAATTGCCATATCACAGTTAAGCGAGGAGGAATTGGCATCATGAGTGAACAAAAAATAAAAACAACATCAACCCCGGGGACCTATTGGGGGCGGCCCCATGGGAGGCATGGTGGAAAAACCGAAAAATTTCAAGCCAACCATGACAAAACTGCTGGGATATTGCAGAAAATTTCTCCCTGCTATTGTGGTCGCTTTGGTTTCGGCGGTGATCGGATCCGTTCTTCAAATTATTGGACCGGATAAGTTAAAGGATTTGACCAATGAAATCATGAATGGACTACCGGCTATGGTTCAAGGAAAGTCCATTGTCGGGTCCATCGATATGACGGCGGTTGTCCACATTGGGTGGATGCTGGTGTTATTTTATGGGGCAGCATTTGTATTGAATTATGTGCAAAGCCTGATTATGGCGACAGTCACCCAAAAGATTTCCAAGAAGATGCGGACAGACATTTCCCAAAAGGTAAACCGTCTGCCTCTAAAATACTTTGATTCCACCAGTTACGGCGATGTATTAAGTCGGGTGACAAACGACGTGGATGCCATTGGACAGACCTTGAATCAAAGTCTGGGAACCATGATTACCGCCATCACCATGTTGGTCGGATCGTTGACCATGATGCTGATTAACAGTTGGATTTTGGCCCTTACAGCCATGGGCGCCAGCGCCATTGGATTGGGGCTTATGATTTTCATTATGAAACATTCCCAAAAATACTTTAAAGAACAGCAAGACGAATTGGGCAGAATCAACGGACATATTGAAGAAAATTATGCGGGCCACAATGTGGTAAAGGTCTACAATGGCAGTCGGGAATCCAAAGAAGTTTTTGAAGAAAGCAACAAAAAGTTATACCGAAGCGCATGGAAGTCTCAATTCCTTTCAGGTTTGATGATGCCTGTCATGAATTTTGTGGGGAACTTTGGATATGTGGCGGTCTGTGTTGTAGGAGCAGTATTGGCAATGAACGGAACCATCACCTTTGGGGTCATTGTGGCCTTTATGATCTATATCCGATTATTTACTCAACCTTTATCCCAAATCGCCCAATCTATGAATAACCTGCAGCGAACTGCCGCTGCCAGCGAACGGGTTTTTGAATTTTTAAGTGAACCTGAGTTGGAAAATGAATCAGAAAAACAACCTCAACTGATGCAGGTTCGAGGAGATGTTGAATTTGAAAATGTTCAATTCGGATATACGGCGGACAAGCCGGTCATTCGCAATTTTTCCGCCAAAATTAAGGCGGGACAGGAGGTTGCAATTGTCGGGCCGACCGGTGCGGGAAAGACCACGCTGGTAAACTTGCTGATGAGATTTTACGACTTGGACGGAGGAGAAATTCGTGTGGATGGCGTGCCTATTCAGCAGGTGCCAAGAGAAAATGTCCACAGTCAGTTTGGCATGGTGCTTCAAGACACCTGGCTCTTTGAAGGAACCATCAAAGAAAACATTATCTATTCCAAAGAAGGCGTTTCCGATGAAGAGGTAGTTTCCGCGTGCAAGAAAATGGGACTTCACCACTTCATTATGACATTGCCCAATGGGTATGATACCATCCTTAGTGACAAAGCCAGCCTTTCCGAAGGTCAAAAACAGTTGATTACCATAGCAAGGGCCATGATTCAAAATGCACCATTGCTGATACTGGACGAAGCCACCAGTTCGGTGGATACTCGGACAGAACGAATTGTCCAGGCTGCCATGGAGCAACTGACCCAAGGAAGAACCTCCTTTGTCATTGCCCATCGCCTGTCCACCATCAAAAATGCAGACCTGATTTTGGTCATGAAAGACGGTGATATTGTGGAAAGCGGAAATCATGATGAGCTCATGAAAAAGGGAGGGTTTTACGCAGAACTGTATAACAGTCAGTTTGAATCGGTTGCATAAACTTAATTTATCTGTGTTAAATGAAAAACTAAAAGCAACCGTAAATCAAAAAACATCACCATAGATCATATTTGTTGCGGAAATTGGGTCGGGAATCGTGTAAAATACAATTGAAACTGCTAGAATTCGCTATGAAACAGGCACAGCAAACAAACAGGGCTAAAGTTTTTTGCAAAAGTAAACGCGACCCCGTTTTTCGCAGGTATATCAGTTGGTTGTCTGACCAAATACTGCTACTTACGTTTGAGTAGTGCCGGTTTCAAAATGACCTCATCGGGTGGAATAGGTGAGAGATCAAGTGAATCCAGCAGTTTTCCATAGTCTTTCCCTTGCAGGAGTTGAAACGGCGTTTTGTTGCCGAATACCTCTCTTGCCACGCTGTTGATGTGACGACAAACCACGTTCAGGTCCGCCTGAGATAAGGGGTCGAATGAAACGCCTTTGGGCAGGATTCGCCGAAGCAGGGCGTGGTTTTTCTCCACCTGCGGCTTTTGCCAGGATGCCTGAGGGTCGCAGTAAAAGATCCGGGTGCGCTGACAGTTGCTTAGCGAATATTCGAGGTTTTCGGGGTTCTTGAATTCGACTCCGTTGTCGGTGAGGATAATCGGGAAGAGTTTGCGGAACAAGGAAAGCCCAAGCAGGCTTGTGAGTTTGTCGAAGACAGCTTCAACACTTTTCATTTTGCCATCGTCCATAAGAAACATAAGCATAAAATTGTTTTGCCGAAAAATCATGGTGAGGATAACCTTGCCTTTGCAACGCTTGCCTTTTACCGTGTCCATCTCGACGACGGAAACACCGGGATGCTCGCCGAGATAATGGTTGAAATCCTCGTAGGTGCGGCCTTTGCGGCAGCGATACTCCAGTTTTGTCAGCACTTTTTGCTTTTTTCGTTGCCGGTAGGCGACTTTTTTGGGAAGATCGATGTTCCTGACATCGAAAGCCCGGCAGTCGATGTACTTGTAAATGGTTCGCTCGGAGCAGCCGATTTCATCCGCATGAGTGGAGAAAATGTGGTTGATGGACTGGCCCTTCATGATGAGGGGAGAAATGAGAATTCCAATTTCCGACAGCTTTTGTGGACTGATTCGAAGCCCTTTTCTGCTTTCCTTCAGGGTGGTTAGGTAAGCTGCATGGGCCCGATGTGCGGAGTAGTAGGCATGATCTTTCCTGCAGGCCTTTTGTGAAAGGCATCCGGTGCAGACATAGGGAGGCTTTTCAAGGAGCTTGCAGTGAACTGAGACAAATTGGCCGCACAAGGCTTGACAGTCGAAATCTTTGCAGGTTTTGCATCTGGAAAAACAGCCTGTGGAGCGGGCCTCGCCACAAAGGTCCGTACGAAGACATCCAAAATAGTTGAGACATTCGTTCTTGCCATCGCCGATGCGACTGGCAAAAGCACGGTGCTTTTGGATTTCACGTGAAACGGTGGATGAAGAACGTCCAAGCAACCTGGCGATTGAGTTGAAGGTGAAATTTCGGACAAGGCAGCGTTCAATCAGTGCTCTGTCCGACAAAGATAAGTGCTTGCTCATGATATGCTCCATTCCGGTCAGACAACCAGAATTAAGTATATCCAAAAATGACTCTTTGCAATAGTAAATGCAAGTTTGCACAAGTAAAAGTAGACAAAAAGTTGCGTTTAGTTTTGCAATTAACGACCAATTTATCTGCACAGAAAAGTGTAACAGGCTTATTTTTTGTGTAAGAGATACGGAAATGACATTATCATATATTTACCATATCGCAACAAAAATCTGGCTTGACAACTACAGTCAAGTGATGTATCGTTTACTCAGGAATCTCAAGAGAGGTGTATGTCATCCTTGGGGTTATATATCGGTATTGTGTAGCAGTTATATAGTTGGATGCTTAAGAAGAAGACAACTTTTGTACGCTTCTTATGGAATCAGCGCGAACCATTGTGTTGTGCTGATTTTTTGTTTTTTTGAGAAAGGAGATCTTATGAAAAAATTATTAACTTTGATTCTGATGGTGGCTGTTATTTTTACTTTTACACCAATGATATCAGGTGCCACTCAAGTAAATGCGGCGACCAGCATAAATGCACCGACTGAGTTTTATGGAAGTGGAACCAAAGATTCTGTGAAGCTTTCGTGGAGCAAAGTAAAGGGTGCGTCCCAATTTGTGATATACAAGGGAGGCGAGAAACTAAAAACTGTAGAGGGAACATCTTTTACAGATAAAAAGGTTAAAGTGGGCAAGGTCTATAGTTACAAAGTACAGGCCAAGTCGGGTTCAAAGAAAAGTTCTTTTACTTATACCATTAAAATAAAAGCTCAAAAAAATGTGAACGTCAAAAGGGTAACGATGAATTTCAAATCCAAGTCCATAGCACTGGGCAAAACAGTTTCTCTTAAGGCGACCATCACTCCATCAAGAGAAGTATTGTCAAAAAAAGTAATATGGACATCTTCTAACAGTGAGATTGCATCTGTCAGCAGCACGGGCAAAGTGACTGCGAAAGGCGCTGGAGATTGCAAGGTTATCGCACGGGCGCATAGTGGCAAAGTGGCAACTTGCGCCATAAAAGTGACTGGCGCTGCGGATTATGTAATTGAAGGAACAATAAAAACTGAAGATAAGGGAAACCGCGTAGTGGAAGCTGCAGCGGTGAAGGATGGTAAATTTATCTATGTAGGCAGCAAGGTTGGCGCAAAGAAATATATAAACAAGAAGACGGAAATTGTAAGTACTGAGGATGGAATGGCATTGCCAAGCTTTACCGATGGACATGCACATGGTTACTACGGAGGAGTTAACGCACTTTACAACTTGAGAATGTATAGTGGAACATCTAATGATGAGTACCTTGGAATGGTAGCGAAATTTGTTGCAGATCACCCGGAAGCGGCTTCTATCAAAGGTATCGGTTGGAAGGACGGATGTTATGGAGAGAGTGGACCTCTTGCGGCAGATCTTGACAAAATCAGCACAGACGTTCCAATCGTCCTTACAGCTTTAGGAGCACATTCTTTATGGTGTAACTCAAAAGCCATGGAGATGGCGGGTGTCGACAAAAATACCGCGGATCCAGGTGGAAATGCAGTAATTGAACGAGATGCAGACGGAAATCCGACAGGCACGTTCAGAGAGGGTGCTGCAATGGGACTTATCAACAGCATACTTCCTGATTATACTGTTGAACAGTATAAAAATGGAATTCTTCGCTATCAGGAAGAATATATGCAGTATGGAATCACCGCATATTTTGAACCCATGGCTAACAATAGTAAAAATTTGCTTCAGGCATATAATGAATTGGATGCCGAAGGGAAAATGCTTATTCATTGTTATGGAGGGTTTAGAGGAAATGTTGCGGATGCGGTAGAGGCAAAGAATGCTGCTGCTGGTGGAGATTTTGAGATTACTGCGGTCAAAGTTGCCTGTGATGGTGTTGTAGAGGGCCACACGGCTTGGCTACTTGAGCCTTATGCGGATGACCCGAGTGACTATGGTACGGCGAATTGGACTCAAGATGATTTGAATGCATATTGCCTAGAAGCCAATCAAGCAGGGCTTTCAGTGCATACTCATGCAATAGGCGATGCGGCATCACACCAGATACTTAATGCCTTAGAGTATGCTTATGAACAAACAGGGGCACATAATATGAGAAATGCAATAACGCATCTACAGTTGATTACCGAGGAAGACATAGCAAAAATGGCAAAACTGGATGTTATTGCAGTGCCACAACCGTATTGGCATTTTAAAGAGGACGGATATTTTGATGCTTTAGAAGTGCCATATCTTGGGGAAGAAAGAGCAAACAATGAGTACCCTATGCAATCGTTTTTTGACAATGATGTTGTTGTTTCAAGTGGAAGCGATTATTCGGCAACGAATCCGGCAATACCCCTTGAGGGCATTCAAATTGGTGCGACCAGATGCAGTTCAGATGGGGACACAAGCACCTTGTTGAAATCGTCTCAAAGAGCAACTGTGGAAGAGATGATAAAATCGTTTACTTACAATGGTGCGTATCAGAATTCTGCAGAGAAGGTAACCGGTTCCATTGAGGTGGGAAAAGATGCAAATTTTATTCTTCTCAATAAGGATATCACAAAGATAAACAAATTTGATATAAGCAGTGCAAGTATTCTTAGGACATACTACGAAGGCGAATTAATATACAAAGCTGAAACAGAAAAATAGTTTGGGTTAATCCTTGACGGGCTAGTGAACGGCGGCAGATTT
Source organism: Anaerovoracaceae bacterium (assembly GCA_963676385.2). Lineage (GTDB taxonomy): Bacteria > Bacillota > Clostridia > Peptostreptococcales > Anaerovoracaceae > UBA1422. The sequence continues at coordinate 91,091 of CAXXMM010000002.1, forward strand.
TTGTAAATCTGCCGCTGTTTGCTCATAGCGTTAACATTATTTTTGATAAAAAAGGCAAAGCAAACAGTCAACTGCTATTGAGTGAGAAAATAAGAAAGCAATCTATGCTAACCGTGCTAAGATAAGGTGGGTTGCAGATTGTTGTACTGTTGTGCAGATGTGAAAAGTTTTGTATAATCAAATTGAGGAACCCGCGGATGAAAACGATTGTATTAAAAGTAATGCTATCAATAATAGTCTTCACCATGTTGGGGCTTTTAGTAATTGGTTTTGTGAGCACTACAAACAATAGGGTGGTTTTGCAAAAGGAATTGAAAGAAAAGCTGCAATATTTTACTGAAGATTATGCTTTCCAGTTTAGCCAAGGTTTTGACACCCAAGAAAGCGAAGCAAAAACGATTGCAGCTTTTGTGAGTCAAAAATTTGTCATGTCAGAATACGAAGGTAACCGAGATTTTTTTAATGATGATTATGAACTTTTAAAAAAAACCATTAAACAGGTTGCGGAAAATGACAAAAACATAATCAGTATTTATTTTACCTTTAATCCGAAAAAATCAGGAGGAAATGACGAAATATGGTATGCCAGAAAAGGAAGTAAACTGATATGTGAAGATACTATTATAAAAGCAGATACACCGAAAAATGGAGAAATATGGCTAGCCGAAAGTGAATACACACAATATTATTATGATGCTGTAAAATATAATTCTGTTTGGACTCAAGTCAATTATGATATGCGTCTCCACGCAGACATTGCAACATATGCACAATCGGTTTATGATAAGAATCACCAATTAATAGGCGTGGTAGGCATAGACATTCCAGTGGAGAGCATCATGACAACAGTGAAAAAAATAAAAGCATATGATTCAACCACGGCAATGCTAGCAGATGCAGATATGGGTTATATAGCGGGGAGTACTACAAAGCAAGAATATAAGTATATAAAAACAAAAAAACAATTGATTCAGGAAATAAATGGAGAAAATAATTCAGGGGTCATCAATTACACGGCAAACCATAAGAAGCATATTTTATCATATGCAAAAATATCAAACGGCTGGATTCTAATAGTCGATCAACCTGCACAGGAAGTGTTTGCATCAACGTTAAAAATGCAGATCATTATCATTTTGGTTGGGGTGCTAGTCTTGATCATAGTCACAATTTATGCAGTTGTTTTTTCTAGAAAAGCGATAAATCCAATCATCAGCGAATATGAAAAAAAAGACATATATATCCACAGCCAGGCGAGGCAGGCAAAACTTGGGGAGATGATAGGTATTATTGCGCACCAGTGGAAACAACCACTCAATAGTATGGGGATAAATCTTTCAAATCTGTCCGATGATTTCCGAAAAGGAATATTAGGACAAGATAGATTGGACCAATATGTGTACAAGTTAAAATTGACAATAGAAAACATGTCAGATACTGTTAATGATTTTTCGAATTTTCTTAAACCTGATAAGGAAAAAATAGTTTTTAGCATCAATAAAGAAATAGAAAAAATACTATTATTGATGGAATATAGAATAAAGAAAGAATCTTTAAGTATATATTTCGAAGGAAGACAAATTATGGGCTACGGATTTAGAAATGAATTTGGGCAAACTTTATTCAGTGTGATAAATAATGCAGCTGATGCTTTGACGGAAAACAATACCAATAATCGAAAAATAACAATAACCACAATAACCACAAAAAACAATATGAGTAAAATAATTGTTCATAACAAAAGTAAACCGATACCGGAAAAAAATTTAAAAATGATATTTGAACCATATTTTACAACAAAGGATGACAAGGGCGGAACAGGTTTGGGTTTATACATGTCAAAAGAAATCATTGAGGATCACATGAACGGTAGTATAGATATTAGCAATGTGGAAGATGGTGTCGAATGTTGCATTTGCATTCCGAACAAGAAATGATATTGATTGCTTGTTCGGACGACATTGCATTTTACCAACGTAAGTGAGGGAAAACACAGAATATTAAGTGAGGGAAAACACAGAATATTAAGTGAGAGAAAACACAGAATATTGTTGACAATAACCGGATAATTATATAGAATCAAGTTAGATTTTAAGAGAGACAGGTCATCCTTAAGATTTGGGTTTCGTTATGAATGTTGAAGAATGAGGAAAAGGCTCGAGAAGTCCGTTCCTTACAAGATCAACGCAAAGCAATGCTTTGTATTGGTCTTTTTTATTGCAAAGAAAGGAGTGAATTATTGAAAAAACGTATTCTTGTGTTTCATGAGTTATATAGTATTTAACAGAAAGAAGGAATAGTCATGAAAAAAATATTGATGGTCATTTTAGCGGTGGCAATAACCATGACCTTCATTCCGTTGTTGCCGGATACTGCGCAGGCCAATGCTGCCACAAATATCAAAGCACCGACAACATTTTATGGAGGGACTACTGCAAAAGGCAATGTGGAACTTTCATGGGGAAAAGTGGAAGGTGCTTCACAGTATGTGATTTACAAAGATGGCAAAGCGTTAAAATCGGTAAAAACCATAAAGTATATTGACAAAAATATAAAACAGGGCAAAACATACAATTATAAGATAAAGACGAAAGCTGGTTCACAACAAAGTGCATTCAGCTACACCATCAAAATCAAAGCGGCAAAAGACAGTAATGTGAGTAAGGTAACACTGAATATCAAATCGAAGACTCTCATTCAAGGAAAAACATATAAAATAACCGCTAAAATTTCACCTTCAAGGAAAGTGGTGTCCAAAAGTCTAATTTGGAAAACAAGTGACAGTAGCGTTGCGACAGTAAGCGCCGATGGGAAAGTAACTGCTAAACAGGCAGGCAAATGCAAGATCTCTGCGAGAGCTCACAGTGGGAAGACAGCATATTGTACCATAACTGTAGACGGCCCTGCCGCCTCAGCAACCACAGGGACGTACGTGGGACAAAATAATAATGGCATATGCGAATTTCTTGGAATAAGATATGGCGATATGGAATCATTTAAACGAGCCACAGATGTACAAACAACGACTGCAGATATCATTCCAGCAAAAGAGTGGGGCAAAAACTGCCTGCAACCTTACGATGAGGTAGAGAAAGCGTCTCAAGACCCCTGTTCACAGGATTGCCTATACCTTAATGTGTGGACAAAAGATGTCAATACAAAGAACAAACCAGTCATCGTGTTTATTCACGGAGGAGGGAATGTTGCAGGAGGAACTAGCGATCCCATGTATGATGGAGAATCTTTTGTGCGGAATCTCCCGCAAAATGAAGATTGCGTTTTTGTTACCATCAATTATAGACTTTCATTTATGGGAGGGATTGATTTATCCGTACTTCCGGACTACACAAGCGAATATGCTGATGCAATCAATCTGACAAAACTTGATCAGACTCAGGCACTGAAGTGGGTAAATGAAAACATCAAAGCCTGGGGAGGAAATGATGATAATATTACAATAGCAGGACAATCGGCGGCTGGACGGGCTGTCAACGCCTTGATGGCAGACCCCAAAACAAACAAGTACTTCCAGCATGCAATTGAAGATAGTGGCGTGCTAGCATATCGATTAATTAGCACGGAAACGGCTAAGAAACATGCGAAAGATGCACTTGAGATACTTGACGTCGATTCAATTGAGGAACTCACATCTTTAACAGATGCGGAAATTTCGGATAAAATAGAGGAAATAAATAATGTGACAAATGCCGGAACAAGATGCGCAGATGGCAATATTATTTCCAAAACCTGGTGGGATGACCTCAGAAACGGTGCGGCCAAAGATGTTGATTTGCTCATTGGATGTGTAAACGGAGAGCAAGATTGGGGCTCAATTGATTATAGCACAGGCATTTCAGAGCCAACAACAAATTATACAAAGTTATACAATAGATTGAAAGGTGGGGAGCAAAGCGAAAGCAATCTGTATGGTGCATTGTATGCTTTTAACTACCCAGGGCTAGTGGATAACTATCTGAATAGCGCATGGTGAAAATGGCGATAAAGTAAAATTAATGCAAGATTTAGTCAATGATTTGACAGCCGCATATCCAAATGAATTGATAGCGGAAGCCCAATCGGTTTGGAACAAAGACACATATAATTATTATTGGGAATATGCTCCAAATAAGAATGACGTTTTGAACTTTTCCGGCGATAGCGCGGAGGTCTCCCCTTGGGGACGCGCGTTGCATTGTATGGATTTATGCTTTGCATTCGGGACATTGAAAGATGGCTATACTGAATTGACGGGAGACTACACAAAACTCCCACAAAATCTTGTGACGCAGATGCAGCAAGTATGGTACAATTTTGCTAAGACTGGGAACCCAAACAATAGTAGCATATCACACTGGGATTCATTTAATAACAGAACAAAAGAGACGATGGTCATTACCAATGAAGCAAAGTGGAAATGCAAATACAATTATAGGAAAACAGCCATGGACATTCTCAGTGAGATTAGACCTTACGGAGAATCGGAATAACTGCACATCCATATAACACCGATATGGCGGCAGATCTTCTTGGGTCTGCCGCTATGACTTTTAAGCGACCCCTGTTTTCCTATACAAGGAGGATATTATGGCAGAATTAAATGAAATGAAAATATTGTATGTAGAAGATGATGTAGAAACACGTGAGGCATTACAGTACTTTTTGAAAAGAAGATGCGGGGAAAATTTTCTGTGCGAAAGATGCGGAATCTGCAATGACCATCTTTGAAGAAAACAAACCGGATATTATTTTGCTTGATCTTCTTTTGCCAGAGATGAGTGGAATGGATTTAATTGAGGCAATAAGGCGAAAAAATGATAGTGTCCCAATCATTATCACTACTACAGTCGAGGAGATTAGCACAATCATTGAATCAATAGATAAAAATATCAATTCGTATATTATAAAGCCTATTAACACTTATGACCTAGAAACAAAACTCAACAATATCGCTGAAAACCTCGGGCAGAAGCAATTTGTGCAAAGAAGAAAAGCACATTACAACCAGGACAAATATAAGGGACAGATGGAAGATGAAATCCGTGTGGATTTTTTAAAACTTTTAAAAACTAGTGCCGGCAAAGGACCCTTGAAGGTAGATGTATATTTAGGTTCCGATTTTGTCGAGATAATAGCGAAGGACTCTTTGACAGCTTTTGAAAAAACAATCATGGAGAATAAAAATAGTTTGCTAATAATAGAGCAAGGGCGGGAAATTTTTTATAAGATTATTAAAAGCCGTATTGAGAAAATAGTGACAGACCGGACATGCATCAAGTTTAAAATGGAAAATATCAAGATTGATGTGTACAATAAGACGGATCGTCTATACTTGACAGTAGAATAGTATAGTGTACCCCATTGCGCGGACAACATTATTGTTAATTTGTATTGATTGTTACGAGTCACAAGAACAAAGAGCGCCTTCGTTTCCGATGACGCCCAAGTGAAATTCTAATTATTTTTTATAAAGAAGTCTGGTGGTATGGCAAATGACCTCGGTTTCAATGTGTAAACAAAAACCGCGTCAAAAATGCGGACCTGTATAACAGTCAGTTTGAATCGGTGGCATAAACCAACATTGAAAGGGCCATCTCAAAAAATGAGATGGCCCTTTTTGATATCAAAATTTTCTTACTTTCCTGGTACGGATATGCTATACTTCAAGGGACGGATAATATAGTGCTTTAATGGAAGAAATTATTGCTTATGTACGTCTTTTTTTTAGGAGGAATTTATGGAGAGAGTGAAAAAACACCTGTGGAAGAAAACCCTTCCGGTGCTGCTTGCTTTGCTGCTTGTGGCAGGCACTACAGGATTGGGAACGTTGGCCGTTCACGGGGGAGTGGGTCCTGTTCACAATGTGACTCAGGGCACTTACTACGCAACGATTCAGGGGGCTATCGACGTAGCCCAGGTCGGAGATGTGCTTGAGGTGGCACCGGGGACCTATTCCGAGAATGTCGTGGTGGATGTCAACGATTTGACGCTCCAATCTACAGGCGGGGCAGACAGCACCACCATTACCGGCGGGAACCCGGGAATCCAAGTTGAAGTGGACGATTTTGTCCTAAAAGGATTTACTGTGGATGTCAGTGAATGGGGTGTTTCTGTTTTGGACATGGAAGATGGGACCCTTGGAATCAACCACTGCATCTTTGAGAATGCAACGTATGCGGTGCGGTTTGGTTTAGTCACCGATTCTAAAATCGTTATTGAGGACAATGACTTCAATGATATTCAAAATGGTGGAAGCGTGTTTTTTAATGGGAAGATAAATAACTGCGAAGTAAATGTAATGAATAACACGTTTACAGACTATTTCCGTGGATTGGTGTTCTGGAACGAAGTGATTGACACTCAAGTAGAGGTTGCCGGAAATGTATTCACCAACGGAACGGACGGTGTCTTTTCGGGAGAAGTAGGCAATGGGGTTTCCGGGACCTCAACAATAAGCATTGAAGATAACCAGTTTATCAATCCATCGGATAATGGTGTAGATATTCAATATCTAGAAGATGGCGGCGCCTTAACGGTCAGCAACAATGAATTTACCGATGCGGAAGATTGCGGTGTTGATGTAGAATATGTGGGTTATAATGGTCCGGAACAATTGGCAAGCGTGACCATTACCAACAACACCATGACGGATTGTAATTGTGGGGTCTATATTTATGACATTTGTTACGGAGACGTTTTGGTAGAGGGGAACACAATAAATAATCCGGAATATGGAATTTATATTGACTACAGTGCCGACGAGTCCACCACCGACGTGCAGATTTTGGATAATGAAATCATCATGGATTCCACTTCCGATGATTGCTACTATGGCATTTATGTGTATAGTGCAGAAGCCGTGCTTACCATTTCAGGGAACACGCTTACTGGATATCAAGGCAATATGGCAGAAGGTATCTATCTTGAGTATATCGGATATTATGGAGAAGGCCCCAGCGAAGTGGAAGTTTCCGATAATATCATCAGCAGTTGCGAAACCGGAATCAATTTCTATGATGTGGCAGATGATTGGGATGCAGAGATGATGGTGGCCGGAAATGAAATCAAGGATTGTATAACCGGGTTCGACATTGAAAACATGGATTCCAATGCGGCGGATGTCACTATATTGGAAAACAACATTCATGGCAATGAAGTGGGAATTCTTGTGGAGGACCTTTATGGAGACGATGAAGATCCGGTAGGTCTTGAAGTGATGTCCAACGTGATTGAGAACAATGGAACGGGAATTTGCTTAGAGTCGATTTGGTTGGAGCAGAGTGAAATGGCACTGGGGATATTTGACAATCAAATTATTAACAACGGAATTGGATTGGATATGCATTATGTTTATACCGCCTCTAACGACTTGATTATGGTAACCGGAAACAATTTTTCCGGAAATGAATCATATGGGGTTCGTGTCTATGACGGTGCGCTGCCAAAATCAATAAAAGCCGAACCGGCATATGATGCATTTGTTCTTCAGGCACAATGGAATTGGTGGGGCGATGCTACCGGACCCGAGGATAATGGAAACGGAGCGTTGGGAGACGCCGTAAGTGGACCTGTGGTATATGACCCGTGGATTCAAAAAATGGTCATCTCTCCGGAAAATTCTACAGGATATAAAGGCAAGATAAGAACGTTCACAGCCACTCTTTTGGATAACAAAGGAGGCAAAGTGGATTTGCCCCTTTCCATTCTCATGAAAGTAACCGGAGTCAATGACTTGGAGGAAGAGCTTCTGTTGGAGGGTGGGGAAGCCACTTACTCCTACACCAGTGAAAAGAAGGGGGTCGATCAGGTTTCGGCATCCGTCCTTTTCGCTTCTGCCCCTGTGACCGGTTTGGCGCCGGAGGCGTCCGCTGAATGGGTCGTTGCAGAAACCAATGACGATACCAATGACGATGCCAATGACAACACCAATGATGAGGATACTGATAATACCACCAATGAAATCAAAGCCACGGATACGGGGGATGCCGGAAATATGGTCTTCTATGCCATGATGGCGGCAATGATGGCTTTGGCCGGCGGTGCAGGAACCTTGATGGTTCGCCGCAAAAATGACTAACTGGGGATAATCCATTAGAAATATTTAAACAAAAACACTTCGGACAATTTTGATTGATTGCCCGAAGTGTTTTTTATATTTGAAATCTAAAGCTGAATACGGATTGTTTGCCACTTTGGGTTTCTGATTCAAAATGACGCTAACCGGGGGGAAATAAGTTGGCAATTTCAGGGGAAACAGTGGTAAAATAATACTTTAAAGATAGACGTTCAGCAAAGGATACTAAAATGGTAATTGATTTTCACACTCACGTGTTTCCCGATGAATTGGCGGAAAAAGCAATGGCATCGCTCCTAAGAAGTATTGAGTATTTATATGAACCGGTCAATGATGGCACTGTCTCGGGATTGATAGATAATATGAATAAGTGGGGGATTGATTTTTCTGTGGTTCAACCGGTTATTACAAAACAATCCCAAATGCGAAAGACCAATGAATGGGCGAAAAGCATTTCCAGTGGTAAAATTATATCTTTTGGGGGAATCTACCCTCATCATCAAGATTACAAAAAGGACATTGATTTTGTTGCAGAGTTGGGCCTCCCGGGGATAAAGTTTCATGCAGAGTATCAGGACTTTTCCGTGGATGACGAAAAAATGCTCAAAATTTACGATTATGCGTTTAGCAAAAACCTAATTGTATTTCATCACGCTGGGGCAAACCCAGGAGTGAAAATGCCCTTTAAAAGTAGTCCGCAGCAATTTGCAAAAATCGTGGATACCATGCAAGGCGGGGTAATGGTAGCGGCCCACTTTGGGGGACATGCCCAATGGGATGATGTGGAAAAGTACTTGGTTGGCAAAAACATCTATTTAGACACGGCAATGGGGTTTGAGTATTTTGGAAAGGACCAGTTTTTAAGGATCGTGAAAGGACACGGAGCAGACAAAGTCTTGTTTGCATCCGATTCACCTTGGAGCAATGCAAGGACCGAAGTAGAGCACTTGAAAGCGTTACCTCTTTCTGCACACGAAAAAGCCCAGATCCTATCCGGAAACGCCAAACGTCTGCTGAACATTACAAAATAGATACGCTGACACCGTCAACGGCTAAAATGCTCTTGTGTTTTCATTGAAAATAATCTATAATACACCTTGTGAGAGTTTATGAGAAACAATAGTAGGGCGGTTTGAGGGGTTCATATGATTAGTGTGTGTAAATACGAAGAAAAAATAGTGAAATGAAGAAGTGCATATGTGATGCGCTTTTTGTTTGCAAATAACTGTACCAATAGGGTTGTTTCTTTTTACGACAGGGCAGATAAATTATTGGAGGCCGATTGGTGAATAAATATATTCGGAATACCAAATACAATAAAAATGCGATGGCATATCTTATTTTGATTTCGTTTACTGTGATTATCCTTTTTATTATTGATAAAGATGGATATTATTATGGTTCTATGACGGATTGGGTCTCTCAACATAGCGTAATACCAGATTACTTCAGGCAGAAATTTTACGAAACCGGAGAAATTATACCTGATTTTGCATTAAATATTGGTGGGGGCCAAAACATATATAACTTTGCGTATTATGGATTACTAAGCCCAATCATATTGATTTCTTATTTTCTGCCCTTTGTGCCAATGGCTGCCTACATTTCTGTGTCCAGCATCATTATGATTGTTGTCAGCGTATGCTTGTGTTACAAGTGGCTCTATTCCAACAAGTTTTCCCGCAAGGTTTCTATTGTTGCATCCCTTTGTTTTATTTGCGCAGGACCGGTTATATTTCAGTTTCATCGACAAGTTATGTTTGTTGATTATTTTCCATTTTTGTTCATTGGCTTGATGGGAGTGGATTACTACTTCAAAACTCACAAGTATTGGATGGTGGTGATTGGCATTTTCCTGTGCATCATGACCAGTTATTTTTTTAGTGTAGGCTGTATTTTGACTTTGGTATTGTATGCTATTTTTGTTAATTTTAAGAGAAAACCAAACTGCAAAGTCAAAGAATTGTTTCAAGATATGATACCGATTGTGAAAGGAATTTCCATTGGGATACTCATGTCAGCGGTGCTATGGTTGCCAACTATTTTTGTAATCATATCTCAAAGAGGTGGAGATGTGTCTATTTCATGGCAGTCCCTTATCATTCCTACGTTACCCATTAAAGGACTACTGTTTACCAGTTATAATTTGGGATTGACGGAGATATCATTAATTGGACTAATTTGGGCCATGCTGAGGGGAAAGAAAAACGAAAAAATCATTTCGCTAATTTTGATGTTACTGCTTATTTGCCCTATTTTTATGTACCTGCTCAATGGAACCATTTATTTGCGGCCAAAAGCGCTGATTCCCTTCCTTCCCTTGTATGTTTTGGTGATTGCTGTATTTTTGAAGAGGTTGGAAAAACCCACTGAACTTTATGGCAAAATAAAACCTTCCCTGCAAAAAATCTTCTTTGCAGGAATCATATGTCTTGTTATTTTTATTGCATCGCTGAACTGTATTCGCACCAACGAGGACGAGATATGGGTGAAAAAAACAGATGTATTTAATTTTAACAACCCAGATAAAATGGCTTTAATAGAAGAGACATTTAGGAAAGATAATTCCTTTTATCGCTTTAATGATCTGTCTTTTAGCTCTCAAAATGTTAATCAAACCTATGGTTCCCGGTATAACCAGACTTCAATCTATACATCAACTTATAATAAAGCGTATAACGATTTTTTCTACAATATCATGCATAATCCCATATCAACCAGAAATCGGGTAATGTGTGTTTCTTCGGAGAATATTCTGTTCCAGAATTTTATGGATGTTAAATATACAGTTTCCATGGGGAACGCCCCTGCGGGATACAGTAAAGTCGATAATAAAGGAGAATACTCCTTGTACCAAAATAACCGAACGATGCCGCTTGGATTTGCTATGGGGCAAACCATTAGCCGAGAGGACTTTAAGAAGCTTTCATTTCCGGAAAACATGACTACAGTCCTAAATAGAATCATAACCGAAAAAGCCAAAGCGTCCGATGATGGTTGGGAGACTGAATCAGCCTTTCAATTTAAAAAAATTGATTTGGCTCCAAATCTAGCAAATGCTTCCGCCAAAAAAAACATTGTTATAAGGAAGGATGAATCGGTTTACCATATCTATGCAAGGGCAAATGCCTCTATCACAGTCCCTTTGGATTTCAACCTAAAAGATACACTTTTAATTCTTCGATTCACAGTGCCAAACCGAGAAGACCAGTTGACCTGGGATACGTCCATTACCATAAATGGGATGGAAAATAAATTGGCCAACCCGACGGCTCCATATCCTAATGAAAATCACAATTTTGTTTACGTGCTTTCATCCAACCAAAAATCAAAGCAACTTATTCTGAATTTTTCTCCTGGCAGATATAGGATTGCTGATGTTGAAGCGTACGTTTTACCAACAAAAACCATAGAAAATGCCACGGGAAAAGTAGATCCACTTGTTGTGGATAATGAAAAAACGAAAAACAACCAAATCGTGGGAGATATAAAAGTACGAAAAGATGGATATTTTGTAATGACGATTCCTTACGACAAAGGTTTTGATATTACTGTGGATGGAACCAAGCAAAGCTACGAGAAGGTGGATACTGCATTTGTAGGGTTTCCTATTTCTTCAGGGCAGCATCACATTGTAATAAAATATCATGTCCCCTACAAGCGAGCAGGAATGGCATTATCTTTATTGGGACTCATTATTTTTGGATACAGTTGTATTTTAAAACCCAGACGAAAGACACTTCAAAATCCATCGATAGGAGAAGAGAGAAAGAAGCAGACATGAAAAGCGTGTTGATTTTATACAAAAAACATAAAGAAATATTGTTGTATATTGTTTTTGGTGGATTCACAACAGTTGTAAATTGGGTTCTATTCCAAATTTGTGTTGAACTCTTTTCTGTTAATTGGAGCATCGCCAATGTCATTGCATGGATAGGGGCGGTAATATTTGCCTATGTAACCAATCGGAAACTGGTGTTTGAATCGTCAAGCCCCCATATCATAAAAGAGTTTTTGGCCTTTGTACAATTTCGGTTGATTTCGCTTCTTCTGGAAATGCTGATCATGTTTGTGTTTATTGAAATGATTGGAATTGCAACATTTCCATCTAAAGTTATCACATCAATTGTTGTGGTGGCCGCAAATTATATTTTTAGTAAAGTATTAGTATTTAAATAAAGGAACAAATCATATGGACAAGATAAGCATTATTGTCCCTTGCTACAATGAAGAGGGAAACATCCCCGTGTTTTATAAAGAAATGGGGAAGACCATAACTAAAATGGAAGAAATTGATTATGAGTTGATTTTTGTCAATGATGGCAGCAGCGATAATTCACTCCTTGCAATAAAGAAAATAGCAAGAGAAAATCAAAAAGTAAAGTACATATCGTTTACAAGAAACTTTGGGAAGGAAGCGGCTATGTTGGCGGGGTTACAAAAGGCCGAGGGTAACTTTGTAGTAATTATGGACGCGGATTTGCAGCACCCGGTGGAACTATTGCCAGAAATGTACGATGCAGTGAAATATGAATCATTTGACTGCGCGTGCGCAAAGAGAATGGGAAGAGAAGGCGATGGAAAGTTGAGAAGGGGTCTGACAAAACGTTTTTATAAACTCATTAATAAAATGTCTGAAATAGAAATGGTAGATGGCGCCGGAGACTATCGGATGATGTCTAGAAAAATGGTTGACTCTGTGCTTCTATTTAAAGAATACAACAGATATTCCAAGGGATTATTTAGTTTTGTTGGGTTTGAGACAAAAATGATACCTTATCGAAATGTGGAGCGAAGCATCGGCGCCACAAAGTGGTCTATTTTTTCTTTAACCAAGTATGCTTTGGATGGTATCATTTCTTTTTCCACAGTGCCATTGGTATTGTCATCTGTTTGCGGGGTCATATCTTGTTGCATTGCCTTGATTATGGGTGCATACATTGCGGTTAAAACTATAATATACGGGAATCCAACGGATGGATGGGCCACGCTTATATGCATAATATTATTAATTGGAGGACTTCAAATGTTCTTTTTGGGGATTATTGGAGAATATCTATCAAAAGTATACAAAGAAACCAAGCAGCGACCGATTTTTATTGTCCAAGAAACCAATATTAACCCATTGCCAAGAGATTCTGAAGTTGTTTAATTGATTTCAATCATTAAGCGAGACCAAAAATGTAAGGTAAACAACAACTCATTTAGATAAGTACTAAATGAGTTGTTTTAAGTTTGATATGATTTGTTCCTTAAGAAATGTGTTTCTTGGGAATAACTTGGCTCACGGCGTAAAGGGGGGACAAATCAGTGAAATTTACAGTTATTAGCTAAAAATTATATTAGAGCATGAGGGGGGCGAGTTTTGGCACAAGAGTTGCTGATTAATAGGGTAAGTGGAACGCAATAGTGGGAGGAACACAATGACAGCAAGGAAGTTATACATAAACTGCAAAATTTATTCTATGGACAAAGAAAAAACCAAATACAACGCAATGGTTACAGAAGGGGGGAAAATCCTTTTTCTTGGAGATGAAAAGGCTGCAAGAGAATTTGATCCATGGATAAAAGAAGTGGATCTTCATGGCGCCACTGTTTTCCCCGGATTTTGTGATTCTCACGTTCATGCGCCGGGTTTGGCCTATGACATTATGTTCAACATGAACCTCTACCCGGCACGAAATTTAGAAGAAACCATGTCAATGATTAGGGAACATATAAAAAAGCATCCGGAGAAGAATATCTACTATGGGCGGGGTTTCAATGTTAATTTCTTTCAGGGGAAAGAAGGAGTGCTAGGTCCAAAAAAAGAGCGGTTGGACGTGATTTCTCCCGACAAACCCATTATTATTTCCGACTTTGGCGGCAACTGTATGTGGCTTAACAGTGAAGCCATGAAAGTTTATGATATTACGGCTGATCGCCAATGTCCTCCGGGAGGAGAAATACAATTGGATCCGGATACAGGGGAATTATGGGGCATTATTCGAAACGAAGCCCGGGGGTTTGTCCCATATCAGAAATTTACCGACGAAGAAAACTATAAGGCCATGAAATATTTTCAGGATATTCTACTAAGCTACGGGTACACTTCGGTTTTTGCTTTGCGTCCCCCCGGCACGGTAGAACCTAGAACCACTTTGTTTGACGCCTTTGCAGTTTTGGAGGCCAAGGGTCAGTTAAAATTGCGTGTTCATGGAGGGCGGGATATGGATGCTGCCGGAGATATTGACATGCAAATCCAAGAAATGCTGGATACAAAAAAACGAGTAGATTCTCCACTTATTCAGTTTACTACCGCCAAGTTTTTTTTGGATGGGGTGGTGGAAGGATTGGATGGATATCTGCTGGAACCCTATACGGAGGAAGCCGGAAAAGGAAAAGCGTACCGAAGTAAGTTATTCTGGGATAAAGAAAAACTATCCTATGCCTTTAGGAGGTGTATGGAAGCAGGGTTTCAAATTCACTGTCATGCCATTGGGGACGGAGCAACTCATGACGCTTTGGATGCCATGGAATCAGCCATGAAATTGGTTGGAAGGAAGGACTATAGACATTCCCTCACCCATTTACAGTTGGTTGAACAAGAAGACATCTCAAGGATGGCGGACATGGGTGTGATTGCCAATGTACAACCTTATTGGCACTTTAAGTCCCCGGTTATGTTTCCCCTAGAAAAAAAACTGTTGGGGGAACGGGCAGAAAACGAATACCCTTTGAAGCGTTTTGTCACGGCCGGGATTACCATTGTTGCCTCTTCCGACTACCCGGTTACACCGGAACCAAATCCGTTTTTTGCCATCCAAGCGGCTGTGACCAGGAACTTATATAACGGAGAAAGTTTGGGAGTGGCAGATATTAAAAATATGGACGATCCCCAATATCTTCTTAACAAAAACGAGCGAATCAGCCTCACTGAAATCCTTCGTGCATTTACTTACAATGCCGCGTATGAACGGTTTTCCGAAAATGTTTCCGGCAGCTTAGAGATTGGAAAGGAAGGAGATTTTATCGTTTTGGACCAGGATCCTTACCTTACAGATCCTTTAGATTTGGCAAAAATTCAAGTGCTTGCCACATATTTTATGGGAGAGGAGGTCTACAAAAAATAATAGATTGTTTTCATTAGGTCTTCATCATATTCAAGGAGGATAAAAATGAGTAATCAAAGTATTACAACCATAGAAAATAAGGAACAACTCAAACGTGACCTGGGTCTGTTCTCTGCCACCGCCATTGGTGTGAGCCAGATGATTGGAACCGGCATCTATATGGCGCCCCAAGGGCTTGCCGCCATGTCCAACCCAAAAGCGGCTTTAATCGGATGCATTATCGTTGGCATTGGCACCCTGCTTATGGCTATGAGTTTTGGAAGAATCGGAGAAAAACTTCCGGTATCCGGCTCGGCCATCGTATACACCAAAGCTGCATTTGGCGATACGGCCGCCTTCATCGTTGGGTGGTCCTATTGGTGGAGCAATCTTTTGGGTATCAGCGCCATTACCATTGGAACGTTGGCTTATGGCGCCTATTTCATCCCCGGGTTGGCAGAAAATAAAATCATGATATTCCTAGTTGGATCTGCAATTATTTGGCTTTATACCCTTGTTAACATCCGAGGAATCAAAGGGGCAGGCAAATTGAATTTGGTACTGACCATCATCAAGCTGGTTCCTTTGCTTGTATTTTTCGTTATTGCCGCCATCCATTTCGATCCTGCCAACATGCACACTGTATCAGATCCAAGCCTAAAAGGTATGGGGGTTCTGCCCATAGCCATCGGATATTTGATGTGGTCTTTCATGGGATTTGAAGGTTCTAGCATTAACGCCGGGGAAGTAAAAGATAAGTCTATTGTCAAGAAAGCCACCATTTTATGCGCGGTTTCCGTTATTATCATTTACATCATCTTTATTATTCTTTCCACCGGCAGCATGACTCAGGGAGGGTTGGCCAACTCCACTTCCCCTGTGGCAGACATTATCGCAAACGCCACCGGAGCCGGGTGGGCAGGGGCATTTATCGCCCTAGGTGTGTTTATCTCCGGTTTGGGTTGTGTTGGCGCCTGGATTATTTCTTCTGCAAGAATCACCTATGCAGTTGGTGAACAAGGTGTCTTTCCGAAGGCGTTTGCCAAAGTTCATGATGTCTATAAAACACCCATTAATGCACTGCTCATTGATGCAGTCATTTGCACCTTGATTTTGACAATGAATTTTTCTAAGAGTTTGGTCAACGCATATAATTTTCTGATACTCTTAACGACCTTGGCGTCTTTGATTTTCTATGCATTTGGTGTGGCTTCAGAAATCATGTTGCTGAAGAAACGGGAAAAGAAATTCAATGCATTTAACTTTATTAAAAACTCGTTCCTGTCTTTGGTGGCCTTTGGATATGCCGTCTATGCCATCTATGGATGCGGTGCGGATTATGCCATGTACGGATTGATTTTCATCATGGCAGGTATTCCCTTCTTTATCTATGTGAAGTACCAGAGAGGTGAAGTGGCCGCCATTAGAGAGGCAGCCGGACTAACGGAAGATGGAGAAGAACTTCCCACAGATACCCAATAATAAGGGGGCTGAAAAAGGATGAGCCATTAGAATTCATCTCCACAAAAATGCGCCCCAAAAATCAGACATGAATCATCTGGCTTTTGGCGGTGCATTTTATTATAATAAAAGATATCCATGTTGCGTTGGTATCCAATGAGGAGGATTTTCGATGACAGATAAAATAAAGGTTGCATTTGTATGTGTTCACAACTCTTGCCGGTCTCAGATGGCGGAAGCCATCTGCAAAATACTGGCGGGTGAGGTGCTGGAAGCCTATTCGGCGGGGACGGAAATCAAATCCCAAATCAACCCAGATGCGGTCAGGGTAATTGAGAAGGAATATGGGGTGGATATCACAAAAAGCCAACGTCCTAAGCTGATTGAGGAAATCCCAGGAGTTGACGTAGTTGTATCCATGGGGTGCGAGGTGAATTGCCCCTATCTTCCGTGCCGCCATAGGGAGGACTGGGGACTTTCAGACCCCACCGGCAAGGGAGAATCGGCATTTTTAGAAACTGCAAAAATCATAGAATCAAAAGTATTGGAGTTGAAAATGAGAATTGCAAATCACGAAATATTGTAGATACAACAGTGATAACAATCCATGGAATTGAAAGACAAGGAGGAAAAAGCCAAATGGAAAACCAAAAAAACGAAGCAGTTTGCGTGACCACTTGCCCCGGTGGATGCAATGTGTCCATGATGTCCTACAAGGCCGCAACGATGCTGGCCAAGGAAGGGGTCTGCAGGTTTGTGAGGATTGCAGGAGAGAAAGCCAGGGAAAAGGACACGCTGCGCCTGCAGGAAGCCGATAAAATGGCAGAAAAATGGATTTTGGTGGAAGGCTGTGAGAAAAGATGCGGGCAGGAAGCTTTTTCCATTGCCGGGATTCAACCGGACCATTGTCTTTGCGTAACTGATTTGGGCATCAAAAGGGAAAACAAAATTGATTTTACACCGGATGAATTGGATAGGGTGGTTCAGGCGGTAGCGACCATGATTACTGGAGAATCTGATAACTTATAAAATTGAAGGAAGTAGGAATTTATAATGGAGAAAACTCCGTGATGTACTCACGGAGTTTGTCGGTTTTTTGGTGTATAAATATATTCATAGGACATAACGTATCGTAGAAGGAAGAGGGCATATGGATTGTACTGGATGTAAATCAAAGGGATGTAGAATTTCCCAACCTTGTCATGACAGAAGTTTGGAATATGTTGGAGAATATCTTAAGACGCAGAATCAGGAGATTGTTCATGCTGCAGCGGAATTGGTGGATGGCGGCAAGGTGGGAACATTGAGCCGACTGGAAGAAATCATAGAATACGCCAAAGCCCGCGGATATGAAAAAATCGGTGTGGCATATTGTTACGGGATGGAACAAGAAGCCAAACTCCTTGGGGATACGTTAACCAAAGCAGGATTTCGCCTTTCCATGGTTTCCTGCACTGTGGACGGCGTGGCAGAGGATAGGATAAATCAAAAGACCTCAGAGATTGGCGTTTCTTGTAATCCTTTGGGACAAGCAAATCAACTAAACCATGAAGGGGTGCAATTTTCCATTTTAATGGGTCTTTGTCTTGGCCATGATATCTTAATCCAAAAACAGCTAAAAATGGATTTCACCACATGGGTGGTGAAGGATCGAGTCACCACACACAGACCCCTGGATGCCTTGCCCGGATATCACGGGAAAGAAGATTTATTTTTGGAGAATATGGATAGGGGATTTCACCTTACAAAGCGGGAACAATTTATTGAGAAAATATTACAAGACCACTGGCAGGAGCATCTTGCGTTGCTAGATTTGAGGGGGTGGGATGCTTTTGAAAAAAACGGCGTTCCCGGTTCTATTCAATGCGCCATTGAGGAACTGCCCCAAAAATATCAGACCCTTTTCCCGGATCGGGAGAAAGAAATCATTGTCTATTGCAATGGGGGCATGCAATCCCTATATGTGGTGATGTATTTGAACCTAAAAGGCTATCATCATGTAACAAGTCTGGCTGGCGGATACTCAGATGGAAGTTGGATATCACCAAACAAGAAAGGAGAAACACAAATATGAAGGCTGAAACAAGATTACAATACTTTCCTATTTCATTTTTTTCTATGATTATGGGTTTGGCAGGATTGACTTTATCAATTCAAAAAGGGGAGGAAATTTTGGGAAGAACAGCTAGTATCAGCGATGGGTTTCTTTTTTTAACATCCTTCTTGTTTCTGGTATTTTGTGGGGTTTATTTTGCCAAGTTATTAAAATATTTTGATGGGGTAAAAGAAGAATTTAATCACCCGATTCGCCTCAGTTTTTTCCCAACTGTGACCATCAGTATATTGCTGTTGAGTATTGGATATATTGATTTGCTGCCCAACATATCTTTGGGTTTTTGTGAAAGTGCAAATCACAAGTATTATTGAGAATTATAAAGGTTGATTGAGATGTGCATAACTTTTGGCAATTGCATTCATTGCAGCAGCATTAATGGGATATGCAATGGGAGATGCGGAAATAAGGGGATGCGTTGCAACTTGGAAAGTGTTAAGCTCAGTCGCAGTTGTATCTTGCTGTATCGCCAAACTTAAAATGTTAATCATTTCCGAAATGGTATCTCCGCCGGATATTTGAGCCCCGAGAAGAATACCGGAACCTTCTGAAAAGATTAGCTTCATGTCAATTTTTTGTGAGCCGGGGAGGGAGCCGGGGTGTCGATCCATCGTAATAAATTCTCCTACCTGTACTTTAAACCCTTCTTGTATTGCGCGGGTTTCTGTCAGACCGGCTGAAGCAAAAGTCCGGCCAAATATTTTAGTGGAAAACGCGCTAATGGTTCCTTTGTTGGCACGAACTAAGCGAAGGTTAAACGCATTGCAACCGGCAATTTTAGCCTCCATAGCCGCAGTTGAAGCCAAAAGAACAGGAGTGTCCTGGCCTGTAAAAAAGCATTTTTTCTCAGCACAGTCGCCTACTGCAAAGATGTCCGGATCGCTGGTTCTTGTATATTGATCCACAACGATGGCACCCTTATCATTTGCTTTTAATCCAGCTTGTTTCCCCAGTGTTCCATTGGGGGTGACGCCCAGACCAAGAATAACCATATCTGTAGGAAAGGTGGAGCCATCTTCTAGTTCAATGGAGTCCACTTTCTGACTTCCATTTATTTTTTTTACTTTTGTTGATGTTTTTACTTCAATGCCATTTCCCGTCATCAAGGATTGGATTTCATCCGTATATTTTTTGTCAAAGGCTTGCCACAAACAAGCATCTGCCATTTCCACCAGGGTCACATTCTTCCCAAGCAAGCGAATTTGCTCGGCAAATTCAATACCGATAAACCCGCCGCCAATGACTGCAATGTTGTTACACGTTTCCAGCGTTTTAAGCATTTCATTTAAATAGTCCTGTTTTTTATAAATGGGAAATACATTTTGAAGATCATTGCCGGGGATAAACGTTGGGATAATGGGCAAAGAACCTGTGGCGATGATAAGCTTTTTGTAGCCAATATCTCCATTGGTGCCGGTCGAAACAATTTTTTTGTCTCGGTCAATCTCCAACGCACTATCAATAAGCAGGTTAATCTTGGCATCCAACAGCATTGCATCGGGAATTACATTTTTGTTTGTATCTTTCAGCGTTCCAAAAATGTAGGGAATTTCACAGGGAACCATAACGGTTGGTGTTTCCCGAATTAAGGTAATATCCAAATCTCCATAGGCCTTTCTTGCAGTGGTGGCACTTAATATGCCGCCTGCGCTGCCGCCGATAATTAGCAAATCAGTAGTCTTCATATTTTTTCCTCCACTTTTCTTTTTCTCAATAAATCACATATTACGATTGAAACAATTCTTTGATAATGCCCTGCAACTTATGGCGAAGTTCCTCATTGGCAATGGAATAGTAGATAAAAGTGCCCTCTCGTTTGCCTACGATAATCCCATTGGATTTTAATTTAGCCAAATGTTGGGAAACCGTTGATTGAACCTCTCCAAGGCATTCCTGCATATCTGTTACAGTTGAATGTTCTTTTTCGCAAAGAGTTTTAACAAGACATAAGCGTTGAGGGTGGGCAATTAATTTAAGCACATCTACATTTTTTATGAAGGTTTCGGGTTCTGTTCGGTAAACCATAAGGACTCCTCCTAAACATATGAAAAACAATATATATGAGTAATACAATGTATGCGGGTTGAGTTCAAGGGGTTTTGTGTTTTTTTGTGAAAAGGAAAATAAATACAAAATAGTTATTGACATATGCCAAAAACAGCATATAATGAAATTATAAATAGCATATGCCAATAACACGAGGAGGTGAAAAGTATGCCAGGAAGAGATGGAACAGGTCCTTTGGGTCAAGGAGCAATGTTAGGAGGAGGAAGAGGACGAGGTATGGGACTAGGCCGTGGAATGGTCGCTGGGGCTAGATGCCAAAGAAGATTTTCCCAAAACTGTACAGCTTTGTTTTCGGAAATGACACAAAAGGAATTTTTGTCACAACAAAAGGAAATTCTTCAAAGAAGAATTCAAGAAATTGATCAAGAAGTGGACAAGCTGTAATAAGCAGATAAGTAGCGGGTTATGCCTGTTACTTATCTATGTAGGGAGAGAATAAAATGAAAATTGCAATTCCGGTAGAGGAGAAAACAATACAAAGCAACGTGTGTGTCTCATTTGGGCGTGCACCGTATTTCATGTTTTTTAACACTGAAACAAAAGAAGCGACATTTATGAAAAACGAAGGGGCAGACGGTCAGGGGGGCGCAGGAATCAAAGCGTCGCAAGTATTGGTTGACCAGAGCATTGTAGCTTTACTGACCCCGCGTTGCGGAGAAAATGCCGCAGTTGTGCTTCAAAAGGCAGGGGTCAAAATCTATAAAACCTTTCCCGGTTCGGTGAAAGATAATTTGCTAGCCTTTGAACAGGGAACCCTAGAAATCCTTGAGGAAATCCATGGAGGGTTTCATGGCAAAGAAGAGGTTTAATAATGAAAATAGCCGTATTAAGTGGTAAAGGTGGAACAGGAAAAACCCTTGTTTCTGTAAACCTGACTGCTGTTTCTGAACATGGTGTATATGTGGATTGCGACGTGGAGGAACCCAACGGTCATTTGTTTTTCAAACCGCAAAATATGGAGACCAAAATAGTAACCATCCCAATCCCAAAAGTAGATGACTCACGATGCATTGGGTGCCGAAAGTGTGTTGATTTTTGCAAATTCAATGGGTTGGCTTATATAGGAACCAGTTTGGTGATTTTTGAAGATGTGTGCCATTCTTGTGGGGGCTGTGTTTTGGTATGCCCGGAAAACGCCTTGTCAGAAAAAGAAAAAGAAATCGGAGAAGTGAGCAAAGGTACCTGGGACAATGTCACCATTCTTTCCGGAATGCTACGTATTGGAGAAGCTTCCGGTATACCGATTATCAAAAAACTGCTGCATGACGAAAGCTTGAACAATTCCCTGGCTGTGATTGATTGCCCGCCGGGGAGCGCCTGCACTGTGATGGAAAGCATCAAGGATGCGGATTATTGTATCCTGATTGCCGAACCAAGTATATTTGGTGTTCACAACCTTAACTTGGTTGTGGAATTGGTTCGGCTTTTTCAAAAACCACATGGGGTAATACTCAATAAGTGTCTTGATGGAGAAAACCTTGCAGAGGAGTACTGCAACAAAAACAGACTACATATACTGGGGAGCATTCCGTATGACCGTGAGCTTGGGACCATGAATTCCATTGGATTGATTGTATCAAGAGAAAGCGAGCAGTACCGCAAAATATTCACGGATTTATTGCAGAAAGTATTGGAAGAGGTGGGCCATGAAGCAACTAGTAATACTTAGTGGGAAGGGTGGCACCGGGAAAACCACTGTAGCCAGTGCCTTTATTCAACTTTCCCATGCCAAGGCGTATGCAGACTGTGATGTGGATGCCCCTAATCTGCATCTTGTAACTCATCATAAGAACCCGGCAGACAGTTCGGATTATTTTGGTTTGCCCAAAGCGGTGATCCATCCGTCAGTTTGCATTCAATGTGATCAATGCAGAAAAGCATGTCGTTTCGATGCAATCAAAGTGACCGACCAATATACTGTGGATCCTTTTTCGTGTGAAGGTTGCGGTGTTTGTGAATTGGTCTGTCCGGTAGACGCTATTGCTCTCAAGCCTGCGATAGCAGGAGAATTATTACTTTATAAAAATGGGGTGGTCTTTTCCACGGCTCAGTTAAAAATGGGCAGCGGCACCTCCGGCAAATTGGTAACCGAAGTGAAGCGGCAATTGAAACCTGACTTGAACCGGATTGACTTGACCATCATTGATGGGTCGCCGGGAATCGGCTGTCCGGTAATTGCATCTCTAAGTGGAGTAGACATGGTATTAATTGTAGCAGAACCCACCATCTCGGGAATCAGCGACATGGAACGTATCATAAAAACTGCTACCAACTTTCGTGTCAAAGTGGCGGTTTGTATTAATAAATATGACATAAATCTCAAAAATACAGAGAAAATCATGTCCTACTGTCACAGGAATAATATTGCATATGCGGGAATCATTCCATATGACCCGCAAGCCGTTAAGGCAACAAATCAGGCAATGAGCATAGTAGATATTGATTGTGCTGCAGGACGGGCAGTGAGAGAGGTTTATGATAAGACAATGAATACATTATTTGAAATGTGAGGTGAATAAATATAATGAATGTTAGAACATTGGTTGATAACATTTCGGAAAATCAGCATCTGGGTTGTGAACATGGCCTCAGTTTATTCATTGAAACTCAGAGACACAAGATTTTATTTGACACTGGGGCTAGCCAACTTTTTGCAGAAAATGCTATAAAAATGGGGGTGGATTTATCAACCGTTGATATTGTGATTATTTCCCATGGTCATTATGACCATGGTGGAGGAATAAAAACATTTTTGACATTGAACCAGGCAGCGAAGATATATATACATAAAAATGCCTTTGAAAACCACTATGTTCATAGCATATTTACCCAACAAAAGTATGTGGGACTGGATCAGGACTTATCCCTAGATTCTCGCTTTATATTTGTGGGGGATCGTTTCGTCATCGATGAAGAACTGGAACTTTTCTCTCACATAGATGGCAATCATTTCCTTCCCTCTGGGAATCAAGACTTATACATGGAGGTAAACGGTGAGTTAGGACAAGACAACTTTTCCCATGAACAAAATTTGATTATCAATGAAAATGGAAAGACCGTACTGGTTGCCGGTTGTGCACATAAAGGAATCGTGAATATTGTGAATCAATGTTACAATGATAAAAAGATACTACCGGACATTGTCATTGGGGGATTCCATTTATATAATAGAGCTGCCAAGGAAAATGAATCTCCAAGGGTTGTCGCTGATATTGGGCGGGCATTAGCAGATACCAAAATACAATATTTCACCGGTCATTGTACTGGTATGAAGGCATATGAGCAATTAAAGGGCATCTTGGGAGAAAAACTAGAATATATTTCCACAGGTAGTCAAATCAAACTATAAATTAGGAGAAAAAAATGAGTGTTCATGTTCAACTGGCAAAAGAGCTGTTTGAAAAGGGGTATAGTTGTTCTCAATCAATTTTTGCTGCATTTCAGGATGAAACCGGATTAGATATGGAAACCGCTCTCAAAATATCCTCATCTTTTGGAGGGGGGATGGGTAGGCTTCGGGAAGTATGTGGCGCCGTTAGTGGGATGTTGTTGGTTGTAGGGGCAAAATACGGGTACACGATGCCGGATGATAAATCAGCCAAAGATGAACACTATCGGTTGATTCAGGACTTAGCAAAGGAATTCAAAGAAAGGGAAGGAACTATCATTTGCAGAGAGCTTTTGAAATTATCAGCAGGGTGGGATAATCCGAAAAGCGATGAACGAACCCGGCAATATTATAATACAAGACCCTGTACAAATTTTGTCATGGAAGCGGCAATAATCTTGGATGAATATATAGTAAAGAGAAAAATGGAGGAAACTAAAATGATTAAAATAGCAGTAGCAAGCGAAAATGAAATGGTGACAGGCCACTTTGGGCATTGTATCAACTTCAATATCTTTGAAGCAGAAAATGGGCAGATTCTTAAGAGTGAGTCTATTCCAAATCCGGGTCACAAACCGGGATTTTTACCAAATTATCTAAATGATCTGGGAGTCAATGTGATTATATCGGGAGGAATGGGTGGCGGCGCCATTGAGATATTCAATGAAAAAAACATTGAAGTGATTGTTGGTGCTGAGGGCAATGCCATGTTGGCGGCCAAAGCATACCTCCAAGGGAAGCTAATTTCTACTGGCTCGGTATGTCATGAACATCAGCATCATGACGAATGCGGGAACTAAAAGATGCACAATCTATTGCAAAAGACAGAATAATGTGAAACAAGGAGGGAAGAACAATGAATGAGATGAAGGGTATGGAAGAATTTCCCATAGCGGTTCGCAGCCAAGCCGGGAATTATTTCAAGGAAGGCTATAATTGTGCAGAAGCTATTTTTTTGACGTATCAACCTTTGCTTTCCCCGGAAATTGATCCTTCGATGGTAAGGTTGTTTACTGGTTTTGGGAGCGGCGTAGGTGAGTCTGGTTGTATGTGTGGTGCATTGACTGGCTCCATTGCGGCCTTGAATATGATTAAAGGGAGAACCACAAACCAATTGTCTCGGGACGAAGCGTATAAATTAGCAAAAGAATTTACCGACCGCTTTTCTGACAAATACGGGGCAACTTGTTGCAGAGTACTGAACCCTTACCCGTTTGAAGACAAAGAACATCTGGTTAACTGCCTAAAGATTACTGGAAACACTGCCAAAATGATGATGGAATTTCTGTTGGAAAAAGGTTTGTATAAATTGGATATGCCAGAATTAATGGAGAAAAAGTAGGATAGAGAGGCGGGAAATAAGATGTTAACCAACGACTTAGTTGAATATGCCATCCAAGAAGCATCAAATCTTAAAGTGCTGGATATCAGGGCTGGATTGAGTTACACAGGGTTGGTACTGGAAGATGGCGGTTGCGGCTTGGCATATACTTTCAGAAATGAATTGGGATGTTATTGTGGCATTCTCAATGAAGCAGGTAATCTGATAGGACGGTCATGCGGAGAACTTATCCCATGGGTAGATAGTTCAAACAGGCTAAAAGCCGCCATCGGCTTAGCGGCAATGAATTCGGTTTTGAACCGGGCGGACAGGCCATGGCCCACCGGAAACATCACTACATCTTTGGAGGTTGAGCCCACAGACATGGTGGGCATGGTGGGTGAGTTTCGGCCCATTCTACAAGGTCTAAGCAATCGTGTAAACCATATTATTGTATTTGACCAAAAAGTAACAAAAGATCCATCGGTTCATTCCCCGGAAGAGATTCCAAAATATTTGCCAAGTTGCAATGTGATACTCATCACGGCAACTACAATTATCAATCATACCATTGATGAAGTGCTTCGATATTGTGAAGGAGCCCGGGAGGTTTGTTTGGTAGGCCCTTCAACGCCCTTGTGCCCAGAGGTGTTCCAACACTATCCGGTGTCCCTGTTAGCTGGGGATGTAGTCATCGATTGGGAACAAACTTTGCGGATTATAAGTCAAGGAGGTGGCACCATGGCAATGAAACATTCCATTCGTCATGTATTGGTGCCAGCAAAAATATAAGGATATCCGTTAAAAAACAATAAGCGAAAGAATGCAAACTGCTGCACTTTGGGTAAACCAAGCGTTATCCCCGGGTGCGCGGTTTTTGTTTTTTTGATTTGGGTTAAGCTTGGTTAAACAAATATGGTATAATATATTACAAAGATTTGTCATTCTGTTTCTCAGGACAAGTTTAGATCCTAAGGGGGGATTACTATGAACAGAATTATTATCATTTCTAACCGGCTACCGGTTACCGTAAAAAGAAACGGGAAACATCTGGAGTATGTGGAAAGCATCGGTGGACTTAGCACCGGTCTCAAAAAGTTCCATGAAGAGGCGGATACCGTGTGGGTGGGCTGGCCGGGCATTTCTGATGAGGATCTTTCCAGCAGAGAAAGAAGAAGTGTGGAAAGAACACTAAAAGAGAAATACAAATGTGTTCCGGTTTTTTTGTCCCAAGAAGAAATTAACAAATACTATTTTGGGTTTTGCAACAAAACCATATGGCCTCTGTTTCACTATTTTTCATCACAAACAGAATATGATATTACCACTTGGGAAGCTTACAATGAGGTGAATCAGAAGTTCTTTGAAAAAGTCCGACCCATTATAGGAAAAAAAGATACCATATGGGTTCATGATTACCAACTGATGCTGTTGCCGGAGATTCTCAAGCGACACAATCCAACTGCTCAGGTAGGGTTTTTTCTCCACATTCCGTTCCCTTCTGCGGAGTTGTTTCGACTGCTGGTTTGGCGGGAAGAAATTTTGAGAGGACTGCTTGGCGCGGATTTAATTGGATTCCATACTTATGACTACGTGCGACATTTTCTCAGTAGCACCAGAAGATTGTTGGGTTTGGATGATGTGTTGAACGTGATTAATTATGAGGACCGCTATGTCAAGGTGGATTCCTTTCCCATGGGCATTGATTACCAGCGATTCGCCGGTGAATATAATCTGGAGAATCTTTCCCCTGAAGTTTTAGAGTTAAAGAAAATCAAAAAAACCAAAACCATATTGTCCATTGACAGATTGGATTATACCAAGGGGATTCCCGAGCGTATTCGTGCTTTCGGCAATTTTCTACAAAAATACCCACAGTATAAAGAGAAAGTTCGTTTGAATTTGATTGTTGCTCCTTCCCGAACAGAGATTGAAAATTATGATCTTCTTTTGAAAGAAATCAGAGAGTTGGTCAGTGAGACCAATGGTACCTATGGCACAATGAAATGGATGCCTGTATGGTTTTTATTCAAGTCTTTTTCTCAGGAGGAAATGATTGCATTTTATAGAAATTCCGACGTGTTGTTGGTGACTCCGCTTCGGGACGGAATGAATTTGATCGCCAAGGAATATGTGGCGGCACGAACTGACTATGAAGGCATGCTGGTGCTCAGCGAGACTGCGGGAGCGGCCAGCGAGCTTGCTGAAGCAGTTATTGTCAACGCCAATGATTTGGACTCTGTGGCAGAAGGCATCAAAACTGCCCTGGATATGCCTTTGGATGAAAAAAAGGCAAGAAATCTGATTATGCATCGCCGACTTAAACGGTACACGGTGGAAGTATGGGCGGAAGATTTCTTGAGACAATTACAGGAAACCAGCGAAGATGCCGCCATGATTGTTTTGCCAAAACTCATTGAGGCTCATAGCGATGGGGTAGACAAAGCATATCGACAAGCAGTACAAAGAATTTTATTTTTGGACTATGATGGGACCTTAGTTGGGTTCAAAGCTATTCCGGAACAAGCCAAACCGGACGAGGAATTGAAGGAAATCTTAAGAGGGCTTACCCGTGATTCCAAGAATACGGTGGTGCTGATTTCCGGACGGGATCGTAAAATTCTCGATAATTGGTTTTCTGATATAAAAGGCATTTATTTCGTCGCATCCCACGGATTATGGCTCAAACCTGCTCATCAGAAATGGATTATGACTGCCGCATTGGATGATGAATGGAAAGATTCCATCAGGCCTATCTTTGAATTGTTTGCAGATCGTATGCCGGGGGCCATTGTAGAAGAGAAGGAATTTGCCTTATCTCTTCACTATCGCAGGTGCAATCCGGATATGGTGGCGGCAAAGATTAATGAACTAAAAGAAACTTTAGTCTCTATGGTGAAATCCTCGTCCCTCATGTTGCAGGATGGAAGCAAAGTTCTGGAAATCAAGGATAGCAGGGTCAATAAAGGGAATACTGCATCACTAATGATTGACCAAAAACCTTACGATTTTCTCTTGGGCGCAGGAGATGATTTTACCGATGAGGACCTTTTCAAGGCCCTGCCACAAAATGCCTTTTCAGTAAAGGTGGGGTTGGGGAAAACAGCAGCCAACTATCGAACAAAATCGTGGCAGACAATGCGAAAAATACTTAGGAAGTTTGTTGAAATCAGCGACGGACAATAGGCAAAATTGTGTTCCATTCAGGAGGGCAGGGAATGAAAGAAAAAAATATATACCGTTTGAAAGATTTGTCTTTAGAAAATGATAGTTTGGTGTTGAATGAAGCAATCTTTCATAATGCCAACGGATATATTGGAGTGCGATACGATTTTGAAGAAGGTTGCCCGGAAGAGTATGAGATTACTCGCAGCCAGTACATTAATGGGTTTTATGATTATGCGGAAATGCCACAGGCGGAGAAGCTTTACGGGTTGGCAGAACAAAAACAGGTGATGCTCAACGTTGCGGACACTCAGGGAATCAGGCTCTTCATTGAGGGGGAGCAGTTTTCTATGTTTACCGGCACAGTGTTGGAATATCAATTATATTTGGATATGTACCGAGGCATTACAGTTCGAGAAGTGAAGTGGCGATCCTCCAAAGGGAAGGAAGTATTGATTCAAATTACCCGGATGGCGTCCCTTCATCAGTTGCCGTTGTTTCTAATTGAATATGACATTACTCCCCTTAATTTTTCCGGAGAAGTCATCATTCAGTCCGCACACGAAGGGAATGTATCAAATTTTGCGGATTCATGTGATCCGCGAACGGCCATTGTATGCCGAAAATATTTAACTCCGGTGAGCTGTGAGATAAAGGATGGAACATCTTTCATTACATCCAGAACTTCCGTATCCGGTCTGGAGGTATGTAGTGCAGTGAAGAATGTGTTGTCACAAAGCAATCAGAGTGAATTTGTCATTGAAAACAACCGAGCTGTCTGCATCATGAAGACTTTTGCGGAATCGGAAAGGACTATTAATTTAACCAAGTACGCTGTCTTTTGTGATTCCATTCGATACGCGGATTGTAGCAATCAGGCACAGGAGGAAATGAACCTGGCACTTTCTGTTTCGGCGGAACAATTACATCGGATCCAGGAAGGACACCTCCACAGTTATTGGAAAAACTGTTGTGTAGAGATTGAAGGAGATGATGAACTGGATCAGGCGGTTATGTTTAATATGTATCAGTTGAACCAGTCTGCCAGTAGGGACATTTATGGAAACATCGCCCCTAAGGGGCTGAGCGGCGACGGATACGAAGGCCAGTATTTTTGGGATACGGAGATGTACATTCAACCTTTTTTCACCATCACCAACCCGGCAACGTCAAAGATGCTTATTGAATCTCGTTATCTGCAGTTGGATTCGGCTAGGAAAAATGCGACGATTATGGGGCATGGGGTTGGGGCCTTATATCCATGGAGAACTATTACGGGGGTGGAGTGTTCAGGCTATTTCCCGGCGGGTTCGGCACAGTATCACATTAACGGTGCCATTGCTTATTCCATTATTGCATATTATTTGGCAACGAAAGATATTGGGTTTGTGGGAGAGCAAGGGGCAGAAATTGTTTTTGAGACGGCACGGCTTTGGTTGGATGTGGGGAACTACTACCATGGGCAATTTCACATTAACGATGTAACAGGCCCAGATGAATATACCTGCATTGTCAATAATAATTATTACACCAACGTGCTGGCCCAATATCATCTGCGTTGGGCTGTTAAATTCTATGCCCTTTTAAAAGAAGCGGGGCTTTTGGAGCCGCTGGCAAAAAAAATAAAATTAAGGATGACCGAGATTCGAAGTTTTATCAAAGCGGCAGAGGCCATGTACCTTCCCTATGATAAAGAATTAAAGATTAATCCTCAGGATGACTCCTTTATTCAAAAAAAGGAATGGGATTTATCCATGATTCCCAAGGAGAAATTCCCCTTGTTGCTTCACTATCATCCTTTATATCTTTATCGACACCGAATCTGCAAACAGGCAGACACGGTTTTGGCGTATTATATTTTGGAAGATGCCCAGGACATAGGGACCATGCGACAGTCCTTTCATTATTATGAGAAAATTACGACCCATGATTCCTCGTTATCCCAACCTATATTCAGTATTGTTGCAGCAAGACTTGGGATGGAAGAAAAAGCATATCGATATTTTGGAGACTCGGCAAAGTTGGATTTGTGGAATCTGTATCACAACACGGAGGATGGCATTCATACGGCCAATATGGCGGGCACATTTATGACCATCGTGTACGGATTTGGCGGCTTCCGATTAAAAGAACAAGGCATTTCATTTTGGCCGATTTTGCCAACTCAATGGAAAAGATACAGCTTTCGAATTATGTTTGAAGGCTCACGAATTAAGGTATTTGTAACTGGAAAAGAATGCGTGCTAACCTTGGAAAAGGGGAAAAGTAAAATAGTGACCCTTTATGGAACCTCATACAGATTGGAAGACCGATTGGTGGTAAACCGACCGGATAAATCCAAAAAAAGGAAAGGATAATATGAAATATCAAGCAGTTATTTTTGATTTGGATGGTGTCATTTGCCATACCGATAAATTCCATTACATGGCATGGAAAACAATTGCTGAAGAATTGGACATTCCCTTTAGCAGAACCATCAATGATCGAATGCGAGGCATTGGCAGGATGGCAAGTTTAGAGGTGCTGTTAGAAGGCTCCCACAAGGAATATACTGAGGAAATGAAGGAAGCTTATGCCGCCAAAAAAAATGAGCTTTATCGAGACCTGCTCAAAACGCTCTCGCCAAAAGATCTGGATCCCGACGTAATAGAAACCTTAAGGGGCGTCAAAGATGCCGGGCTGAAAGCTGCGATTGGGTCTTCCAGCAAAAACACTCGGCTTATCCTGTCCCGGTTGGGGTTGGATAATTCTTTTGATGCTGTTTCTGATGGCACCAACATTTCCCATTCCAAGCCGGACCCGGAAGTGTTCCTGAAGGCAGCTGACTACCTTAAATTAGAGACCAAAGGATGCCTTGTGGTGGAAGATGCCAAATCCGGATTGGAGGCGGCAAAAGCAGCGGGAATGGATTCTGCCGCAATAGGCATCGGAACCTCCTGTGGCCTGGCGGACTACAATTTGGAAAAACTACCCGACTTGTTGAGGATTATTTGATTGATTCGATTTGCATCGTCAAATTGAAAGGATTCTTGGAGGAGTCACTATGATTTTAGCAGCAGATATAGGAGGCACAAAACTTTTGTTTGGCTGGTTTGAAGTGTGTGATAACCGGCTTATTCTCCAATTTCAAAAGCGTTATCCCAGTGGGCAATTTCAATCCCTGGAAGATGCCATTGATGCTTTTTTAAAAGACCTTCCCCAACAAAAGGCTAGCGGCGGCGTGGCGGCCGCGTGTTTTAGTGTGGCGGGGCCTGTTGTGGAAGGTAACTGTTACCTGACCAATCTTGGATGGCAAGTGGAAGAAAAAAAACTAACAGAAAAGTATAGAAAGTTCAAGAAGATTATAATCCGAAACGATTTGGAGGCCTTGGGGGTTGGAATTTTGGCTCTCAAAGAAAAAGATCTTTTGCCCATTACCCCCTACTTATCCAGACCTTCCGGCAAAGAGGGAAATCGATTTGGGGTGTTGGCACCGGGAACCGGGCTGGGAGAAGCATTGATTTTGGATGGGAAGGTGTATTCTTCAGAGGGCGCCCATTGCGAATTTGGGCCGAGAAACAGAGAAGAAGCCAAGCTTTGGAACTTCCTTCATGAGCAGTTTGACCATGTCAGTTATGAGCCTATTTTGTCGGGAGAAGGCCTATGCAGGCTAGTGCGTTTTCTCATGGTTGAACGGGGGGTGGAGAACTTAGGGTTTCCCCTGGTTCCGGAAGAAGTGACAAAAAGGGGGAAGGACGGTTCCAGCCAAATTTGCGGTCGAGCAATAGAATTGTTTGCCGGGATTTTAGGAGCTGAGGCTGGGAATTTGGCATTAAAAATTATGACCTTGGGAGGAATCTATTTGGGAGGGAATATTATACATGAAATACTGCCCTGGCTAAAAGACGGATATTTTTTGGATGGATTTCTGAATAAGGGCAGGTTCTCTTATTTGATGGAAACCATACCGGTTTATGTGATTCTTGACAGTCATACGGCATTTTATGGAAGTGGGTTGATGGCCGCCTATGAAGCGGGATTTCACGGGCCCCTCCAGTTGGAAACCTATGAAACCGCAGAAAGGGGATAATGACATGAAAGTGGATATTAGTCAATCTTGTGTGTCGGCAGAATGTTTGGCGATTAAGGAAAAAGAAGCAGAAAAAGCACTGAATCAATTGGAGTCAGGAAGCCTAGAAATGACGGGGTGGGTGAAACGCCCTTTATTACAAAATCAAGAAGAATTAAGTAGAATTCTTCACGTTGCAGGGGAAGTCCGACGTCAGTGCAAGGTATTTGTCGTATTAGGAATTGGCGGATCTTCATTGGGTGCCAAAGCTGTGTTACAGGCGCTGCAACTAAAAAAGGGGAATGGCCCAGAAGTATTGTTTGCCGGGGACAGCTTGGATTCCGTTGCAATTTCACAAGTCGCAGATAGAATTCGCCGGGAGGAAAGTTGCCTTTGTGTCATTTCAAAGTCCGGAACCACGGTGGAAACCTTGGTTTCCTTTAGCATTTTGAAAGAAGTGATGAAAGAAAAATATGGGGGTTCTGCTTCTTCCAGAATTTACACAGTGACTGATGAACAACAAGGGATGCTTCGAGAAGAAACCCAAAAAGAAGGATATATTTCCTTTTCCATTCCAAGAGATATTGGAGGTAGATATTCAGTGTTGACACCGGTAGGACTGTTTCCTCTTGCTGTAGGTGGCGTTGATATCCGAGGACTTTTGGAAGGCGCGGCATCTATGGCAAGGGATTTTGAAGGCAATTCTCAGGCAATCAAATATGCTGCAACCCGTAATTGTCTGGGAGAAATGGGCAAAAAGGTGGAAGCTATGGAAAGTTTTGACCCGGCTATGGATACTTTTGGCCAGTGGTTGAAGCAACTGTTTGGGGAAAGCGAAGGAAAAGAGGGAAAAGGCATTTATCCTACGGTGTTGACCTTTACCAGAGATCTTCATTCTGTGGGTCAATTTTTGCAGGAAGGAACACCGATTATCTTTGAAACCATGATACTTTTTGAAAAAAGTGATGAAACAATTATAATTCCGGCTTCAGCAGGGGCTCCATTAGCCGGACTGACGGTTGAACAGGTCAACAATTGTGTCACCAAAGGGGTGATTGCCGCTCATACCAAAGGAGATATTCCTCTGATGACCTTAACTTTGCCTCAAAAGGATGCTTTTTCCGTGGGGCAGTTAATCTACTTTTTTGAACTTTCCTGTGGTATTTCTGCCATGATGTTGGGGGTCAATCCCTTCAATCAGCCGGGAGTGGAGCGGTACAAACAAGAGGCGTGGGAAGAAATACTTAAGTTAGAAACAAAAGAAGCCACCGGCGAGATGGCTTCTTTAGAATAGACGGTTTTTAGGTTTCCACCTGATATAGCAGGTCTGCATAAGTTGGCACAGGCCATATGGGCTGACTTACAATTAGTTCCAGCTCATCAATGGTGAGGCGCAAATCGTTCATCGCCGATAGTACTTTTTCCCGATATGAAATGGCTGATGCTAGGCTATCGCAAATCCCTTTGGCTTCGGCGATTTTTTCTGACAGGGTGCCAATTCTGTTATAGAGGCATTCCGATAATCTGGATAGCCGGTCCAAAATAGAAGATTCTAATGTGGTAGAAAGATTCAAATTGGATTGGGTTTTCTTTATTAGCAAATCCAGAAGTTGACTTTCGTAGGCAACCACACTGGGAACGATTTCTTTGGTGGCAATATCCAAAAGGGTAAGCGCTTCAATGTTGATGGTTTTTCCGTAGTTTTCCAACAGAATCTCGTAACGAGAGTAAATCTCGCTTTGAGAAAATACTTTGTGCTTTACAAAGAGGTGGATGCTTTTTTCTTCCACAAAGGCAGATAGTGCCTCGGGAGTAGATTTGAGGTTCAACAGTCCTCTTCTTTCGGCTTCTTTGGTCCATTCCTCATCATAACTGTTACCGTTAAAGATGATTCGTTTGTGTTCTTGGATGGTTTGCTTTAATGATCTCCTCAATTCCTCGTCAAAAGATGCAGCCTTTTCCAGTTTGTCGGCAAAATCACTTAGGGTTTCGGCAACAATGGTATTAATGACGATGTTGGGGCCGGCAACGGAAAGGGCGGAACCAACCATGCGAAACTCAAACTTGTTGCCGGTAAATGCAAAGGGAGAAGTACGGTTTCGATCTGTAGTATCTCTGGGAAAGTGGGGCAACACACTGGCACCGATTTCAAGGGGTGCTGGGCTTACACCGTTGTATGGTGTTTCTGCATCAATAGATTCCAAAATGGTGCTTAATTCGTCGCCGATAAATACTGATACAATGGCCGGCGGGGCTTCGTTTGCACCTAAACGATGGTCGTTTCCGGCGCTAGAGGTTGACATCCGCAGCAATCCTTGATATTGGTCAACCCCTTTAATTACCGCCATGAGGAACAAAAGAAATTGCGCGTTTTCATGGGGGGTAATTCCAGGCTCGAGAAGATTATTGCCGGCGTCAGTAGAAAGGGACCAATTGTTATGTTTTCCACTTCCATTGATTCCTGCAAAAGGTTTTTCATGGAGCAGACAGACCAACCCGTGCCGACTTGCAATACTTTTCATTAGCTCCATGGTTAATTGGTTTTGATCAGAAGACAGGTTGGCAGAAGTATAAACTGAAGCCAGTTCGTGCTGGGATGGAGCAACTTCATTGTGTTTGGTTTTGGCAAGAATCCCTAATTTCCAAAGCTCTTCATCTAATTCCTTCATATATTCTGACACCTGGTGGCGTATGACACCAAAATAGTGGTCTTCCATTTCTTGCCCTTTGGGAGGGCGGGAACCAAAAAGAGTACGGCCGGTGTACATTAAATCTCTTCTTTTCCCGTAAAGTTCTTTGTCCACAAGAAAGTATTCTTGCTCAATGCCAATGACAGGGGTCACTCGGCAGACACTATCGTTTCCAAACAGCTTCAACACGCGAAGGGCCTGGGTATTCAGTGCTTCCATGGAGCGGAGCAAGGGTGTTTTTTTATCCAAGGCTTCTCCGCAATAGGAGCAAAAAGCAGTGGGAATGCAGAGAATCCCATTTTTGATAAATGCATATGCGCTGGGATCCCAGGCCGTGTATCCTCTTGCTTCAAAGGTGGCACGAAGGCCACCGGAAGGAAAACTGGAGGCATCCGGTTCTCCTTGAACCAGGGCTTTGCCGGAAAATTCCATAATAACGGTTCCGTCTTCTTGAGGAGAAATAAAGCTATCGTGTTTTTCCGCAGTGATGCCAGTCATCGGTTGGAACCAATGGGTAAAGTGGGTTGCCCCTTTCTCAATTGCCCAATCCTTCATGGCTGAAGCAACCACGTTGGCCACATCCAGATCTAGAGGCGTAGCCTCCATTACTGTTTTGCGCAACGCTTGATAGGTATCTTTAGGGAGCCGGCCTTTCATGGCCAAATCATTAAATACCATGGAACCAAAAATATTTGGAACATCATTCATTTTTTTTCTCCTACAATAACATAATGTCGGCGGCGATACAGGCGTCAAGGGTTTTTGAATCCCATGAAGTGACTTGGACCTCGCCGATGTGAGCCTTTTCCAGTAACAACATACTTAGTCTTGACTGTCCAATGCCGCCTCCAATGCTTTGGGGAAGTTCGCCAGCCAAAAGTAGTTTGTGAAATGGCAGAGAACTTCTTTGAGTATCCCCGGTTTTGTTTAGCTGTTTTGTCAATGTTGCCGCATCTACTCGGATCCCCATGGAGGATACTTCAAAGGCACATTCCAACACATCACTCCAAAAAACAATATCTCCGTTTAAGGTCCAGTCGTCATAATCCGGGGCGCGGCCATCGTGTTTCACCCCCGAAGTCAGCAAATCTCCAATTTCCATAATGAATGCGGTTTTATGAGACTTCAGGTACACATTTTCTCTTTCTTTGGGTTCCAGTTGGGGATATAAATCTTCCAACTCCTGTGTGGTGACAAAGTTGACTTCTCTGGATAAAGTGGTCTTTAACTGGGGATAGGCTTTATTCAATGCGTCTTTGGTGTCGCAAATTGCATCGACAATATCCTGCACAGTTTGTTTGAGATAGTCTTTTGTTCGGGACTTACTGTCCATCACTTTTTCCCAATCCCATTGGTCCACATAGATAGAATGAAGGTTGTCCATTTCTTCATCCCGCCGGATGGCATTCATATCTGTATATAATCCTGTTTCCATTGGGAAGGAGTATTTCCCCAAGGCAAAACGCTTCCACTTGGCCAAAGAATGAACGATCTGCGCCTTTGTGCCGGTTTCTAAGATGTCAAATTCAACTGGTCGCTCAACCCCGTTCAGGTTGTCGTTTAGCCCGGTGTTTGGGTCGACGAAAAGAGGGGCGGATACTCGGGTCAGGCTCAACTTCTGACTTAAATTATCTTCAAAGGCCCTCTTCAGGAAGCCGATGGCGGTTTGGGTTTGGTACAGGGAGAGGGCTGAAACATATCCAGCGGGGATTTGAACTTTACTCATTGTTAGAACTCCTTTCTAAAAATTTTGATTCCTTATGAATCAAAAAAAGTAGCGCCGTGAACAAACTATTATTCGTTCACAGCGCCTTTGCTGTAATTTGAGAATAGCACAAGAGGAATGCAAAATGCAAGTGTTTTTTTGGTAAATTGTTAAAAAAATCTGATTTATGACTGTTTTTTTTGTGTATAACCACAAAACGCCTTGACAACCACGGGCCTTTATAGTATAAAAATCACATCTAATTTCTTTTGTTTTCCAAGGAGGATGTCTCATGAATGCAACCATTTCAGAAGTTTTGGAGTTTGTCACAGAAAACGACGTGAAATTTATCCGATTGGCTTTTTGCGATTTGTTTGGAAGACAAAAGAACATTTCCATTATGCCGGAAGAATTGGAGGAAGCCTTTCAATC
The DNA here is from genome assembly GCA_963676385.2 of Anaerovoracaceae bacterium. Classification (GTDB taxonomy): domain Bacteria; phylum Bacillota; class Clostridia; order Peptostreptococcales; family Anaerovoracaceae; genus UBA1422. The sequence continues at coordinate 128,643 of CAXXMM010000002.1, forward strand.
GGGCATCTCTTTCGATGCCTCGGCAATCAAAGGGTTTTCATCCATAAATGAATCAGATTTGTTTCTGTTCCCGGATCCCACGACCTTAATGGTGTTGCCATGGCGTCCCCAGCAAGGTCGAGTTGCCCGTTTTTTTTGTACCATCAAAAAGCCCGATGGGACCCAGTTTGAATCGGATTCCAGATATATCCTGAAGGCTGTTTCTCAACGTTGGGCAGAGATGGGGTATACCTGCCAGGTTGGCGCAGAGTGCGAGTTTTATCTATTTAAAACCGATGAAGGAGGCGAACCTACCCGAATTCCCATAGATGATGGAACCTATTTAGATGTAGCTCCTTTGGATAGAGGCGAAAACATCCGCCGAGAAATCTGTCTGGCCCTTGAAGAATTAGGATTGCATCCGGAGAGATCCCATCATGAGCAGGGGCCCGGGCAAAATGAAATTGATTTTCAGTTCTCCGATCCCCTATTTAGTGCAGACAATTTGCAGACCTTAAAAAACACGGTAAAAATTGTAGCGGAAAGAAATGGGTTGTTTGCGTCTTTTCTGCCCAAGCCTCTTTCCAACCAAAGTGGAAGTGGAATGCACGTTAATTTGTCGGTTTTTCGCAATGAAAAAAATCTGTTTGCCAGCTGTGAACCGGAGCACACCGAAGTAATTCAAAGTTTCATTGCCGGCATCATGGAAAAAATTCCTGAAATTTCTATATTTTTAAACCCCATTCCCAATTCGTATGACCGCTTTGGACATTTTGAAGCACCTCAATTTATTTCCTGGTCCCCACGAAACCGGTCTCAGCTTATTCGAATCCCTGCAGCAGCGGGGGATAAACTGCGAATGGAGCTTCGCTCTCCGGACCCTGCCACCAACCCGTATCTTGCGTTTGCCCTTATTATTGCTGCCGGTATGGAAGGAATCAACCAACAATTGGAACTGCCCCCTCAACTTGACGTGAACCTTTTTGATGCTGACAACACTACATTGGAGAATCTAGGTAGATTGCCTTCAGACATGGCTTTGGCCATTGCTCTTGCAAAAAAATCGGCTTTCGTGAAAAGTGTTTTGGGAGAAGAAGTGCTGAACAAATACATTGGTATCAAAGAGGAAGAGCACCGGGAGTACATCAAGGGCGCCAAAGAAGAGCTGGACTGGAACCAGTACTTCATGGTGTATTAGACTCAAAATAGGAACAGACAGCAACCCACAAAATGAAGGAAGAAAGGTGGTGGAACATTGTATCGTGCTTTGATTGTCTCAAGAAGCGAAAAAAATACTGCTTTGCTCAGTGAAATGATATGTCAAGCTTCAGCAAGGAGTATTGTATATGTTCAGACTGCCGGTGAAGCGCGACGTTTGTTAATTGACAATGATTATGAACTATGCATTATAGATGCACCACTGCAGGATGAGTCGGGAACCGATTTGGCTTGCGATATTGGGGAAAATCATACAGCAGGAGTAATATTGCTTGTCCGTGCGTCTCAATTTGAAGAAGTAAGTCACCTTGTTGAAGACTATGGCGTGCTGACCTTACCAAGACCAATACATCGAGACTTGCTTTGGAGTGGGATTAAAATGACGCTGGCATCGGCAAAACGGCTGTCGCTGATGCGCAATGAAAACCAAAAACTTGCCGATAAAATTGAGGATATACGGATTATTGACCGAGCAAAATGTTTGCTTATTTCTTATTTGTCCCTGACCGAGCCGGAAGCCCATAAACATATTGAGAAGCAGGCTATGGATATGAGAATGACCCGGCGTCAAGTGGCGGAAGAAATTCTCAAGACTTACGAAAGCTGAATAAGAGGAACGTAGAGGTTGATGAAAAGAGACGGATGTGATGGAAACCAAAAAATGATGAAGATGCTAGATGAAGGGGCATGATGAAGGTGCTTGAAATTTTACCATAAATAAAATATAATAATAAAAAAATAAACAAAAAGGACATATTCATATGCTTGATCCAATTTATTTCTAAGGAAATGACATAAAATTGCAACGACAGCTGTTTTGACAGCCTTTTTTCGTTGTGAATATCCAACTTAGGAAAGGTGGAAAAGTTGTGTGAATGGCTCTAAAATGGCACACATTCTTGGGGTGCTTTTTTCGTGGGGCCGTTTCATCCACCGATATTATGAATCGAGGTAAAAAATGTTTGATATAAGAAAAATGCAGGAGCAAGCACTATTTTCTGCCATAGCGGGCAGAGGTAATCAGGACACCGCTGCAGAAATTGTTTATGGAAAAAGAGAGGGCGTTTCATCGGAGGAAAAAGATTGGGACTGGGTGAAAGAAACCATGGACAGATTGGAAGCCAGGTTTCCAAAGGACCAAGTGAAGAGTATCCGAATGGATTGCCAGTGTGGCTATGCCATGGAAGAAAAATTGCAGTTACTCCATGAATTGATTGCAGCCACTGGGACGTTGACCGAATTTGGGAATCATCCCAAGGCCAAAGCAGCAGGAATGTACGTTTATGAAGGAAACTTGTTTTTGCAGTTCTATTTTTGCCCTTGTCCCATGTTGGCAGAAGTGGACCACCTGGGCTCCGACTCCTGGTGCCAATGCACAACCGGTTACAGCAAAACACTTTTTGAAAAAGCTTTTGGATGTCCTGTGGAGGTAGAACTTCTAAAAAGTATTAAAATGGGAGATGAAGTTTGCCTCCAAAAAATTACGCCAAAGGAGGCTGACTGGAAGTAGAATTACAGAAAAAACGGGGCGGGTTGAAATACCCGTCCCATTTTTTCTGGATTACTATTTATACATTGTCGACGATAATATGGAAAACACCTTCATTGGAAATCTCTTTAATTTGCTCTACCATCTCATCGATAGATAGCTGATCCCTGCGAGGCAACCAATAACTTATGACACCAACCACGGCGGATATTTGATATGTGATTGCCAACTCTAAATTGGAATGCTTGCTTGATGCATAGATGGGGAATTGAGTCTGGATGTTATGAACAATAAATGTTTTCAGTTTGGAAGGAAAAACGGATCCGGGCTTTGTCATTAGTAATGCCATTAAATCCAAATTACTGCTAAAGATTTTTTTGATGGCAGCAAATAAAATATCGGCAGACAATTTTTCGGTATCTTGAAAAACGGACAATATAGTGATGGATATATGATCCAACATCTCTTCTTCAATTTCTTCCAACAACCCGGGAACGTCTGGGTAATGAATATAAAAAGTACTGCGGCTATAGCCGGCTAAGGCGGTCACGTCTTTAACCGAAATCCTGTTTAGGCTTTTCTTTCCGTACAATCGGATGAACGCTTCTGTCAAATCCCGTTTTGTTTGGGCAGACTTCTTTTCCATATCTCCTCCTTGTGAATCGCAACAATTTCATAACCATATTCTATCGGTTTTTGCACCTTCGTCAAGACATCCTGTTGTTTGCAGTTTTTCAACACTCAAGATATAATATTTTGGATAGAGGTGATTTGAATGTTTAAAATAGGTGAATTCTCTAAACTAACACAAGTATCTATTCGAATGTTAAGGTATTACGATGAAGTGGGCTTGTTAAAACCAGAAATTGTCGACAAATTTACAAACTATAGACTATATTCTACGGGACAAATCCCAACCTTAAATAAAATCGTGTTTTTAAGGGATTTGGGTTTTAACATTTCGGAAATTTCCGTTACACTTAATCATTGGGATCCTGTGTTCCTTGCAAGCCAACTCGAAAGGAAGAGCCAAGGGATTAAGGATGTCATTAGGGATTCGCAGAATATGCTGGGTAATATTGAAATGGCAAAAGTTAATATTTGCCAGGAAAAAAATGAGATGCATTATAATGTATTTATCAAATCTGTTCCTTCATATCAAGTTTTTTCTTTGAGACGAATTGTCAGTAATTATTATTCCGAGGGTCAATTGTGGAGAGAAATGTCAACTGTAGCAGGTGAAAACAATATCCCCATTTCAAACAACACCTTCACAATATATCATGATACGGATTATAAAGAAACAGATGTTGATATTGAAATATGTGCCCCTGTAATTCATGTGGGGAAAGTGGTGGATGGGTTTTCTTATCGAAACATTGACCCTGTACCTATTATGGCATGTACGATGGTATATGGATCTTTTGAAAATATTGCTGGTGCGTATATTGCCTTTGCAGACTGGTTGCAAACCCACCACCAGTATAGGATGAGTGGACAGAACCGGCAGATTGTTCATTGCGGGCCATGGAATGAGAAAAATCCGGATAAATATTTGACAGAAATACAAATCCCATTGGGAAAAAAAAATAATGAGCGCATTTTATGGATTTATCCGTAAAAACGTTTTTTGTTATTGACTCTCACATGATGTGAGGGTCTACATTGGAACTATAAACATATTCTAATAATAACGGAGGGCGATATAATGCAAAGTTATCATGTAAAACCCATAGGCAAAATCAAAGTAAAAGAAGACGGAATGTTTGTTGTGCTTGAACCAAAGTACATTGCGGCGTTGCAATCCCTAAATGGATTTTCCCATATCAATGTTATCTGGTGGTTCAGTGATTTCGATAAGGAGGATATGAGAGAAACCCTTGAAGTTCAGCAACCGTATAAGCAAGCACCTGCTGTCATGGGTGTATTTGCTACAAGGTCGCCTGTTCGGCCAAACCCAATTGCGTTGACCGCAGTTCAGATTATAGATATTGACTTCTCAAATGGCATAATACACATCGCATATATTGATGCCAATGACGAAACACCTGTAATCGATATTAAGCCCTATACTCCAAGCTTTGATAGAGTAGAAAAATCCGGGAGTACCAAAATGGGTGTAAGCCATTGGCCACAAAGTATTGAAGAATCGGGGCACTATAATTGGGATAAACGAATTTAACTTTTAGTGGGATAATAGGTTGATTCGTTTTACATAGCATATTCCTCTATGCTTCATGGAACCAACATGGGACCACTTTCGAGAAGATTGTTCATTCTGGTTGTAATCAGGAAAAGGATATAATGGACTGCAAAGAAAATTATTACAAATTATTTTGGAGGGATGGACCCATGAAAGCAATAAAATAAATTTTTAAAGTTTGTAGCGCCTGTTTGCCGCAAATTCTGCTGGCATTTTTGTGTTTCCCTGATTATATTACCGGTCCATCAAAGGGGAGCCCAAAGAAATTCCGGTGGCCATTGTTTCTTTGGATCAAGGGGCAACAACCCCTCAAGGAGAAGTGAAATCTTGGAGATAAGGGTTTTGCAGACCATACAATCCAAAATTCAAGGGGGACCATGGCAGACCAGGACAACGGCAGCGGTGAAATTACATGTTGTCAAAAACAGAAGATCAACTGAATCAAGGATTTGATGACAAGAAGTATTACGGAGCAATCGTTTGTTACCCGAGAAACTTTACCCAAAAGCAATTGGCAGGAGAAAGCGTATCTTTAAAAGTTTGATTCTAGATCAAGGGCAAAGCGCCACCATTGCCTCATCCCTTTCGGAGATGATTGGTGGGATGGCTACGCAGGCACAAAATAAGTATCAAGGACAGAATAACATTAACAAAAATTGGCGATGACATGGGCCAATGGAAAATGCAAAACCTGTTTTGCATTTGTCATGACATGGATTGCAACGTTTGGTCTCATCTATTCTACTTTATGTGGCTTTTTGCAAAACCTGACGTAGATGAATTTAAACAGATCCAGGAAATTACATGGAAAGCTATTGCAGATGATCCTTGCTGCCGTGACAGCCGGTGTTTTTGTCCCTCACTGTGACATTTATATTGAAAGTTGAATTCTCTTTAGGGATTCCCTTTGCCACAACTTTCGTATTCCTTACGGTGGCTAACATTTTGCTCTGATGATGTTTCATCGTTGGGATTCTCAACTGGACAAAAAAATAGTAGGTGGAGGTTTTGCTGGTGCTGATGATGCTTATGGGACTTTTGGCATCCAACTTGCCCTATGAAATCCTGCCGACTTTTCTGGCAGAATTACATTTTATCCGTGGATTCCCATGCGTTTTTCTGGGTGATGGTCCTCAAAGAGATTTTTTTTACCTGGGAGGGGGCGCCCTGGAAACCCTTCAACCCAGACATTGGCTTGGATTGGGATTGGGGGAATTGTTTCTATCTCTACTTTTCTGTCTACAAAAAAGAGAAGGTGGAAAAACTAGGTTGCCCGACCATGAAGAGGCCTGTTTCGAATATTTTTCTGAGGCAGCCTCTTTTTCATAAACATTTTTGGGATTGACAAATTGTGGAAAATCGTGGTTAAAGTATCCCTAACTAAGAATATTGGCAAAACATGCTGAAAGGCATGGACGCAAAAGCCACAGGGTCCTAATCCTTCGGGAATGGACAGCCGGTTGCCCAGTCCGAAAACCTACTGATTGGAGAAATAAGTGGACTTTGCGAAAAACAAGGAGCCGCTTTTTTGTTTGGCATAATGAGCTTTGGAAATAACCTTTGGTGCAATTCCATGGGAGGGTAATAGAATGAAAAAAGTATTTTGGAAAAGAAGACGGACAGGGCGTCGTGGAATATTGGATTAATCATTGGGTTTGATTGCGGTCATCGCCATTGCTTCTTTAGGTTTTACTGGGCACGGGAATTAGCAAAGCAAATATGATTTCTTTTTGCAGACATTATATCCTCAGAAGAATTGGCGGATGGGTCATATCGAATCACAACAGAAGACGGCGTGTACATTCTTTCCGCACAAGGAAAAACTGATGGGCCCTTTTTTCAGGAACAGAAACCCAGTATCATTATTCCAAGCTCAATGAGTGGTTTTTAGCCTAAAAGAAATATATCAAGATGTGTTTTAAAGACAAAAACTTAACCAGCGTAATCTTTGACGGGGGGAGTCAACTGGTAAGAATTCACGCTCGCGCATTTCAAAATAATAAATTGACCAGCGTTACCTTGCCGGATACATTGCAAACGGATCGACCTTTGGGCGTTTCAAGGGAAATAACTTAAACCGAGATTACCATTCCACCCAATGTGAAACACCATTGAACAAAAAGGCGTTTTGACGGCAACGACATTAAAAAAAATCACTATTGGAAAGCAAGGTGACTTCTATTGGTAATAGCGTTTTTTTTCAAATAACAGTGCTGGATTCAAAAACCGCATATGCCGCCGGAGGTGGCCGGTACTTATATTTTATACCAACGGGAATTGGGTCAAAACAATAACATGGGAAAGAATGATTGGAATATAAATAAGAAGTCACAAACTGATAAAATTCAAAAAAAGAGAAACAACTGAAGGATGTTGATTTCTCTTTTTGTTTTTTCCTTGAACAAAATAAATCAACCGGCTGTATAATAAACCAAAACGATGGTAATCCCAACAGAGCCATACAATGAAAGCTGTATCACTACAGTTAACCAGTGAGCCCCGGAATATCTGCTTTGATCCTAGGACAGAGACAGAAAAGCGCCAAATCAATATGTTTGAAGCCTTTCCTGTTTTTGTGGGAAGGTTTTTTTGTTTGAAAACCACAGGCAAGGGACTGGGCAAAAGGAGGAAAGACATGATTGTGTTTGAGACAATTCCAGAAATCAAAAGGTACCTAAGTCAGTTAAAAATTCAGGGAAACACAGTGGGGATGGTCCCTACTATGGGGTGTTTGCATGGTGGGCATGGCGCTTTGATCCAACGGTCGGCAGCAGAAAATGATCAGACCGTTGTCAGCATATTTCTCAACCCAACCCAGTTCACAAATTCGTCGGATTTGACACAATATCCAAAAACATGGGAAGCGGATTTGGCATTGGCAGAAGCAGCTGGTGCATCGGTATTGTTTGCACCAAAGGAAAGGGAAATATATCCTGCCGGATTTCAAACATATATTGAAGTAAGGGAGCTTGCGAAAACCATTATGCGGGAAATACCGTCCCGGTCATTTTATTGGTGTTGCCACCGTTGTGTTGAAACTGCTTCATATTATGCAACCGGATCGAGCATACTTTGGACAAAAAGATTATCAGCAATTTTGTGTGATAAAGCAGATGGTTGCAGACTTGAATCTTGAAACAACAATCATATGCTGCCCCACGGTTCGAGAAAAAAAAATGGACTCGCCTTGAGTTCCAGAAATAACCGACTGACTCAAGAGGAACGACGCCATGGGGCAGTGATTTATGCCGCTTTGATGGATGCATCATTTTCCATTCAAAAGGGCATAACCAATCCTCGGGAACTACGAGAAGAAATCTGGCAATCCCTTGCAAGAGAAGGGCTGAAAGTAGAATATGTAGAGATTGTTGATGCCATAAATCTGCACCCCATTGAGAGGCTTGGCGGCACTGCTGTGATTGCTGTGGCAGCATACCTTGGGGAGATTCGACTGATTGATAATATTTTAATAGATGAAAAGGGCAATAAAGAAATAGCAAAAATCGGCTGACAATATCTTCGCAGTATGGTATTTTGAGGAGGAACGACCTTTCAATTAATGTGTTGAGAATTTGTGAGGTATATGAATGAGCAGCAAACATATCGTTTCCCCTGACCATGTTGTGGATTATGAGGCAATTTTAAATGCCTTTCACGAGGACATAGTTGTTGTTGATAGAAACGGAGTGATTGTAAGAGTCAGCCCTTTATTTGAAAATATTTATGGTATGAAAGCGGAAGAAGCCATTGGTAAAACTGTTTTCTATATGGAAAAACTTAAAATCTTCAATCCTTCCGTGGCAAAAAAAGTTTTTGAGACCGGCGAGAAAGCTACTGTGGTCCAAAAAAATAAAAAGGGCAGATCGGTTTTAATCGCAGCGGTTCCTATAAAAAATGAGTCCGGCGAGATTATTTATGTAGCCAGTTATTCATTTGACGTTACAGATTTACAGATTCTAGAGGAGGAACACGATAAATTAAAACATGAGTTGATGCGCTATTCGGAAGAGCTAAACCAGTATAGAACACAATTAACCGGCATTGCGGATATTACCAACAACCTGCCGGGAATCCAAAATGTAAACAACACAATCAATAAGGTTGCACAATACGATACCAATATTCTAATTACCGGGGAGTCTGGAGTCGGTAAAACCACTTTTGCAAGACTGATACATGCAAAAAGCAATCGTTCGGGGAAACCTTTTGTGGAAATCAGTTGTGGCGCGATTCCGGAGAATTTACTGGAGTCTGAGTTATTTGGGTATGAAAAAGGGGCGTTTACCGGTGCAAATCAGCAAGGAAAAATTGGATTAATTGAAATGGCAGATCAAGGGACGTTGTTTCTTGATGAAATCTCAGAACTTCCCCTTAATCTCCAAGTGAAGATGTTGAAGGTGCTTCAGGATAAGCGAATAACAAAAGTAGGAGGAAATGTGGAAAGCCAAATGGATTTTCGCCTTGTTGCTGCCACAAATAAAAACCTTGCAGAGATGGTTGCGGCCGGAAAATTCCGTGAGGATTTGTATTATCGACTTAATGTTATTCCTCTTGATATCCCCCCTCTCAGAAAACGCTCGGAAGATACGCTTCAGTTGACTTTGTATTTTGTTAAGAAATTTAATGAGAAATATGGTCAAGACAAACGACTGAGCAATCTTGCGTTTAACCAGTTACTGACTTATGATTGGCCGGGGAATATTCGTCAACTAGAGAACTTCATAGAACGGCTCGTCATAACATCGGATCAAAATCTGATTACGGAGAAGGAGCTTCCCAATGAATGCAGAAGTGCATCGGAGGGTTTCCCCAATGAAGAAATTGGGGAAAACTACGATTTGATGATGGAAGAATACGAAAAGAAATTGATATTGGAGGCGGTATCAAAATACCATACTACAGTAAAAGTGGCAGAAAAGTTGGGCATTAGCCAATCTTCTGCGGCAAGGAAGATAAAAAAATTTACAGAAACCGTATAATTACCCAATTGTGGGTAACGTACCCAATGATGGGTACTGCGGCTTTGCCTGAATTGTGAAGTAAAATATCCCTGAAGAACAAAAACACTACCCAGAAATGATGGGTGGTGTTTTTGTTGTTTTCCAAAAACGTTGAAAAACAAAGAACAAAAGAGTTGGCATGCTTTGTGCTTATGATATTAAGCAGCATGGAACTTGGCGTGGGTAGTTAAAACAAACAAAAAAATATTAAATAATTTAATTGACATTATATTATATACAATATATAATACACAAAAACAGACCGGCGTCATATTGGTGAAAGACAGAATGCAAAAATAGGACCCGGGAATCCAAATAAAGACGAAAATTGCGAGGTAAAGGAATGTTTAAAAATTGTATTGTAAGAAGACCATGTCAAGCAATGGTAAATGGAATCACATCAGCACCTGAGCTTGGAAAACCAGATTTTCAATTGGCATTAAAACAACATGACGCATATATTGAAGCCTTAAAGCAGACTGGGGTTGAAGTAACAGTTCTTGAAGGGGATGAAAACTTTCCGGATTCTTGCTTTGTAGAAGATACTGCAGTATTAACCAGAAAATGTGCCATTATTTCCAATCCCGGCGCATCAACAAGAAATAGAGAAGTACAGTCCATGATTCCGGTCATCAAACGGTTTTACAGTGATGAGGTGATTGAATACATCAAAGCGCCTGGAACGTTGGAAGGTGGAGATATTATGATGGTTGGCGATCACTTCTATGCTGGCCGTTCCGCTAGAACCAACGAAGAAGGGATTCGACAATTTGTTGAAATACTCGAAAAATATGGACTTTCCGGTTCTGAAGTACCCCTTGAAAAAGTGTTGCATTTAAAAACTGGTGTCAACTATGTGGAAGATAATAATATGTTGGTAAGCGGTGAATTTATTACCAAACCCGATTTCGCTTCCTTTAATAAAATCACTATTCCTGAAGATGAAGCGTATGCAGCCAATTGCATTTGGATGAATGGAACGGTTATCGTGCCTGAAGGATATCCGGTTGTGGAGAAATCCATTCGAGAGGCAGGTTATCCTGTGATTCTTGTGGATACTTCAGAATACAAAAAACTGGATGGCGGATTGAGCTGCTTGTCGTTGAGGTTTTAATTGTAGTTTTGACCAGAAATGATGAATGTTACGAAGAGGAGAACCTGCGGTGAAACATAAATATATAGCAAAAAGATATTGGAATGACGCACCCACTGCCATGAGTGGAACGAAGGATACAAGTATTACCGATTTAATCGATTTAACTTATGGTGATCCGGATTTTACAACATCAGAAATCATTTTGGAACCCACATTCCAGGATGTTCGCAATGGGCACACTCACTATGACGAATTGTGTGGGTACACAGAGGTTCGGGAAGAAGCTGCTAGATGCTTTAGGGATGATTCGGGTTTGGACATTTCTGCTGACGAAACCTATATCACCAATGGTGCTGCCCATGGACTATGGATAGCATTGGAAGCCATCATTGACGATGGAGATGAAGTGATTATTCATGACCCGTATTTTACCCCCTATCCTGATCAAATTAGATTGGCAAGAGGGATTCCGGTGACATTACCAACCTATGAAAGTGAAAACTTTGAGATTAATCCGGATCGTCTTCGACAGTACATCACAAATCGGACAAAAGCAATTTTGGTAAACAATCCTAACAATCCAACCGGCGCCAGTTTCTCAAGAGAAGCCTTAGAAGGGATTGCCCGAGTAGCCAAAGAGTTTGATTTGTTGGTCATTGCCGATGAAGTGTACAGTATGATGAGCTACAAAGAAAAATTTACCCCCATGGCATCAATTGAAGGCATGCGGGAACGGACAATAACCCTTTGCAGTTCTTCAAAAGAATATGCTATGACAGGATGGAGAGTTGGATATAACATTGCGCCTCCATACCTTATTGAGCAAATGAAGCGAGTAAATGAAAATGATTCAATTATGGCATCTTCCATTGCCCAAAGAGCCATGTTCCATGCAATGAAACACCGAGAAGCGGTGCACAAAGAGCTATATGACGCATTCAAAGAACGGGTGGAATACAGTTATAAACGAATTTCCAATTTGAAAAATATCAGCGTATTGGAACCCAATGCCACATTCTATTTATTCCCCAATATAAAGGGAACGGGCCTTTCTTCGTCACAAGTTGTAGATGAAATCTACAATCAAGCACACGTTGCTGTATTTGGAGGCGATGCATTTGGAGTTTGTGGAGAAGGATATCTGAGGATTGCGTGTACCCAGGACATGGATAGTCTTAAAGAAGCTTTTGACCGTATTGAAAAAATGCCACTTTTTAGGTAGACAGAGAGGAAAAGAGTTATGAAATCAGTCTTTATTGATTGCGCACAATTTGTTTCAGATAAAGAATTATGCAGACCCTTAGAAGAACTTGGGGAAGTCCAGTATTTTTCTGAAGTGCCTGAATCCATTGATGAAGCGGTGGCAAGGGCGGAAGGTGCAGACGTGCTGCTTTTCTGCATTATGCAAATTCCCAATGAAATGCTGGATCGGTTGCCAAACCTTAAAATTGTTCAATTTGTTGGCACCGGAGTCGAAACCTTCATTGATATTGAATACGCAAAAACAAAAGGAATTAAAGTTCTTAAAATTGAAGGATATGGAAACAACGGAGTTGCAGAGTTCGCAATTGCTGGGATTTTTGCCGCGGCAAGACAGGTTGGGCTGGGCAATACCACCGTTCGAAGTGGTAAGTGGACTGCTGAAGGTTGTGAGGGGATGGAAATCTCCGGATCAAAAGTTGGCGTCGTCGGCACGGGAAACATTGGTGCATTGGTAGCGAAAAAATGCCATGCCCTTGGAGCAAATGTTGTTGCCTTTGATGTTTTTCAATCAACGGAGTTAAAGGATACCTATAAGATTCCCTATGTATCGTTGGAAGAGATTTTTGCCACCTGTGATATTATCACATTGCATCTTAAGGTGAATGAAAAAACAGCGGGTATTATCAGCAAAGATTTGATTGAATCTATGAAACAACGGTCCTTATTTGTGAATGTTGCTAGGGCTGAGTTGGTAGACAACAAAGCGCTTTTCCAGGCGCTGCATGAAAGACGTATTATGGGGGCACTCATAGATGTCTATGAGCAAGAACCGCCTCAGGGGTTAAACTTTCAAGGACTTGAGAATGTTGTTTTCACTCCTCACATCGGGTTTTACACCAAAGAGGCTTCCGACAATTCAATCAAGATGTCTGTGGACTCAGTGGTATCGGCGTTGAAGGGAGAATAGTCATGTCCAATAGATATGCATCACGAATGGAACTGGCAAAGCCTTCCATTATAAGAGAAATGCTAAAACTGGCTGCAGATCCATCAATTATTTCTTTTGGAGGTGGAAATCCCGATAGTGCATTTTTTCCGTGGGAGGCCATTGGGAATTCTTTTGATCGGGTAATCAATGAAGATTGGCAAACGGCGCTTCAATATAGCATCACAGAGGGGTTTCCCTCCCTGCGTCAGGCATTGCTGGAAAAAATGAAGGGGTTTGGCATTGATGGGAACTTGGACAATCTGGTGATTACCAGCGGTTCCCAACAAGGGTTGGACTTGACCGGAAAACTCTTTGTAGATGAAGACGACGAGATTATAGTTGAAAGTCCAAGTTATATGGGCGCAATCAATGCATTTAAGTATTATGGCCCTAGATTTATTGAGGCGGAGATGGATGAAGAAGGAATGATAATGGATTCTCTTGAGGATCAATTGCGAAAACATCCAAAGACAAAATTCATCTACACCATTCCGGATTTTCAAAATCCAACAGGCATTACCATGTCGGCACAACGTCGGCAAAAGATGGTAGAGTTGGCGGAAGAATACGATACTATCATTGTAGAAGACAGCCCCTATATTGACTTAAGATTTGCAGGGGAAACCATCCCTCCAATTAAGTATTTCGACAAGAACGGACGAGTGATATACTTGGGTTCTATTTCGAAAATCCTATGTCCTGCCTTAAGAATCGGATGGGTGATGGCTGAGCCGGAAATTACAAGCAAGTATGTAGTGTTGAAACAAGCCTGTGACCTCCATTCCAATGAGCTTGGACAAAGAGGTATTGCGGATTTTCTTAGAAACAATAACCTAAAACAGCATATTTCCAAGATTTGTGATTCATACAAGGCGAAAAAGGAGGGAATGGTAAGAATCATTGAAGAAGAGTTCCCAAAAGAAATTAAGTACACCAACCCACAAGGAGGGCTATTCCTTTGGTTGACTCTTCCAAAAGGGAATAACAGCAACGAATTATGCAGTTTGGCACTAAAAGAAGAAAAAGTATCATTTGTTCCCGGAAGCACCTTCTTCCCCTATGGAGGCCATGAAGAAACCATACGACTCAGTTATGCCACCATGCCTCTGGCAAAAATTGAGGAAGGCATGAAACGTTTGGCAGCGGTGCTAAACAAATATATGAAGAGTGTGTAAGTGCAAAGATGCATTTATATATAGCAGTTATTTATTAAAGGAGGAAAAGAATGGGCGTTATTGATATCACAATAATCATTGTGTACGTAGTAGCAATGTTTGGTATCGGCGTGTTTGCAAGGACCAGAGTGAAGTCAGTTGACGATTACCTGGTTGCAGGACATCGATTCCGAGTGTTCTCTCTGGTAGGCACCTTGATGGCAGCACTAATCGGTGCAGGACTGACCATGGGTGTCGTTGGAGCAACGTATACCTACGGCGGCGGAATTATCTGGAATTATGTAGGTTTTGCTGCAGGACTAATCGTATTTGGACTTTTTTACGTGAAAAGGACTAGAGCCACTGGTAAAAGAACCATGGCAGAGGTTATCTCAGGTGAATTTGGAGATCTTCCCAGATTTTTTACCGCCTTGGTTGTAGTATTGTACACAACTTTCATTGTAGCCCTTTGTATCAAAGGAATGGGTAGACTGGTTACCTACATTGGTGAAGGAGCCAACCTGCACATTGATATCACCACTGCAGTGGTAGCATGCGCATTAATTACCATTGGATATACAGCCTTAGGTGGGTTTTATTCGGTGGTGTGGACAGATGTGGTTCAATGCGTCATCATGGTTGGAATCGTTGTTATTCTTGGTCCAATCCTAGCTATTACCAATGCCGGTGGGCTGGAAAACATTTCATCTGCGGTACAAGCTTCCAGTGCTGCTGCAGGAGTTGGGGCAAGCTTCGGAAACATTTTCACCAATATTCCATTTTCTTATATTGCATATGCTGCAATTCTATTGTTTGTATCTGTACCTGCAGATCCAACGGTTCCACAGCGATGCCTCGCCGGAAACAATGACAAAGATACAAAGACAGCCTTTATTATTGCCGGTGTATTGACTTTAGTCTTCGGCGTTGGCCTTTTGTTCATCGGTGGTGGTGCAGTAGCTATGATGCCCAATATCGCAGATGAATACGGAACAACAGAAGCAGCATTCCCAATATTCATTATCAAATACTATCCGGTTCTCATCAAAGGCCTTGGCATTGCAGCACTTTTGGCTGCCGTCATGTCCACCATCAGTGCAATGACGCTGGTTGGCACGACCCATTTGGTTTATGATGCAGCGAAATCTTTACGTCCCGGAATTAAGGACAAGACCCTTCATGTGGCGCTTCCCATTGCGGTTCTAGTATATGGTGCGCTAGTTACTTGGATGGCACTACAGGTTGACTCTTTGGTTGGCTATATGTATATGGCGTTCTCCATTGTTGGTGGCGCACTGCTGGTTCCATTAACCCTTACCTTGTTCTGGAAAAGAGCCTCCAAGTGGGGAATTACCATGAGCATTATTGTAGGCGCTGGAATCTGCATTTACATGTACCTTGCCGGTATCCTGGGTATTGGCGGAGACCCCTTCTATACATCCTTCTTAGGATCTCTGGCAGCAGGCATCATTTTCTCCCTGGCAATCCCAGGTGGGAGAATTACCCACAACGAGGATGCTGAAGACGTAGCAAAAGCTACAGTATAAAAGATTCACAAAAAATTAATGTTAGACAATTAATGCCATTTAGAAAAAGAAAAGGGAAAACGACATTCCGCTATTGGAAAGTCGTTTTCCATTTCTTACACCATAAATATTTAGATATATGCCCAAAATTTTTCTTGGAAAGAGAATTACATTGAGTCAAACTCTGCACGAGTAAAGTTCCAATGCACAGTGCGAAGATAGTGATCCAACCCATTGGCATCCTTTGCTTCAAACAGTTCAATAATCTTCTTGTGTTCCGCGTTGGTATCCTTCAGCATGCTAATAATTGTGTCATTCACCGTATATCGGAAACGGAAGAAACTTTTTTTCAAAGTTGCAAGAAGCTTTATCAGTTCGCTGTTGCCACAAATGTTAATGTAAACATCATGAAATTCTATTTGCAATTTCAAATATGCTTCAGTCATTCCGCTATCTAATGACAAATCCATTGCAGACACCAGATATCGCATGTGCGCAAGCTCTTTCTCCGAAATCTTTTCTGCAGCGAGGGAAGCGGCTAGACCGTCCAAAACGCCTATGACAAGATATAGCTCAATGGCCTTTTCGGCATTGAGTTTGGATATGATAAAACCCTTGTGAGGCAGATTTTCAAGGTAGCCTTCAGCGGCCAACTGTATCAATGCTTCCCTGACCGGGGTGCGGCTGATATTAAGTTCCTCACAAATTAATTGTTCATTTACCTTATTCCCAGCTTGAAAAGTACCATCGTTAATCTTGGTCGCGATGAAATTATATACGTGATCTTTCATTAAAAGAAGATCCTTCATATCCGTTCCTCCAATTTAATATTATTTTTTTGTTCAACACAATATATAATAAATATTCTTTTTTTGCAAGTAATATAAATATGCGTATAATAATCGTTGACATATATAATGTATTTTGTATAATATATATTATATATAAAATACAAATTCCCGAAGCCGAAAGGAGAAAATGGTTGTGGCAGTAAATTTAAAAGGAAGAAGTTTTTTAACCCTGATGGACTTTAGTCCGGAAGAGATCCGATACATGCTGGATCTGGCCCATAATTTAAAAGACAAAAAACGTGCAGGAATCCATGACGAAGTATTGAAGGGAAAGAATGTGGTTTTGTTGTTCGAAAAGACTTCCACCAGAACACGATGCGCCTTTGAGGTGGCTTGTCTGGATGAAGGAGCCCACGTCACTTTCCTGGATAGCGGCAGCTCGCAGATGGGCAAAAAAGAATCCTTGGAAGATACGGCAAAAGTGCTGGGAAGATTCTTTGATGGCATCGAATATCGTGGATATGAGCAAAGTGTGGTTGAGAACCTGGCTAAATTTGCCGGGGTGCCTGTGTGGAACGGATTGACGGATATTGACCATCCCACCCAGATTTTGGCGGACTTATTGACCATAGAGGAACACGTAGCCAAGCCATTGAACAAAGTCAAAGTTGTCTTTTGTGGAGACATTCGAAACAACATGAGCTACGCATGGATGTATGGCTGCGCGAAAATGGGGATGCACTATGTGGCATACGGCCCGGACGTGTTGGCGGCAGAGCTGGATAAAGACGTACTAAAGAAGGTACAGGAAGTGGCCGCCCAAACAGGGGCAATCATAGAAGTGTCTTCAGATTCTGCCATTTTGAAAGATGCGGACGTGTTGTACACAGACATTTGGGCATCCATGGGAGAAGAGGCGCAGATTCCGGAAAGAGTAAAACTGTTGACCCCTTACCGCGTTACCAAAGAAATGTTGGAAGCCACCGGGAACAAGGATGTAATCTTCCTTCATTGCCTGCCATCCTTCCATGATTTTGAAACCAAAATGGCCAAGACCCAAAAGGAAGAAGGCTATGACATACGGGAAGTTACCGATGAAGTGTTCAGAAGCAGACATTCCAAAGTCTTTGATGAAGCAGAAAACAGGCTACATACCATAAAGGCTGTTATCGTTGCAACCATCGCATAATGAACCGTAACATAACATTATTTTTTATACCGGGAGGAGACTAAATAAGCAATGGATCAATGCAAAAAAGAAACAAAAAAGGTTGTTGTTGCCCTAGGGGGCAACGCCTTGCAAGATAGTAGTAGTGCGGCCACTGCAGAGGCACAGTTGGAAGTGGTAAAAAAGACGTGCGGTTTTCTGGCAGAAATTAGTTGCAGAGGGTATGAACTTGCCATTGCCCATGGAAACGGTCCTCAGGTAGGCAGAATTTTATTGGCCTCTGAGGCAGCAAAAGATGTAACTCCGTCCATGCCCTTTGACGTATGCGGTGCCATGTCTCAAGGGTACATTGGATATCACTTGCAGCAGGGTATGAAACAGGCATTGAAATTGAAGAATCGAAATGTACCGGTGGTGACCATTGTCACCCAAGTGGTGGTTGAAGAAAACGATGTCGCCTTCGCAAATCCAACCAAACCCATTGGGCCCTTTTATTCGGAGGCAGAGGCGAAAAAAATTATGGATGCCACAGGATATGTAATGAAAGAAGATTCAGGGAGAGGGTGGAGAAGAGTTGTTGCTTCACCTATGCCAAGAAAAATCATTGAAAAGGATACCATACAACAGCTTTGGGATTCAACGATTATGATTACTGTAGGGGGTGGAGGAATTCCTGTGATTGAAGGCGCTGATGGAACCGTAGAAGGCGTGGCTGCCGTTATAGACAAGGACTTAGCTGCGGAAAAACTTGCGGAAGATGTGGCCGCGGACATCTTGTTAATCCTTACAGAAGTTGAGAAAGTTGCCATTAACTTTAACAAACCAAACCAAGAAAATTTGGGTCAAATGACGGTTGCGCAGGCTGCAAAATATATGGAGCAAGGTCATTTTTCGGCGGGAAGCATGTTGCCGAAAGTACAGGCGGCGGTAAAGTTTGTGGTTGCTAATCCTGACAAAAAAGCAATTATTACCTCTTTGTATCAAGCAGTTGATGCATTAGACGGAAAAGCTGGTACAACTATCACGTTTGCCTGATATAATGAAGTTGTTGTGGGAAAACACTTTCCTGCAATGTAACTGCAACAGATCAAACCCAGTATGAGGTACGGATTATGCCAGTATTTACAGAAAAAAACAAAAATCTAAATGTCCCAAAACTAGTCGATGTTCAGCAAATTTTTGATCGTCAACATAAAAATAAGATTGAAGAAATTGTATCGACGGAAATTCATAGTTTGAGGATGAGAGAAGAGATAATAGGCAAACGCATTGCCATTGCCGTAGGAAGTCGGGGGATTCTTCATCATGACAGAATTGTAAAGGCAACCATTGATACCCTAACAGCCCTTGGCGCAAATCCATTTATTGTCACGGCCATGGGGAGTCATGGTTCGGGAACCAGCGCAGGACAACTTGAAATTCTTGGGAGTTATGGCATTACAGAAGAAAAAATGGGGGTGCCCATTTTTGCAGAACAAAAAGTAATACAAGTCGGGACCACAAAATCCGGAATCCCTGTGGTTGTTGATCAAAAAGCATGGGAAGCTGAGATGATTGTAGTAGTGAACCGAGTGAAAAGTCATACAGACTTTTCAGGAGATATTGAAAGCGGTCTGTGCAAAATGCTGGCAATTGGATTGGGAAAACAAGCGGGGTGCAGTCGGTACCATAACGAAGGATTTGATCATTTCCCAACCTTAATTCCTGAGATTGCATCCATTGTGATTGAAAACACAAAGGTGGGGTTTGGAATAGGAATCATTGAAAACGCATATGGAGAAACATATGATATAAAGGCAATTGCAGCAAAAGATATTCTTCGTGTGGAACCGAAACTTCTTTCCGTTGCCAAACGTTTGAAACCAAGCATAATGATTCAAAACATTGACTTATTAATTGTGGATGAAATTGGGAAAGATATTTCCGGTGGAGGGATGGACTCAAAAATTACTGGAATTCTTGGGTACAAAGAAAAATGGAAGGTCCCCGGTTTTAATGGTCCAACAATAAAAATGACCTTTGTATTAAGTTTATCCAAGGCAACCCACGGAAACGCCAATGGAATCGGCCTGGCAGACTTTACGCTGAAGTCTCTTTTTAACCAAATAGACTTTGAGGCAACCTATACCAACGCGTTGGCCTCAAAAGCCATTGATGGCACCAAAATACCCATGCTGGTGGATACTTACGAAGAAGGAATTATGGCTGGGTTTGCCATGACAAATTACGACGACATTTCACAGATGAAAATTGTAAGAATCCACAACACCCTTTCACTAGATACGATACAGGTGTCTGAAAATCTGATTCCTGAAGTAATAAAGAATCCAAAAATGAAGATATTGAATAGCAAGGATTAACAGACAAAATTACATAACCTGGGGAGATACTAAATATATATTTTGATTGGAGCACCATAATGATTTCACTAAAGATTGCATTCTCCCCGGGAACCGAAGGTTTTTTTTCGACTAAAAGGCATTTGGTATCTTTGGGGGAGACAGACTATACGGACATCTCGGCAGCGGTTATAACCGATCAGGATCTTGATTTTGCCGATGAAATCTATAAGACCATGTTTGGCATACCTGTTTTTGTTTTTTCTGAAACCAGTGAATACGTATATCCGGAATTAAAGGATAAAGTATACCGATGGGTGTTTTCCAAAGGATACGACAAGGCGATTTTGGATATAGAATTGGAAAATGCGGTGGAGCAGTATGAGCTGCGGACGCTACCTCCTTTTTTTGAAGCACTCAATGAGTATGTGGCACTGAAAAATCAACCCTTTAATTGCCCTGGACATCAAAGCGGCAAATACTTCAAGAAGCATCCCGCGGGAAGGTTTATGTTTGACTTTTTTGGGGAAAACATTTTTAGCTCAGATTTATGCAATGCGGATGTTGAACTGGGCGATTTATTAATTCATCAAGGCCATGCAGCGGAAGCTCTTAAAAATGCGTCAAAAGTATTTAATTCGGATAGTACCTATTTTGTGATGAACGGAACAAGCACTTCAAATCTAGTGGTTGGCACAGCGTTGGTAACCCCGGGAGATTTGGTGTTATTTGATCGAAACAATCATAAATCCATCTATGACTCCACTTTGATTCAAGCCGGTGGAGTACCTGTCTACTTGGAAACATCCAGAAATCCCTGCGGGTTTATTGGTGGAATCGTTGATCATTGTCTAGAAGAATCCTATATTCGCGAGCAAATTGCCAAGGTTGATCCAGTTCGGGCAACAGAGGATCGACCGTTTCGCTTAGCAGCTATACAACTGGGAACCTATGACGGAACCATCAGCAATGCCCGGAAAATCGTAGACCGAATTGGCCACCTATGCGACTATATCTTATTTGATTCCGCATGGGTAGGCTATGAACAATTTATTCCCATGATGAAAGACTGCTCCCCACTTCTACTAGAATTAAATGAGACTGACCCGGGAATTTTCGTAACTCAATCAGTGCATAAACAACAGGCAGGATTTTCCCAAGCATCCTATATTCACAAAAAAGATAAGCATATAAAAGGACAAAAAAGATATTTGGATGATAAACGATTTAATAACTCCTATCGTTGCCATGCCAGTACCAGTCCCTTTTATCCTTTATTTGTTTCCTTGGATGTAAACGCTCGGATGCAGGATGGACCAGCGGGGCGAAGGCTTTGGGATGATTGTGTTAAACTAGGCATTGAGGCACGAAAGGCGATTTTCCAGAATTGCACCATGCTGAAGCCCTTTGTTCCACCTATGGTTAATGGGACTTGGTGGGAAGAAAATGACACGGCAGCCATTGCGGCAGATATTCACTTTTTTGAATTGATTCCTGAAGAAAGGTGGCATTCCTTCTGGGGGTATGGAGAACGGCAGTACTTTGTGGATCCCAACAAACTGATGCTTACGACGCCGGGCATTGATATTGAAACCGGAGAATATGAGGAATTTGGCGTCCCAGCTACTATTTTAGCCAATTTTCTTCGGGACAATCGAATTATTCCGGAAAAGAATGATTTTAATTCAATTTTGTTTTTGCTGACACCGGCAGAAAGCAAGTCAAAGATGGATTTGTTAGTGGCAAAACTGATACAGTTTGAAAAAGCCATTGAAAACAACGATCCGGTGAATCGGGTTTTGCCATACCTTTACAGCAAATATCAAGATAGATATCGGGGGATGGGCATTGGTGATTTGTGCCAGGAAATGCATGATTTTTATAGAAGTTATGATGTGAAAAATCTTCAGAAAAAATTGTTTATGGAAAAATATTTCCCCGAGAGCGCCATCTCTGCTTATGATGCATACAATGAATTGATGCGTAATAACGCAAAAATGGTGAGAGTTTCTGAAATAAAAGGGGAAGTTGCCTTGGAAGGGGCTTTGCCGTATCCTCCGGGCATTTATTGTGTCGCGCCAGGAGAACGGTGGAATGAAACGGTACAGCAGTACTTTCTTGTATTAGAGGAAGGCATTAATCGTTTTCCGGGGTTTGCGCCGGAAATCCACGGAGTGTATCTAGAAGAAGAAAACGGAAAAACTGTTGCTTACGGATATGTATTGGATAGCGCTGACAATCCGGAAGACATGATGGCCAGAAAGGGAACCAAATGAATCTAAATGAAGCCAACCACTTAAAAAGAACGGTGGACTGGAAACAGGGTTTTGCCATTGCCCTTGGAGTTCCTTTGCTCATATTGCCTTCAATTGGTTACTTTACTGGCTATGCATGGTCAGCGTCTATCCTTATATGGTTTATTTCCGTTGTTCAAGGTTTTTTTCAAAACTTCGCATATGGGGAAATGGCGGCGATGCTTCCAGATGCTTCTGGATTGCCGGGTTATGCCCAAAAAGTTTTTCATAAAGGGGAAAAAGAATATGAATGGGGGGATTTCATTGGTGGTTTCAGCGCGTGGAGCTATTGGTTTGCCTGGGCACCGGTGATGGCAATTTTCTCCCTCCTAATTGGCGGTTATTTGAAAGAGATTTTTCCGCTTTTGGAAAATTATTCTGATAGTTTGGTTGCGGGAACGGCGGCCCTTATCATCTTTACAGCATTATATTTTGTAAATCGAAAAGGATTAAAGAATGGTGCTATCCTTGGCTATGTCTTGGCTGGGCTTGCGTTAATACCGTTAGTTATGATTGTGATTGCGGCCTTTGTATCTGGCAGCTTCCATTACGAAAACATTTCTTCTCACTTCTTCCCAAGACATTTTGATATAAATGGGAGAGGTGTGTTAATAATAATCGGATTGTTTGCAATGGCGCAATGGAGCGCATGTGCTTGGGAGACCGCCGCTGTGTATGGACCAGAATATAAAGACCCTAGATACGATATCATGAAGTCCTTGTTCGCCTGTGGAATTGTATGTCTGTTCACGTTTGTGGGGATACAGGCAGTCTGCATTGGCGTGGTGGGAGTGAACGGCGTTGCGCAAAGCCCCAATGCACCTTTGGTATTGGTGGCGGGAAAAGTTTTTGGATCTGTTGGAGCGGCGGCTTCTGTGGTTGCATTAATCGCTTCAATGATATTAATCATTCAAACCGCATTCCTTGGTTCATCTAGGGCAATCCATTCAATGGCAAAAGAAAATAATTTGCCAAGCTTTTTTGGAAAAACCAACAGGCATGGGGTTCCGGTGTTTGCCATGTTTACCATTGGCATTCTCAACATTTTTCTAATCGGTCTTAAGACCCCCTCGGCGATTGTGGCGGCATCCTCTATTGGGTATATTTTTGCCAATGGTATCAGCTTGTTGGCCTATTATAAACTGAAAGGCAAAATGAAAACTGTATCCAATAATCAATTTCATGCCCCAAGTTTTTATAAATATATTGCAGGTTTTTTGGGACTCATGAACCTTCCCGTATTTCTATGTGGTATAATTTATTTAAATAGTATTGATTTGGGCTGGCGTTCTTCCTTAACAGGGTTTGTGGTTCTTGGGGTGTATATCCCCCTTTGGTTTGCAACAAAAAGGGGCAAACGATTCGTGAAGATGGCCAGTGTGTGAGAAAATACTAAAAAATCAACAAGGGTTCATTGCCGGCAATCAGCTTGACTTCCTCTGTCATTCTGATTTGCCGGCGTGACTAATAAATTTCTTTTGGAGGAACAACTATGACGGAACACACCTATTTTATTTTGTCCATTGCAATCTTTCTAGCCGTGTATGCATTGATTATCTGGGATAAGTTTGATCGTGCGGTTGTTGCGCTGTCCGGCGCAATGTTGGTAGTGTTGCTAAGGATTATTAATCAAGAGGATGCTTTTGAGGCAATTGATTGGAATACCCTATGTTTGCTCATTGGCATGATGATGATTGTTATGATTATGAGAAGGACCGGAGTTTTTGAATATATGGCAGTCAAAATTGTGAAACTGTCAAAAGCGGAGCCTGTCCGGCTTTTTATTTTAATTACAATTACAACCGGAATATTATCAGCATTTTTGGATAATGTAACAACGATTCTACTTATGTTGCCAATTTGCTTAAGTGTGACTAGAGATTTAAAACTAAATCCGGTTCCATTTATTTTATCCGCGGTTTTTGGTTCTAATGTTGGAGGAACTGCTACGTTAATCGGAGATCCGCCCAATATTATGATTGGAAGTCGAACCGGCCTTGATTTTATAGATTTTTTAGTGAATGATGCCGTGCTTTGCATTCCACTTCTGCTTATCACAACATTTGTTTTTGCATTCATTTTTAGAAAATATCTGGTCGCGGAAGATAGCCTAAAACAAAAAGTGATGCTTCTTAACGAAAACGAGTGCATCAAAGATCAAATCCTATTGAAGAAATCCCTGTTTGTATTTGCGTTTGTTGTGGTTGGCTTTTTACTTCATGGGGTTCTTCACTACGAGTCTTCCACCATTGCACTGACTGGGGCCGTGGTGTTGTTATTTATCTCTAAAGAAAGTTCGGAAGAGATTTTAATGGAAATTGAATGGAAAACCATATTCTTTTTCATTGGATTGTTTGTATTGGTAGGTTCCATTGAGGCGACAGGAGTCATTTCCATGTTGGCAAAAGGAGTCATCAACATGACGGGGGGAGATCTGTTCCTTACCACCATTGCAATTTTATGGGTGTCTGCCATCGCTTCCGCCTTTATCGACAACATCCCATTTGTCGCAACCATGATTCCATTGATACTGGATATGGGGCAAATGACGTCAATGGATGTAACTCCATTATGGTGGGCTCTGTCATTGGGGGCCTGTCTCGGTGGCAACGGGACGGCCATTGGTGCCAGTGCAAATGTTGTTGCCATTGGTATGGCAGACCGAGAAGGCTACCGCATTACCTTTGGCCAATATTTTAAAATTGCATTTCCGGTGATGCTGTTTACCATAGTCATTGCCAGCGGCTACATTATTGTCAGGTATTTGCTGTAACCTGGAATAATGGAAAATGCATTTTGGTGAATACAAGTGATGGAGCAATGTAATAACAGAAAAAAAGTGGAAATCCGTTTGTTTTTCCACTTTTTTTTGATTTTATATTCAAGTTTGTTAAAAAAAATACACAATTTTGTCGGAATATGGTAAACTAGATACTAATGAAAAATGGACAAGATTACATCTGCAATGTTGGTGAGAAAATGGATAAAATTGAGTCCGAAATGTTGATGAAAAGATAGTAAGGAGGAAATTACTGCATGAAAGCAATTTCAAAAAACAAAAGGATTCTGGTTACAGTGAATGGACGAGAAATAGAGGTGTACGATGAACTGACCATTCTTCAAGCACTGATTCAAGAAAATATTGAAGTCCCTCATTTATGCTATGACATTCGATTGGATCGGGCAAATGGAAACTGCGGACTTTGCGTCGTTGAAATCGGAGAAGGGGAAGACAAACAGGAAGTGAAGTCCTGCCAGACCCCAATCAAAGAAGGAATGGTTATTACTACCAATAGCGAAAGCCTGAAAACTTATAGAAAGATACGATTACAGCAATTGTTGTCGGACCACAATGCGGACTGTGTTGCCCCTTGTGTAAACACCTGCCCGGATAATATTGATATTCAAAAATACTTGAGGCACACCCAGGCAGGGAACTTTGCGGAGGCTCTGCAGACAATTAAAGAATTCAATCCATTCCCGGTTGTTTGCGGTCGTGTCTGCCCCCATCCCTGTGAAGCGGAATGCCGAAGAAATTTAGTGGATTCTCCAGTGGCCATCAATTACGTAAAACGTTTTGTGGCTGACTTGGATTTGGATAGTCAGATACCTTACGCACCAAAGGTAAAACCTGCATCCGGCAAGCGAATCGCCATTATAGGCGCAGGACCTTCAGGATTATCGGCAGCGTACTATAGTGCAATCGATGGACATGATGTGACCATATTTGAGCGACAACCTTTTGCCGGGGGAATGATGCGATATGGGATTCCGGAATACCGACTTCCGAAAGCAACCCTAGATAAAGAAATTGAATTAATTCGTAATCTTGGCGTTAAAATAGTGACTGGGAAATCTGTGGGCACTCATATTATGCTTGCCGATTTGCAACGGGATTTTGATGCAGTCTATTTGGCTATTGGCTCTTGGGGTACCACGCCAATTCAATTAGAGGGCGTATGGATGGGTATCCAGTATCTGGAGCAAAACATCAAAGGAATTGACACCAAAACAGGGAAAGAAGTGGTGGTTATCGGTGGCGGAAACACAGCCATTGACTGTGCCAGAACTGCGCTAAGAAATGGTGCGGAGAAAGTCACTTTGATGTATCGACGTTCTAGAGAAGAAATGCCGGCAGAACCTTATGAAGTCGAGGAAGCTTTACATGAAGGGGTTGAAATGATATTTCTGGTTTCTCCGGAGAAAATCGAAAACCGAGTAGATAGACAATTACTTCATTGTATGAAGATGGAATTAGGTGAACCGGACCGTTCCGGCAGAAGGCGTCCTGTGCCCATTGAAGGCAGCGACTTTGCGATTGAATGTGATATGGTCATTGCGGCAATCGGCCAGAGCACAGATACAAGATTCCTGTATAACGACTTACCGGTACGCTTAAATAATTGGGGCGATGTGGAAATTAACGGCAGAACTTTTGAAACCTCGGAGAGAAAAATCTTTGCGGGTGGCGACTGTGTTACCGGACCTGCCACGGTTATCCAGGCTATTGCAGCCGGAAGACACGCGGCAGAATCCATGGATCACTATTTGCTTATGGGTTACGCCAAGGAGCAAAGTGAAGATTATAGTTGTAGCAGAGGTACTTTGGAAGATTTGCCTAAGTGGGAGTTTGAAGAAATGCCACGAATCTCCAGAGCCATTATGCCTGCATTGGACCCGGAAATCAGAAAAAAGAGTTATGTTGAAGTAGAAACCGGCCTTTCCGCAGAACAGGCGATCGTAGAGGCTGAACGTTGTCTCCAATGTGGATGTAAGGCAAGATATGACTGCAATCTGAGAAATGCAGCAAGTGATTATGAGGTAGAGTATAAAAAGCCTGCCCATGACAGACCCTACTTCCCCATCGTAGAAGACCATCCCTTTATTGTCAGGGATCATAACAAATGTATTTCCTGCGGTCGTTGTATTGCGGCTTGCTCGGAAGTGGAAGGCCCGGACATCCTAACCTTCTATATTAAACACGGACGCCAATTGGTTGGAACAAAAAGTGGGCTTCCTCTTCGACAAACGGATTGCGTCAGCTGTGGACACTGTGTCAATGCTTGCCCCTGTGGTGCACTTCGGTATATCAGCGAAAAAGGTAGAGTCTTTAAGGCAATCAATGACCCCAAGAAAACAGTGGTTGCCTATATTGCCCCTGCGGTCAGAGCCATTGTGTCAACCCGATACAAAATTCCATATGACCAGTCGGCGCCTTTTGTTGCCGGATTGTTAAAGAAACTTGGGTTTGACAAAGTATTTGATAATGCTTATGGTGCGGATTTAACGATTTTGGAAGAAACCACTGAATTCCTAAATCGAGTTACCAGCGGTGGTGTGATGCCCCAATTCACATCATGCTGCCCGGGTTGGGTGAACTTTGTTGAACGAAGATATCCGGAAATAATTCCCCATTTGTCAACATGTAAATCACCCCAGATGATGATGGCCTCCACCATCAAAAATCATTTTGCCCAATTAGAAGGCATCAAGAAAGAAGATTTGTACGTGGTATCCATTGTTCCGTGTATTGCAAAAAAATATGAGGCGTCAAGATCTGAATTCGCACCGGATGGCATTCGGGATGCAGATGCTGTACTTAATTCTCAAGAAATGCTGGAAATGATGGATTTGAAACTGATAGACGTGGATGATGTCGTTCTATCAGAGTATGATGAGCCATACAAAGAAGTTTCCGGTGCTGGGGTGCTTTTCGCCAACTCCGGCGGTGTGGCAGAAGCTGCGCTTCGAATGGCGGTAGAAAAGATTACAGGCGTTCCCCTTACTGACCATATGGACTTTGTTGAAATTCGAGGATTTGAGGGCATTAAAGAGACAACAATAGAGGCCAACGGGGTAAAAGTAAGAGTGGCTGTTATCAGTGGCTTGAACAATGCAGAACCTATCGTTCAGAAAGTGGCGGCAGGGGAAGAAGTTGGCTATGACTTAATTGAAATTATGGCATGCCCCGGCGGATGTATTGCCGGCGCAGGGCATCCGGTTCCCAAAAGAATTGATTGCCTGGAGAAGCGCGAGCAGGTTATTGTGGATATTGACAAGCACTCCAAGCTTAGAAAGTCCCAGGACAACCCGGATGTGTTGAAATTGTATGAAGACTATTTTGGCGAACCCAATTCACATTTGGCCCATGAACTGCTTCACACCCACTATCATCATGTGGATGGAGATTCTCTGGGATCAAATGTACTGAAGAAAAGCAACTCAGCATTCTTTACCCGAGAGTTTGAGATTTGTGTTTGCGACAAGTGTGCCGCTTTAGGGTCCAAAGAGCTATTGGAGAATTCTTTGAACAAAATTAAAGCTGCGAATATGAGCCATTTTGTTGAAATCAGATCCATTCGGATGAAGGAGACCCATGACGGGGAAGGGATATATGTTACATTGGATGGAAATAGAATTTCCGCAGACCAGATGAGCAATATCTATCAAACCCTAAAAAGCATTCGGAAGGCATAGCCATTCGGAAGTGTAGTTAATCGGTACAAGAAAAATACGCCTCGGCCTTCAATGTGATTTGAATAGCCGAGGCGTATTTTAGTTTTGTGGATTTATGCTTATAGCATATCTGTCAAAGACGTGATATCTTTGATTTCCTGATTGCTTAAGGATTTGACCCGTTTCACCTGATCTTTGATTGCACTTTTGTATACGGCAATCTCCTTATCATAATTTCCGTCTTTTTCATCATAGCGAGCCATAATGCTGCGGGTGGCTTCTTCCACATCCGCCTGTGTAAAACCAATTCCGGTACCCCAATATAAATTGCCGGGGTTTCCTTCTTCGGTAAAGGCTTTATCTAGAATATCCATGACTTCAGGGCTGAAGTACATGTTGTACCACTCTAACACGTTGTTGATTTTCCATGCGTACTCATCGGCAGCGGTGACAACATCGCCTTCCTTCAGTGCATCAATGGTGCTTCTGGACAGGGTGATGTTTTCAATGGGTGCCTCATGGGGAACAACAGGTCGTTCATACATTAAGTTAATAAGAGATTTTTGAGCAAACTTAAAGGCTTTCAACTCTTGATCTGTCAACTTCTTGCCTTGGGCCTTCAATTCGGCCATTTTATCTTTGTCTTGATCAATCCAAGCTTTCATGTAATCGTCATTGACTTGTTCCACTTGGCTTTTCAACGCTGATGCGCTGGTTTTCAGCCCGTCTAAACTGGACTGATAAGCATCCATGTCCACGCCGGCTTCTTCCATAATGGCAGTGGCGTCGTCACCGGTGGCATCCTTGAATCGATCCACTTGCGAAGTGAAGTCAAGATATAAGGCAGGCATTTGGTCAATATACATGGCTAGTGCACCATAATATTTGGTGTTAAAAGTCATAACCTTTTCATTGTAGATATCTTTGGTATCGTATTGGGAATGGTAAATGTTTTCATAGAAGGGGAATACGGTTTCCATATCCTCTTGCAGTAAGAAACCATTTACCGTTGAAGGAACCCCGGCTACATAGTAAGAGAAATCATCAGAGTAGGTATAGGTCTGGTATCCTTCTGTTTTAACGCCGTCCGCAAAGCAGCCTTCCGGATCCGGGGAAAGAGGATATTCGTTTGTAAAGAAGTTTAACATGGTATACATTTCCGGCGCTGAATAAGTGCTGGTATATTCGGCAAATTCATAAGCCGGCAGTTCGAAGTTAATAAACGAAAGGGTTTTCCCAACCCAGTCCGGATGAAGGGTATTGATGTTCTCCCATGCTCCGACAGTCCAGTCGTATGGAGAATTGGTGGTGCCCCATTCTTCTGCTCCATGGAGGCAGAAAACAATATCATTTTCAGGGGTGTATCCGGATTCTACCATTGCCTTTGCCATGGATAGCACCAAACCAATGCCGCAACTGTCATCTTGAAATCCTCCAAAGTGAACATCATAGTGAGCGCCTACAATAATTTGATGATCAGAGCTTGTCCCCTTAATTTTACCAATTACATTATATGTGGTTCCACCTTGAGTTACCTCATTGTCAACATCCAAAGTGGCAGTCGTTTTCCCTTTTTTTATCAACCCCTGAATTTCCTTAGAATCCGCCACGCCAATGGACACACAGGGAATGCCAACCGGGCCGCAAATGTCTTGAGCATTTAGGGCATCATCGGCTTCTTGGGCGAATCCGCCAACGTTGGCGCTAATAATTGCTGCAGCTCCTTGGAATTGTGCTTCAAGCATGGGATAGGTGATCCACCAATTACTTCGCTGGTCAATATTAATTAATACAATTTTGTCTTTGACATTTAGTCCGTCATAATCATACATGGTGCCGTCATTGACAAAGACAATCTGTTTTTTGAGATTATCTGCCGATGCGGTGGCATAACCGGAGTATACCGGATAATCTTTGCCATTGATGGTTAAGGTTGCTCCGTTATTCTGCCAAGTGTCGCAGGAAACCCCATCCTTAGACACATCGGTCAATCCGATTTCTTTCATTTGGCTTGCCAACCAGTCTGCGGCAGCGTGTTCCTCATCGCTTCCTGCATTACGACCGCCTAACTCAGAACCGAGGAAATCCTCATCCTCAGAGAGCTTCACGGCAATGTCATACGCCACTTTTGAGTCCACATTGTCCAGGTAGGAATTTACCATATCGGTTAACTCATCTGGCACCTCATAGCTGGTATCTTTGGAACCGCATCCGCTTAATAAAGGGATGGCCGCCAAAAGTGTAACTAACAGCAGTCCAATAACTGTTTTGCGTTTCATCATTTCACCTCCTAAAAAACTAAAAATTCTAAATATATTATACAATACTTGGAGGTGATGTCAAATAAGGGAAGTCGCCTCCGGTTGGGGTATTCTCCAGAGCAATATCGTGCTACAATATATGCATTAGGCCAATGGGAAGGTCGTACTTATATGGAAGCAAGGAGAAATGCCATGATTGTAACAGAGAGATTTTGTATTGTGGAGGCCACCTGTGAAGAGGTTAAAACGATTATCCGGATTGAATCCCATAAGGATAACAAAGACTTTATATGGATCGGCACTGAAGAAGAGCATTTGGCGGAAATCCAAGACCCGAATCACTTTTTGTGGTTGTTCAAGGAAAAGGACGATAACCGAATTGTTGGGTATGGGTTGGCTCGGGTAGACAGAAAATCCAATGTATTTGAACTTCGCCGTATTGCGATAACCGAAAAAGGAAAAGGATATGGGGAAGAAGCCATACGCGCCATACTTGCCTTTGCATTTTTGGAACAGAATACCAACCGTTTTTGGTTGGATGTGTATCCGGACAATGTGGTTGGCATCAAACTGTATGAGAAGCTGGGGCTACATCGGGACGGAATTTTGCGGCAGAACTATAAAGCGGACAGAGGATATTTAGATCAGATTATCTATTCCATGCTAAGAACAGAATATTTTTCCAAAAGAAAGGACGATTTGGCATAACCTAAACAATCCATATTGACAAAAGATATTTGTTACACTAAAATAAACTGAACGGTCAGTTTGAAAAGGAAGGGACCCATGTCAACATCAAAAGACAAAGCGGAAAACACGAAAAACCTTATTGCATCAAAGGCAAAAGAAGTTTTTTCTCAAAAAGGCTATTTTCAGGCATCCATGGAAACCATTCGAACCCATTCGGGTATGAGCAAGGGGAGCATTTATTATCATTTCAAAAGTAAGAGGGATTTATTTCTATATCTTTTGGAGCAGCACATTCAGGAGTGGATTGCCATGTGGGAGGAAAAATCGGCAGGAATTACCTCTTCAGAAGAGAAGCTTTGTGCTTTGGCAGAGCATTTTGCCAGTGATTTTGAAAGCCCTCTTCTTCAGGCAGCCACCGAGTTCTCCGGCAGCGAATCTGCAGATCCCCAAGTAATGGAGATTCTATTTGACTTAAATGGACGTTATTTCCCCGTAGTTTCTAAAGTCCTTCAAGAGGGGATTGAAGTAGGAGAATTCAAGCCCATGGAACTTGAAGAAATCACTTTGATTACTTATGGATATTTGGCAAGTGTGGGATCCATTTGTCAAATTGCCAATTATGAAGACACTAGTAAAATTTATCAAATGGCGGTAGATGTATTTTTGCATGGAATCAAGACGTAGGATGGATTGGCCAGGAGGGTAAATTTTTTTTGCCAAATAAAAAACCGGACAGTCAGTTTTTTATTGCCGCGGAATTATTTCTGACAGTAGAGGAGAGAATTGTATGAAAGAATTACTTCGAAATCCAGTGTTTCAAATCATCATGACCACAGACGCCATCCAACAAATGTGTATTTGGATTAGAAACATGTCCATTTTGTTTTTTGTTATTGAGAAAACCAATTACGACCCTATCATGATTTCGTTAATTACAGTCTTTGAGTATTTGCCAATCTTCATTTTTTCATATTTGGGGGGAGCCATGGCTGATAAATGGAACCCAAAGAAAACTATGATTATTGGTGATGGGTTAAGCGGATTGTCAATATTGATTATCTTTGCTCTGGTGACTCAGGGGGCGTGGCAAGCAGTTTTTGCAGCAACTTTAGTATCTTCCATTGTGACACAATTTTCGGCACCATCATCCATCGTAATGTTTAAACAAAATATTGATGATAGCCTCATTGCCCCTGCCATTTCTATATCCCAAGGAATGATTTCCTTATATTTGATTGTGGGACCAATCGTTGGTACATTGCTATATCACGGACTAGGTATCCGTGATTCATTATTCTTAATTGCCATATTTTTTTTCATTTCGTCCCTTGTACAATTTTTGTTGCCACAGAGCCGTAGGCCTCCAGAAATTGCCAGCGCTAATATTGGAAAGCAGTTGCGAGAGGGAATTCAGTATGTGGCGATGCAAAAGGGGTTGAGGCTTTTAATGGGAGTTTTAGGTGTTTTTTATTTTTCGCAGGGATTGCTCCAACCATTAACGGTATTTATACTTACCGATCGACTAGGGATGTCAAAGGAAAACTTACAATGGTTTTATTCCTTATCGGGAGTTGGCTTGTTGCTTGGTGCATTGCTTTCCATTTTGATTGTAAACAAGCTAAAAACTAGAACGATTTTGATTTGGGCAATGATAGGGTTTGGAGTACTCACCGTTGTTGAGGCACTGTCTACCAAGATTTATATCACTGCCCCTTTATATCTTTTTTCTGGATTCATTACCGCTTTTGTCCAAATTGCTGTGAGTACACCTCTTATTAAAACTGTGCCAGAAGAATATGTTGGCAGAATAAATGGCATTATGTCTCCCATTCTAATTGGAGGGCTTCTACTGGGAAATGCCATTTCAGGTGTTTTAATGAAGGAATTGTCGTTGATTCCGGTGTTTCTGATTTCTGCATTTATTGTGTTTGGATGCAGCATATGGTCCGCTGGTTATCGCGATGAATCCGAGAAACTGGCTGTGCACAGTATATAGGGATAAGGGAATAAGGCAGACAAGCATGTCATAGTGTGGTATGGTGGGAAGAAGTAAGTGGACAATGTTTGTCCACAAAAAGACAATCCGCCGAGTTGGCTGAATTGAGGTATCAAATGAATGAAAAGGCTACTTATATTACGGGTGGAAAAATTATCTTGGACCATGAAGTGCTAACGGGAAAAGTGCTGATTTTTAGAGACAAGATTATGGATATTATTGATGCTGAAGAATTTGAGATAATAAGAGAAAAAAAAGAAATGAATGTCATCAATGCCGGAGGGAAATATGTTTCCCCCGGCTTTATTGATGTGCATATCCATGGAGCGGGTGGTGCGGACGTAATGGATGGGCAGCTTGCTGGACTGGATGTTATCAGTGAATCCATTGTGCAAAATGGTGTGACTGGGTTTTTGCCAACAACCATGTCAATGGGGTGGGAGGATACGAATCAAGCATTAAATGTGATTCGACAATCCATGATGATGAATCTGAAAGGCGCAAAGGTACTGGGTGCACACATGGAAGGCCCCTTTATTAACCCTACATACAAGGGCGCCCAAAACAAAGCGTACATCTTGTTGCCAGATTCCAATTGGATAAAAAAACATTTTGATATTCTTAAAATCATTACCTTGGCACCGGAAATGGATGAAAATTTTGAGTTTGTAAAATATGTGAAAGAGACATCCGATATTGTTCTATCCTTGGGGCATACCAACGCCTCTTATGAAACTGCCATGAAAGGGATTGATGCAGGGATTGAAAGCGCCACCCATTTGTTTAATGCCATGGCTCCCTTTCATCACAGAGCGCCGGGGCCGGTAGGAGCGGTACTAAACAGCAATGTATATTTTGAGTTGATTGCAGATATCCTGCATATTCATCCGGCACTATTCCAGATGCTTCTTCGTGCAAAAAGTCATAATAAAATGGTGTTGGTGACAGATGGTATGCGGGCTTCAGGTATGCATCCGGGAACTTGGGAACTAGGTGGGCAAGAAGTATTTGTCAATGAAAATTCTGCAAGACTGTCTGACGGTACCTTGGCTGGAAGCATTCTGAAAATGAATGTGGCCGTCCAAAACATGATGAAACATACAAACCTGAAGATTTTTGAGGCGGTGGCTTTAGCCAGCCTAAATCCTGCCAAATTAATACATTTGGAAAAATCAAAAGGAAGCATAGAAATTGGGAAGGATGCAGATATTATTATCTTTGATGAAGAATTGAAGATTGCCCAAACAATAATTGGTGGGCAAGTCGTATATAAAGCATAGAAAGTGAGAAAACAATGAGAGTTATCGTTGTGGATAGTTATGAAAAAATGAGCAAAAAAGCGGCAGAGCTGGTAAGGAGTCAAATTGCCCTAAAACCCGATTGTGTATTAGGATTTGCCACCGGGAATACCCCGCTGGGGATGTATAAGGAGCTGGTACGGGCTTATGGCAATCATGATATTGATTTTCATGGAGTCTATGTATTCAATCTAGACGAATACTGCAACTTGGAAAAGGAAAACACCAACAGTTATCATAGCTACATGAAGGAAAATCTTTTTCGCCATGTCAATATAGACAAAAAGCGCACCTTTATGCTAGATGGGCAGGCATCGGATGTAAATCAAGAGTGTAAAGACTATGAAGAGCAGATTAAGAGAGTGGGGGGGATTGATCTTCAAATCCTTGGGATAGGAAAGAACGGACATATTGGGTTTAATGAGCCGGCAATTAATTTTGAAGCGGATACGCATCTAGTCAACCTTGCTTCATCAACCATTGAAGCCAATGAAAAATATTTTGGGTCTGCAAAGTTGGTTCCAACCACCGCCTTGAGCATGGGCATCAAAACCATACTACAATCCAAAATGTTGGTACTTCTAGCCAGCGGCGAAAAAAAGGCGACGGCAATTTGTCAAGCAGTGAACGGTAAAATATGCCCGGAAGTGCCGGCCTC
This sequence comes from Anaerovoracaceae bacterium, assembly GCA_963676385.2. Classification (GTDB taxonomy): domain Bacteria; phylum Bacillota; class Clostridia; order Peptostreptococcales; family Anaerovoracaceae; genus UBA1422. Next base: position 164,450 of record CAXXMM010000002.1, read on the forward strand.
CATTCTTCAGTTGCATTCAAATGTAACCTTAATTATTGAAAAGGAGGCCGCCCGATTAATTCCCATTGCTGAAACCAACGCCATGGGGAATTGTTTGGGGGAAAAGGAATTGAAATCATGAAATATATCATTGGGGTTGATGGTGGAGGCACCAAAACCGAGGCGGCGGCATATAACTTAGGGGATAAACAAATTGGCTATGGGGTTTCCGGCTCTGGCAATTTACTCTTGAATTTTGATAAGGCATCAGAAAACATTTTGGATGCCATTAATCGATGCATTCAAAGTGTTTTATCCAACCCTCTTTATGACCAGTGTGTAGGCATATATTTGGGAATTTCGGGAATAGAAGCTGGAAACAACCAACAAAAAATAATGAGATTTTTGTTGGACAAATTGGATTGCAAGATCATTAGCTATCATGATTCAAAACTTGCCCATGCGGCGATTTTCAAGGGAAAGGATGGCATTGTTACCATATCCGGAACCGGGTCTGTATGCTATGGCCAATATAAAGGCAAAACTGCCAAAACCGGGGGTTGGGGGCATATATTAGGGGATGGAGGAAGTGGATATCATATCGGACTGGCTGCATTTGTAACCATGACCGTGGATGAAGATTTGGGACGACCCATAAGCCGACTGACTAGAATGTTGCTGCAGCAACTGAAGTTGAGACAGACCAAGGATATAATGGAATATATCTATTCTGCCGATAAGGAAGATATTGCAGCTTTTGCCCCAATTGTTATGGATTGCGGAGAATTGATGGATGAAAATGCGCTTCAGATATTAAAAGAGGCTGGAGAACAACTGGCTATTATTACAACACGGTTGCACAAAAAGCTCCAAATAAATGAAGCCATTGAAATAGGAGTAGCAGGCAGTATCCTTAAAAATAATAGAATTGTAAGAAATACATTTAAAGAATGCATTGAAAGGGAGTTGGGCTCGGTGAAGATTATTATGGAAGATAGCCCGGCTACAATTGGCGCATGCTATCTTCACCGGAGATTGGAAGAGGAGAAATAATGAATATAATACCATTGCCACACCATATTATGCCCCGTGAAGGGCAGTTTTCTATAGCTCATGACACAGCTATTGTGTTGGATGTTGACCGAAATGACATAGATTTTAAGACTGCAAAGTTTTTGCAAAAAGAAGTGGCAAAAATAATTGCTGTAGTCCTCCCTATCAAAAAAGGGTGGCAAAGCAAATCCAATTTCAGCAATAATTGCATCAGTTTTGAATATGAGAAAAACGGCAAAGGGCAAGAGGCGTATCGGCTGGTGGTGAGCCAAAGTAAAATCACCGTATTGGCATGCTCCAATCGAGGGTTTTTATACGGTGTTGCGACGCTAATTCAACTTTGCAAGATTTCCAACGGGGAAATTGGCTGTGTGGAAATTGCCGATGAGCCGACTTTTGAAAACCGGGGATACCTTTTGGATGTAAGCCGTGGTAGGGTACCCACAATGGACAGCCTGAAAACCCTTGTGGGCAAATTGGCCATGTATAAAATTAATCAACTTCAACTATATGTGGAAAACAGCTTTCGCCTAGATGGGTTTCAGGAAATTTGGTCTCAAACAGATCCCTTTACTCCGGAAGAAATTTTGGAGTTGGATTATTATTGCCATAACAGAGGAATCGAGTTAGTACCTTGCATTGCTACATTTGGGCATTTGTATAACATTCTTGGCTCGGAGAGCTTTGGTAAATACCGGGAGGTGGATCCGAAGCCGGGGGAAATTTTCACGTGGTATAACCGAATGATTTACCATACCATCAACGTGTCCGATCCGGAAAGTTTAACATTAATTACCGGTATCCTTGACCAGTACACATCATTATTTCGAAGCAACAAAATTAACATATGTTGCGATGAGACCTTTGATTTAGGAAAGGGAAAAAGTGCAAGTCAGGCTGAAAAAATGAGCCAAGGCGCCTTGTATCTATCCTATGTGAACAAGTTGGTGGAATACCTTCAGAAAATGGGAAAAGAAGTGATGATTTGGGGAGATGTTCTTCAAAAAAATCAAGAAATGATTGGAAACTTAAACCCAGAAGTAACCTGCTTGAACTGGCATTATGATTATGGTGCCAATGAAGAGATTGTGAAAATTTACGCCGATCATAAATTAAATCAGTACGTTTGCCCTAGCGTCTCGGGGTACAGTCGTTTGGTGAATGCTTACGATTTAAGCTTTGCTAACATCAAAGAGATGGCGGAACTAGGCAGTAAATATCATGCCAAGGGGTTTTTAAATACTGACTGGGGAGACAGCGGAAATATTAACATGCCAGCACTTTCCATTCCTTGCATGATTTATGGCGCAGCGAAAGGATGGAATGTGAAAGATCAAAGAAGCTTTGCCCATATTGATAAAATCATTTCTCGCATTGAGTATGATGATCAAGACAAAACATTGGTTGGATTATTGCGGGAACTATCCCATCAAGATTTGATTACGTTTAATGACTTTGTCTTTTTTCGGGATTATAAAGTATTAAACCAAACTTATGACAACCAGGGGACATTTATGCATGAGAAGAGTAAAAACAATATGATGGAAGTGACAGAAGCGCAATTGCGCAATGCCGTGACAAAATGTGGTGAGATGATTAAATGCCTCAAGGAAAATGATAGCACTTCTCATGTGCAAGTCAGGCAAGAAATGACGGAATTCTATTTGGCAGCACGGGGAGTAGCGCTGATGCAGGAACTGGGGTTGGTCATCAAGAAATTTGAGTATGGGCAGAAGGTAAACCTAATCAGTTCTCCTGATGAGTTAGCTGGGAAGTTGGAATACTGGTTGATGGATTATTGTCAAGCTTGGAGAACTGTGAGCAGAGAAAGCGAACTGTTTCGAATCAAAGAATTTTTTTGGCAAATGAGCACCATTCTTCGAAAATATCACGAAGTGGTTTCTTAGACATTGTAATAATGGTACAATCATAACAGGTGTTTCCTGTAAGACGGCATCTCTTGCACCACTGCATCGGGAGAGGGTTATGAAAAACATTGTACTGAAAGTTATGCTATCCATTATGATTTGTGTTTTATTTGTTGTACTTATTTTTGGTGGAATTATCATCTCTAATAGCAAGGCCGTTTACAAAGATGAAATGGAAAGCAAACTGTTGTATTGCGCTGAAGGGTATGCCTATCAATTTAGCCGAGAATTTGAAAATCAAGAAAGCAACGTAAACAACATTGCATCTATGGCATCTACAATTTTTAATACCCAAGAATATGCCAATTATCGAGATGTCTTTAAAGATAGGGAAGCAATACTAGACAAAGTAATGAAAGACATTGCCCAAAATGATGAAGATGTTGTAAGCATCTATTTTACATTTAATCCGGATACCTCCATGGGAAATGATGAAATCTGGTATGTGAGAAAGAATGGGAAGGTCAAGTTTAAGGTGGCAGATATTGAAGGGAATGTGTGGCTATCAGAAGATCGAGACCAGGACAGTTACTATTTTGACACCATCAAAGCAGGGTCACTTTGGTCGGATACAAGTTATGATCCGGAGATGAAGGCAGAGTGCGTCACATACTCCACTGCAGTGTACGATAAAAATAACAAATTAATTGGTGTTGCCGGGGCGGATATTTTGGTGGATGATATTCTAACTACTGTAAAAAACATTACAACCTATAAAACAGGAAAGGCGCTGTTGGTCAACCAAGACATAAATTATTTGGTGGGAAGTCTGAAGAAAGAAGCCTATTTGAGCCTTGCCAAAAAAAATGACTTTGCATCACAAATAAAAGAGTCGGATTCTGCCGGGATTATTGGATATCATGACGGAGGAAACAAATTTATCTTGGCTTACGCTCCAGTGTATAACGGTTGGTATTTGTTGATGAGTCAGTCGGAAAAAGAAGCCCTTAGTCCTTTTGCGGATATCCAGTTTCTGTTCTTTGTCATTGGCCTTCTTGTTATTATTGCAAGTTTGTTTTATGCAATTTACATTTCCAAAAGACAGATGGAACCTATCATTAAGGAATTTGAAGAAAAAGACTTATATATTATCAATCAGGATCGACAGGCTAAGCTGGGAGAGATGGTTGGCAATATTGCCCATCAGTGGAAGCAGCCCCTTAACAGTATGGGAATCATTTTAACCAACATGACCGATGAAATGAATGAAGGGGAATTGCGCAAAGAAGAATTTGAAGCCTATAAAAGCAAAATGAAGGAAATCATGTACAATATGTCAGAAACCATCGATGATTTTACTGATTTTTTGAAGCCTAACAAGAAAAAAATCCTTTTTCAAGTGAAGGTGGAAATACAAAATATGCTAAAACTAATGGAGCATAACCTGAGGATGAATTCGATTAAGGCAACCATCAATGGGGAGGAGGTTTGCATCAATGGATTGCGTAACGAATTTTCCCAGGCCATCTTTAACGTGATTACCAATGCGGCGGAGGCCATTTCCAACGATAATGGAGAACAACGGGAAATATATATTACCATTCAAGAAGAGAAACGCAGGGGCAAAGGCATGGCGATAATCGAAATCTATAACAACGGCCCACAAATACAAAAAGCTCACTTGGAAAGGATTTTTCACCCATATTTTACAACCAAAGAGGAGCAACATGGAACCGGGTTGGGATTGTACATGACCCGTGAAATTATAGAAAAACATATGAATGGATCAATTAAAATTGAAAACGATACAGGCGGTGTGCGATGCAAAATTGTCATACCAACGGAGGGGTAAAAAATGCCTAGTTTAAAGGAAATCAAGGTTTTATATGTTGAAGACGACAAAGAAACAAGGGATGCCTTGCAGAACTTTTTAAAAAGGCGGTGTGCAAAAGTTCTCTGCGCGGCGGATGGTGAGACGGGCTTTGACATGTTTTTGGAAAGCAAGCCGGATATTGTAATTGCGGACCTGCTGCTTCCGGGAATTAGTGGGTTGGAGATGATAAAGAACATTCGAGACACTGGTTCCAAGGTGCCGGTGTTGATTACCTCAACGGTCAGTGAATTAAAGACGATTCTCAGTGCTGTTGAACTTAACATTGACAGTTATTTGATTAAGCCCATTGAAACAGAGGAACTGGAAGAAAAATTGGAAGTAACGGCCAGCAGGTTGGAGTCTGACGGACTGGGGCAATCACATAAAGCGTTCCCAAGCACATTGGAACGCAGAGGAGAAATGGAAGATGAAATTCGAAAGGATTTCTTGGTATTGTTAAAAAGAGTTTCGGGAAAGGGTGCCTCCCGGGTAAACGTGATTCTTTCTCCCATTCAATTGGTGATTATTGCCAATGAAACGTTAACTGCCATGGAAAAAACAATTATAATAGATAAAAAAAACATCGGACTTGTTGAACAATGTCGAGAAGTGTTTTACAAAGTGCTCATCCCTAACATTGAAGAAGGTGTTTTTCAGCGCACCGGGTTGCCATATAAAATGTCTGACATTAAAATTGATGCAACAAAAAACAAGGATGTCATTACATTGACAATTGTCTGAACATTGTGTATCATGCTAATTGGGTAGTGCAAGAGGAAGAAGCCATCTGCAAGACCACTAAAAAATACGGAAAGTTGAAGAAATAAAGAGATAACCCGTTTGGTTTGCTTTTTACCAGATCAACATAAAGAAATTCTTTGTGTTGATTTTTTTTATGAAAAATGCCAGCATAATGAAGTTTCCATCACGTTGACCGTTTCTCACACGTTGACTGTTTCCCACGTGGGGAAGTGGTATCGGGCAGATAAAAATGCCAGAAGGGAGATGTACTGTGTCAGAGCAAATCACTACCCGTGTAGATGGTGTGGCGGGGCTGAAAAAACATACAATGACACCGCTAAAAATTGCTTTTTTGCTGTATTGCTTGGTGGCAGCCGGAGCCTTTGGAATCGAGGAAATGATTCCCCTTAGCGGACCCGGCCTAACATTGACCATGCTGATTGTATTTCCTATTGTGTGGGCATGGCCTATTAGTATGACTGTTTCGGAATTAAGTGCACTAATGCCGGCAGAAGGAGGAATCTATATATGGACAAGAGAGGCCTTGGGAGAGTTTTGGGGGTTTCTCATGGGTTGGTGGAACACTATGTCCATCTATCTATCCAATGCCATGTATGTAGTTCTCATTGTAGGTTATTCAGAAAAGTTTATTCCAATGACCCAAACTCAGGCACTCATACTGAAAGTAGCCATTGTTCTGTTTTTTACAGTAATTAATTTAATGGGACTTGAAGAGGTCAGTATCCTTTCCACTATATTTTCAGTGGTTATTTTAGGGGCCTTCGCAGTGGTCATGGTTGTTGGGTTTGCCAATTGGAATTTTGATCCCTTTATGCCATACACCCCCCCGGACCAGTCTATTGTAGATAGTCTGGGCGGAAGCATTTGCATTGTTATTTGGATGTATTGCGGATATGAGTGCATTTCCAACATGGGTGGCGAAATTGAAAATCCACAAGTCATTCAAAAAGGATTTCGTATTGCCATGCCGATTATTGCCTTAAGTTATATTTTGCCCACCTTAGCCGGGCTGGCTTCCGTTGGCCAGTGGGAATCTTGGGGAACAGAAGGAGACAGCATTGGATATGCCGATGTATTAATCAAAAATTTAGGACCGGCATGGGGCGTGGCATTTTTGGCCATTGCAATCATTTCTCAGTGCTCCATTTTTAATGCGTATATGGCGGCAGGGTCCAGAGGCTTCTTCGTACTGGCTGATGACAAATTAAGCCCCAAGTTCTTAATCAAAGTTAGCCAAAAAAGAGGCGTCCCCTATTTGGCCGTTTTGTTGCTGTCTGCAACTACCATTGCGATGATGAATTATGATTTTACAACCTTAGTTACAATCCTTACCCCCCTTACCATTATCATTTACTTGGTTTTGGCGGTAGCCCTTCTTGTCATGAGAAAGAAATGCCCGGTTGAAGAAAGGGGAGACCTTTTTTATATCAGGGGTGGAAAATTCAAGATATGGATGATTGCAATTCTACCTTTTGTCATTGGGATTATTGGATTGTTAGTAAACGGAACAGAATACTTTTTGTTGGGATTTTTATCAATCGGTTCCGGCGTTTTGTTCTATGTGATTATTAAATGGATTTATGGAGGCTTGTATTTGATTGATCCGGTAAAACATCCAATCAATCCAAAAACCAGGTTGGCAGTAGGAGATGTGGTACGTATTGGCGTTTATTTCATGGCATTTGGCGTATATGCTTTTCTCGGATCCTATTTCATTGGTTGGTATGAAGGAAGCTGGGGGCCTGAATACTATTTGGACTTGTATAAAACCGGAATAGCCAGTAATTTTTATTTGATGTTGGATACAGCAAGATACGGTGGGCTGATATCAATGGCAGTTGGATTGCTGCTTTTCTTCTTTGGCAGAAAATATGATCGATTGGATAAATTGGAGTAAAACCGGCTGACAATTAGGCAATAATATGATATGTTAGGAGACAAGCAAAAATGAGTTATTGCCAAAATGGAGATGGTTCCCCAGGAGTTGGTGAACGTCAAATCTGCCATATCGCCCGGAAGGTTTTACCCCATGCAGGATTTTGTAATAAATTTTTTGAACCAGTATGGTTATTTTGGTATCGGGTTTCTTTTGGCACTTGAAACGGTTTTTCCGCCGATTCCATCAGAGATTGTGTTGACATTTGGTGGATTCGCCACCACGTATTCAGAGATGAACATTTGGATGGTTATTTTGTCCGCAACAATTGGTTCGGTTATTGGCGCCATTATCCTTTACTTTATTGGGAGACTGATATTCATTGAGTACTCTCACAAAGAGCACAATGGTAGAATCAGCGAACTTCTCCATTTGAAGCCGGGAGACATTGCCAAGGCGGAAAGATGGTTTGAAAAAAGGGGATACTTGGCAGTTTTTCTCTGCAGGTTTGTTCCCATTGCCAGAAGTTTAATTTCGATTCCCGCAGGCACTGCAAATATGAAATTTGGTATGTTTTTACTTTTGACTACAATTGGAACTGCCATTTGGAATACAATCCTTGTGTGGTTGGGTGCATTGGCCGGGGCATCTTGGGAGAACATTGTTAGGGACATGGGTGCTTATTCTATTACAGCAGTGGTCATTATGGGGGTATTGACTGTGGTGTTCGCCATTAAATTTTACCTGAGCCGCATAAAGGGTAATTGAGAAGCCGTTGCGAATAAGGTGATTTTGCTTGCAATTTGTACTAATTTGCGGTATTATAAATTCATAAAAGTTGAATATACAGGATGAAGGTAACCCTAGACATACCATTCAATTGGTAGGCCGAAGAAGCAAACCGGAGATGAGGCAGGTTCTCCGCGGAAACTGACAGGCGAAAGGAAGGCTACTGGACGATACTTTGGAGAGATCACTTTAGTGTGACGCCTACGAGGATACAACCAACTGGCAAAAGGACAGAGAAATTTATGAACCAACATTATTTTGGTACATGGATTTCTCTTTTTTATTTGAAAAGGGAAATTCACGGCCCCAAAAAATCATTGATTCATAAGAATATTCAACTTCCACCCTGCTAGATAAAAATCCCGAATTATTAAATTTGGGGATAGTGCAAGGAGGAAAAAAATGAAATTGTTATTAGTAGGAGCCGGGGCTGTAGGAGAATCTATCTTGAGGATACTGGTTTCCCGAGATCCGGACAGCAAATGGCTGAAAAAAGTAGTTGTGTCAGATTACAATCTGGAAAGAGCCCAGGAAGTGGTAAATCACTTGCATGGTGATAAGCGGTTTATTGCTGAGGAAGTGGATGCCAAACATAAAGAGGATATGGTAGCCCTTATTCGAAAGCACCATTGCGACCTGGTTATGGATGCGGCCGCGCCTTTTATCAGCAACAATATTTTTGATGCGGCTTATGAAGGCGGAGCAAACTATGTTAGCATGGGTACTTGGTCTGTACCTATGGATGAGCCGAAGCTGGGAGTTGGCATCGAAAACAGTTACATTGAACCCATGACAAAGTACAATTTTGACAAGCATGAAGATTGGAAGAAAAAAGGCATCATGGCATGCATTTGTCTGGGAATTGATCCGGGCGTGGTGAATGTGTTTGCAAAATTTGCCGCTTTATACCTTTTTGATGAGCTTCACGAAATTCATGTCAAAGATGGTGGCAATCTTACCATTCCCGGTGCAGGAAAAGATGATATTACTTTCGGATTTAATGTATGGACCGTATTGGATGAATGCATCAACCCTAATGTAGAGTGGGACAAAGAAAAAGGTGGATTTATTGTGGAAGGCGCATTTGCCGGGGAAGAAACATTTGAAATGCCTGCAGGTGTTGGACTTAACACATTGGTCAAAGTTGAACACGAAGAGACCGTTACCATGCCTCGGTATTTGGAGCAATATGGGCTAAAAAAATGCACCTTCAAGATTGCATTAGACGATAATTTGGTACAAGCATTAAAGGTTATCAATGCATTGGGACTTCGAAGTTTGCATCCAATCGAGGTGGATGGTATGCAGGTAATTCCTAGGGATGTGGTTGCAGCAGCGGCTCCCCAACCAAAGGACTTGGGCAATGAAATGCTTGGAAAGATGTGCGTTGGCATTCATTGTAAAGGAATTAAGGATGGGAAAACCAGAGAACTGTTCATTTATCAGCCGTTTGACAACCAAATTTCCATGCAAAACTGGGAAATGCAGGCGGTTGTTGCCCAAACAGGATTTGGCGCTGCAGTCGGTCTGGAATTAATCGGTAAAGAAATCTGGAAAGATGCCGGTGTCTATTCCCCTGAATATTTTGACCCAATTCCCTATTTGCAAATCATGGACGAAGCGGGATTTGAATATGGAATTGTAGAAATGGATTCCGAGTATAAGACCATTAACGACAAAAAAATTATGGCACAAATCTTTTCCGATGCTGCCCGACTAAAAAAAATGGCTAGTAAACTAGGGGTTTGATATAATAATGAATAAAATCTCATACAAAAAGAGGATTTCGACCACTCGAAATCCTCTTTTTTCATTTTAAGTAAAGGAAAATGTAAAAACCTAAAGGAATCAATCAACATGATTTTCGCAGGGTTTTCATTGTGTGCATAAAGTGGTACAATTACATAAGTTAATCCCATATTATAGGTGGGTATTTAATAGGTGTTACGTTGAAAAAAAGGGACGATTACATGAAATTTATCAATCAAAACCTAAAGTATATATTTCTTTTGTTGTTGTTCTTTTTCATCTCATACCTTTCGTTGGTTGCGGTGTACCACATTGCCAGCGATCAAACCTCTTTTTTGTCATTGCGAATTTTTTCAAAGGGTTTGTTTTGCAAAATCATTGCGCTGTTGCTGGTGTATTTTGCCGCAGATGTCTTACGGTTTTTCTATGTACTAAAGGCAATCAACGTGACTATCCCCATGAAATACATGATTCGATTAGCCTTTGTCAACATATTTGTTTCAAATATTACGCCGTCGGCCACCGGTGGTGGCGTTGCACAAATCTATTTGTTGAACAAAAAAGGAGTGTCCCTTGGTGCTGCAACGGCAGGTTCCTCCATTCGTACCGCATTGCCCATTATGTTTTTCACCGTATGCACTCCGATTATCCTTATTTTTGACCATAATCTTCGACAGGTTTTTCCAAATCAAGAATTTGGCATTTATGTTGCTGTTATGATTGCCTTTGACCTATTGATTATTTGGGTGGTGGTTGGATTAACCAGACATCCAGAGAAAATCGTCCAAATTATTGTACGTATCAGGGCACATTTTGAAAGAAAAAATCCAAAGAAAGAAGGCAAAATCATTAAACTATTGGATAAGTTAATTGACGAAACCGCTAAATTCTCCGAGCACTTTATGATGTATATTCATGGAGACAAACGATATGTGCTATTGTCCATATTATTTACGCTTTTGTTTCTTTTTTCACTGTTTTTATTTCCTTACTTTCTTATTGAGGATTTGAATTCCAATGTTTCCCTCTTTGATGTGGTGTTTTCTCAAATTGTCATCACAGCGGTTATGTATTTTGCTCCAACGCCAGGAGCGGCAGGCATTGCGGAGGCTGCATTTGTTGCTATGTTTTCAAAATACGTAAGCCATGGCAACATTGTATCCCTGACTTTTGCGTGGCGTTTGTTTACAATTTATATTGGGGTGATTATCGGCTTGGTCATTTTTTATATTGAAATTATGAAGAAACATGAAAAACTTGAAATATATCGGAAGGAGGAATAAGGCGATGATAGGAAAAGTCATCAAACAACTGATTATTTTAAATATCGCCATCCTACTTTTGATTATCGGATACAAAGTTTACCTTGGATTCCATGAACCGGACTTTCAGGGAAGCAATTTTGAGAATATCAAAAGAATTGAACAAAATGCAAAGGGTGGGGCCTATTCATTTGTGGTGTTTGGATCGGTGGAAAGCTCTATTAATGTGTTTCAAAATAAAATCATCAATCAAATCAATGCCAATAAAGACATTGTCTTTGCCGTATCCACAGGGGATGCGGTGCTAGACGGGGCAGAAGATAAATACCAGATATTGCACCAGTCTCTGAACAAACTTACCATCCCAATTGTCATTGGGGTGGGGGATGGCGAAATTGCTGATGGTGGCGATATTCGGTTTTATAGGCATTTTGGACCTTACTATTTTTCCTTTTTTGCGGGAGACTGTTACTTTATCTTTGCAGACACAACAGGTACCACACCAGTTGGATTGCAAAAGGACTGGTTGGCTGACGAATTAAACATTGCAGATGGCTATTCTCACGTTTTTGTATTTATGAACGATGCCCCTATAAAATCTTCTGACAATAATTTGATTCAAACAGACCATTATATAAAAAATAAGAGTTTTCGAAATTACTTATTGATGGAATTTTCGGCACATGGTGTTGATGGGGTGTTTACCAATGGTTCTATGATGTATGAGAAAAAATCAGCATATGGCGTGCCATACTATATCAGCGGCGGTGCAGGTGGATTACTTAACGAGGGAGCGAAGGGTATTGCGTTTCATTATTTGAAAGTAAATGTGGATTCAAAAGGGGCTTCGGTGGAATCTGTTTCGCAACCTGTCATCTCAAATCAGGCCCTGGCTCAAAAGTTTGAGCGACTTTGGATTTTTATCCATTCGATTTTTTACGTGAACTTTATTAATATTCTTTTGGGAACCTTTTTGGCCTTGCTGATATTCCTGATGTTGTACAAAAAAGCGTCAGGGAACGTGGATTATTACAGAGATTTTACACTGGCGCCGAAAGCGCTTTCTGTTAAAGAAAACTTAACTATCGCTATGTTCACAGACAACTATTTTCCTTTTATTGGTGGTGTCCCTATTTCTATTCGACGTTTGGCAAAGGCACTCAGGAATAGGGGGAACCAGGTGGTAATCTTTGCTCCCAAATACCCACAACCCTATAAGGATGAAGAGGAGATTGTTCGATGTAAGTTATTATATTATCATAAAAAGGGGCAATTTAACTTTGCATGCGTAAATGTATTTTCTCCAGAAATAGAAATGGCATTTTGCCAATATTCCTTTGATATTATACACGTACATCATCCGTTTTTAATGGGAAGGAAGGGCGTCTCTCTGGGAAAAAAATATCATATCCCAGTGGTGTTCACTTATCACACCAGAATTGATCAATATGCAGAAAACATACCTATTTTGAAGATGGTATTCAAAAACATTTTGTCCCACAAAATGGTGCAAAAATTTGCTCAAAAATGCAACGGGATTATAGCGCCCACAAAATCTGCCAAGGAATACTTAGCCAACATTGGCGTTAGCAGAAACAAAGTTGTGCTCCCAACCGGTGTTGATTCAGATGCGCTTCAACAGATGAATCAAGGGAGAATCCATGAAATCAAAATGCAATATGCCCCCAATGGGGAACGATTGCTTTGTTCGGCGTCAAGACTAGCCGTTGAAAAGAATATAAGCTTCCTATTATACGGGCTAAAATTGGTGAAAGAAAAGACTGATATTCCGTTTCGATGCCTAATGCTGGGGGATGGCCCGGATCGAGAAAATATCAAAAAACAAATAGAAAAACTTCAACTGACAAATGATGTCGTTCTCACAGGCACCATTAATCCATCGGATATGGCAACTTACTTCCGGGCCGTAGACATTTTTGTATTTAGTTCCTTGTCTGAAACCCAGGGGATGGTTCTTTTGGAGGCCATGGCTGGGGGATGCCCGGCTGTCAGCGTTAGATCAAGCGGAACAGATGACGTTATCCAAGAAGGATTTAATGGATTTAAAACCCTGGAGGAACCTACCCTATGGGCGGATAAAGTTGTATATCTATTGGAAAATGATGAAATACGAGATGAAATGAGTAGGAATGCAACATCTTTTGCAATGAATTACACGGAAGAGAAAATTGCCAATCGGGTTGAGGCGTTCTATAAAAAAACAATTGTTGAAACAAAAGCACTGACTGGGGAGAAAAATGATTAGAGATTTTTTTCAACATATTATGGTGAAAGGGATGGCAGGTTATATTGGGCTGGTATATGGAACCAGCAAAGTTAACTTGTTGGACCAAGTGGAGCAGCTTCGAAATCAAGATGGTGAGAAACTGGTTGCCTTGTTTTGGCATGGGGACAGTTATTGTCTTTATCCTGCAATGAAAGGTCTAAATTTGTATATTGTTGTAACGAGAGACAGACGGGGCGATTACATTTCGGAGATCTGCCAGCATTTTGGATACCAAACCCTTCGGATTCCCGATGCAACAGACGGGGGTAATTACCTGTTTCAAATCAGAAAAGCGATTAATGGAAAACAGCCGGCTAATATTGCCATTACCTTGGATGGGCCTATTGGGGAGTATCATGTGCCAAAAGATTTTGCGTTGGTGACAGCCCTATTAACAAAAAGAAGAGTGATGCCCATTTCCATTGATGTAAAGCGAAAAATCAGACTGATAAACCGATGGGATAAGTTCACAATCCCTTTGCCTTTCAATAAAATTGACATCCGTTTTCACAAACCGGTGGAGGTGGAACGGGAGAAGGGGGAAGATCCATTGATGGCTTCGAAGAGAGAACTCGCATCAATTATGGAACTGTAACTGAAATTGGGAAAGAGGTAGTAACGAAACCATAGGAGCGGAGGATATATGCTGTATGAATTTTCTAGAACCGAACTACTGATTGGAAAAGATGGTATGGATCGACTGAGCGGTTACAAGGTTGCAATCTTTGGAATCGGCGGTGTAGGATCATATGTGGTGGAGGCCCTTGTCAGAAGCGGAGTTGAACATTTTGTTTTGGTGGACGATGACTGTATATGTCTGACCAACCTAAACCGACAAATTCATGCTACCCACCAAACTGTGGGCAGACCAAAAGTAGAAGTGATGAAGGAACGAATCTTGTCCATTAATCCCCAAGCGGAGGTGGAGACCTTCCAGCGGTTTTATTTGCCTGGATCTGCAACGGAATTGGTGAGGAGGGATTACGATTATATTGTGGATGCTGTGGACACTGTGACGGCGAAGTTAGATTTAATTGTAAATGCAAAAGCAATGGGGATTCCCATCATCAGTTGCATGGGGACCGGAAATAAGATGGATCCAACAAAATTTCAAATTGCCGATATTTATGAAACCACTGTTTGCCCATTGGCAAAAGTGATTCGGAAAGAACTTAGAAATCGAGGAATCCCCGCACTAAAGGTGGTTTATTCCAAAGAGGAACCTATCAAACCCCTTGAGACCGAAGAATCCAGTTGTAGCACAAACTGTGGTTGCCCGAAAGGGACTACAAGAACCTGCTCCGTTCGTCATCAGATTCCGGGGAGCATTTCCTTTATGCCCTCTGTTGCAGGATTGATTATTGCATCGGAAGTGATGAAAGACCTTCTTCAAGTGGGACAGGGAGAAGAAAATAGTAAACTCTGAATACTTACAGAAAAGATGTTGACAGAAGAGATGGCAAGCACTATGATAAATCATATAAAACATATAAATTAACTATGAAATGCGGAGGACGATACAATGTCAAAAATAGCGAAGAACTTAACGGACTTGATTGGCAATACACCATTGTTGGAACTGTCAAATTATAATAGGATAAATAGCTTGGGTGCTACAGTTATTGCTAAACTGGAATCCTTTAACCCATTATCCAGTGTAAAAGACAGAATCGGATTTGCCATGATTAAGGATGCAGAGGACAAAGGATTAATCAATCAAAACACCGTCATCGTTGAACCGACCAGCGGTAATACAGGAGTTGGTTTAGCCTTTGTTGCAGCAGCAAAGGGATATAAGTTAATTATCACCTTGCCGGATACTTTCAGTATTGAAAGAAGAAACCTGCTCAAAGCATTAGGGGCAGAATTGGTTTTGACTCCCGGTACAGAAGGAATGCCTGGCGCCATCAAGAAGGCTGACGAAATTGCGGCCAATACGCCAAATTCATTTGTACCTCAACAGTTTAAAAACCCGGCAAACCCGGCAATTCACAAGACGACCACTGCAGAAGAAATTTGGAAAGATACTGACGGACAGGTGGATATTTTTATAGCTGGTGTGGGCACCGGTGGTACCGTTTCCGGTGTTGGGGAGGCATTGAAACAGAAAAAAACCAGTGTACAGATTATTGCAGTAGAACCATTTGGTTCTCCGGTTCTTTCCGGTGGAACAAAAGGCCCTCATCAACTCCAAGGAATTGGTGCCGGATTTGTGCCGGATGTGTTTAACAGAGATGTTGTTGATGAAATCTACCAAGTGAAGAATGAAGACGCATTTGAAACGGCAAGAGCCTTAGCAAAAACGGAAGGACTGCTGGTAGGTATCTCTTCTGGAGCAGCTGCGTTTGCCGCCACACAAATCGCAAAACGTCCCGAGAACGCAGGCAAAAAAATCGTAGTATTGCTGCCGGATACTGGAGAAAGATATCTTTCTACGCCACTATTCCAAGAAGATTAATGCTGTTGCACATGTACTTATGACACAAGCAACTACCGTAACAAAAAAGATATTTTGTTGAAAATTATGATTGAAATATGATTGACAAGAAGTGGATTTTCGAATAAACTGGGCGGGAACTCTTTGCACTGCATATTATCTACAGTACAAACTGAGCAGGCGATGAATTGTCATTCAATTTGTGGGGCCGGGTCACCGTTGGTGGCAACAGATGAAGAATATCGCATCTGTGGGACAGTAGTATCTATTACTGTCCCACATTTTTTTTTGCAAAATGCAGAGGTCTAAAGTCAAACTGGGAAATTTTCAACAAAGGAGAAAACCATGAAAAGAAAAGAGAAAGTGGCCTTATTGTCAGTGTGCTCCAACACAACTTTGATCATATTGAAAGTTGTGGCTGGAATCCTAAGCGGATCTGTCAGTATTGTGTCTGAAGCAATTCATTCAGGGATGGATTTGTTAGCATCTTTAATTGCGTTTACTTCAGTCAAATTGTCAAACAATCCTGCAGACAGGGAACATCCATACGGCCATGGAAAAATCGAAAATGTTTCTGGGGTAATCGAAGGGGTCCTAATCTTTATTGCAGCATTTTTAATAATGAAGCAGGCCATCGAGAAGATTATTTCACCCACTGAAGTGAAAGAAACCACGATTGCCATTGTAGTTATGTTTGTAGCGGTTGTGGTGAATATCATTGTGTCTAAGATATTATATAAAGTTGCGAAAGAAGAGGATTCGGTTGCCCTTGAAGCGGATGCATTGCATCTAAAGACGGATGTCTATACATCTTTGGGTGTTGCAGTGGGGCTGATATTGATTAAGTTGACAGGATTTGTATTGTTGGATCCGATTGTCGCCATAGCAGTCGCCCTGCTGATTATTAAAGAAGCTTGGCATTTGGTGCACACTGCTTTTCAACCCCTGATGGATGTCACCTTAAGTGATGATGAAGTGGAGAAAATAACAAGTCTGGTTAAATCATATTCTCCACCAGTTATCAATGCCCATAAGTTGCGAACGAGAAAATCAGGCAACGTGCGTATTATTGACTTCCACTTGATTGTAGATGATGCAATGCCTGTAGACACGGCTCATGAGCTGTGTGAGGAAATTGAAGCATGTATAGAGAAAGAACTTAAAAATTGTGATGTGCAAATACACGTTGAACCCGAAAGCCATTTGGCTTCCACAGCAAAATCTAATTTGTGGTAAGCCGTTGCACAAAGAGGGGAGGTCCTCGTAACGTAAACACTGAAAATTTTCTTTTGTGGTATAATCCAAGCATATGGTAAAAAAATCTGAATCGGACCAAATTGTGATACAGGGAAGGAAGGTGGGAATGTGTCAATCAATGAGCAAAGAATAGAATTAATTAAATTAATATTAGAAGATAACACGATTGCTGCGGAAGAAGAAGATATTTTACACATGCTTCTGCAGGAGCATGTATCAAAGGATTTGATTTCTGAGCATGAAAGTAATCTGACAGTTGGACAAAAAGCTGCGGATGGACTGGCGAAATTTGCTGGTAGCTGGACATTTATCATTATATTTTTCATCATCCTACTTTCCTGGATTGCCGGGAATGCGATTTTGTTGACCAAAGCATTTGACCCGTTTCCATTTATTCTCCTTAACCTTATTCTGTCCTGTATTGCGGCGATACAGGCACCCATTATTATGATGAGTCAAAATCGGCAAGAAGAAAAAGATCGAATGCGAGCAAAAAATGACTTTAAAGTAAATCTGAAGGCAGAAATTATTATTGAAGATTTACACAATAAAGTGGATACTATTCTTGAACAGCAAAAGGAGTTTGCCGCAAAGTTGGATAGTAGGGAAAAGCCGCAGGTATAAAAATAAAGGAGTGCATCATGGATTTTATTCATAATGGATATGTGCAAATTGTATTTAGCTCTGTTGTTGTCTATTTGTTTATTATTATTGCGATTCGTTTGTTTGGAAAAAAAGAACTGTCCCAGTTATCGGTGATAGATCTGGTATTTATTTTATTAATAAGCAATTCTGTCCAAAATGCAATGGTGGGGGCCAATACGACTCTATGGGGTGGTTTGGCAGCTGCCGCCGCTTTATTTGTCACAAACTACTTATTTAAGCAACTCTTGTATCGTTTCCCACAGTTTAGCAAAATAGTGCAGGGGGAAACCATGATGTTGATATACAAAGGCAAACTCAATCAAAAGAATCTTCAGAAAGCAAGGATTTCCCAAGACGAGTTGATGGAGGCAATCAGGGAACATGGGGTGCATGGAATCGAAGATGTGGATTTGGCCATTTTGGAAATTGATGGAAACATTAGTATTCTCTCTGACAATTTTCAGACCAGGACCCGACGAAAAAGAATGCCTAGGCGGGGGATGGCACAAAAATCGTAACAGTAACTTTTGATAAAGAATGGAATGGAGAGTGGAATGAATATAAAGAACCTTGTAATTGAGGCGGTGAGATATAAGAGAGAAGTAAATGCTATTTTGCAAAGTCTGAATTACGAAGATTTGGAGCAAGGCAGATTTGTCATTAAGTCTTCTTTAATTACAACGGATTTAAGGCCATTTGTTCTTGCCAATGCCAAGGAGTTTATTGTAGACTATCACGTTGATTTTTTGGAGGAAGCAATTTATTTGAAGGCTGAAGTCAACGCAAAACAATTGGGAACCATTGATCTTCACTATAAAATCATTATTCAGGAACTCCGGTTTGATGATAGTGGACATAAGTTGTTTGCAACTTTTGAGGAAAATGTCAACTCCCTTGGAAACTTTGCCCAAAAATTGGCCGTAAAAACGGCTTTGTTGAATGGCCCCTTGTTAAAAACCGCACTGAAAATGGGAAATGTCCCATACATCTATGTGGATGGAAAAAATGTGCTTGTAGATTTAGATCAATTGGACTTTGTTGGGTCGCTACCCGCTGGACACCAAATCAATTATATTAATGCAAAAGACTCAAAACTTACTTTGTTTTTTGCTTGATTTTCTTGCTATGAAGTATGTTATTGTATATTTATACCTTGACAGTCTGGATATTGAAGAATAAAATATAAAAACAGGGAACAGAGATGAAAATAGCAAAGCATTCGTGAGAGTGTGACGCAAAGCTTTAGGGTCTTGAAAGACGCCTCAGGGGGGCGCATTTTAATACAAGATAGCCAGCTGCCATTGAAGTATATTTTTTGGCAGTTTTTTTATTCTTTAGAAAACTGCGAAACGAAAAGGCAAAGCAGTTGTGAGGCTGTGACGCAAAGCTAAAGGGTCTTGGGAGATAATGACGTTTCATTTTTATACTACTATCTTCATAAGACAGCCAGCTACCGTTTGATTTGTTTGAGATGGTAGCTTTTTTGTTCGTCGAACAGACGAAAGCTGCAGAGAAAGGGAGTGCAATCATGAGATCCAAAACACATAAGAGAGGAAGGAAAGCGATATCCTGGGTGGTGTGCATCACCATGGTGCTTGCAAGTTTCGCAGGACCGTTTTCGTATAATGTGGCCAATGCAGATACAGAACAGCCTATTACAGTATCCAAGGCTGTTGTGGGAAGCGATTGGGTAGATAAGGACCAAGGAATCGCCAAGGTCAAACTGACGGTGAACAGTCAAGACATTGAAACCACTGTTACAACCCCAAAGACGACCCGAATTGTTTTGGTGCTGGATTATTCTACCAGCATGAACGGCAGTAAGATTACTGCGCTGAGGACGAAGGCAAAAGCGTTTGTATCCCAGATGCTTGCCATGTCCGGTGATATTCAAGTGGGACTTGTGATTTTTAACAACAGTTTTACTACCCAAGGATTCACCAATAATGTTACAACGCTGAATAACAAAATCGACAACACAGGTCTTGTAAACGGAACCAATATACAGGCAGGCATCCATCAGGGGCAATTGATGCTGGATGGGGTGACCGCTGATAATGAGATTATGGTTGTTTTAACTGATGGGGAACCAAACCGTAGTTACCAGGCAACCGCGGCTCAAGCCGTTACAGCAGCAGATACCGCGCTGAACTATAACGGAACGGAGTGGCCCTCTGTGATAACCGGGTTTAACTATGGCTCTACTTTGGGCACTTCGACTTACAATTATACGTTTAATTCGCAAACAATAAGTGGACGTACCATTAACAACCATGGATATGGAACCGTTTCGGAAGCACTGCTTGCAAAGAAAGCGGGAACCACCATCTATTCGGTTGCCTTTGATGTAGGAGCAACAAGCACAGCGGCAAAGGTTGTTGAATCTGTTGCATCCAGCGATGACAAGTATTTCTTGGCAACTTCTGATTTGACGGTAGCGTTCAACACCATAGGAACCAGCATTATAGAGCAAGCGGCAGGAAGCGGAGCAACGGTGGTTGATCCCATGGGATACAACACCAACAGCGCCGCCGGGTTGAATTACAAGTTCAGCACCTTGATTGACGCAAGCCACCCGGTGGTTATCACCAATCCGGATGGATCGACTACAGCGACAACCAATACCGGAAGTTATGCAGGGACAAATGTAACCAGTTCCTATGCCTATGATGCAACCACAGATGCCTTTAACTGGGTGTTAACCAGTGGAAACATTAAAGAAGGAACCTATACTTTAACGTATTATGTAAAAATAAAGGATATAAACGGAACAGGAGTAGGTGACAATGTAACAGATGTACTCACCAATCATCAGGCGGTGCTGACGTATACAGATAGTACCGGAGCAGCAAAGAGCCTATCGTTTACAGATCCCACCTTGAAGGTAGAACACTATACCGTTGAATACTATTTCAACGGCGTAAAGGATGACACCAAGACCACAACCCAGGCAGCCATAGCAGGGAGAACCCCGGTCACAGTGACTGCGCCATCCTTTGCAGGATATGATTATGACAAAACCATTTATGGGAATGATACAAATAGCACGGCCTTGAACATTGTACAGGACGGAGCCAACAATGTAATCAAACTATATTACTGCGATAAAAAAGGAACGTTAACAGTAACCAAAGACGTGCTGAAAAACAGTGAAGCATTTAATGTAACGGACACCTTCCATATTGGTCTGTTTACCGGAGCCAATGGAACAGGGCTTGTAGGAAGCGCCAAAAGTGTTTCTTTGAACGATGCTAGCACGGGTTCTGTAGAATTCACAGGTCTTACGCAGGGAACTACCTATTATGTGTTTGAAACTAATGCCAGTGGAACTCCCATTACCGATGAAACCGGTGACTATATCACCATGGGCAACTATGTGATTGATGGCCAAGGTTCATCCTTCACCCCAAGCAAAGCCAACTTAAACGGGGAGGCCACCATTACAAACAATGTAGCCGTGGGAACTTCCGCAGAGTTTGAGGGAACCAAGAACTTGACGGGAAGATATTTGACATCAGGAGATACGTTCCACTTTGCGGTATTTGAAGGAACGAGCACCACACCGATTGCCTCGGGACAAACGGAGGCCATATCAGGAAGCACCAGCGACAGCGTAGGGATTGCGTTTGATGAAATTCAGTATGGCATTGAAGATGTTGGATTGCACACCTATACAGTGAAAGAAATTCCCCCCATCAGTGGTGTGGTAAATGGAATTCTGTATGACACGACACCTCGAACGGTGACGGTGGATGTTACCATGGACGCAACAGGCGTGCTGACGGCAACAGTCAATTATCCGGGGGAGGCAACTGAGCTTGAATTTACCAATGAATATACCACCTTTGGCAGCGGAGAAGTGGCCGTTACCAAAGAACTGACAGGAGACAAAGATCTGGCAGCAGATATGTTTGACTTCACCATTACCCAGACAGATAGTGCATGGGCTCCGGCAGTTGGTGGATATACTGAAACAGTTAGCAATGACGCAGATGGGACCATTGATTTCAGTGCCATTGAGTACACTGCTCCGGGAACCTATTACTATATCATTACCGAAGTAACACCAACGGGTGGAGTCGCAGATGGTATCACTTATGACACCAACACTATTAAAGTGACCATGACGGTTACCGATGACGGATTAGGGACTCTGACAGCAACCCCATCTTATGCAGGCGGACAGAAGTTTACCAACGCGTACAATACCAAGGGAAGCGGAGAAGTGGACGTTACCAAAGAGCTGACAGGAGACAAAGATCTGGCAGCGAATATGTTTGACTTCACCATTACCCAGACAGATAGCGCATGGGCGGCAATGGCAGATGGATATACTCAGACCGTTAAGAATGACGCAGACGGAACCATTGATTTCAGTGCCATAAATTACACCAAAGCTGGAACCTACTATTACACCATTACAGAAAACAGTGGAACCTTAGGAGGAATTACTTATGATGATAGTGTCATCAAAGTGACCATGACGGTCACCGATGACGGTGCCGGCAACCTGACAGCAACTCCATCCTATGCAGGCGGACAGAAGTTCACCAACGAGTACAATACCAAGGGCAGCGGAGAAGTAGACGTTACCAAAGAACTGACAGGCATGGATTTGACTGACGACCAGTTTAGTTTCACCATTACCCGAACGGGGACAGATGAGGCAACACCTTATACCCAGACCGTTAAGAACGACGCAGACGGAACCATTCCATTCAGCGCCATAAATTACACCAAAGCGGGAACCTACACCTATGAAATCACTGAAAATGTTCCTGCAGATGCTACACCCGGAATCACCTATGATACCGATGCCATTAAGGTAACCATGACGGTAACCGATGATGGCAAAGGGACTCTGACAGCAACCCCATCCTATGCAGGCGGACAGAAGTTCACCAACGCGTACAATACCAAGGGCAGCGGCACAGTTGCTGTCACCAAGGAACTGACAGGAATGGATTTGACTGACGACCAGTTTAGTTTCACCATTACCCAGGCAGACAGCGATTGGACACCAATGGTAATCGGTTATGACGAAACTGTATATAACAATGCAGATGGAACCATTGATTTCAGTGCCATTGATTACACCGCACCTGGAACCTATTACTACACCATTACAGAAAACAGTGGAAGCCTAGGTGGAATCACTTATGACACCAACACCATCAAAGTGACCATGACGGTTACCGATGACGGAGCCGGCAACCTGACAGCAACCCCATCTTATGCAGGCGGACAGAAGTTCACCAACGCGTACAATACCAAGGGCAGCGGAGAAGTAGACGTTACCAAAGAACTGACAGGAGACAAAGATCTGGCAGCGAATATGTTTGACTTCACCATTACCCAGACAGATAGCG
Source organism: Anaerovoracaceae bacterium (assembly GCA_963676385.2). Taxonomy (GTDB): domain Bacteria; phylum Bacillota; class Clostridia; order Peptostreptococcales; family Anaerovoracaceae; genus UBA1422. Next base: position 187,656 of record CAXXMM010000002.1, read on the forward strand.
CATGGGCGGCAATGGTAGATGGATATACTCAGACCGTTAAGAATGACGCAGACGGAACCATTGATTTCAGCGCCATAAATTACACCAAAGCTGGAACCTACTATTACACCATCACAGAAAACAGTGGAACCTTAGGTGGAATCACTTATGATACCGATACCATCAAAGTGACCATGACGGTCACCGATGACGGAGCCGGCAACCTGACAGCAACTCCATCCTATGCAGGCGGACAGAAGTTCACCAACGCGTACAATACCAAGGGCAGCGGAGAAGTAGACGTTACCAAAGAACTGACAGGAGACAAAGATCTGGCAGCGGATATGTTTGACTTCACCATTACCCAGACAGATAGCGCATGGGCGGCAATGGCAGATGGATATACTCAGACCGTTAAGAATGACGCAGACGGAACCATTGATTTCAGCGCCATAAATTACACCAAAGCTGGAACCTACTATTACACCATCACAGAAAACAGTGGAACCTTAGGTGGAATCACTTATGACACCAACACCATCAAAGTAACTATGGTTGTTGCAGATGATGGATTAGGAACCTTGACAGCAACTCCATCCTATGCAGGCGGACAGAAGTTCACCAACGCGTACAATACCAAGGGCAGCGGCGAAGTAGACGTTACCAAAGAACTGACAGGAGACAAAGATCTGGCAGCGAATATGTTTGACTTCACCATTACCCAGACAGATAGTGCATGGGCAGCAATGGCAGATGGATATACTCAGACCGTTAAGAATGACGCAGACGGAACCATTGATTTCAGCGCCATTGAGTACACTGCTCCGGGAACCTATTACTATATCATTACCGAAGTAACACCAACGGGTGGAGTCGCAGATGGTATCACTTATGACACCAACACCATCAAAGTGACCATGACGGTTACCGATGATGGATTAGGGACTCTGACAGCAACTCCATCCTATGCAGGCGGACAGAAGTTCACCAACGCGTACAATACCAAGGGCAGCGGAGAAGTAGACGTTACCAAAGAACTGACAGGAGACAAAGATCTGGCAGCGGATATGTTTGACTTCACCATTACCCAGACAGATAGCGCATGGGCGGCAATGGCAGATGGATATACTCAGACCGTTAAGAATGACGCAGACGGAACCATTGATTTCAGCGCCATAAATTACACCAAAGCTGGAACCTACTATTACACCATCACAGAAAACAGTGGAACCTTAGGTGGAATCACTTATGACACCAACACCATCAAAGTAACTATGGTTGTTGCAGATGATGGATTAGGAACCTTGACAGCAACTCCATCCTATGCAGGCGGACAGAAGTTCACCAACGCGTACAATACCAAGGGCAGCGGAGAAGTGGCCGTTACCAAAGAACTGACAGGAGACAAAGATCTGGCAGCAGATATGTTTGACTTCACCATTACCCAGACAGATAGTGCATGGACGGCAATGGCAGATGGATATACTGAAACAGTCAGCAATGACGCAGATGGGACCATTGATTTCAGCGCCATTGAGTACACTGCTCCGGGAACCTATTACTATATCATTACCGAAGTAACACCAACGGGTGGAGTCGCAGATGGTATCACTTATGACACCAACACCATCAAAGTGACCATGACGGTTACCGATGATGGATTAGGGACTCTGACAGCAACTCCATCCTATGCAGGCGGACAGAAGTTCACCAACGAGTACAATACCAAGGGCAGCGGAGAAGTGGACGTTACCAAAGAGCTGACAGGAGACAAAGATCTGGCAGCGAATATGTTTGACTTCACCATTACCCAGACAGATAGTGCATGGGCAGCAATGGCAGATGGATATACTCAGACCGTTAAGAATGACGCAGACGGAACCATTGATTTCAGCGCCATAAATTACACCAAAGCTGGAACCTACTATTACACCATTACAGAAAACAGTGGAACCTTAGGTGGAATCACTTATGATACCGATACCATCAAAGTGACCATGACGGTTACCGATGACGGTGCCGGCAACCTGACAGCAACTCCATCCTATGCAGGCGGACAGAAGTTCACCAACGAGTACAATACCAAGGGCAGCGGAGAAGTAGACGTTACCAAAGAACTGACAGGCATGGATTTGACTGACGACCAGTTTAGTTTCACCATTACCCAAACGGGAACAGATGAGGCAACACCTTATACCCAGACCGTTAAGAACGACGCAGACGGAACCATTCCATTCAGCGCCATAAATTACACCAAAGCGGGAACCTACACCTATGAAATCACTGAAAATGTTCCTGCAGATGCTACACCCGGAATCACCTATGATACCGATGCCATTAAGGTAACCATGACGGTAACCGATGATGGCAAAGGGAACCTGACAGCAACCCCATCCTATGAGGGTGGTCAGGTCTTCACCAACAGTTATGAGGGACCGGGAAGCATCACCGTCACCAAGAAGGTGGTCGTACTTACCGATGATGAATCCATACTAGTAAATTACAGTTTCTATGCTGCATTGTTTGAAGAACAAGACGGACAACTGGTAAGAGTCAGTGATGTCAAGGAACTTGATATTGTAGATTCCGCAGACGCGACAGCCACTTTTGACAATTTGGATTTAGACAAAACCTACTATGCATATGAAACAGATGCAGATGGGAATATCATCGAAACCCAAGCTGATGGCACCATCGTCACACCGATTATTCCGGATTGGACTCATATTCTTTATGAGAACAATGTGGTCGCCCTCAATTCGGATGTTATGACTGGAAGCTCTACCATTACCAATGTGTTTGATCCTGAAGATATGTACCTGTATGGATCCATCACAGTGAAGAAGACGGTAACCGTCAATGATAAAGCAACAGCCAGCAACAAGACGTTCTATGTAGGACTCTTCTCCGATAAAGAGATGACCAAGTTGGTATCGGAAGTGAAAGCCTTGAAGATGAATGGGAATTCATCCACAACAGTAGAGTTTATAACGGACAAGGATGGCAACCCACTGCTTGCGGGAGAAACCTACTATATTGCAGAGACTGACAAAAATGGAGTAGCCATTACGGATTCTCTGGCCCAGTTAGGTTGTGAAATGACCATCGATGATTCTTCTGTAGTGATTACGGAAGAAGGGACGACGGTGAATCTGATTAACAACTTCAGCAAAGAAGAGTTCCCACTGACGGGAGACAGTTCTAATATGAACTTGTGGTTATTCCTGGCCATGCTGGGAGTCGCAGGTGCCATTGCACCCTTTGCCTTCAGAAAAAAGGAACGAAACAACGACTAATTAAATGATAAACTTAGCAAAAGGGCTTCCATATTGGAAGCCCTTTTTAACGTGCATTCAAATAATCTTAATGAACTTAAAAGATTAAAGCTGTGTTAAAATACAATTATCTTCAATATGAAGAAATAAGGAGGATTGATATGAAAAAGAAAATTAAGAATAATACATATTGGGTGGGCGTGGTGGACTGGGAATTAAGAAAATTCCATGGAGATGAATACACAACCAATCATGGTTCCACCTATAATGCATATTTGATACAAGAAGAAAAAACTGTACTGATTGATTCGGTATGGAAGCCTTTTGCCGCAGAGTATGTTGCAAATATAAAACAGGAAATAGACTTAGATTCTATAGATTTCATCGTTGCAAATCATGGGGAGATTGACCACAGCGGTGGGCTTAATGAGTTAATGAAAATTGTACCTAATAAGCCTATTTATTGTACTGCCAATGGCGTGAAATCCTTAAAGGGCATGTACCATCAGGATTGGGATTTTCACGTGGTAAAAACCGGGGACAAGATTAGTATTGGAAATGGCAAAGAGCTAATTTTTGTGGAAATGACCATGCTACATTGGCCGGATAGTATGGCCACCTATTTGACTCAAGACAACATTCTATTTTGTAATGATGCCTTTGGTCAGCACTACGCCACGGATAGACTGTTTAACGATTTGGTGGACACCTGTGACCTAGACAAGGAGGCCATGAAATATTATGCCAATATTCTTACCCCATTCGCGCCAATGCTTCGCAAAAAACTGGATGAAATCATTTCTTTAAATTTACATATTGATATATTGGCCACCAGTCATGGCGTTTTGTGGCGGGATAACCCAATGCAAATTGTTGAAAAATATATTAATTGGGCCAATGATTATCAAGAAAACCAGATTACGATATTATATGATACCATGTCAAACGGCACAAAAAAACTGGCGGAGAAGATTGCTTTTGGCATAGAAACTATGGACCCGGATGTTGAGGTAAAAGTTTGCAACGTTGCCAAAAGCGATCAGAATGATCTGATTACGGAAGTGTTCAAATCCAAAGGGGTAATTATTGGATCTCCTACCATTGGAAATGGGGTGCTACATTCCGTGGCAGGATTTTTATATTTAATGAAAGGGTTGAAGTTTAAAAACAAAAAAGCTGCAACCTTTGGGTGTTATGGATGGAGTGGGGAATCTCCTAAAATTCTCGGGGATATGCTAATTCAGGCAGGTTTTGACCTGATAAGTGAGCCATTAAGAGTACAATGGAATCCAGGACAAGAAAACATTCTTGCAGCCATAGCCTTTGGACAGTATTTTGGGGAGAATACAAAAGTAATGTATGGCCAGGAAATAAGACCTGAAAGCACATAGAATCAGGGCTGCCATTTTGTACCATTCTTAATACTCCTTTTGGTCATATATTTTTTTGGAGATTTGGTAGGATAAAACCCCCCCCAAAACTACAATTACCGGAACGATATATTTAAGGGGTTCCAATTGCTCGGCTTTTGGCATGGGAAGGTGCAAGGTGTTGCCAATTAAAATAAGGGCAACCGGTATAAATAACACGGCCAACATAATCATCCTGCCTTTTTCAACACCAAATTTAAAAAATATCGGCATAAGTACTGAAAATAGGAAAAGACTCAGCAACCAAAATGTCGCCGCCAAAAATGCGGACCGAGACAAATTGCCGTTGGTGACCAGGGTAAAACAAAATGCAAACAAGAACCCAATGGCTGAGGCGATGCATGCCAATAGGTATTTTCCCAGAACAATGTCCCGGCGAGTCAGGGGCATGGTAAGGGCATATCTGTCCCAATTGGCTCGTTCATCGTAGGATAATGCTGTCACGGGAAGCATGGCCACCAGCACACAGATGACACCAACAAACGAGGATGAATCCTGACCAATCAATGCAATGGCGGCAAAGAACACTGCCATAAACAGATATATTTTACCTTGTTGTCGGAGAGTGTAAATATCTTTTAGTATAAGTCCTTTCATCGTAGGTTCTCCTTTACATGAAACAGCATGATATCTTCCAAAGACGGGGCATCCATGGGAAATTGACTGTGGTACAATTTTTTTGATACGAGAACTTCCACTCCGAATTGATGACTTCTTACCCCGTGAATGGCTGCGGGGTCAATGGTTTTCAGGTTTTCGTGGGAGCAATTGACGATGCCGAAGCTTTCCAACATCTCATCTTTTGAGTCTGATAAAATGATCTTTCCTTGGTGAATGAAAGTAATGTAATCACATATTTTTTCCAAATCACTTAGAATATGGGACGATATTAAAATGCTGTGATTTTCGTCCTGTATATATTCAAGGAAAACCTCCTGTAATTCTTCCCGGGCAAGAGGGTCCAAACCAGAAGTTGCCTCATCAAGAATTAACAGGTTGCTATTATGGGAAAGAGCAACCGCAATGGACAACTTCATTTTCATGCCTCTAGAATATTGCTTAATAGGTTTTTTGTCCGGCAAAGAAAATTGTGTCTGATATCGACAAAATGTTTGGGATGACCAAGTATCAAAAATGTGGGGCATAATATGGTTAATATCTTTGGCATTGAGATTCTCCGGAAAACAGTTTTCATCCAGCACGACCCCAAGCTGCTCCTTTATCTTCTTTTCATCCGATGACATATTCAATCCAAGAACAGATATTTGTCCACTATCAATTGGAGTTAATCCAAGAATTGATTTTATAGTTGTACTTTTGCCTGCGCCATTTTCTCCAATCAGCCCCATAATGCAACCTGAAGGCAAAGTTAAATTTATATTGGACAGCTGAAAATCATTATAGGATTTTGTAAGGTCTTTTATTTGGATTGCTGTGTTCATTTTGATTCTCCTTCAAATAGCAAGTTGAGCATTTCTATTATTTCTTCCCGAGTTAACTGGCAAGTTTCGGCTAGTTGGATTACGGATAGAAGGTGGGATTCGATTTGTCTTAGATTCTCTTCTTTAATAAACTCCAAATTTGGTCCGGAGACATAACTGCCCTTCCCAGGGACAGAAACAATAAATCCCTCCTTTTCCAGCTCTTCATAGGCTCGTTTGGTGGTAATGACGCTAATTCGAAGCTCTTTGGCTAGTAAACGAATAGAGGGTAAGGCATCTCCTTCTTGTAACTCTCCGGATACAATTATGTTTTTGATTTGCCCGCAGATTTGTTCATAGATTGGTAATCCGCTGGAATTGCTTATGAAAATATTCAAGAGCCACCTCCATGCCTATTGTTTATACTGTATATATTAATTATATACAGTGCATCGCTGTTGTCAAGAAGAAGTTGACTTGGATTGAGGAATATATGATAATCGAGAGTATAGGAAAGAATGCCGATAGGGGAGCACATGAAGAGAATAAATAAATTGAAAGGTCAAGGCGATGTCCATGGAGCCAAACACGTAGCAGACAGCCGGACCATAGGGCGAAATAAGAAAAATCACAAAAGGTTAATGGGGTATCTTTTGTTTTTCCCCGGTCTCATATTATATTTTGAAATTTGCTTGCGTATAGCAACAGGGCTGCCGCTTCTTGACATTGGTGTTTTATATACGGTCTTGTTTTCTTTGGCGATTGGTGGATTTATAACACTTGTACAGAACCTATTTGGACAGAAAGTCCGAAGCATCATCACGTGGGCATTTACTATTTTGTCCGCATTATACTTTGCATCTCAGTTCTTCTATTATTCTATTTTTGGTACTTTTTATACCTTTTACTCTATGTTGAATGGAGGGGGGGCTTTCCAATTTTACGAAACTATTTTGGCTACCTTTGCTAAGGTATGGATACCACTGCTGTTTTTCTTTTTCCCCATTGGGTTTTTGATTGTATCTAGAAATTTTAGATTAAAACAGCCCAAAGCCAGCAAAAGACAAAAGTTGGCATTGTTGTTGGCAGTAGTTGTTCTTCAAGGAATTTCTGTGTTTTCCGTTTGGATGGATCAAGGGGATGGATTGAATTCACATATTCTTTATTTTGAATCAGGTGACGCGGCATATAGTGTCTCCCGGTTTGGTGCACTTACTGCACTACGATTAGACATTGAAAAAACAATATTTCCACCTTCGGATAGTGCCTATGGGCATGTTGATGAAGAACGAGGCCACGCTGCTTCAAAAAGTGGAATGCCTGATTCCATATATGGTGAACAGGTATTGGATTTGAATTTTGATAAGTTGATTCAAGATGCTCCAAATAATACGATTAAGGCCTTGCATAAATACTTTGAGTCGGTTGTGCCAACAAATAAAAACGAATATACCGGAAAATTTCAAGGGTATAATTTGATTTTAATTACGGCAGAGGGATTTAGCCCTTATGTTTTGAACAAAGAACTGACCCCAACTTTATATAAAATGGCAACAGAAGGGTATCAATTTACTAATTTTTACAACCCGATTTGGGGGGTAAGCACCCTGGACGGGGAATATGTGGAATGTACTGGGTTACTTCCCAAGTCCGGCGTTTGGAGTTTTAAAGAATCAGCTAGTAACGACTTGCCCTTTACCATGGGGAATCAGTTCCGATTTCTTGGATTGACTCCCCGGGCTTACCATGATCACACCTATAGTTACTATGGTAGAGACCTTTCCCATCCCAATGCAGGGTACTTGTACAAAGGTCTGGGGAACGGGTTGAGCATAAAGAAGACCTGGCCGGAATCGGATTTGGAGATGATGAAAAAAACCGTAGATGAGTATATCGATGATCCCTATTTCCATACCTACTATATGACAGTAAGCGGCCATCTCAACTATACGTTTACAGGAAACGCCATGGCTGCAAAACACAAAAGTGAGGTTCAAGATTTACCATACTCAGACCATTGTAAGGCATACATTGCTTGCAACATAGAATTTGATCGTGCTATGGGGTATCTGCTCAAACGATTGGAAGAGGCTGGGGTTTTGAATCACACACTCATTGTATTTTCCAATGACCATTATCCTTATGGGTTGACAGAGGGAGAGCAACTTGAACTGGCTGGTTTGGATAGTTTTGACCCCTCCTATGAAATGTATCATAGCCGACTGGTCATCTGGAGTGGTGACATGAAGGGGGATTCAGGGAAAAAAGTTGATAAAGTTTGTTCTCAGGCGGATATTATCCCAACCATATCGAATTTGCTTGGACTTCCTTACGATTCACGCATGCTTTCCGGAACAGATATTTTTTCCGATAGCGAAGGATTGGTTATCTACAAAGATTATAGTTGGCAAACTGAAAAGGGAATTTATATTGCCCCAGAACGGAAATTCTATCCAGTTAAGGGGGCAAAAGTGGATAGCGTTTACATTGAAAGGATGACAAGCCGTGTCCGCAATACTTTCTGGGCGTCTACAAAAATATTAGAAACCAATTACTATCAGTATATTCTTACCAAAGAACAGAAAAAAGTACTAGACAATCCAATTCCTTTGCCATAAAGGAAACAATGCACCAACACAATCCGAGAGTTTTTATGAACGTATATTTTTTGTTGATAAAGGAAAGGCGTTGATATGGATATTGAAGTCATCATTGCACTGGTACAAAATATTGCAATTCTAGTTGCACTGGTTTTCATTTACTCTTTGCTGCTGAACAATAAAATGACCGGCAAAATATATTACAAGTTTGCATTGGGATTGTTTAACGGACTCATCGGCATATTATTGATGTGGACGGCATTGCGCCTGGACAATGGGGTTATCTTTGACACCCGATCCATATTGATTAGTGTATCAGGCATGTTCTTTGGGGTCATTCCAACGGCAATTGCAGGGATTATTATGATAATATATCGCGTTTTTATTGGCGGATCGGGGATGCTGATGGGAATTTTGGTTGTCATTACCACCTCGCTTATTGGCATGGCCGGTCACAAATTTTCTTTCAAAAAAATCATGAAAACCTCCAAACATAGAGGAATAAAATTTTACGTTTTTGGTCTGATTGTTCATGCAGATATGTTGTTGTGCATGCTTGCTCTGCCAAGGGAATTACAGCATGAAACCTGGGATTCTATATTTTGGCCTGTCATGATTCTATACCCATTGGGCACCTATTTGCTTTGTAAAATTCTTTTGGATCAAATGCACCAACACGCGTTGGTTGTGAAGATAGCGGAAAGCGAAGAAAAATATAGAAGAATTGCGGACAATACATCTGACATGATTTGGACGACAGATGCGAATTTAAAACTCACTTATGTAAGCCCATCTTCAGAAAAAATATTTGGTGAAACACCCAAAGAATATATTGCCCAGCCCTTTGATAAGCGATTTGCGCCTGAAGATAAAGAGGCGTGCTTAAGCTTCTTACAAGATATTATATCAAAACGGCAGGGCGGAGATAAAATATCAAAAGGTTCCCCCATACTGGAATGCCGTCATCTAACAAAAGATGGACTGCCAATTTGGATTTCTATGAGCGCCAACGGAATCTGGGATGAGAAGGGACAATTAATCGGCATTACAGGAATCATCCGAGATATCAATTCTCTTAAAAAAATTGAAATTGAGAACAACAGGCAGCATGCCTTAACGGCAGCAATTATCGATGCCATTCCGGATATTATTTTCTACAAGGATGTGAATGGAATTTATCAGGGAGGCAACAAGGCCTTTGCCAAAAGTTGCGGTAGACCTAAACGGGAAATCTTTGGCAAAACCGATTTTGATTTATTCCCTCTGGAAGCGGCTGAATCATTTCAAAATTACGACCGTCTTGTTATGACAAAAAGACGGCAGAAACATAATGAAGAGGTATTCTTCTATGCGGATGGTACAAAAGGATATTTGGACACCTTAAAAACCCCATTTTGGGCTTTAGATGGCAGTGTGGCCGGCATTATTGGAATCAGTAGAGATATTACTGAGCGGAAGGAAAAAGAAAATGAAATTCAGCATATTGCCTTCCATGATTATTTAACGGGACTGTATAATCGGCGGTACTATGAAGAGGAACTAAACCGATTGAATGTTTCCAGAAATTTGCCCTTGTCCATTGTCATGGGAGATGTGAATGGACTGAAATTAGTTAATGATTCCTTCGGTCATGGCTATGGAGATTTGCTGCTTCAAAAAGTTGCTCAGATTATGAAAGGACACTGCCGAACGGATGACATCATTGCACGGTTTGGCGGGGACGAATTTGTTTTATTGTTACCGAATACCAGTGCCAAGGAGACAGAAATCATTTTAAATCGAATTCATGATTCATTAGGCAGAGAATCCGTTAATGGAATCAATCTATCGGTATCCTTTGGGTATCAAACCAAGGTAGAGGAATCAGAGGATATTGAATCCATTTCCAAACGGGCAGAAGATATGATGTATCGAAACAAGCTTTTGGTTAGTTCCAGTGTTCGCAGCAAAACCATAGACATCATTATGAATACCCTTTACGAAAAGAATAACCGGGAAATGCTCCATTCAAAAAGAGTAAGCGATATTTGTGAAAAATTTGCCGCTTTCATGGGATTAAGTAGCGGCAGCATTGAACAAGTTACCGTGGCAGGGTTAATGCATGACATTGGAAAAATCGGTATAGACGAAAAAATCCTAAATAGCCCTAATAAGTTGACAGACGAAGAGTGGGTTGAGATGAAAAAGCACTCGGAAATTGGATATCGCATTCTCAGTGCGTCAGAGGAGTTTGCTGAAACGGCTTGTTTTGTATTGGAACATCAGGAAAAATGGGATGGTACAGGGTATCCACAGGGCATCAGCGGGGAGACAATTTCTTTGGAGGCAAGAATCATTGCTATTGCCGATGCCTTTGATGCTATGACTCGGGCACGGACCTATGGAACTGTTTTTACTCCACAACAGGCCTTGGTGGAAATCAGCAATTGCGCCGGCAGTCATTTTGACCCCCAATTGGCAATGGAATTTGTTACAAATTATGAAAAAATATTTGGGTGGTAGGATTCACAAAGGGAGGAGACTTTCAATGCAAAGTGTAAGAATTGTATATTATACGGGAACCGGCAGTACCAAACTGGTTGCACAGGCGTTTGCAGAACAGTTTCGTTCAAAGGGTCTTCAGGTGCAGATGCAGGTTATTCGGGCAGGGGGAGAACAGCTGGATGAAGCGTATGATTTGCTGCTGCTACTTTATCCTGTATATGCTTTTCGGGCACCGGAACCTGTTTATCATTGGCTTCAACATGAGATGAAATCAGCCGCTATGCCTGCAGCAGTCATCTCAGTCTCCGGAGGAGGTGAGGTGAGCCCTAATACTGCCTGCCGGCATAAAGTGATACGCCAGCTGGAAAAAAAGAGTTATTCCGTGATTTATGAAAAAATGGCGGTAATGCCATCTAATATTGCCATTGCCACCAAGGCGCCGGTGGATAAAATGCTGTTGGAACTGCTTCCCACTTTTGTTTCCGCTGTGGTGCACGAAATTATATGTGGCGTTCGTCGACGAACAAAACCCGGATTTTTTGATCGATGTATGGCATGCCTGGGCAGTGCAGAAAAATATGGGGCCCATTTTTGGGGGAAACGAATTAGTGCATCCCATGATTGTATTGGCTGTGGATGGTGTGTCGAACATTGTCCATCTGCAAACATCAACATGGACGAAGGAAAACCGGTCTTTAGTAGGCATTGCTTCCTTTGTATGAACTGCCTGTATGGATGTCCACAGGGTGCGCTTGAACCTAGAATTGGGAAGTTTTTGGTTATTAAAACCGGTTATGATATCAATAAACTCGGACAATGCCCAAAGACTGAAATGGTCACAGCGGAACAACTGAATCGATTGACACCCGGTGCATTGTGGAGTGGGGTGCGAAAATATATTGGGGAGAATATTAGTGAAGGATAAAATCGTATCAACATTTTCTATTCTCGAGAACCTGCTGGATAAGGACTCCTCCCTAGAGGGGATTATCAAAAAATATGGCTCCATTGAGGTGCCCATACAATTGGATTACTTTGCTTCCCTTTCTTCGTCCATTGTTGGACAACAATTATCCAACCGAGTTGCCGAGGTTTTGTGGAATAGATTGAACATGCTAACTGAAAACCAGGTAACTCCTGAGAAAATTCTAATGCTAGAAAATGAAACTTTAAGACAAATTGGGATTTCCTATTCGAAAATCCGTTATCTAAAAGAACTTGCAGGAGCAGTAGATGATGGGTCTTTGAAACTGGACGGATTGGATCAACTGGAGGATGAGGAAATTGTCAAGCAACTCACGGGGATAAAAGGGATTGGGCCATGGACAGCAGAAATGTTTTTGATTTTTTCCATGGGACGGATGGATATTTTTTCTGTTGGCGATGCCGGACTATGTCGGGCAGTTCAATGGCTATATGGTTTGGAAGAAATGCCATCCAAAGAACAACTTGTTCAAATTAGTGAAAAATGGTCACCTTACCGGACAATTGCATCCTTGTATTTGTGGAAGGCGCTGGATGAGAATTACATAAAGGAATAAATCTTTATAGAAACCCTTGAAATTATACATAAATCACAAAAAAAACCTGTTGACAATCAACCAATTTGTATGTTATGCTCAAAAAAATAAAGGAGACAAGGATGTATAGAATTAGTGCAAACAGTTTTGCTTGGTGGTGGTGCAGCTTTATGGATCGAATACATAAGGTTTCTTCATTATGCAGTACCGATTGCACAATTTAACCAAAATCTCTGAGATAATGTTAATTGAGCGCCTGGAGTTCTGAAAGAAGAACCCCAGGCGTTTTGAGTTTTGTCGAAAAAGAAAGGAATGGACAGAGATGGAAAAAAATATTGAGAAAGTACCCTACAAAATTTATTTAAGTGAAGATGAGATGCCAAAACAATGGCATAATGTTCGGGCGGCCATGAAGGAAAAGCCTGAGGGATTTATGAATCCTGCCAACGGGGAACCTCTTCCGGGCGAAGCACTTACTCCCATTTTCTGTGAAGAATTAATTGAGCAGGAAATGAATACCAGTGATGAATTTATTCCTATTCCCCAGGGAATTCAAGATTTCTACAAAATGTATCGCCCCTCTCCCTTGGTTCGTGCATATTGTCTGGAACAGGCACTGGGCACACCGGCAAAAATTTTCTACAAGTTTGAAGGGAACAACACTTCCGGCAGCCATAAGTTAAACTCGGCGGCAGCTCAAGTGTACTATGCAAAAAAACAAGGACTTACCCATTTAACCACTGAAACCGGAGCGGGACAATGGGGAAGTGCGTTGTCCATGGCATGTGCATTTTATGGTTTGGATCTGAATGTGTTCATGGTGAAAGTTTCTAGCGAACAAAAGCCATACAGAAAGGTTCTAATGGAAACTTATGGCGCAAACGTTATTCCATCCCCATCGGACCAAACAGAGGTAGGCAGAAAAATTTTAGCTGAAAACCCGGGAACCGGTGGAAGCTTGGGATGCGCAATTTCTGAAGCCATTGAAGTGGCTATGAAAACTGACAACTGCCGGTATGTTTTGGGAAGCGTGCTGAATCACGTACTGTTGCATCAGTCTATCATTGGACAGGAATCAAAGATTGCCTTGGATAAATATGGTGTGACACCGGATGTGATTATTGGCTGTGCCGGGGGCGGCTCCAATTTGGGTGGTTTGATTTCACCTTTTATGGCGGATAAAATCAGAGGCATTAACGACACTCAATTTATTGCGATTGAACCTGCCAGTTGCCCTAGCCTGACTCGAGGCAAATTTGCACTGGATTTTGGCGATACGGGCCAAACTACACCGCTTATGAGAATGTACACTTTAGGTGCCGGGTTTATGCCTTCGCCAAACCATGCAGGTGGATTGCGATATCATGGCATGAGCCCCATTATATCCAAACTGTATCATGATGGATATTTGACGGCTAAATCCTATGCACAGACCGAAGTATTTGACGCAGCTACAATATTTGCGAGAAACGAAGGGATCCTTCCGGCTCCGGAAAGTGCTCACGCAATTAAAGCTGCAATGGATGAGGCAATCAAGTGTAAGGAAACCGGGGAAGAAAAAGTAATTCTTTTCGGACTGACCGGAACCGGATATTTTGACATGGCAGCCTATCAAAATTATAATAATGGGGACATGAACGATTACATCCCCACAGATGCGGATTTGGAGAAGGGGTTTGCAACGCTACCAAAATTTGATAAATAATGGAGTCAATGTAAGGATAATGCACTTACGAAAATAACATTGATACAAAAATGAAAAATGCTTCGCAAATTTGCGAGGCATTTTTATTCCCTCGTGGTAGGAATGATGGTACAATTAGTTTATGTGAATTAATTGGAGGTGGAGATGACTTTACATCATGGATTGACCTATGGTTTCCCTGAGTTGGAATCAGATGCAGGAGATACTCTGTCACTGTTAAAAACGGAATTGACAAAAGACGGAAGCGCAAAAAAAAATTTAGCCACCTTTTGCCAAACTTATGAATCCCCAGAAGTCCATGAGTTAATGGATTTGTCCATCAGCAAAAATATGATTGACAAGGACGAATATCCGGAGACCGCTCGGATTGAAGAATATTGTGTTCATATGATTGCGGATCTGTGGAATGCGCCCAAGGAGGGGAACCCTGCGGGGACATCAACGGTTGGATCTTCCGAGGCTTGTATGTTGGGGGGGCTGGCCATGTATTGGAGATGGCGGGAAAAACGACAACAGGCGGGGGAGGATTGGTCCAATCCGAATCTTGTTACCGGACCGGTTCAAGTATGCTGGGAAAAGTTTTGCCGATATTGGGATATTGAGCTGCGGCAAGCACCAATGGAAGAAGGGGAATATGCCATGACTCCTGGGCAGATGTTGGACAGGATAGATGAAAACACCATTGGAGTTGTAGCCACTCTAGGCCTTACCTTTACCGGAAAATATGAGTCCATTGAAGCTTTGTGCCAGGCATTGGACGACTATGAAACTCAGACAGGAAGCAATTTGCATGTTCACGTGGATGCTGCCTCCGGCGGGTTTTTGGCACCCTTTTGCGCCCCTGATATTCCATGGGATTTTCGAAATCCAAGGGTGCTGTCTATTAGTGCTTCCGGTCATAAATTTGGGCTGGCACCCCTTGGCTGCGGTTGGATATTGTGGAGAACTCATGATGACTTGCCGGAAAGATTGATTTTCCATGTGAATTATCTGGGCGGGGACGAAGAAGTTTACCAACTGAATTTTTCTAGGCCGGCAGGGCCGGTTATTTCCCAGTACTTTGAATTCCGTAGGTTGGGGCATCAAGGTTATCGACGAATTCAGATGCATTCTTATGAGATTGCTCAATGGTTGGCAAAAAAAATGGAAGAGACCGGCTGCTTTGAAATGATTTTTGATGGGAATCCCAAGGAAGGCATCCCGGCGCTCTCCTGGCGATTAGCAAGGGGAAAATTCGTTTCTTTTAATCTATATCATCTATCTGAGGGGTTGCGGAAAAAAGGTTGGCAGGTTCCTGCTTATTCTCTTCCGGCAAATGCCCAAGAGATTATTGTCCAACGGATTTTAATCAGACAAGACTTTACCATGTCCATGGCCAAAGAGTTTATGAAAGATTTACGCGAAACATTGGTTTTCTTGGAAACCAACCAAACAGAGGCCCGGTTGACCCAAAAATTTGCCGGTGGCTTCAACCACGCAAGATAATTTCATTTGGAGGCAAGTCAGTGAATGTAAATCATAACCGAAATATGTCTAAGCTCTTATATGTATCAATTATATGTAATCTTCTGACCATCATACCTTACTATTTGTATATGCTAATTGGGATACAGGGGAATTATTGGCCATTACTGGTTTTTTATTTAATGATGTTTACTGCCAATTTTTGGGTGGCGTTATTTGGGATTGAAATCCAAAACCCGAATGTTGTATTTCATATTATCTTATGGTTGGGGGCGCTTGGAAGTATTCTTGGATTTTTTGCAGAGATGGTTCCCATAGTGGAACTGATAGGTGCATTCTTTTTTGGCGTTTGCGTCAACTACATCGCTTTTGTCAGAAGAATCACCAATATGGCCAATGGAGTGACCTTTGATAATAAAAGGAACCTGCTGCAGGTTTTCATTACTTTCTTGGCATCCACCGGGTTTGTTTTATTGGGATTTAGGGTGAAAAGCTCAATTCTTTTTCTCGCCATTGGACTGCTGATTGTTTTGGCTGCATTTTTTTCGAAACCGGCCCCTTCAAGGGAAAAAGAGTCGTGGCGTAGGAAACCCGCTTTTCGCTATCTTCCTATTCTAGTGTTCCTTTCCGGTGGGATTCTTGTTCTGAAGATGTCACGATCCAGCGCCTGGCATGTGTGGGGTGTGGCAATTATCGTTGCCTGTTGCGTTTGCCTTATTTGGATGCTATATGAAGCATTCAAGACCATTGGCCGCTCTTTTGGAAACGAAGAACATCGATTTTACTCCTTGGTTCAGGGGGCGATGTCAAGCATAAGCTTGTTATATGCTTCTTTTATCATCTTAATGTCAGGAACCCTGAAGGATTTGATTTTCCAGTTTACCTTGCCATTGTTTTTTGCCATTATATTTATGATTTTATTGGGAAAGCAGCTGGTGAAAATTCCTTTTAAGGATAAAATATTTGGGTTTGCCTTACTCAATATATTGGCTACCGGAGTGTTGCTAATTCCACACTGCATTGGGGTGGGTGTGTTTTTAAGTTATGCAAACAATTTAATGTTGGCGCAATTGATTACAGGTGTGTATTTTCTTTCAAAAAAAGAAATCCCTCAGACTTACAACGCACTCCATGGGGAAACAAAGAAGGGAAGCCTGCTGGGACAAATTATGTTGCTGTTTTTTTATTTAATACCGGCCATGTTTGTTGCGACACCCTTTGAAATTATGCAATCATTAGGTGGAAATGCCACATTTAACGCCCAAATTTTTTTATCAAGTTCCTTGGGTGTTTGTGTGGTGATTTCGCTTATCGCTTTATTATGGTTCGGATATAAAGGAAGACAGCAAAAATGAATAAACTATCAATCCAGAATAAAATTGCATATGGTTCGGCGGGGATTGGAGACGCTGCCGCCTATAGTTTTGTGGGCACCTATTTAATGTTTTTTTTGACAACAGTCGCCCATGTGAAACCGGCATTGGCAGGAACCATTATTGGATTGGGATCTATCTGGGATGTAATGAACTCTCTTATCATCGGGTTTTGGTCTGATAAAAGCACGGGAAAAATGGGAAGGAGAAGACCATTTCTCTTGGTAGGGGCTACTTTAGTGGCAATCTCCTGCAGTTTCCTGTTTTTTGCAGTAGATGCAGGCCCCGTGCTGACAGCAGTGTATTATGTGATTATGACTTTGGCCTTTTGGACGGGATTCAGCACTTTTTTTGTGCCTTTCCTTGCACTGGGTGCTGAATTTACCGGGGACTACACTGAAAGAACAAAACTGAGATCCGTTACGTATGGATTCAATATTATTGGCACTTTGATTGGTGTTGCATTACCCTCTATTTTGGTTGAATTTCTTTCGGATAAGGAGTTTACCACAGAAAGTGCATGGTTGATTACGGGGACGTTTGTTGGAGTGATATCGGCCATATCAATCTATATCACTGTAGGGATGTCAAAAAGCAAAGACATCCCCAGGCAATCCGCAAAAAAAGAAAAACTATCCCCCATTAAAAGTGTGACGGGAATGTTTCGTGAATATTCATATCTATTAAAACTGAAGCCTCTCCGGTACCTTTTGCTTGCCAGCACACTGTTCCTCATGGCAAATACCATCTGTGGTGCAGACCGGTTATATTTTTATACGTACAACCTGAACTTTAGCGCCACCTCGGTTTCTGCCATACTACTACTCACATCCCTTATGGGGCTATTTTTTGCCCCGGTCATCATGACTTTTACCCGATGGTTGGACAAGAGGTCTCTTCTCATGACGATGGTATTAGGGTCAGCGATTCTTGTGACTTTGTTCAAGTTCACCGGTGTTTCAACGTTTTCAGGGGCGCTGCTACTAACCTTTGCGTACGCAGCGGGTTCTTCTGCCTATTGGCAATTGATGCCGGCAATGATATACGATATTTGCGAATACGATGAATTAGAAACCGGGAAACGGCGAGAAGGTAGCATTGTGTCTCTGCTGTCTGTTGCGGAAGCATTGTCTGCAGCCATTGCCATGCAGGCCTTGGGGATTATACTCCAGTTGGCAGGATTTGACGGTTCAGCAAAAATACAGACACCCCTTGCTTTGGAATGGGTTGAGAATTCTATCATCGTTATTCCTGCCGCGTTTATGGTGCTGACGGTAGTCGTGGTTTATTTTTACCCAATCACCAAGAAAAAATTCGAAGAAATTCAAGCGGCCCTGGGAAAACGGTAACATAAAAGGAATTGTCTTATTTCTCTGTGCTGTATTTGCTGTACAGTTCTTTTAGTTCGGCAATTTCACTGCTGCTCAAAGTTTCGTATGCATATTCTTTTAGCCCTTCTGTGTCGTTGTTACTTAAGTACTCTGTGGCTTTTTTCACATTTGCTGCCGACATATGGTTGGCGGCAATTTCTTTTACTGTAGCTTGGTCATCCGCACTCATGGAATCGTATATGCTTTCTGCATCCACAGTACTACTGGAATTGGCAGCTTCACTTTCGGCAATCTTGGTCACAAGCTTTTCTGATACAACATCGGTTACTTTTCCGTAAGCAAAAAAACCTGCGCCACACAGGAGAACCAACACCACGAGGGCAACAACTATTTTTCTGTGTTTTTTCTTTTTATTTACTGACATTTGTTTTCCTCCGTTGCTAAATTATATCATAATTTGTAACACTATTTTCTATTATATGCCAAAGAATATTAGTTTTTTTAAAAAAAAGGGAAAGAAAATCTTGCTTTATTTTGTATATTTGGTTTTGTGTAAGTACAGTGGAACTGTGGGGTGGAGATTTCAAAATTAAGAATTTTAATGAGACAGCAGTTCGAAAATGAGAATTAATATTGAAAATAAAAAAAGTGACCTGGTTCCCTATTTTTACATGGAAATTTATGCAAAAAGGCATGCAATTTATACGGTTTTATGAAACAAATTGTAGCGTGTATCAAGATTCCATGCTACAATTAAATCCAAAGGTAATTCATTATTTTTCCCTGTATGTTGGAAAGAAGAGGACATGGCATAACTGCTACTTTTGACCACGATGATGCCGGGTTTTATAATTAGTGCCTGTGAATTGTGAATTATAATTTATTAAAAACTTTAGGAGGCTTTTTTGATGAAACAATTAAGAAAGATGACGCTGAACATCAACGGTGCAGACCGGATGTTTATCTGTGATCCGGAGAAAGACACCCTTGCCGGCGTTTTGCGGCGATTGGGGCTTACGGGGACAAAAATTGGTTGCGGAACCGGGGTGTGTGGCGCTTGCTCCATTATCCTGGACGGTAAGGTAATCCGCTCCTGCACAAAGAAAATTAAGACGGTTAAAGAATTTAGCTCAGTGATTACAATTGAAGGAATTGGCAATGCCATGAACCCTCATCCCATCCAGTATGCAATGGTGCATTTAGGTGCGGTGCAGTGTGGATTTTGTTCGCCAGGATTCATCGTATCTGCTTATGCATTGCTCCAGGAAAACCCTAATCCAACTAGAGAAGAAGTACGTGATTGGTTCCAAAAACATAGGAATGTGTGCAGATGTACCGGTTACAAGCAAATTGTTGATGCCATTATGGAGGCGGCAGCAATTATGCGTGGCGAAAAAACCTTAGCTGATATTACCTACGATTACAAAGCAGATGTTGGGAACTACTACGGCAAGCCTATTGTTCGTCCCAATGCAATGGCCAAGGCATGCGGCGTGTGCGATTATGGGGATGACATTGAGTTGAAGATGCCGGCTGAAACGTTGCACGTTTCACTGGTAATGCCTAGAGTTGCCAGCCATGCGAAAATTTTGAACATTGATTACAGTGAGGCCGAAAAGATGCCTGGTGTAGTAAAAGTGATTACTGCCAAGGATGTGGATGGCGCCAATCACCTGATGATGTTCCAATTCTCCCCAAGAACCACAGCAATGGACCAGGTACACAAATTGTTGGTTGATGAAAAGATTGTCAATTATGGTAATGTTGTTGCCATGGTTGTGGCAGATACCAAAGATCATGCAAAAGCAGCAGCAGCGGCGGTTAAAGTTGAAATTGAACAATTGCCGGAATACATGAATTACTTGGATGCTGTAATGCCGGATGCCATGAGAATTCATCCTACAATGGATAATGTGTTTACCTATCAACCTTTATTGAAAGGTGATGCAGATAAGGTTCCTGACATGATTGACAACGCAGAATATGTTGTGGAAGGCAGTTTCTACTCCTCCAGAGAACCTCATTTGTCCATTGAGGGAGATACCATTCAGGCTTATTACGATGAAGATGGATTACTGACAGTACAGTGCAAGGCCATGACAACATACTTTGACAGAGATGATATTGCGCAGGCAGTGGGACTTGATGTAGAGCAGATTCGTGTGGTCGAGAACCCAACCGGCGGATCTTTCGGATGGGCAATGAATGCGGGGTCATATTCCTTGGCTGCCATTGCCTGTAAGGTGATGCAGGCTCCCATTGCATTATCAATGGATTATGCTCAGTTTATGGCATTCAGCGGTAAACGTGCCCCGACCTACACCAATGGCCGTTTGGCTTGTGACAAGGATGGCATGATTATAGCCGGTGAATTTGATGCTGGGATGGATCATGGTTATGACCCAGCACTTGGAGACGATGAAATGATTAAAATTCCTCGTTTCATGTTCTTCCCGTATTACGTGCCAAATGCACTGGGACTTGGGAGAACTGCGGTGACCAATCATTCCCATGGTGTTCCCTACAGAGGATATGGGGCTCCACAGGCCTATACCCCTGGTGAAGCGCTGATTGATATGATGGCAGAAAAAATCGGAATGGATCCTTTTGATTTTAGGTACAAAAACATTGCAAGAACCGGACAGACCAACTTAAACAGTGTTGAATTCCTTCAGTATCCCATGGAAGAGATGATGGATACCATGAAACCGCTCTATGATAAGGCTGTTGCGGAAGCTAAGGCCAAGGATACCCCCGAAAAGCGTCGTGGTGTTGGGATTGCATGGGGCGGATACAACGTTGGATTAGGTTCTGATGACTTTGCAAATCTTGCAATTGAGCTTGTAGGTGAGGGCAAATTTATTAAGTATGACACATGGCAGGATCAAGGCCAAGGCGGCGATCAAGGTTCACTTGTGTGCATGTTGGAAGCCCTGAAACCTTATTTCCCCAATGTGACCCCTGATGATATTAAATTAATTCAGGCTGACACGAAACTTTGCCCCAATACAGGGGAATCGGCAGGATCCAGATCTCACTTTGCCAACGGCAAGGCCAGCATTTTGGCGGCGCAGAACTTGGCAAACGCCATGCGCAAAGAGGATGGAACTTACCGAACTTATGACGAAATGATGAAGGAAGGTATCCCCACAAAGTATGAAGGAAATTGGGTTGCTGAAGCAGAATGGGATTATTTCAGACTGCTTGATCCCAATACTGGAGAAGGAAATCCGACCTATGCTTATACTTACGCGTTGTTTATGTCAGAAGTTGAAGTGGATGTTGCTACCGGAAAAAACAACAGTAGTAGGGATGACCTGCGTAGACTGGGTTGGCAAAGTTGGAAACATTCAGGCTGTCAACGGACAAGCCTTTGGTGGCATGTCCCATGCCATTGGATTTGCCCTTAGCGAGGATTATGATGATGTGAAGAAGCATACGAACATGTATGCTGCTGGCGTTCCTTACATTAAGGATGTTCCGGATAAGATTGAAGCAATTCACCTTGATGGATTCGATCAAAATGGACCCTTTGGTTCTTCCGGTGCTTCTGAGGCGTTCCAATCTTCAGACCACGTGGCTGTCATCAATGCCATCAATAATGCTTGCGGCGTAAGAATCTATGAGCTTCCGGCCACACCTGCAAAGGTCAAGGCTGGCTTGGAAATTCTTGCCAAGGGTGGAAAGATTGAGCCCCCCAAAAAATATTACATGGGTGAGGATATGTACGAAGTATTGGAAAACATTAAGTCCAATCCAGTATAAAAACGAATCCAGTTCCCCCAAAAACAATAAAAGATGAAGTACAAATGGCAGACCACTTTACAGCATATTCATAGTGGTCTGCCTTTGCTCAACGGAGGATTCATTTCGTGGACAAATATTATAGACAACTTGATACTTGCCGTCAGAATGAAAAACCTTTCTGCTCCAACAATTGTCCATTTCACATTGATATTTTGGACTTTCAGTTGAAAATGGCAAAAGGTAATTGTAATGCTGCTTATAAGGTTTTTCGAAATTCTGTAGGTTTCCCAGACATTGCAGCCGCACTGTGCCCGGAATATTGCGCTTCAGTATGCCCAAGAAAAGATTTGGACCAATCTGTGCAGCTTTCATTATTGGAAAAAACCTGTGTGGCCAAGGCCACAAAGAAGACACCAACGGACTATAATGTTCCTCTGAAGAACCGAAGAATTGCAATTATTGGTGGGGGAATCAGCGGCCTTGCATGCGCATTACGACTGACTCAGAAAAATTACAATGTGACCATTTACGAGAAATCAGAAAAACTGGGCGGCAAGCTATGGGATTTGCTTCCACCCGAACTTTTTTTGGATGACATAAAACGGCAATTCCAATTTGAAATATATACATTGAAATTCAACAAGGAAGTCAAAACCATAGATGAAATTAGAGGAGAAGGATTTGAGGCGATTTACATAGCCACAGGACAAGGAGGCAACGATTTTGGACTCTTGGACGGGCAAGGCGAATATTGTAGACTGGATGGAAACATTGCCATTTTTGCAGGAGGAAGTTTGATTGGAAAAGAGGCAATTCCTGCCATGGCAGATGGTCTGAATATGGCTTGGGCAATGGAAATATTTCTGAAAACCGGAAAGTTGGAGTACCCTGCCCCATTGCCTCCATGTAAGGCAGTGGCTGACCAGGATCAACTTGTGAAAAAAGAGGCCATCATTCCAACAGAGCAGGGAATCTTTTCAGATGAGGAAGCTATCCTTGAAGCAGAGCGGTGCATCCGGTGTCAATGCAGTGACTGTATGAAGTACTGTGACGTGTGTGCCTACCACAACAAATGGCCTACGCGGATTCGAGATGATGTGATGGCTACAGTGGCTTTTTTCCACTTCCCCATCGGTTATGAAAAAGACGCCAGGAAAGAGATTAATGAACACCTGTACCCAGTGTGGACTTTGTGATGAAGTCTGCCCTGAGAGCATTGAAATTGGTGGAATGCTGCTGGAAGCGCGACGTTATCTTCATAAGCAGGACACGATGCCTGGGGCATACCATCAGTTCTGGATTCGAGATATGGAGTTCACAAACAGTCCCTTGGCAGCCCTAACCAAAAAAGCACCCGGACAGACAACCTGCACCTATGCATTTTTCCCCGGATGTCAATTGGGGGCTGCAAATCCCAATTATGTGATGAAACCATATAAATGGTTGTTATCTCAAAAATCTGATACAGGGTTAATCCTTCGTTGTTGTAGTGTACCAGCCGATTGGGCCGGCAATACGAAAATGCACAAAAAAGAAATTGATATTTTGCGAAATGACTGGGAGAAACTTGGAAATCCTACATTAATCATGGCTTGCCCTGCTTGTATAAAACACTTTAAAGAATATCTGCCTGAAATTGAGACCATATCTCTTTATGAAATCATGAATCAATGGGGGGGATTACCAGGGAACAGCCCAGGCGAAACAGATGGTCAACCAGCAATCCCGATTTTTGATGAAATATATTCCATCTTTGATCCCTGTACGGCTAGGCACATCGCGCCTATGGAGCAAGCAGTACGCAAACTCGCAGAAAATGTAGGAGTTCCCCTTGAAGAACTTCCAAAAGGGAATATGCATGGTTGTTGCGGATACGGAGGGCAGGTTTCTGTCGCAGATCCTATTTATTATAATTATGTAAAAAAAAGTCGCAGTCAACTAAGTGAAAATCCCTATCTGGTTTACTGCATCAATTGTAGGGATGTGTTCCAAAGCGAAGGGAAAAAGGTTTGGCATATTTTGGATTTGTTGTTTCACATGGATTCGGAAGGAACCAAACCACCCAGCCTGACCCAGAGAAGAAACAACCGTATTTTTCTCAAAAAAATGTTGCTGCAGGAAATTTGGGAGGAAACTATGGAAAACCCCAGTGAATTAAGTAAATTCCAACTAAAAATCGGGCCTGAAATTCAGGACAAGATGGATCGGATGAAAATTCTGGAGGAAGACCTTTATACTGTCATAGAATACGCTGAAAATTCGGGGCGTCGGGCTCTGGACCCGGAAAAAAAGACGTATAGCTGTTACAGAGAATCCGGTCATATAACCTATTGGGTTGAATACAGAAAAGAAGGGGAAATCTACGAAATCGTTAACGTCTATACCCATAGAATGAAAATTAAGTTGGAGGGTGTCTGGAATGGAAGAAAAACTGAAAGTGATCTGTGATAAATGCAAGGTGGAAATGGAGGAAATGGAGGTGGATTTCAGTTATTTGAACCGTTCCTTTCGTCATAAAGTCCCTCGCTGCCCAGTCTGTGGCCAAGTATTTATTCCAGAAAAAATCGCATCCGGGCGTATGAGCGAAGTGGAACGGATGCTGGAAGAAAAATAATTTAGGGGAGGCTTAGAAGGAGAAAATCTTATCAAGAATAAATGGACAACTTAGCGGTTGCCTTGTCAAATTTAGCATACGTTCTAATGCCAGAGGCGATTGTAATCTGAGGAGGCATTACTGGCTTGGAGAAAGACCTATTGAAACCAGCGGGAAGATAAATCTGCTGGTTTTTATTTGCCTTAGAACTTTGCCCCAAGAGAATCTTCATTGCTTTTCTGGAACATAAAGTATAATATAACATTTATGTAGTATTTCATGATTGAAGGAGAAGCAAAATGAAGATTAGAACAAAGGTCCTAAGTGTTTTTTTGTCGCTGATGTTGGTGCTGAGTTTTACTTCTTTTGCATCCTTTGGAGAAACAAACCCGGTAGCGGATATGGAGGTCTCTATTATTGATGTTGGCCAGGGAGATTCTATACTTATCCAGTCAGAGGGAGAAACTATGCTAGTGGATGCCGGATCATCGGATGGCGGAACCCCAATTCCATATTTAGCAAGCCAAGACTTCGGACAAATAGAATACCTTGTGGCTACCCATCCTGATTCGGATCATATCAATAAAATAGAGGCTGTGCTTGACAAGTATCAAGTTGAGAATATTTACTATACATATGGCAGCAGCACTAGTGATACATACAGTACTTTTATTTCTGCAATGAAAAGGGAGGGTTGCAGTTATTCTCATCCAACATCGGGTCAAACGTGGACCTTGGGGGATGCAATCGTTGAAGTGATTACAGATGGACAAGAGGGGAAAACCGTCAATGACCAATCAATTGTGTTGAAGGTGACCTGTGGAGGTAAAAGTGTTCTTTTAATGGGAGATGCATCAACAACAATTGAGAGTGAACTTGTAGAAGAGAATGCAGACATTAATAGTGATGTCCTAAAAGTGGGGCATCATGGTTCAAAGTATTCATCCTCATCGGAATTTTTGACTGAAGTTACTCCTGCCTATGGGGCAATTTCCTGTGGGGCGGGAAATAGTTATGGACATCCGGATAGCGAGACGCTAACCCGACTATCCAACGCAGGTTGCACTGTTTCCAGAACGGATCTTTCCGGAACCATTGAATATGATTTTACAGCCGGGAAAGTTGTATGCACCACTGAAAAAAGTGGTTTAAGTAACGTGACTGGATTTGCAGTTTCTTCAGGATCAAAGTCGGCAATTACCCTTAAGTGGGGGAAAACCGCCAATGCCTCCGGATATCAAATCCAAAAATATATAAGTAGCAATTGGAAAACAATTAAGATAATCACAAGCAATAGTGTAGTCACATATAAAACCACCAGTGATATTCTAACCGGAAATAATAAATATAGAATTAGAGCCTACAAAAACGGAACAGCAAAAACCTATAGCAGTTACACTAATTGTACGGTTTATGTGCCTGGGAAGGTAACATTGAAAAGTACCACAACACCAATGTATTGTTACATCACCAAAACAGGAGAAAAGTATCATTTGCGAAAGAGTTGCGTTCAAAATCCAATCAAAACGACTATTGCAAAAGCTAAAAAGGCCGGATATGAGCCTTGTAAAAAATGCGGAAGTCCTTATGTCACTGTGAAGTGGTCAAAAATGTCCAGTGCAAGCGGGTATGCTATATACAAGAAGATAAAAGGCGGCAGCTATAAAATAATTAAAACAATATCAAGCAATAGTACTATTTGCTATAAAGATCAATCGGTAAAATCCGAAAAAACATACTACTATTATGTTAAAGCATATAAGAAAAATGGATCAGCCAAGGTGTATGGAAGCAGCAGCGCTGTGAAATACACAGCTGTAAAATAAAAATGCAATGTGCCCGTAACGTGATATGTATTAAGAACTTGGAAACAAACTTACAAACTTACAAACATTTCTTCCTTTGCTTGCAAAAAAATAGCAATGCAGGTAAAATGATAAAAGAGTAAGAGTGCATTTTGATGTACTCTTTTTTGCGGAATCAATAAGCAATGGACGGTTTTTTTAACTAGCGCCAGTGGCATAGATGAAAGGGAAAGGCATGATAGAACTAAAAAGTGTATCCAAGTATTATTATAGCAAAGGGATGATTACCAGCGGGTTTTCTAAGGTTAGCTTGGATTTTGCCCAAGGGGAATTTGTTGTGATTACCGGTGAATCCGGCAGTGGCAAAACTACTCTTTTGAATGTGATATCCGGATTGGACGGGTATGAGGAAGGAGAGATGTATGTTGATGGTAAAGAGACCAGTCACTATACATCAGCTGATTTTGAAGAATACAGAAAAAAATATATAGGAAATATTTTTCAGTCGTTTAATTTGATTAACAGTTACACCGTATATCAGAACATTGAATTGCCCTTACTGGTCAATGGAAGTACGAAAAATGATGTGAAGGACAAGGTAAATGACATCATCAAAAAAGTCGGTCTGGGGGAGTTTGCCAACACAAAGTGTTCCAAGCTTTCCGGTGGGCAAAAACAAAGAGTGGCCATCGCAAGGGCCTTGGCAAAAGAAACGCCGGTTATTGTGGCGGACGAACCAACAGGGAACCTGGATAGCGTATCGGCGAAAGGCGTTGCAGACCTTTTGAAGGAAATCTCAAAAGAAAAATTAGTGCTGGTGGTAACCCACAACTATGAGCAGTTTGCAGACCATGCAACGCGGGTTGTAAAAATGAGCGATGGAAAAAATCGTGGAAGATCGGCAGATAAAGCCATTTCAGAAGATTGAAAACTTTCACGAAATTGAGTCAAAGAAGATTACCATTGGCAATCAAGTTCGACTGGGTGTCCGAAATGCCTTCAATATCACTTCGAAATTTTTGCTGTTGCTTTTGGTATTTTCTTTTGTGGTGGTGTCCACCGCCAGTGCCTATACTGGGTTTAAAAACCAAAATGAAGAGAGAAGCAAGTATGGATACAATCAATTTTTCCAAAACATCTCTGACGATCGAATTATTATAAAAAAAGACGACAACAGTGTTATGACCCCAAAAGACTATGAAAAACTGGAAGCATTGAATAATATTAAGTATGTGGAGAAAAATGATATTTTATCCGATAACCAGTTAAGCATTCAAAGAGGAAACGTCTTTTTTAATGGGTATCCAAAAAGTGTAAGCAGTTTTAGCGGAACAGTGGACATGGGCAATATTCCCAAGGGGGAAAATGAAATTTTAGTTGTTGGCAACACCAAGTATATAGCCTCCGGAAGTGATTTGGAAAGTATGTTGGGCAAGCGTTATAAGCTGAGCACCAATGACGAAGAGAAAACCATTACGGTCAAACTGGTTGGCTTGAAAGAGGAAAAGGATGCCAGTGCTTTTTCTTCCCTTACTATTTATCTTTCCCCTGATTTAATGGAGGAATTGAAAGCTCAAACCTACGAATTCTATAGCCAAGTAAAGGTTACGGTGAATGACCAAACCTATGATGGGAAATACCAATACCCGGTTGTTCCAAGCACCAAGGTAAAAAAAGGTGAGGCAATTGTGCCGGAAGAGTTTAATTACTTGTATAGCAACGGATACAGCCTCAACCATACCATTAAAATTTCCACACAAAATATATATTTCGGCGGTAGTGTAAGTCCAACAATTACTGCTACCTATAATAAAAACAATTTTCAGACGCGCATCGGATACAAAAGCTATGATACCCATAATGGGGAGATTTACATTAACAAAAATGATTTTGAAAGCCTTTTTGACAAGGGGAATTATCAGTGTAGCGTTTATGTGAAGGACACCAAAAAAATTGATGAAACCACGAAAGCCCTTGAAGATGCAGGATTTAAGCCGATGGCATTGAGAAATTATCTGCAGGATTTCGGCGGGCAGGAGATTGTTAACATTATACAAATACCCTTGTTGATAATCTTCATAGTGGGGGTATTCTTCATTGCTTATTTTGTTACCCGCCTGATATTAAAATCCAGAGGTGTCTATTTTACAACGCTGAGAATGGTGGGACTAGCCAAGGCTTACACCAAGCGAATATTAGACATTGAATTGTTCACGGTGGTTACCATCGCTTACGGCTTGGTGCTGGGGGTTGTGGCCCTTGTAAAGAACCAAATCATCAACCTTGCATACATCAAATCTCTTGTAGAATATCTAACAGTTGGCGATTATATCATTTTATATGCTGTACTCTTGTTTATGGCCTTCTTGCTCTCAAGAAGATTTGCCAGAAGGTTGTTCAAGAAATCTGCCATGGTTACATTCAGAGAGGAGGCATAAAATGATAAGATTAGAGAAAGTAAATAAATATTTTAACAAAAGAAAACGAAACGAAATTCATGTCATTAACGATACAACGGTGACCTTTCCGGAAAAAGGTTTAATTGCACTGCTTGGACCTTCCGGCTGTGGTAAAACTACATTGCTCAATGCCATAGGGGGGCTAGACAAAATCAATAAAGGGCAGATTACTGTTAATGAGGAGAAAATAACGGGTGGAAGAGCTGGCAAGACAGACCGAATCAGGAATGCCAATATCGGATATATCTTCCAGAATTATAATTTAATTGACAACATGACTGTCCACGACAATGTGGCCATTGTTTTAAAGATGATTGGCATCAAGGACAAGGACGAAATCAAACAAAAGGTAGAGTATGCTTTGGGATTGGTGGACATGTACCGATACCGGAACCGGTTTGCAGACATGCTTTCCGGGGGAGAACGGCAGAGAGTGGCCATTGCCCGGGCCATTGTGAAAAACCCTTATATTATCATTGCCGATGAGCCAACCGGAAATTTAGACAGCAAAAATACTTTGGAAGTCATGAATATCATCAAGATCATATCCAAAGAAAAACTGGTGATTATGGTGACCCATGAAGAAAAGCTTGCCAAATTTTATGGGGACCGAATCATCAAATTGATTGATGGCAGAATCGTTTCCGATGATGAGAATCAACATACCGACAATCTGGATTATCGGTTGGATAATAGAATTTACCTAAAAGACATAAAAAATCAAGAACCCATAGATTTGGATGGCTACAAAATAAATTTATTCGGGGAGGGCACGGAGAAAATCGAGTTACAAATCATAGCCCAAGACGATAACATTTATTTGAAGTGTATGAACCCAAATAAGCACATTGAAATCGTTGATGAACACTCACCGGTTGAATTGATTGATGACCACTATAGGGAGATGACCAAAGAGGAATATGAGAAACATCGGTTTGACAGTAGTAAATTAGCCAACAATTCCAATGGGAAGCATGCCTCAATCATTGGTTTGTTCTCATCTGTTTTGGCAGGGTTAAAAACCGTAAGAGATTACCATACGTTGAGGAAGATTTTACTGGTTGGATTCTTTATTTCTGCCGTGTTTATTGCCTATGCCACCAGTAATATTTATGGGATTACGAATATTAAGGATTCTAAATTTGTAGAAGATAATCAGGATTACTTAAGGATTCGAACAAAGACAGTTGCTGTAAAAGATTATTTGGCGTATGAGAAGGAAAAAACTGTGGATTATTTGCTGCCGGGAGATGGGAAGGTTTCTTTTGCCCTGGCACATACGGAATATTGGCAAACCAGCAATTACTCCAGCACCATTTCCGGGTCACTTTCTGATTCTGACACTTTAACAAAACAAGACTTGATTGTAGGTTCCCTTCCTCAAAACAAGTATGAAGTGGTGGTGGATAAGTTGATTTTGGACAAATTGCTAGATGCCAGTGGGGCCATTAAGCAAGCGGGAATTGCCAACCCACAAGACTTAATTGGCCAGAAACTAAAGGCCAACTATATGAAAAAATTCACCATAGTTGGTGTAACCGATAAGGGAAGTCCCTGCATCTATACGGATAAATCATTATTCATTAATTTGATGGCAAATAGCAAGAGTGGAGATGGGGAAGAGGAGTCAACCTATGATTCCGACTCGGTAAGCGCTGGGAGTTCTCAAGGGTCAAATTTGGTAGACGTTTCTTTAATGAAGAAAAAAATTACCCTAGAAAAAGGGCGATTCCCTAAGGATACCTATGAGGTATTGGTGAATGAAACCAATGCCAGTGAGATGCCATTAAATAAAGAAATCAATGAAAAGGTTAACGGCAAAAAACTCACGGTTGTAGGGTATTATTCTACCAAAGACACTTTTGATTACAGATTGGTCACGGAGGACACGATAAAATATAATCTGATTCGAAATAGCAGTAACATTACTGTGATGCCCAATAATCAAGACAAAGAAGGAGCAATTGCCGCCTTTGAAGAAAAAGGTCTGAACATCATTGACATATACCAGTTTGAGCGAGACAAATATGTACAAAGTGTGTGGTCAATGGTCAAATCCGCAGTTGTCATGGCGGGGATTATTATTATTATTTCTTTGGTGGAGATATTTTTGATTATTAGGGCGTCGTTCCTATCCCGTATTAAAGAAATTGGAACCTTAAGAGCAATTGGTGTGAAGAAGGGCGACATATACAAAATATTTATGGGAGAAATATTAGCAATTACATTGATTGCGTCGGTAACCGGATACATCTTTATGTCATATATCATGAGCAAATTGGCCAACATAAGCTATTTGGAGGACATGTTCCTTATGACACCAAAAGTGTTTGGGACTGGGTTAATATTGATTTTCCTTTTCAATATTGTGATAGGCCTTTTGCCGGTTTACACCACGATGCGAAAGACACCGGCAGAAATTTTGGCAAGGACAGACGTAAACTAAAAAAACTGAAACATTTATTAAGATGAGTGGAAGAATCTATTATGAAATAAAAGCAAAGAGGATGGATGCTCTTTGCTTTTATATTGAGATAACAACCGGCTGCCATTATTCGTTGCTATTTTGAAATCATTCCGGCCAGTATCAGTTTCATAATTTGGTTGGTACCTTCGTAGATTTGCAGTATTTTGGCGTCGCGCATAAATCGTTCTGCCTCATTATCCCGCAAAAATCCTTTTCCCCCTAAAATCTGCACGGCATCCGTGGTTACTTCCATGCCGGTATCGGTGCATACCAGTTTTGACATAGCGGCTTCCTTGGAATAGGGAAGACCTTCTTGCATCAGCCAAGTTGTTTTCAATAGTATGAGTTGCGCCAGTTCGATTTTCGTTGCCATATTTGCCAACATAAAGGAAATACCCTCATTGGCGATAATTGGCTTGCCAAATTGAACCCGCTCTTTGGCAGATTTTAAAGCCAAATCATAGGCCCCCATGGCGGCACCCACTCCTTGCCCTGCAACGCCTACTCGACCAACATCAAGGGCGGTCATAGCTATTTTAAATCCGGCACCTTCGTTGCCGATACGATTATCTTTTGGTATTCTACAGTTTTCAAAAATCAATTCCCTTTGTGCTGTGGCTCGAATTCCCATTTTCTTGTATTCCACTCCAAAGGTGAAGCCGGGTGTGCCTTTTTCCACAATAAAAGCGCTGATTCCTTTGGTGCCTTTGGATTTGTCTGTAATAGCAAAAATAATATAAGTATCTGCATATCCGGCATTCGTAATGTAGATTTTTCGACCGTTTATTATGTATTCATCACCATCCAATTTTGCAGTGGTTTCCTGCATGGCTGAATCACTGCCGGCACCTTCTTCCGTCAAGCCAAAGGCACATAACTTCTCCCCTTTTAGTAAAGGTACTAAATATTTCTGCTTCTGCTCTTCCGTACCAAATTTTTCGATGGGGACAGAACCTATGGAAAGACATACGGACCAAGCAGAGCCTACTGAGACATCTACTCTGGAAAATTCCATCATGGCCAGCGCAAAAAAGATAGGGCTTTTGCCCTGGCCTCCATATTCTTTTGGCATGGTCAATCCCATCAGCCCCATAGGACCAAACTTGTTCCGAAACACATCATTAATCGGACGGAAATCTTCTTCCTCATCCCGCTGACGTGCGCCAGATGCAAATTCCCGTACAGCCAATTCCCTCATTTCTTTTTGGAATTCCAATTGTTCTTCTGTCAATGCAAAATTCATTTTTATGCCTCCTTGCAAATCCTCCTTGGTCATTGTTTTCGCTTTTACTCTATCATGAATGTTTTGTGAAGTAAAGGTGGAGGCTATTGCAAATAAACAATAATTACTATAATATAGGTACCTGTGAGGTAAAAAAAGGACTTAAAATGAAAAGAGTTAACTGCTTTGAAGCATACACTGATTTGATAAAAAATACCAAAGACACTTTTCCTTCTGTCATATACAACGCTATTCTTATGCCTAAAGAAATACAGAGGCTGATTGAAGAGAAGAAACTATTCTATCGGGAAATGCCACAGGGTCTTGCTGTATATCGGATTGAAAAAGACTTTTATAAACTTTATCTTTTTCTTGAAGAAAGTAGAATCGTGCACATTGAAAAGCTTGATAAACCAATTGTTGTTGAACTGATTTATTCGGAACGACGCCTGGATTCCAATGTGCTTAAAATGGAGTCCAAGTGCGGGGCAATGGGTTTTGAACCCTATGTTACAAACCTGCGCAGGACCATCCAATTGGAAACAATGAACTATTCTAATTTTTTTGAAGTTGAAGAAAATTGCCAATATAAAATCAAACCAGCAGTATTGTCGCAAAGTGACAAATTGATTGCCTTGTGGAACGAGAGCCTTGATCAATATGACTCCATCCTTCCAACCATGAGTGAGTTAGAGATACAAATACAAAGGGGAGAGATCTACTGCTTGCTAAAAAATGGGGAACTGGTAGGGGCATTCAAACTGAAAAAGGAAAACAACAAGTGGGGATCTATCTGGCTTGTTGCCGTGGAATCTTCTCAACGGGGCAATGGTTTGGCTGGGGTTTTATTGGGAGAGGTTTTACAAAAAGCGTTGGATTGGGGGCTGAAGTATTGTTATATTTGGACGGACATGAGAAACCATTCCATGGAGAGAGTCTTGGAAAAGATGAACTTCAGATTGGATGGCATTCGTTCTGAGGAATATATATTAGCAAAGAAATAGCAGAACACTTGAGGAGAATAGGTGAAAAAATGAGGGAAAAATTATTGGAGATTTTGACTGGAGTACGGCCGGATGTTGACTTTGAAAACAACACGAGTCTAATTGATGATGGTGAATTAGAGTCTTTGGATGTTGTTGCCTTGGTCGGCGAGTTAAATGATGAGTTTGATATTGAAATAACAGTAGAAGATTTATTGCCTGAAAACTTCAATTCTGCAGATGCAATGATGGCGTTAATTAGACGACTTCAAGAGTAAGGAGACTGACATGTCATTTACTTCTGTGGCATTCTTGTTGTTTGTTGTGGGAACAGCAGTTGTTTATTTTCTTGTTCCCCAAAAAGTGAGATGGATTGTTCTTTTGCTGGCAAGTTATACCTTTT
Source organism: Anaerovoracaceae bacterium (assembly GCA_963676385.2). Classification (GTDB taxonomy): domain Bacteria; phylum Bacillota; class Clostridia; order Peptostreptococcales; family Anaerovoracaceae; genus UBA1422. Next base: position 221,917 of record CAXXMM010000002.1, read on the forward strand.
ATCTGCTATCTAGCCCAAAGACCTTTATTTTTGTCCTAATCACAACGGTGACGACCTTTTTTGGTGGCAAAAAAATTGGAAGCTATGATGCTACGTATAAGGCATACATAGAAGAAAACACAAATTGTCTAGAAAAAGATCAAAAGAAGAGCCTCAAAAAAGAAAATAAAATGAAAAAGCAGCGAGTGCTAATCTTCGTCATGGTGGTGAATTTTGGCATTTTGGCGTTCCTAAAGTACTTTAGGGTATATCTTAATGGCATTGCAAGTCTAATCGGATTGGAACAGATTTTTCATCCGGGGATGTTAATTCCACTTGGCATTTCCTTCTACACCTTCCAATCAATGAGTTATTTAATAGATTTATATCGGGGCAAATATTCGCCGGATACGAATTTGGCGAAATTTGCTTTATTTGTGTCTTTCTTTCCACAAATTGTTCAGGGCCCGATTAGTAGATATAATCAATTAGCGGGGCAGCTGTATCAAGGCCATTCTTTCGAGTATAAAAGAGTGAAATTTGGGGTTCAACTTATTTTTTGGGGCTTTTTCAAAAAACTGGTGATTGCAGATCGAATTGGCATACTTGTGAATCAAATATTTGATCATTACACCGATTACCATGGGTTCTTTCTTATCATCGCGGTAGTAGGATACACGATCCAGATTTATGCAGACTTTTCTGGGGGAATGGACATTGCACGGGGAATATCTCAAATTTTTGGCATTGATATGGCTAAGAATTTTGAACGGCCTTATTTTTCCACCAGTATTCCTGAATTTTGGCGGCGTTGGCACATTACCTTAGGACAATGGTGCCGTGATTATATTTTTTATCCAATTTCCCTATCGCCCACTTTTGGCAGGCTGGGGAAAAAATCAAGGAAGATTTTTGGGGATAGAGTGGGTAAATTGTTCCCTGTTATTATTGCACAACTCATGACATTTTTGACCATAGGAATTTGGCATGGCGCCGATTTTAAATTTGTTGCATACGGCCTCTATCAGGCGATATTTATTATTGGAGCCATCTTGCTTGAGCCATATATAAAAAAATTGACTGCACTGCTTAGAATCAACACGAAAGCCTTTAGCTGGAAACTTTTTCAAATTGGAAGGACATTCATGTTAATTGTCATCGGCCGTTTCTTTTCCAGAGGTGCCAGTTTTGTTGCCGCCATTACCATGATGAAAGAATCCTTGGTATTCAATCCTCGGGTATTCTTCGATGGCTCATTGTTACGTTTGGGGTTGACACAAGGGGATTTTCGGGTATTGGGGATTGCACTGCTAATTTTACTATTTGTAAGCATTCTTCAGGAAAATGGAATCAATGTGCGAGAAAAATTATCCGAGCAGAATATGCTTTTTAGGTGGCTGGTATATATCACAGGAATTGTATTTGTTCTTATTTTTGGCATATATGGCAGCGGTTATGACGTGACAGGGTTTATTTATCGAGCATTCTAAAAAAACATAGGGAGGAAACGAAATGTATATTAATGTGCTGGAATATTTAGAGGATACTGCAAGGCGAATCCCAAACAAAATTGTATACAAAGATGAACAGGGTCAGATTTCCTTTTCCGAGTTATTAGTCAGAGCTAAAAAAATAGGAAGTTTTTTGGCAGCGAGAGCAAAACCCAACACACCGGTGGTGGTGCTCACTGATAAGTGTATTGATACGCCGGTATTATATTTGGGAATTCTGTTTGCGGGTTGCTATTATGTACCCATTGGAACGGACCTGCCTGAGTTTCGGATGAGAATCATACTGGAAACAATTCACACAAATATTATTTTTACGAACCATCATGGAGAAGAATTGGCCCAATCTTTAGCTTCCAACGAATCAATTGCAATCTATGAAGAGATGCTAAAGTGCGAGATGAATGCTGAACTGTTGGAGAAAAGGAGGAAGCAGATAACGGATACTGATCCTGCGTATATTATTTTCACTTCAGGATCAACCGGAAAGCCAAAGGGGGTTATTGAATCTCATCGAGCATTAATTGATTATATTGAGGCGTTTGTTGCTACTTTTGACATAACAGAAGAGGAACGCTTTGGAAATCAGGCTCCTTTAGATTACATCGCAGCGATTAGAGACATCTATATTCCATTGAAGACCGGTGCATCCATGGTTATGATTCCCAAAACCTTGTTTTCTCTACCGGGGAAACTATTTGATTACATTAACAAGAATGAAATCACAACCATTTGTTGGGTAGTTTCTGCTTTATGCATATGCAGTGATTTGAAAGCATTTCATCATACAAGATTGGTTTCCGTGAGAAAAGTGTTTTTTACCGGTTCGGTTATGCCTTCAAGACAATTGAAATACTGGCAGGAAGAATTGCCAGAGGCGGTTTTTGTAAATCATTATGGACCAACAGAAATTACTGCCAGTTGTACCTATTACATTGTGGATCATGTTGTTGAAACCAATGAAATAATCCCTATCGGTACACCCTTTCCAAATACAGGAGTGATACTTCAAAAAGAGGATGGCACTGTCCCCAACCTAGGGGAGCAGGGAGAAATTTGCGTGAGGGGTACGTGCTTGGCTTTAGGATACTATGAAAACAAGGAAAAGACAGACGAAGTTTTTGTCACAAATCCACTGAATAAGTCTTATGAGGAGCGAATTTATAAAACCGGAGATATAGGTTCTTTAGATGAAAAAGGGATTTTGTGGTTTCATGGGCGAAAGGACTTTCAAATTAAGCATGTTGGACACAGGATTGAATTGGGAGAAATTGAAGGGACAGCCAAAATGATGGATGAAATTACAGACTGTTGTTGTTTGTATCACAGGGAAAAAGCTCAAATTTGGTTGTTTTATGCGGCCGAATCATTACAGACAAGGGACGTGGCGATTTTTCTCAGAACCCGCTTGCCCAGCTATATGGTGCCGAGAAAGCTACTGAAGATGGACGGTTTGCCAAAAAGTTTCAATGGGAAAACAGATATTGAACAGCTAAAAAAATCAATGAAATAATATGGGGGAAGAAATGAGTAAAAAGGAGTTTGCTCGCACAATTTGTTTTGTTCTTATACTGGTTGGCACCATGTATTATTTAGGTTGCGTTTTTTCCTTCCCCGCAGGGGAGCTGGGAGATGGGGTGAAAGAACGGGTCAATTCATTTTATTCTCAACCGAAAAATACCATGGATGGCATTTATGTTGGCGCCAGCGGCGTGGATCGTTATTGGGTGTCACCTCAGGCCTATGAGGATTATGGTGAGACGATTTTTTCTTTTAGTTTTGGGACAGAACCTTTAGTACTATGCAAGTATACGATTGTTGAAGCGTTGAAATATCAGCATCCAAAAGTGATTGTTATTGATATTCGTGCAGTTGTAAAAGGCCCCAATCGAATGCGGGAAGAATTTATTCGGAGGGTAACGGACAATCTGCGATTTTCGAAGAACCGTTTGGATGCCACGAAAGCTGCTCTTGAATATTCCTCCAAGGGGGAAAATTATATTGACGAAAGTGACTGGTCATTCTATTTTAACTTTTTGAAATATCATTCAAAATGGAATGGGGGTATTTCTCTAAAAGATTTTTTAAATCCCAAACCTAGTCTGAATTTTATGGGATTTGCGGCCCATACCAAGGCCATATATTTATCCAATCCGCAGAAACTTCCAGAATCAATTAGTGATGACATGCCAATAGAAAAAGAAACAGAGAAGGTCTTAATAGATCTTCTGGATTACTGTGATACCATAAAGGATGCTGACATATTGTTTGTGGCATCCCCATATCCGGGAAGAATCAATGCACAGAAAAAAATAAACTATGCCATGAAAATAATTAAAAAGCGTGGCTATCAAACTATTGATTTTAATACGCCTGAAATGTATCGCGAAGTTGGGCTTGATGTAAATACGGATTTTTATAATGACCGCCATGTAAATCTGGCTGGTGCATTAAAATTTACAGACTACATGGCAAACTATTTGCGTACCGAATACAATCTCCCGGATCGCCGAAATAATAAAAAATATGACAACTGGGCAAAATCTTTCCATGATTACAAAGAGGCAACGCAAATTGGCGCCAAATCTCTTGAGAAAAAAATCAAAGAGAACGGCAGCAGCCGCTAACTCTCATGACTTTTTTGTTTTCTCTTTCTGGAAATGGTGCTACAATAAAACCAGATGAGGCGAAACATAATTTAATGGGAGGTTATATGATGTACAAAAGGATAATTACTGTTGTATTTGTTTTGGTACTGGCTTTTGGGCTGAGCGCCTGCGGCAGTTCCAAGTATGGGAAGACTTTCGATAACTATGACAAAGCGATTGATACTGATTTTTCCAAAAAAGTCATTGAGAAAGTCAGTAGTTTTGGCGATGACCCCGTGATGGGCATGCGCTCCGCAGGGTCTCAAGCAGAAACAGACACTGCCAATTATCTGGCAGGGGTAATGAAGGACATCGGGCTGAAAAATGTGACCATTGACGAAACCACCTTGGATGGCTGGACCTTCAAAGGTGCAAACATTACCTTCACAAACGCCAGTGGAGAAGAACAAAAAATTGACCTAGGAGGATATCAGACAACAATTCAGGCTGACAATGAATCCTGCGACCTGGTTTATTTGGATCAGGGTACCGCCGCAGATTATGAAGGGGTGGATGTCAGAGGAAAATTAGTATTGATCAACATCGACCAGAACGAAAATTGGTGGATAAACTATCCGGCGTATCAGGCAAAAGTAAAAGGTGCCAAGGCCGTTATCGCCATGTCCGTTTTCTCTGAAGATGGTCCTGATCGTGTAGGCGTTCAAGATATTTGCGGACCGGCAGATGCACCAGCATTGGCAATTAGCGAGCAAGATAGTAAAGCTCTTCAAAAGGCCATTAAGGCTTCTGGAAAAGAGACCATTAATGTTACGTTTAATGCGGATTCAAAAGTAACCAAGAATGCCACTTCCCATAATGTTTGGGGTGAGATTCCCGGCAAGACGGATGAAACGGTATTTGTTTTTGCTCACATGGATGGATATTTCCATTCCCAGTATGATGATGCCCAAGGTATTGCAGTTTCCATTGGGATTGCAAAAGCAATGATAGATAGTGGGTACCAACCGGAAAAAACCATTCGATTCTGCATGCACGGCGCTGAAGAATGGGGAGTCTCCGGTAGCGAGTATGACTGGTCCAAAGGTGCTTATGAAGAGATTATGACCAATCATCCCGAGTGGGTGGATGGGGCGTTTGCCATTATGAATAATGATGGAGGCTATAATATCCAAGGCGAAAAATATATGGGGACAAGAAGCGCAGTAGAATTGAAATCCTTTATTAAAGACAGTATTGGTGACTTGAACGAAGAATCAAAATATGAATGGTCTTATGACAATACCAGCACTTATACCGAGGATTTCCAATGGTCACTTCTTGGAATTCCAGCGATTGTTGCCGGTGAAGGAAAGGGTGTTAATTACGATAATATGGGTTATCACTCCACCTATGATAGCTGGGATGCCCAACCATTGGATGAAGAAGGCTTCAGAGAGAGTATTCAGACTTTCGGAAAGATTGTGTTGGATCTGGATGCAAAGGCTGTAAGGCCAATGAATTTTACTGCCCGCTTGAAAGAATTTGAGAAATCCCTTAGTGATACCGCTGATTTCAAATCTCTTCTCAAGGAAGGGTATACTGCAGCAGCAGCCCTAGAAGAGAAAATGGGTGAGGTGGAAGCAAGCGGAGACAGCGATGCGGCCATTACACTAAACAAGCAGACACAGAAAGTTTATAAGGCGTTCCAAGATGCCCTTGTAGGATTAAACTTTGATCCGGAAGTGGTCATCAAGCATGAATTGTATCAAAGCGATGTTGAAGCGCTGGATAATACCATAGATGCCCTTGAAAAAGGTGATATCAAAGGGGCTTATGATGATTATCTTTGGGCAATTGATTGGGCTTGGTACTACATGTATTTTGATGACGCAACTTGCAATTACATGGAAAATCAACTTTTCGACAACCGGGATGAGACCTGGGGTGCCGACCTCATTGAATATCGACATTGCGACATTGGTGACGTGGTGAGAAGCCTTGGAGATAAGTATGAGGTGAAGGATGCAGACGTATCTTCAGAAATTGACAAACTCAAAGAACTGAGGGCGACGGAGCAGAAACGGTTGGATAAGACCTTGGCTGAGGAAAAAACAGGTCTGGAAAAAGCAATCAAACTCATGGAGAAATACTCAAAATAGATGATTTGGGTGTGAACCAAATAAACCCCACTGATTTCAGTGGGGTTTATTTTTTGCGGTTTTTTTATTGTTGTCTTAATACATCGACTTTGATTGTGATAGATTGATTGCAGGTTACTTGGATTTTGGATAAGAGTTTGTATGATAACTCTTACCTTCTACACATCCTCACCAGGACTGATACTTATTGTTTTCTGGGCTTTCATTGACTTCTGCAAATCTAGAATTCTCTTTAGAATTCTAGCCCCAGTAAAGAGTAGAAGGGCATAGACAAAGTAGATTACGCTGTTGGTAATGATGTACTGTATCACATTTGCCAAATCATCGCTAACGGCAGTTCCATAACTGGCATAATAATCCTTAATGTAGTTAATGGTATAATAGATCATATATGCACCATAAGCAGTTATAATACCGGTTATTACATATAACACAATAACAAATTTTGACTTCTTACTGCCACCATCTGGGTTAATTCCATTTTTGCTTCCCAAAATTTTTTTTTGGGACACGTCAACCGCATCACTCTCCGCTAAAATTCCTTGCTTTTTTTTAAATATGTTTGCCATAAAATACCTCTTTCCTTTCATATGCATATTTGTTGATTTTTATGATTACAATTTATTATCAGCCATAAACCTTAAGATAACCTATAATAATGGTGTTAATATGGCAAAATCAACTTGTGTTGGAATTAAATTTCTTGCTATTTTTCGTTAAGGTCGCCATCTCATTTTTGACTAGGTTGTCCATTAGGAAAAGAACTACAGATACAGCAGGAGATGACATATAACATCCCTATAATTTCTATTTTTGCTCTCTTTCATACACAAAAATGCCAGAGAATTTACGATCTGTCGGTTTTTTGTTGCAAATCAACTGTTCCATTCTGCGGACAATAATGGTAATATTGATAGTGTTAAAATTTAGAAATGAGGAACAAACACATGTCGAAAGAAAAATACATGATTGGAAAACAAGAAGAGGAGTGTGGCGTTTTTGGAATATTCAGCAATGATGGACTTGACGTAGCACGGCTTACGTATCACGGACTTTATGCCCTACAACACAGAGGACAGGAAAGCGCCGGGATTGCAGTAATCGATGAAGGGACTGTTTTGCATCATAAAGATATGGGACTTGTGTCAGAGATATTTAACAAAGTTGTGTTGGATCATTTAAAGGGAACCTGTGCGGTTGGGCATGTGCGATATTCAACCACTGGGGCCAGTAAACGGGAAAATGCCCAACCAATGGTCGTGAAATACAAAAACGGTCATATGGCTATCGGTCATAATGGAAATCTGGTAAATGCATCGGAATTGCGCAACAAAATGGAGGAGAATGGAGCGCTATTCCAAACAACAAGTGATACAGAAGTTATTGCGAATCTTATCTCTCGATATAGAGTGGGCAGCAACAACATTGAAGATACTCTTCCAAAAGTGATGGAGGACATTAAGGGCTCTTATGCGTTGATTATTGCTACGCCTCAGAAATTAGTGGGCATCCGAGATCCCTTGGGAATTCGCCCTTTATGTATTGGCACCATTGATCACTCCTATGTTTTGGCATCAGAATCTTGTGCCCTGGATTCAATCGGTGCAACTTTTTTAAGAGATGTGAAACCGGGTGAAATTGTTCTGATTGATAAGGATGGATTAACTTCCGTCCAGACGGAAGCAACAAGTAGTTCAAGATTGTGTATATTTGAATTTGTATATTTTGCACGACCAGATAGTGTGATTGATGGGGTTAGTGTTCATCAAGCAAGGGTAGAGGCCGGAAAAAGATTGGCGATTGAGCATCCGGTAGATGCAGATATTGTTATTGGAGCACCCGATGGAGGACTGAATGCTGCGTTAGGGTATGCAAGACAATCAGGGATGGTATATGGTCAGGGGCTTCTAAAAAACAGGTATGTGGGAAGAACCTTTATTCAGCCGGAGCAGGGACAGCGAGAAATCGGTGTAAAAATTAAATTTAATGCAATGAAAAGTGAAATTGCGGGCAAAAAAGTGATTATGGTGGATGATTCCATTGTCCGAGGGACGACCACAAGGAGAATTGTACAGATGCTAAAGGATGCTGGGGCTAAAGAAGTTCATATGAGGGTGAGTTCGCCTCCATATAAGTTTCCGTGTTATTTTGGAGTAGATATTTCATCCACAAACAACTGATCGCTTCAACCTATTCCAATGAAGAAATTAGGAAAATTATTGGTGCAGACAGTTTGGAATTTCTTAGCCTTGAAGGTTTAATGAAAATTCCCATTGGCGCGAATTGTGGATTCTGCACGGCCTGCTTTGATGGAAACTATCCATGGATGTTCCGGAAGAAGGGGACAAATTCTGCTGTGGTGAAAGTGTAGAATAATGAAGACTGGTTCCTGCCGTCAGACGTTTATTTACAAAATATCAATGAAACTGGGTGCAATGATTTGCACCCAGTTGTTACTTTTCCAACGATTGTGTTACTTATTCTTATCGTTTCTATCAGTTGCTTGCCACAATTCATCGGCCACCGGCTGCCAATGTGCGGCTACTTCCTCGCATTTTTTGGTTAAAGAAACCACATCTTCCGGGTGTTGCATGTCTGTAGATTTTGCCCCGGAATTATTTACCATTTCGCGCAAACTTGCGGGGTTGTCCAAAAGCGGACAGGGACAAAGCAAGTTTTCGTTAAAGGCTGATGCGCACGGTACTGCTTAAACAACGGCGATCTTAATACATCAAGAAGAGATTGATCTTTAATGTTGGCATCTGAGTAGTGGATAAAGGCACAAGGCTCCACATCTCCGTTGGCGTTTATGTGCATGTAATTACGCCCGCCGGCGATGCAACCATTAATGTACTCACCGTCGTTCCAAAAATCGATGGTAAAGAAAGGTTTTGTTTTTCGAAAGCTACGAAGTTGCTGGTACATATATTTTCGCTGCTCCGCATTGGCCATTAAGGATGTCATGGCATTGACTCCCACAGGCATGTAAGTAAAGAACCGACCCAAACTTTGCACCGTATTCCATCATTTTATCAAAAAACTCATCGCTTCCAATGGTATTGACGTTTTGGCTGGTATAACAACATGAAATACCAAAGAATAATTGTTTTTCTTTTAAGAGTTCCATAGCATGGATGACGGCGTCATAAGTTCCGTCCCCTCTACGAGAATCTGTTTGCTTTTCGAAACCTTCAACACTTAAGGCAGGAATGAAATTTTTGACTCTAAGCATTCATTGGCAAAAGCTTCATCAATTAACGTGCCATTGGTGAAAGATAGGAATAGACAATCAGGATGTGCTTCACAAAGATGAACAACCTCTTCTTTGCGGACCAGCGGTTCGCCACCGGTGAAAATATACATGTATATGCCGATAGCCTTTCCTTGAAGAACAATATTGTTCATGACATCATAACCTAAATCCTGATTGGCATCATATTCGGCAGCCCAACACCCTAGGCAATTCAAATTGCAGGCGGTGGTCGGATCCATGACGATTGCCCATGGCACGTTGCAATCAAACGCTTCCTTTGTCTTGGACCGTTGTTGATTGCCAATGATCAGTGAGTTGATAATAAGATTTTCGAAAAAACGCGTGCGAATATCAGGATGAATGTCGGTCCAAAAACTCTTGATAAACTGATACCAATTATTGTCTGGGTTTTCAATGATTTCTCGTATCATCACACTGGCTTCTTCATAATTTTTCCCACGGTTAATTTTATCCCACCAATGCATTAACTTCGGGATGTTTTTGTCTGGATCCTTTTCCAGATATCGTAAGGCCACTTTTGCGGTAGTGGATTTAATATAACTTGTGCTAAACTTGCTGTTCATATTGATTCTCCCTTTCATAATATAATTTTTATTTTTTGATCATAGAATTTGTCAATTAACGTACTCAAATTAATTAAAACCTCATAATGCTATTTGAGTTAACTACAATTTCACCACCCCGCACTAAAAAAAATATTGTGATTTGAGTTAGACAAGATTTACCTGAAGTCTTGACATAATACCCATATGAGTATTATAATACGTTTGTTGAATAAATATCAAAGGTCAATTATAGTAATTATTGAGGTTTATGAAACAAAAACTATATTAAATGTCTATTTGGGGGGCATAAAATGAAAAAACTGCAAAAAATGAAGGTCTCTCTCCCGGGTTGGATCGTCGAATTGGGAAAACCAAAAAAGCGATTAAGCGTGCATTACTGTTGCTAATGGAGCAGAAGGATGTTGCGACAATTTCCATTACAGAACTATCCGAGCTTGCGGATATTAACCGAAAGACTTTTTACTTGCACTACCAGAGTATTGAAGATGTTCTTTCTGAAATTGAAGACGAATTAATTTCTTCCCTAAAGGAAATTGTGGACGATTACCATTTTGATACAGACCAAAGAAAAATCTTTGCACTTTTTCTTCGATTGAATCGACTAATCAATGAAGACTATGAGTTTTATAATGATTTAATCGGTTAGATGCCAATGGATCTCTGATAAAAAAAATCAAAGAAATATTAAAAGTCTCTGTTTTGCCGGAAGTGTTTGCATCAATCGATGTGGATCACAAGTTGCTACAGTTTTTGGTTGAATTTGTTGCAACGGGGATTGTATCAGTGTATGTAGAGTGGTTTTATACGGATAAAAGCATTTCTCTGGAAAAGCTTGCGGAAGTAGCAAGTGCTTTTTCCTACAATTGCATTCTTTCACTGAGCAGATTGAATTAAGTTAATTTGGGACGACCTTGGTCATATGAGGTGTTGACCAACGAGGGCATGATAATGCCCTCGTTTTTTTAAAAAAGACAATTATTGAATTTTAAAAAAGGAATAAGGCATTGAAATGCGGCAGAAACGGTTTTGTTTCTGCTGCGCTTTTTTACATGACAAATATATTGTATCGTGTTATGATTTCATCAAAGTGTTATGGAAGGTTATAAAGGTGATGGGCATGAGCAATACAAATTTAAAAGATAAGACGATTCAAAGCATCATGAACAAAATTCACGAGCTGGAAATTAGTAAAGATGCCATTCTTACTGAGGCGGATATATGCAAAATGTTTAAAATCAGCAGAACCCCGGCGCGAGAAGCGCTGATTGAATTAACTGCAAATGCATTTTGGCTAAAATTCCCAACAAGGGATATTCCATTAAGGAGCTTAGTGAAAAAGCGAAGCTGGAAGTTTTTGATTTAATTGGTTGCTTAGATAGTATGGCAGCAAAACTTGCCATTCATGCTCTTTCAAAGGAAGATATTGAGCGGATGAGAGAAATACTAGATATGATTGATGTTGCAATTAAATATAAAAACTACAAGAAATACTATGACTTACAGGAAGAGTTTCATGATGTTTATATTAGAAAATGTGATAATGAGCAGGTCATCAAAATGTTGAACCGGGCCAAATCCAGTGTTTCTGAATATTGGCATTTGGATAATAAAAAGAAGATGCCTTTTTAATCTTGTCGGAAGTGAATAAGGAACATCGGGAGATGCTTCACCTTATTGAGACGAAGGACATTGGAGGTCTGCGAACCTATATTGAAGACGTGCATTGGGCAACCAAAGAGTTTAACATACATGGAAAGGTATACTCGTATACCTAAGTATAAGAATTCCGCTTTCCTCTATCTAAAACAGATAAAAAGCTGCTAATCCATAGTGGCTTTTTTGATGGTAATTTTAGAAAGCATGTGATGAAAACGTTGAAATAATAACAGATAATTGGGTCGGGTATTTATTTGATTTTTGCTTGATTCTTTTGTAGAAATGAATTGCTGCAATCGTGGGTGGAAATGAAAAAATTTTATTCTGTTGACGGGAGAAATGTGGCTACGTATACTGTGGCTATCAATCCGACACATTGGATAGTTTTACCGCAGTTACTATACATGGAGGTAGCAAATGCCAAAATTCAAACACGAAGACGACATACAAGGGTACTGCATTCTGGGGAATGAAGATTTGGATGCCATCCATCAGTCCACGTTGGACTTGATGGGGGACTACGGACTTCAGATTCACGGAAAAGATGCCCATGACATTCTCAGCGCTGCCGGTTGCGACGTGGACCGTGAAACGGACCGGGTACGCTTTCCTGCCAATCTGGTCAACGATGCCATTGAATCCTGTCCCGAGGAATTTACTCTTTGCGGACGAAACCCGAAGAATGACACTTTGATTGGGAAGAAACGGGTGGCTTACAAGAATTTTGGCAACCGGGGTTATGATCATCGATCCATACACCGGGGACGTACGAGAATCCACCAAAGAAGATTTGGGAAATGTGGCTCGATTTATTGATGCCCTGGATGAAGTCAATGTATTTTCCATCGCCGTCACAGCGGGAGATGTGAACCAAAAGGTAAGAGCTCTCCACGAAGCGGAAGTGGTCTTTAACAACCTGACCAAAAACTTCGCCCATGACTTGGAGGGGGTAAAAAACACCCAACGGTTCATCGATATGGCGGCAACCATTCAAGGAGGCTATGACAAACTTCGGGAACGTCCCATCATCTGCATGGGCGCCTGCCCCAACAGCCCGCTTGAAATCAACGAAAACGAAACGTCCATTATCAAACTGTCCGCGGAACACGGATTGCCCATCGACATTTTATCCATGGGACTATGCGGAGGAACCACTCCGGCCACCTTGGCAGGAACTTTGGTAACCACCAACGCAGAAATCCTGGGAGGCATTGTTTTGGCACAGTTGGTGAACAAAGGGAACCCCATCTTGTATGGCACTTCCACCACCATTATGGATATGAAAACCATTACCTCCCCGGTAGGCGCACCGGAGCACGCCATGTGCGGAGCGGCGGTAGGCCAACTCGGCCACTACTATGGCATTCCCACCAATGTAGGCGGGACATAGGGGGACAGCAAATGCCTGGACATCCAATTGGGCCACGAAAAAACCCTTACCTCACTCCTTCCGGCAGTGACCGGCAGCAACGTGATTTATGGGATGGGCATGTTGGAGATGGGCATGACAATGAGCTACGAAACGTCTGCTGATTGACCAGGAAATCGTCAAAATGATACGAAGGGTACTGCAAGGCATCGCCGTCAACAAAGAGACCATTGCCCTGGATGTGATTAAAAAGGTGGGACCTGCAGGGAATTACTTGTCAGAGCGGCATACCCTAAAGTATATGAGAAGTGACCTGTCCACCACCAACCTGATTAACCGAAGAATGCGGGACAATTGGGAAAATGCGGGAGCCAAGGACATGGCACAAGTTGCCAACGAGCAAGCCAGAGAAATTCTGGAAAACTACAAAGTAGACCCCCTGCCGCCGGAAGTTGCGAAGAGGATTCACGACCTGGTGGTAGAAGGAGAAGCTGAGGCCAATGAATTGGCAAAATTTAAGGAGGCAAAACGATGAGCAAGTTTTCTTTTGATAATTTGCCCCAACTTCAAATTATTAATCATAATCAGATTCTTCAGGTTCATGAAAATGCCCTTGAGATTTTGGAAAATACAGGGGTGCGGTTTGAATACCACAAGGCGCTAGAGATTCTAAAGGATGCAGGCTGTCAGGTGGAATTTGACACCATGGTGGTAAAAATCCCCAGAAAAATAGTGGAAGACGCCATATTAACCGCGCCGGAAACCTTTTCTTTGTACGATCGAGAAGGGGAGTTCTATTGCGAATTCGGAGATGGACAGCCTCGCTTTAATCCGGGGAGCAGTTCGGTATTGGTAATGGATCGAGATGGACATACATCCCGGTCTTCTACTGCTATGGATTTAATAGCCATAACCAAGGTGGCGCAGGCCATGCCTCAAATAGATTTTGTGTCCTCATCTGTAGTGGCAGAAGAGGCCCCGCTTCAATTAGGGTCACAGTTGATTTATCTAACAGAAATTAAGCATTCAATCAAACCGATTATCGGTGGAGCGGTGGATGAGGCTGGACCGAAACGAACCTTTGAACTATTAAAAGCGGTTCGGGGGAGCGAGGAAGAAGTTCGAACCAAACCCTACACGATTTTTGATATCTGTTCAGTTTCTCCCTTGAGTTACTCCCATATCGGCGCATCCAATATCATTGATTGTGCAAACTTGGATATTCCCATTGAGCTGATTTGCGCCAGCATTGCAGGAGTGACGGCACCGGTAAGCTTAGCGGGAGCTTTGCTGCAGCATACGGTAGAAATATTGGCGGGTGTTGTATTAAGCCAAGTTATTAAACCGGGAACACCGGTGGTGTATGGAGGTGCTCCTTGTACTTTCAATATGAAAACCACATATACACCAATGAACTCAATAGAAGGTGATATGATTCGTTGTGGCTATGGATTAATGGGCAAATATTATGGTTTGCCAACCCATACATATGCTGCTTTATCTGATGCAAAACTAATTGATTATCAAGCGGGATTTGAAAGTGGAAGAAGTGCGCTTCTGGCAACTCAGGTGGGATTTGATAATATGTCCGGTGCCGGTGGGTTAAACGTCATTGCAGAAATGAGTCCGGAAAAATTGGTTATGGATGCGGAAATGATTGGACTAATCAAGCACTATAACAAAGGAATTAACATGGACGATGAATGTTTGGCCCAAGAGATCATTTGCAAGGTGGGGCATGGTGGAAGCTTCATGTCGGAACGGCATACCTTGAATCACTTTAGACAGGAATATAATTATGATTGTGATGTAATGAACTTTATGGATCGGGTTCCCTGGATAAAACAGGGGGCACCAAACATGTTGGACAAAGCAAAAACCAAGGTGGATAGCATATTAAAAGACAATCAATATTATATTGATCCTGAGCGAGAAAAAGCCTTAGATCAGGCATTTATTCAAATATGTCTTGAAGCCGGCATTGAAGAACCAAGCCAGTATCTCAAGTATTCAAGAAAGTAACACAATAGGAGCAGAAGGGAAATGAACTATCCGTGCCTGGAAATAAATACATATCAACTTACCTATAATACCCGAGTTCTTATGAATGACTTAGGTGGAATGGGGATTACCCTGATGGGCGTGAACAAAGTATTCAACGGGCTGCCACAAACAGCTTTAGCGATGATTGATGCAGGTGTGGAAGTTATTGCCGAAACCATGGTGTGCAATTTAAAAAAATTGGAAGGGCTACCGTGCAAGAAGGCCATGTTGCGAAGTCCGGCACTTAGTGAAGTTGCCAACGTCATACAATATGCGGACATTTCCCTAACAGGGAGTCGTCTTGTGTTGGAGGCCTTATCCCAAGAGGCTGTTCGCCAAAATCGAGAGCATGAAGTTATGCTAATGATTGATATGGGGGATATCCGGGAGGGAATTTGGTATGAAAACCTAGAGGAAATTGAAGATGCTTTGCTGCAAATTCTTTCTCTACCAAATCTGAAAATTTATGGGATTGGAACTAATTTTGGTTGCTATGGAACAATCTTGGCAACCCGGGAAAACACCCAAACTTTTGTGGAAATCGCCGACTTTATGGAAAAAAAGATTGGCTTAAAATTTCCTTATATTTCCGGGGGAAACGGCTCCACTTATTATTTAGCAGAGCAAGGACTTTTACCGGAGAAAATCAATCATTTAAGAATTGGAGGTCAGCATATCTTTGGGATTGAGTATGTGGAAGGGAGGTATTTAAAACAATATTTTCACTCAACCAAAGATGTAAAACTATTGGCATCAGATTCCTATCTGTTGAAAGCGGAGGTCATCGAGGTGAGAAACAAACCCACAGTTCCGGTTGGAATATTAAGTGTGGATGCGTTTATGAGGAAAAAGAGCTTTGCAGATCGGGGTATCCGACGAACGGCAATTTTGGGGTTTGGACTCCAAGAAGTGCCTTTTGAGAATCTTCATCCAGCGGATGAAGGCATACGGATCATGGGGCAGACAAGCAATCATACCATTCTTGATGCGGAGGATGCTGCACAGCAAATTAGTGTAGGAGATATTATTACTTTTGAAGTAGACTATACTGCACTGATGCATCTATGCAATGCACCAAGCGTCGGGAAAATTTTTACACCTTAACGGCGAATGAATTCGCATATAGTAAGGAGGCTTACGAAATGAAAGCAAACTTGAATGGCGAGAATAAATTAAAAAGGCAGCTTAGGCCAAGGCACATGTCTATGATTGGTCTGGGCGGTGCAATTGGAACGGGACTTTTTGTTGCTTTGGGTTATAATATTACAGCAGCAGGTCCGGGTGGCGCACTGGCTGCTTATGTAGCAATGGGATTTTTAGTATACTTTATGATGAATAGCCTTGGAGAAATGTCCACAGAGATTCCAATTTCAGGGTCTTTTTCTGAGTACTGTACCCGATTTGTTGACCCTGCGCTAGGATTTGCAGTTGGGTGGAACTATTGGTTCTCCTGGTCCATCACGGTGGGAGCGGAATTGCTTGCCGGTTGTATCTTGATTAAATTCTGGATGCCGGATGCCAATGTCCTGCTTTGGAGTGCCATTTTCTTTGTTATTATTTATCTGTTGAATTTTCTTTCGGCGAAAGGATATGGGGAAGGTGAATTTTGGTTTGCAGGAATTAAGGTTATTACCATTCTAGTATTCTTAGTGTTAGGCGTTTTGATGATTGCAGGAATTCTTGGCGGAAAAGCTCCTGGCGTTGCCAACTGGACCACACAGGACGCACCTTTTGTAGGTGGGGGCATGGCTATTCTTAGCTGTTTCCTTTTGGCAGGATTTTCTTTTCAGGGGACAGAAATCGTTGGAATTGCAGCCGGCGAGTCAGACGACCCTGCAAAATCAGTTCCAAAATCAATTAATTCAGTATTTTGGAGAATTTTGATATTTTACATTGGCGCTGTTGTCATCATTGGTTTCTTAGTTCCGTACACAGATGCGAATTTGGCCAAAACCGGCATCGAAAACGTTGCGTTTTCACCGTTTACTTTGGTATTCGAGCGTGCGGGATGGGCAATTGCCGCTTCCGTCATGAATGCAGTCATTTTGACATCGGTGCTTTCCTGCGGAAATGCCGGGTTGTATGTTGCAACGAGAATGCTATATTCTCTGGCGATTGACGGCAAAGCACCAAAGTATTTTACAAAAGTCAGCAAAAGAGGAATTCCGGTTCGTGCGCTGAATGCCACGGCTGCAGTGGGTGCTGTTTGTTTCTTGGCAACACAGGTTGGATTGGATAAAGCATACTATTGGCTTTTGAATATTTCTGCTTTAACCGGATTTATCGCCTGGCTGGCCATTGCCATATCTCATTTCTATTTCAGAAGAGCTTACGTTGCTCAAGGGAATAAAGTTGAGGATTTGAAGTTCAAAGCGAAACTCTATCCGTTTGGACCCATATTTGCGTTTGTCATTTGTGCCTTAATTATTGTGGGACAGTATTACGCATATGGGGATTATTCTGTGACCGGATTCTTCGTCGCCTATATTGGACTCTTTGTGTTCCTAGCATGTTTCTTCGGATACAAAATTGTGAAGAAGACCAAGATGGTCAAGCCTCAAGAAGCAGACTTGTCCTTCCATGACGAAAACTTGGACCTAATAGATGCGGAGCGGGAGCTACAGGCGAAATAAAATAATACAACCATAAAAACATAGTCATAAAAAAACACCGGAAGCTATAATTGCTTTCCGGTGTTTTTTTGGTAATATTATTTAATCATACCTAAAGTTTCAAAAATTTCCTTCTTGCTTTTTATTTGCATCTTCTCATAGATGACTGACATATATTTTTTTACAGTTGGCAAACTAACAAACATTTCTAGAGCAATGTCAGAATTGCTTTTGCCTTGAAGCAAATACTTCACCAAAATAATCTCTTGCTCCGTTAGTGCAAATTTCCTTTTTGCCAGTTGGAGAGACTTAAAAAGAAAGTTAGAAACATCATACACCATGCAGTAATAGTAGCATCGTGAATTCTCTGGATTTTTAGGGATATCCAATCGGATGTGATCGGAGCGCGGGGTGGTAACCCTTGAAATCTCAATAAAAATTGGATAGTTTGTCAATTTGCATTCCGTGGAAACAGAAGTGTCATCGTCTCCTTCCATGGTTTGACAAATATATTGAATTTTTCTTAACACGTCGATGGATTGTTCCTTGTTGACCAACATTTTGAAATGATTGTTGCTGCGAATCAAACGAAAACCATAATCCAGAACGCCCACACCAACGCAACGGCAATCATCCATTTTAATGTATGTTTCGTCTCCGAAGGGATTTTCCAAATCATAGTATTGAAATAAATTGGAAAGATGAGGCTGGAAGAGCCGGAGCATCTGCAGTTCTTCTTCGGAAAAATCCGGGCCCTCAGTACCTCGATAAAATGAGAATGCCCCTTTTAACCCTTTTTTATTCTTAAGAGCAAGATTGCCTTCTACGGCATAAATGGAATCGGTAGGGACCAAATACTCATTCCAATAGATGGTGTTCATCCGGACTTCGTGGTCAAAAAAGGAGCTGGAACGAAAAACAATAGGTGTGGGTTGATCCAAAACAGGAAGGGCATCATCAAATCTACAATAGTAGTTGTGATATCTTTTGTCAAAATGTAAATCCCAGTTTAAAGAAATGGATGCTTGGCTGGTGTAGTCTCCTTGATCGTCTTTTGAGAAAAATGTAACCGCTGCTTTGTCAAAGGGAATGATGGACATGACCCCTTGGAAAAAATGATTGGTTTTGCTGTGAAGGGGATAGTCGTCCCGATACAAATCCGCAATAATACGATTGATGTGCTCAAATTTTCGTAAAATCATTTCTTGAATGCTACTCATAGGCCCTCCTTCTATGCTGTATACATGTATATTGTAATATATACTAAGGTATCTTGCAACATTAGTTTTGCTGGGTTACAATGGATGTATACATAAGAATATCAAGATGGAAATGAGACTGTTATCATTAGTAGGGATATTCATTAAAAGAGGCGAAAAAAGGAGTAGAACATGAGCGATGCATTGTTAACAAAGGCGCAGGAATCAATTATTGAAGTAGACGAAGATTTGGCAATGGAGGTTATCAAAGAGGCAGAGGCGGAAGGAATGAGTCTGCTTGATTTGTTGGCAAAAGGCTTTTCGGCGGGAATGCGAGAACTGGGGGACCGATTTGGAAGGGGAGAAGTTTTTCTTCCTGAACTAATTTTTGCTAGCGAAGTAATGAAGATGGTTACCACGGAGATTGAGTCGAAATTTGATTCCAATGAAACCGCCAAAAGAGCAGTATTGGTCATTGGGACTGTAGAAGGGGATGTGCATGACATTGGAAAAGGAATTGTCGCTTCTTTGGTAAAAACAAATGGAATTGAAGTATATGATTTGGGGAGAGAAGTGCCTGCATCAGAATTTGTGGCCAAGGCAAAAGAATACAAGGCGGACTTTATAGGAAGCAGCGCTCTTTTAACAACTACTATGACCGTTCAAAAAGATATAGAAGAGTTGTTGGTGGCGGAAGGGATTCGTGACCAAGTGCATACCATGATTGGTGGAGCACCGGTTACTGCCAGGTGGGCAGAAAAAATAGGTGCAGATGCATACTGTGAAGATGCCATGGATTCCGTCAAATTTATTAATAGTAAACTCAAGTAAGGAGTAAACTAAAAAAGAAGCAAAAGACCACAGAAAAAAATCTTCTGTGGTCTTTTGTTTGTAAATAAAATAATATTACTATGCGGCGAGGATACTTTTATGATGGAATCCTGAGCATGTAGGTATTCGTAAAACCGTATTTGTCCGAATGGGTGATTCCGGCTACAAAAAAACCAAGACTTTTGTAAAAGGCTACATCAAGGTCGGTATTGGTGAACAACATCAAGGGCAATTGACGTTTGTCAGCATAGTGGCAAACATGTGTCATAAGCTTTCTGCCATTTCCTTGTCCTTGCAAAGAAGTTTTCACTCCAACAAAATCAATATATAAATGATTCGGAGGCAAATCCAAAGTTGTTTCCAGTTGGTCCAACTCAACAAACATGTGACGAAGCGTTTGTTTCTCTGACTTGTTTAAATGGCCCATGGCCTTACGATATCCCTTGGCGTAACTTCTGGCCAGCAGATGCCGTAAAAAACTGTAATGGACCTGACTGGACTCTATAAGCACAACCCCCTCATTGACTTCTTCGTTCAGGGAATAGGCCTTGCCATATCTTAGGTCATAGGCACTGTAAAATCGAATGGTTGCTTCCAATGCTGCCATACGGGTGTGTGGGTTTTTGAATGCAATTTCCAGTTTTGGATAAGTGCGGAAAGCATCCAAAAATACAGCCATTAATTTTTCGAAATCTTTTACTTCAAATAGGTCATCAATTTTTATACTCATTTTTCACCTGATTCTTTTTATATATACTACCACGGCTATGGTTACAGTTCAATAAGTTGAGGCAGGTTTCAAGCGTTTCAAAAAATATTACGGGAAAGCGGCAGTACATTTTAGTTCACACCGTCCTTCAACGATGGTACAATTGTAGTAAGTGTTGAATAAAGGGTGACGGAATGAGACAATTTGATTTATTAATGGGGAAGGGGCACAGACCCGGGCTGGGAATAAAGGAACTTCTCAAGTTTGTGGGACCTGGGTTGCTGGTGACAGTGGGTTTTATTGATCCGGGAAATTGGGCATCCAATCTTGCCGCAGGATCAGCCTACGGGTACACCTTGCTTTGGATGGTTACCCTTTCCACTATCATGTTAATTGTACTTCAGCACAATGTAGCACACCTAGGAATTGTAACAGGGGATTGCCTTGCCGAGGCAGCAACCAAACATCTTCCCCCAAAAGTTTCTACTATTATTTTGGGAACGGCCATGCTGGCCGCAGCTGCAACAGCATTGGCGGAAATTTTAGGTGGAGCCATTGCCCTGCAGATGCTGTTTCATCTTCCCATCCGGCTAGGTGCTGTATTGATGTTGATTCTGGTCTTATGGATGCTGTTCAGTCATTCCTACGAAAGACTGGAAAAGTGGATTATTGGATTGGTGTCCATCATCGGATTGTCTTTTATTTACGAATTGACCTTGGTGGATGTCCAATGGGGAAATGCAATGATGGGATGGGTTACTGCTGATTTTCCTGTGGGAGCAATGCCGATTATTATGGCCGTTTTAGGGGCTGTCGTCATGCCGCACAATCTTTTTCTTCATTCGGAAATCATTCAAAGCCGCAAGTGGAATTTGGAAGACGAGCAGGTGATGAAAAAGCAACTGAAATATGAATTCCTGGACACTTTGTTTTCTATGGGCGTGGGCTGGGCCATTAACAGTGCCATGATTATTCTTGCCGCTACCACGTTTTTCTCTAAAAACATTCAAATTACAGAGTTGGCTCAGGCCCAACAAATGCTAGTTCCCTTGGTGGGGCAGGGAGCTGCAGTGGTTTTTGCCATTGCGTTACTGTTTTCGGGAATTTCATCCACGGTTACAGCGGGTATTGCCGGAGGTACGATATTTGCCGGCCTCTTTGGAGAACCCTACGACATGAAAGATAATCACACCAAATTTGGAGTGGCTGGGATTTTAATTGTTTCTACCATTGTGATTTTTCTCATTTCAGATCCTTTCTGGGGGTTGGTATACAGTCAGATGTTCTTAAGCATTCAACTGCCCATTACTGTATTTCTTCAGGTATATTTAACTTCATCAAAAAAAGTAATGGGAAAACACCGAAATGGAACTTTCACAAAAATTGTTTTAGGTTGTATCGCCAGCGTGCTGACAATTCTGAATGTGATGTTGCTTGTCAGCGTTATCAATTAATGGGCTTTATTTCAAACCAAAGGCACCGTGGGGGCATGCACTAACACACTGACCACAACCAACGCATTTTGAAGGATCGTAATGGATTTGGATTTTCATGAAACCCAATTTGACTTTGTTGACTGCACCGGCTTTACAAGTTTTCACCACAGGGCAAAAAGGTGATTTGTCACAACGAGATTCTTTGAATATGGCTTTCCTAGAATTCTTGTAATTATTATTTTTCATAAATACCTCCACAGTGATATATTGTTAAAAAGTTCCTAGTGACTATATAATATCAGATTTTATTTTTGGAGTTGGTGAGCAACTCACATAGGGTGATTTGCCATAAAGATTCCTTGTTGTATAATAAAAATGGAGGAAAAAATATGAGCATTGACAAGTTAACAATATTATGGACGACTGAAGATGAAGAAACTGCCTTAAACATGATATTAATGTATACTCTCAAGTCTAACGTAAACAAATGGTGGAAAGAGTGCAATCTAATTACCTGGGGGCCATCCAATAAACTGGTGGCGGAAAGCCCTGAAGTGCAACTTATGATCAGACAAATTCAGGAATCGGGGGTGAAGGTCTATGCCTGCAAAAGATGTGCGGAGGAATATGGCATTGTTGAGCAATTGGAAAAAATGGGAATAGAGGTAAAACTAATGGGAGAACCCCTGACAAAATATCTTCAAGATAGTACCTATAGAGTTCTCTCTATATAGAAATTGTGATGAAAATATGGACCAATATATTAACAAAATTACATTAAAAAGGGAACTGGTCAAAGATTATTCCCAGTATCCCTTTTCCGTTGCTGCGGTAAAGACTCTTTCTTCCCTGTCGCTGAAGGCGCCGGTCACTTTTTTTGTGGGTGACAATGGAACAGGGAAGTCTACGATGATTGAAGCCATGGCAGTGTCCTATGGATTGAACCCAGAAGGGGGCTCCAAAAATATTGTTTTTTCCACAAGAAATACAGTGTCCCAATTGGAAGACTATATTGTACTGGAAAAAGGAATCAAAAGACCAAAGGATGCTTTCTTTTTGCGGGCTGAAAGTTTTTATAACCTTGCGTCCAAAATAGACGATTTTGGCGATTTGGATCAATATTATGGTGGCCGGTCTCTCCATGCTCAGTCTCACGGAGAAAGTTTTCTGTCAACCATAAATGGCAGATTCTTTGGGCAGGGACTGTACATTCTGGATGAACCGGAAGCTGCATTATCTGTGACGGGGCAGATGGCTATGCTTCGATTAATGCAAGATTTAATTAAAAACCATTCCCAGTTTATTATTGCCACCCATTCTCCCATTTTGACCGCATATCCTGATGCAGTTATTTATGAGGTGACGGATGCCGGGATTTCAAAAAAACCATATGAAGAGATTTCCAATTATGAGCTCACAAAATACTTTCTGAATAACTATCAGAAAATGTTAAAAGAAATTCTTGATTAGCCGCGTACTGTGGCTTTTTTCACTTTTTTCAGCAGATTTCATTTTCAAGTAGATAGCAATCACTAGCGAAAAAACAAAACAGCCGGCAAAAATATGAAGGGTATCTGTATAACTGTTGGTTGTTTCTCGAAGCCAAGAGACCAGCAGTGGACCTGCAATACCGGCAGCCGCCCATGCAGTTAAAATCTTTCCGTGAATGGCACTTAACTCTTTGGTGCCAAAGCAGTCACTTAAGTAAGCAGGCATTGCTGCAAAACCACCGCCATAGCATGTGATGATAATGAATATGAGAAGTTGGAAAAGCAGAGGATTGGTTGTTGTGGACAGAAAGTAAAACGCAAAGATTTCAATGACGAAGAATGCAATATACGTTGTTCCTCTGCCAATGTAATCTGAGATAGACGCCCAAGCAATCCGACCAAACCCATTGAGTAAACCAATAAGTCCTACCATAGCCGCCGCTGCTACCGGTGACATTTTTATTACATCCTGCGCCATGGGGGAGGCCACACTTAACAGCCCAATTCCGCAGGTGATATTGATAAAAAAGATACACCAAAGGGCATAGAATCGCCAAGTATGAAGGACCTCTTTGGAAGTGTATTGAATTTTGACTTCACTGGCATTGACTAGAGTTTTGGTACTGGAAACCTGTCCAACAGTGAGAGCCCCTTCATTTTGTGGGGGTGCCAGATATAAGGAAGCGCAAACCATGATAATGAGATATACAATTCCTAAAATAACAAACGTAAGAATTAAACTGTAGGATTCCAAGAGCCATTGCATAATCGGACCTGCAATTAAGCTGGCAAAACCAAAGCCCATGATGGCGAGTCCGGTTGCAAAACCTCTTCGATTTGGAAACCACTTTACCAGTGTGGAGACAGGGGTGATGTAGCCAATGCCCAACCCCATACCACCGATAACGCCATAAAATAGATACATCAATGGCAAGCTATGTAAATAGAGGGCAAGGGCAGTTCCCAGCATGCCGGTACCAAACAAGCAACTTGCCAGAAGACCTGATTTTTTTGGACCTTTTTTTTCCACAAAACCGCCAAGAAAGGCGGCAGAAAGGCCAAGGGAAAAAATAGCTAACGAAAACGTCCATTGAGTTGATTTTAAGGTAAATCCCATTTCGCTCATAATGGGTTTGGTCAAGACACTCCAGGCATACACACTGCCAATGCAGATATGAATTCCAATAGCGGATAATGCAATAAGCCATCGATTTTTCATGTGACATCTCTCCTTTTCCAACAGTCAATTTGTAAGAGGACACTCTGAAAAAAATGGACCATCTGAACAGAGCGATTCCTCTTTGCCCAGACGGTCGACGACTACACCTATGGTTCATGTGGTTGTTTCCACTGATCCGTCAGTTCCATAGGATATACATATTTTTTTGCCAGGGAAATAAAAAACCGCCCTGAACAAAGAATGAATTGCCCAGACGGTCGACACAAAACAATATGGTTCATGTGGTTCAATCCACTAATCCGTCAGTTCCATACTGTCTATTAAGTAATTTAAGTATAGCAAATAAAATTTGCGTTGTCAAAGAAAAATTACCATGAATTTATCATTAGCGGTGACAAAAAAAGTGGCATGAATTCATGAGAGGTTGAATAGGATGGAATAATTGTATAAAATAATCTCATGAAAAGAGAAAGGAGAGTATGATGTATTTGGACTGAAATACATCATACAAGAAAATAATGATTGAAGCCATTAAACAAAGACGGAGTATTCGCAAGTACACGGATCAACCTGTTGAAAAGGAACTTTTGCTGGAAATAATTGATGCGGGACGCTTGGCACCATCGGATTCCAATACCCAACCGTGGAATTTTATTGTTGTACAATCCGATGAAATGCGGAAAAAGCTGGCCCATGTATCCCATCAACAGGAATGGATGATGTCAGCTCCGGTATTTATTGTATGCGTGGCGGATATTCGGGTTACTACCACTGAGGAAGGACCGTTGCATGTCAACGAAGACACCCCTGGGATCGGACCCAAACAAATTATTTTGGACACAGCAATCGCCGGAGAGAATATAGTGTTGGCAGCCCAATCTCTTGGTCTGGGGACCTGCTGGGTGAGCTGGTTTATACAAGATGAAATTCGACCAGTATTAGGAATTCCGTCAGACAAATATGTGGTTTCAGTTATTACGCTGGGATATCCGGATCAAGAGCCAAAACAAAGGCCGCGAAGGACGTTGGAGGAAGTCGTCAGATACGAGAAGTGGTAAAATAATTGAGAAAAAATCTTCACTTTTTCTTCACCATGCTTGGGGAGGCCAGAAACCATCCGTTTAGGCCATTTAACATGATGGCCTCGGATTTTCTAAGAATTTCTTCGGGTTGGCGTTGGAAATTGTGGCGAACGCATTCTTGTACGATTCCAATAATACCGGAACTGGTAAAAGAGAAGAAATAATCGTAATCTTCTTCTTTTGCATCAGTTCCCTTGTTTTTTTCTTGCCAGACGGGCAGCAACCTATCTCGAATCAACGATTTAACTTTCATAACAAAATCGGAATCTCCATAGGGCCCGAAAAACGCCTTGCATAGATCCTGATTCCCATAGGAAAAATAGATAATCTCTCTTAGTACCGGCAGGCTTCCGCCATTCAAATCGGTAATTTCTGTTTGATCCAATATCTCCCCTAATTCTTGGTATATATCTTGTTTCATTTGTTCCTTTAGATCATATATGTCCGTAAAGTGAAGGTAAAAAGTACCCCGGTTAATGTCCGCTTTTTCTGCCAGCATTCCAATGGTAATGTCTTTGATAGGCTTTTCCTGCAGCAGCAGAACTAGCTGATCAAACAATAGTCTTCGAGTTTTTCTGATTCTTCTGTCCATTATTCAACACTTTCCTTTCAAGATGTTCATTTTTCAACGTAATTTGAGGGATTGCTTATTGAAATGGTTTCTTAAGTACATCATAATAAAAAATGAGAAAATAATCAACATAATGTTTATTAATAAACATGGTGTGGAGAAATGGAAGGAACAGATGTATAAAAGAATTGTAAAAGAAGGATATCAAGGTGTTTTTGGAAACCGATTCCGCCTGCTTATGTTAGTGGTAATACTAATGATTGCTTTGCTTTTTGGACTGCTTAGTGTCAGCGCCTACTGGAATCCGGCAGATAAGATGAAATCATTGCCGGTTGCCTTTGTAAATTTGGATCAGGGAGTTATGACGGAGAAAGGGTATGTATGCATTGGGGATGAGATAGCAGATGCAGTTGCCAAGAGTAGCAAAGTAGACTTTGAGGTTACAAAAAAAGATATCTTCGCAGATGGAATTGAGAATACAGATTATTACTTTGGATTTATGATTCCCGCAGATTTTTCAAAAACCGTATTGGCCGGGGCCACGGGGAAGCCAAAGCAAGCCACTATTGAATATTACTCAGACCAGAGAAAAAACTTTCTTCTCACTCAGATGTCATCCTCTGTCCGATTATCAGTGGAAAAAAGCATTCAACAGGCAGTCAGCACTCGGTATGGAGAGGCGCTGGAACAAGGCCTTTACGATGTTCAACCAGCCATAGAAAAAGCCGCCGACGGGGCGGGACAATTAGCTGATGGGTTGGCATTGGCAAGTAATGGAAGCGGCACTTTGTATCAGGGCTTGACAAAAGCCGGAAAGGCGGCAAAAACCTTGACTTCCGGATTAAACACATTGTCTGCTTCTTCCAACAGTTTGGCGGAGGGCACAACAAACTTATACAAAGGGATCACCATACTGAAGCAAAAAACGGAAGAAGCCACCACCGGAGTGGACCAACTTGTGCAGGGAAGTGAGGCCCTACTACAGGGACTGACAACAACCAAAACATCCATTCTAGCAGGATTTGATGCCTATTCAGGGGAAGCATCTAAAAAGACTTCCGCGTTGGAATCATTCTTTCTTGCGTTCTCCTCGGATTCCAATGGTAGTGTAACCTTGACGAATGAGGAATATCAACAGGTGATGGCGCTTGTCAATGATATAAAAATGCAGCAAGAGGTTGGAACTTCCGGATTAAAGTCTGGAATTTCAGGGGGATTTGATCAACTAATCGGTGACAAAAACAAAGGTGCAACTAAATTGTCTTACGCATTGGGTAATCTCCAACAAGGGATGACATTAATGGGAGACACCATGACTACGTTTGAAAATGGTTGTGCCAGTCTATCCAAAGGTTCTACGGCATTAGCAAGTGGTTTGAATCAAGGAGCAACTGGGTCTGGTTCACTCGAATCTGGGATGACCTCCCTGGAAAGTGGTTCTGAAAAATTGAGGGATGCATTGGATACGGCAGAGACCGGAGCAAACAATCTGCAAAACGGTCTTTCCCAGGGAGAATCATTGCTCTCAGAGAAATTGGTTAACAGCCCCAGCGCCATGGGGGAATACGTTGGAAATCCAATTGCTACAGAGGAAAATATATATGGGGATGTCACCACTTATGGGATGAGTTTTTTGCCCTTGTTTTTATCCATTGGCAGTTGGATTGGTTGCTTGCTTTTATTCTTTGCAGTGCCGCTACCCCCAAACGAAAAAATTGGCAGCAAGAAACGTTGGATGTTGGTCTCAGGCCACTATACTGTTATGGCGGGGTTTGCAATGCTCCTTGCGGGGCTGCTATCTTTAGGCACAATATGGTTTTTCCATATTGATGCCCATCGGATTGTAGCTTTTGTATTATTTGAAATGGTTGTAAGTTTAACGTTGATGGCCTTTTTATATTCTTTACAAGAACTATTTGGGCCGGGAGGAAAAGCGTTGGCAATCATTTTGGTTTCATTTCAAATTGCAGCTTCGGGAGGGACGTTTCCAGCGGTGCTTTTGCCGGGATTTTTTAAAGGACTGCATCCATGGCTGCCAATGACCTATACTGTTGATGGATTTCGTGAAGTACTTTTTGGGAACATGATTGTATGGAGCCAAAGTGGAATGCTGGCCATCTATGGCGTGATAGGGTTGCTCCTTGCAGTCTTTTTTGGAGGCAGGGCGCAAAGGTTAAACAAGGATATGAAATTATCCTTCTAATTGGGAGGCGAATCAATTTAGATGGATTGAATCGGAAATATAATAATAGAAATGATGGTTGTGACAATACTTTTGGATTTTGCCAATTAGAGTTTTATCTTTTGTGTATTCCAATAGAAAAACCTGACATCCGTGATCAAAAACTTTCTCAACATATTGTGAAAAATATTGGGTTTCATCATTAGAGTTGGCAGAAAAACTGCCAGTATCAAAGTTGATTTTGCTGAAAACGGTTTCTTGGTTCACTCCGGTCATGATATCAGAAAGATTATTATATTTATCAAGGTATTTTGACACAAAAGTATCCCCGCCGTTGATGATGACGGCAACCTTCATGGCCATTAACTCTTTTAGTATGGATTTTACACCATTAAAAATAGGTGTAGTTGGGTATTGATAGTATATGTCGCAATTATCTACGAAAAATCCATCAATCCCCTTTGACAGATATTCTGTAGCAACGGTTTGCACAATATAGTTTTGCCAATCTGTATTTGACACATCAATCCAACGTTCTTCTTCCCAGTTCTCATAGGGCGCCAATGTAATATCATAAAATTGGTTATAATAAGATCTAAAATTTTCCAGTGAACCAATATTTAGATAGCTGTAAACAGTATGCCCCTCTGATTGAAGGGTATGGATGTCCGTAGCAGAAAAGTATGCTCCGTCAATTACGATTACTTTGTAGTCTTTGAACCGATTCAGGTTACTATTATCGCAACTTAAAAACACACCATAACTGTATTTGAATGAAATATTTGACTGTGTTTCCCTGCTTTTGGAAGTTGTAGAATATGCAACCACAAAAATAATAATTGCAATCAACAGTAGAAAACCGACAAAATATATTCCCTTGTTTTTTTTCATAGATGCCTCAGCCTTGAGATTGTAACGGTTGGTAGGATGGTTTTATTCCTTGTCCTTGTCTCCAAGGGTTTTAAGGTAATGGACAATTTCAGCTAAAAAAGCCTCGTAGCTGTTGGGCTCCATGGAAGAGGAACGATTTAGTTCCTTTGCCAAAATCTCAGCGGATAAAACTTGCCCTGACTGGCTTTTACTGATTTCGTTCATGAACTGGCATATTTCTCCGGACTGAAGAAGAAGATTCAGAAAATGTTGAAGCCGTAACAACTCGAATTTTTGAGGCAGATGGTTTTTATCCAGAGAAGTGTAAATGACTTCTCCTTCTCGTAAATCCTTTCCGGAATGAGAACTTTCAAACCGATAGTTGTTCAAGAGGCGTTCGGCTTTCATTCTGTCACAAGAATAATACTTGTGGGGGAGATGGCTGTGAAGTGTCGCAGTTTTTTCCCGATATTTGGAAGGTGTGCAGCCATACCATTTTTTGAAATGGGAAATCAGATATTTTGTGCTTGCAAAACCCACATCCAAAGCAATCTCGGAAATGTTTTTATCTGTACTGACCAGAAGTTTTTCTGCAAACTCTGACCGCACAGAAGAAAGCCATTGTTGAAAATTCAGGCCGGTGGCCTGCTTTATGAAATGGGACAGATAAAAGGTGCTTAAATATTCATGTTGGGCAAGACTGCTTAACGTAATGTTTTCCCCGTAATGTTCATAAATGTAGTTTTCAATGCTTTGGATTCGCGCCACATGGAAGGGGTTAATATGAAATCCGGTGGGGCACCCATACATAAAATTATTGTGTTCATCAGGCTGCCATCGAAACAGTTGAAAACTGTCTAACAGGAGTTGAACGAGGCTGTTAAGACTTTCATCCAACCAATCTTGATCTTCATTTTCATTAAAACGAAAGTAGATATCAGAAAGCATATGGCGGAGCATGTCCAGGCTGCTCCCTTTTTGGTTGTCGCAATCACACAAAAAAGACATCTGTTGAATCGTAGGACAGAATTTTGTCAGATAATCTAAATCAAGATACATGGTGAGTACAAAATTTGATTTGCTAAGACTGTGAATACAATGCAGATCCGGCGGATTGAAAATGAACACATCTCCATCGTTTAAGATTTGGGACTGATATCCTTGGCGGATGTCCAAGGTCCCTTCCAGCACCATAATAAACTCCAGAACTGAATTTGTATGAAGAGGTACATTTTCAATCATAGACAGGAAGGCATCAACCGGTTGTCCATTTTTGAATTGAATGTTCTTTTCCAGCATGATCTTCTCCTTCTGTTTTTTAGTACCTGTCTGCATTATATATAATATTGCCACCTACTGCAAGAAATGGCGCATCCTAAAACAATAACAGCAAGAATGGAATAAACAGATAGCCTATATGGAAATTCATTGCCGAATTTGTTGTTGTATACTTTTATCAAAGTTGAAATCAAATGATTTCGCCAGATGCAAGGAGGAATTCAATGACAAAGTATTCCACAAGAATGGGAGATGGGTATGCCATCTTTATGACAGAAGAGGAGATTTGGGCAGATATCAGGGAAGGGGTTGCTGATGCGGCCGATCGGGGGAAAATTCCGCCCCTCACCGAGGAGGAAATGGAGCACTTGTTCCGTATTATCACCATGGATGGCATTATTGTGGGAGTGAAACATGGAGAAGAAGTGGTTTCTTCTACAGACCAGGGGGCAGACACCATCGGTTGTGAAAGTGGCGTGCCCATCGATCGTGCAGTCCAGGTTCAAATGCTGGAAAGAGGGTTTGGTTTGGATTCCACGGATTATGGATTTACAGATTACAATTTTAAGGCGGTGAAATCCATTGCCAATTATGAGGCAGCATCTTTGGAAAGAGCATTGGATATGAGCGTTATCCCAATATTATATGGGGGAATGCCCAATCTGGGATTTTATACAAAACCGGATGGACCGGTTGAAAATTGGGCGGAGCTTCTTCCCATGGGCAAAATAAAGGAAGCCCTTGCGGCGCAGGAAGAAGCTGTTGGTTTGGCAGTGCACGATATTGTTTATGTGGCGGAGCAAATGTTTGAAGCCGGCGCAGATGGAATCAACCTGGATACCTGTGGTGCCGCGGGGGATGCGGATTTCCTGGCATCCCTTATGGCTTGCCAAGAAATTCGAAGGCGATTTCCAACCATGGGTGTGGAAATCGGCATGGCAGGGGAATTTGTGTTGGGCATGCATGGAAAACTGAAATATGAAGATGTTCGTCTGGCAGGGCTGTATCCCCATAAGCAGGTGCAACTTGCGGAAAAAGCCGGGGCAACTATTTTTGGAGCCGTAGTGAACACAAACTGCAGCAGGTCCTTTCCGTGGAACATTGCCCGGGTCTGCACCTTTATGAAGGAGTGCGTCAAAGTGGCCGGAAACATAGCGGTTCATACCAATGTTGGAATGGGGGTGGGAGGAATTCCCATGTGTGAGTCCATTCCCCAAGATGTGGTTTCTCGGGCTGACAAAGCATTGATTGAAATCTGTAAAATAGATGGATTGTAGATAGGGGAAGGAGACGCCATGGGAACGGAAATCGCTCACACGATTTCCGCATGTATGGGTGGCATTAAGACAGCCGGAGATCTGGTTCTCAGAATGCAACTTGCCAAGGGCATGCGGTTGTCAGAAGCGAAAGCGTATGTGGCACAAAAACTGGGGGTTTCAGCATATGATTTAAGCAATCCTGCCATTATGGGAGAAATCAGACAGGAACTTGGGCTAGGAGTCCAATCACCAAATCTGGGGGACATTACCGGAATGGCAGCAAAAATCAGAATATCAAAATTACTTGGTATAACCATTAATTCTGTGGATAACTTTATGAAAAAAGCCGGCGTATAAATAGAACCGAAAAGGCAGGTGAAGAGATGAAAAACAAGTACGAAGAGTGTACCTTGGGATATTCAATACTGGAAAAGAAAGATTTGGAGGCCATTCACGAATCCACTTTAAATCTGATGGAAGATTTTGGGGTTAGAGTATTTGGGGATCAAGCCCACGAGATTTACAGTGCCGCCGGGTGTGACGTGAACAAAGATACAAACATGGTTCGGTTTCCAAGAAATCTGGTCAATGACGCTATCGACTCCTCTCCGGCAGAATATACAATGTACGCAAGAAATCCGGAAAAGGATGTTCCCCTAGGCGGGAAGAAAGTCACTTTCACCAATTTCGGAACCGGCGTTTATATTCTAGATCCTATCACCGGAGAAAGACGCAGCACAACGCGAGAGGATTTGTGTCAGATTGCCAGATTTATTGACGGGGTGGATGAAGTGGACACCATTACCATTCCCGTTGCGGCAACAGATGTTCCCGAAGAAATCAAGGAACTGTACGAGGCGGAAGCAATCTTTCATAACACCTCCAAGCATTTTGGACATGATACAGATGGGGGCAGCAATACTCGTCGTTTTATTCGGATGGCCGCCGCAGTGGCGGGGGGGATGGAGAATTTGCGAAAAAGACCCATTGTGTCTCTTGGAGCCTGTCCCAATAGCCCCCTTGAACTGCATCAAGCAGCAACGGAGCAAATCATTGAGGCGGCAAAGGTTGGTATACCTATGGATGTGTTATCCATGGGACTGTGTGGCGGAACAACGCCGGTTACTTTAGCAGGCACGATTTTAACCACCAACTGCGAAATTCTTTCAGGGATCATTCTTGGCCAACTGGTGAATAAAGGCACCCCAATGATGTACGGAAGTTCCACAAGCATTATGGATTTAAGACTGGTTACATCTCCGGTTGGGGCACCGGAGCATGCAATGATGGGTGCGGCAATGTGCCAGATGGGTCAGTTCTATGGCATCCCAACAGATGTTGGAGGAACATAGGGAGACAGTAAATTAATTGATGCGCAAATCGGCCATGAAAAAACCATGACAGCCATGCTTCCTGCCCTGACCGGCAGCAGCATTATTTATGGGATGGGCATGTTGGAAATGGGAATGACCATGAGTTATGAACAGTTGCTGATTGACGCAGAAATTGTCAGGATGGTTCGAAGGATTATGCAAGGGATTGCTGTAAATCGTGAGACACTAGCTCTGGATGTGGTAAAGGCGGTAGGACCCGGCGGCACCTATTTGGGGCAAAAACATACCATGCAATATATGAGAAGCGAATCATCACAAGCAAAGTTGATTGACAGACGAATGTATGAAAGCTGGGAGAAGGCAGGAAAAAAGGACATGGAGCAACGGGCCCATGAAGAGGCTTTAAAGATTTTAGAGCATCACAAACCCATTCCATTGCCGCCGGGTGTGGCTAAGGAAATCAGAGGGATTATTGAAGAAGCAGAAGAAGAGCGGGGCATCCCAAAACAGGAATATTAACTATAGGATTGTTGAGAGGAAGGATACATTATGAGTGGAATCTTGGATCAAATGAGAATAGCTGTATTAGATGGAGAGGAAGAACAGGCAACGAATCTGGCAAAACAGGCAATTTCCGAAAAAATGGACCTAAAGACAGTCATGGATGATGGCTTCTTAAAGGGCATTCAGGAGGCAGGGCAATTGTACGACAGCGGGGAATATTTCTTGCCGGATCTAGTGTGTTCCGCTGATGCAATGAAATCTGCATTGGAGATTCTAAACGATGAATTAACAAAACCGGCCAGTGGATTTACCTCCAAAGGGAAAGTGGTTATGACCACAGTTCAGGGGGATGTCCACGATATAGGGAAGATTATTGTTGGGGCGATGCTTACTGCAGCAGGTTATGAAATTCATGATTTGGGGGTGGACACCCCCAATGAGGAAGTTATTCAGGCGATTTCAGAAATCAAACCGGAGGTGGTGGGCCTTTCTGCCATGTTGACCACCACCATGATGGAACAAAAAAACCTAATTGAAGCTTTGTCAGCCGCAGGGATGGGATTGGATACAAAAGTAATTGTAGGAGGCGCCCCTGTCAGCCATGAATGGGCAGCGAAAATTGGGGCTGATGGCTATTCCGACAATGCCCTCAGTGCTGTGGTGCTGGTAAACAGCCTAATTAGCGGAGGGGAGGCGGTTTTGTGAAGTTAAAAACACAGGTGCTTTCTCAGCCAGAGAAAGACCTTGTCCACAAAAGGACAATGGAACTTTTAGAAAATGTGGGGGTTTGCGTCAAAAGCCAGATTGCCCTTGAACGATTGGCTGATGCCGGCGCAATGGTGGATTTGGATGCGCAACTAGTAAAAATTCCGGAATCCTTGGTTCATAAATGCCTGAAGTCCGCTCCAAAGAGTTTTATTTTGGGAGGGAGAAATCCAAAATTTGATTTTCCCATGCCGGCGGTGCGAGTCGGTCATATTTTAGATGGAATTACCACCAGTGTCATTGATGTAGAAACCGGAAAAAATCGTCCCTCCACAAAGGAAGATGTGTTTAACACCGGCAGAGTGTTTCAGCAAATGGAGTTGGGCGCAGTGGCTTGGTCCGGTTGCTCCGCACTGGATGCCCCGCCGGAAACTCATTGCCTTCATGAGTTTGGTGCCATTATTTCCGGGACTTCAAAGCATGTTCAATTTGAATTAAGACATGCCGGGGAATCCCCCTTTGCTGTTGAAATTCTCAAAGCAATCCTTGGCACGGAAGAGGAAGTCAAGCGACGAAAGATTGCATCAGTGCTTTATTGTCCTGTGTCACCATTGACCCATGATCAAAGTATGTTGGATGCCTATCTTGCCTTAACAAAATATGAGGTGCCGGTTAACATTTACCCCTGCCCCATTGTGGGACTCACCGCGCCGGCAAGTTTGTTTTCAACGGTATGTCTCATCAATGCAGAGGTACTGTCGGGGCTGGTAATTTTTCAGTTAATGAAACCGGGGTTGCCGGTTATGTATGGCTCTTGCTCCGGCACTGCCGATCCAAGGACCGGGGATTATGTGGACAAAGAGGAAAGTGTTTTAATCAGTATGGCCTCAAGGGAAATGGCAAAGTATTACCACCTTCCTTCCGTTCTCAGCGGAGGAGGATCTCCGGAAACAGTTCCCCAGTATATGATTGAACCGGATTTAATTGACGGCATCGGTACCCAGGATGACGGCATGACAACCGACTGGGCAGGAATGGTCATACAAAATGAATTTTGTTGTAGAAATCTTCGCATAGCCAAGGGAATTCGCGTTGACGAAGAAACAGATCTTGTGGGGGAAATTATTGCCCAAGGACCTGGAGGTGGATTTTTGGGGTGCAAGTCCACCCGGAAGATGTTTCGGGACAACAGCGAAATTTATATTTCAAAACATTTTCCCGATTCCTTTCGGCATACAACTACAGAAAGTGCCGATATGCGAATTCATGCCAATGAAATTGTCAAAAACATTTTAAGCGGTCCAGTGGAGGATGAACTGCCTGAGTCAGTCAAACTTAAAATCCAAGAAATCTTTGCCCAAGCAGATGCTGCGTTGGCAGCCCAGAAATGACCCGAGTAAATTTTCCCCAATAAGTTCAAAGAAAGGGTTAGTCGTATGGAAACAAAAAAACGAGAAACGATGGTGGATACGGAGCATTTGGGACTGAAAAAACGGAAACTCAGCGTGGCCACGATTGTATTTATGATTTATTGCCTATGTGCGGGAGGGGCTTTTGGCATAGAGGAGATGATTGCCTATGCCGGTCCGGGGCTAACATTAATTATGCTTATGGTCTTGCCTTTTGTATGGTCTATTCCATTGGGGCTGGTTGCTTCAGAATTGGGCTCTGCAAGACCTCAGGAAGGAGGCTACTACAAATGGGTGCAAGAGGCCCTTGGCGAGTTCTGGGGCTTTCAGGCAGGTTGGTGGCGGACTGTATCGGTATACATAGATAACACTTTGTATGTTATTCTGGCCGCCGGGTATGTGTCCATGGTTTGGGATTTAAGTCCGGTGGCATTATTTGCCATGAAAGCTGCTATTATTTTCATTTTTACGGCGATTAACCTTAGAGGTCTTGGTAATGTTGGCCTGGCCAGTACTATATTTTCAGTTATGGTGCTTGTTGCTTTTGCCATGGTGGCCATTGTTGGATTCCTTAACTGGAACCAGAATCCCTTTATCCCCATCACGGCAGACGGCGAAATGACAGGCTTTTCGGGGATTGCTTCTAGCGATTGGATTTATTACATTGGTACAGGAATCGCTGTTGGTATGTGGATGTATTCCGGTTATGAATCCATGTCAACGGTGGCCGGGGAGTTGGAAAACCCACAGGTGATTCCCAAAGCGACTCTGATTTCAGTGCCACTGATTATGGCAACTTATATTTTACCTACCATGGCTGGATTGGCTTCTATTGGTCAGTGGGAAAGTTGGGGAACTGTGGGGTTGGATTCCGTTGGGTATCTTACAGTACTTTCTCAATATCTCCATCCGGGGTTTGCCATGTTTATGGTGGTCATAGCCGTAATATCCAATGTTTCCGTTTATAACACCTACATTGCCTCAGGATCAAGAGGGTTTTTCTGCTTGGCGGAAGACCATTTGGCGCCACCCATCTTGGTAAAAGTGGATAAGAAGCACGGTATCCCATATGTGGCCGTATTGAGTGTGGCTATTGTTAATTTGATTCTTTGCAACTTTGCTTTCAATGTGGTGGTGGTTATTGATGTATTCTTGTTTATGTCCGCATACATGTTAATCTATGTTTCCGCTTTGATTCTTCGAAAGAAAATCCCAGATGAAGAACGAAAATTTAAAATCCCCGGCGGATATGGGGTGCTTTGTACCATCTGTATTATGCCAATGATTATTGTTTTTCTGGCGTTTTTCATTAACGGGACAGACTACTTTATTGGTGGCATGATTGGCCTTCTTTCCGGCCCAATCTTCTATGTAATTTGGAAGCGAAAATATGGTGGATTAACCAAAAAAAGTGAGGAGACTTATCCAATAAACAAAAAAACCAGACTGGCCCTTGGCGATTTATACCGCATGACAATTATTTTCGTAGGCCTGGGTATGATGGGAACCGTTGCTTCCTTCTTTCTTCCATGGTTTGAAGGTAGCTGGGGAAATGATTATTATTATGAGATATATGGCGTGGAAGGCCTTCTGGATATCTTTCTTTTCTGGATAAAAATCGGCACAGTGGTGGCTTTTGTTACAGGGATTGTGATGTACATTGCTGCAAAGAAATTGGAACCTAAGAGAGTGAGGACAAATATATGAGAATGCAGGCACAAGTATTAAGCGTGGAAGAAAAGAAAATCATACACGAAGAATCTATTCGGATTTTGGAAGAAGTAGGAATCAAATTTCCCAGTGAGCGGGCGCTGGATATTTTAGAAAAGGGTGGAGCAAGAATTGACAGAGAAAAGCAACTCGCATATATTTCCGGGCAGATGGTGGAAGCTGCACTGAAAACCGCCCCAAAAGCCATTACGTTGGCCGCCCGGAATCAACAGTTTGATTTCAGGATGCCATCTGCCTTCACTGGATATCACCTTGATGGATGTGGAATGAATATGGTGGATTTGGAAACCGGGAAGCGGAGAGGCTCTGCCCTTCAGGATCTTGCAGATGCTGCCAGAGTTTTTGATGAAATGGAAATGGGATACATTTATTGGCCACCTGTATCACCGCTGGACATTCCGGGGGAAGCGAGAAGTATTGCCGCAACCGCTACGGGGTTTATGAACACGTGTAAACACATTCAGGATGAAATGAAAACCACAAAGGAAATTCCATATATTATGGAAATCATTAAGGCAATTCAGGGTTGTGATAAGTTAACTTCAGGTAGGGATCTATATTCTGTTGTGTATTGCACTGTCTCTCCTTTGTGCCATGATGAAGACATGCTGGAGGCGAATATTGAGTTGTGCAAGTACAAAGTTCCCATTGTTGCATTGCCCATGCCGGCGGTGACCACCACTGGACCTGCAAGCCTGTTTTCCAATGTGGCCCTTTCCAATGCAGAATCTTTATCTGCCTTGGTCATGTTCCAGTTGACTGAGCCGGGGGTGCCAATCATCTATGCCGCATCTTTAGGTGTGGCCAACCCAAGAAACGGACTTTTTCTTTTTGGAATGCCTGAGACCATCGTTCAATTAATGGCAATTATTGAAATGGGGAAATATTATAATCTGCCAACCACCATTGCAGGGATGGCGACAGATGCAAAAATGTATGGAGGGCAATCCATGCTGGAAAAAACTGCCACCAGTCTGCCATTGATATTATCCAAACCTGATAGTTTGGTTGGATTTGGAATGTATGAATGCAGTACCATTTTATCATTGAGTCAGATTGTCATTGACAATGAAATTGCCCGATATTGTAAACGAATTGAAGAGGGAATCCAGATCTCTTCCGCTACCAACTTTTTTGAAGATATCAGAGCAGTTGGACAGGGAGGCCATTTTCTAAAGCAAAAGAACACCCGGGCAGCTGTTCGGTCCAGCGAGTTTTATGTCCCTGAGATATTGGATAAAGGTTCCTATGATGAATGGGTTTCTTTGGGGAGCAAAGAGTTGGATGAAGTTGCCAGAGAAAAAGTTAAAAACATACTTGCCGGGGAGCAAAAAAATTCGTTGCCTTCGGATGTGGAAAAAGT
Source organism: Anaerovoracaceae bacterium (assembly GCA_963676385.2). GTDB lineage: Bacteria > Bacillota > Clostridia > Peptostreptococcales > Anaerovoracaceae > UBA1422. The sequence continues at coordinate 260,804 of CAXXMM010000002.1, forward strand.
TATTCGTGAAATTGTAAAGGAAGCCTGTACAGTATTATCAGAGTAAGAAAGAGGCTATTGAATTACGATTTGCAAAAGTGTAAAATCCCCGTATAAGGGGGATTTTAGTAAGATATCCCTTGGAGGAGACACTGATGGGCGAACGAAAACTACAGTCAGATCGGTATAGGAATTTTGATATTGCCAGAGCCTTGGCCATACTATTTATGATTATGGTCCATTGCTTGGAAAATTTTTCAACCACAGGAGTAATGGATCAATCTATCTATGGCTTGGTGACTGAATTTTTTGGCAGTTTCACATCTGCAACGGTTTTTATGTTTGTGCTTGGAATGGGCATCCATTTTACCAAGGATCAGCGACCGGAACGGTTTATCCGCAGGGGACTGATGCTGTTAGGTGCAGGATATCTGCTTAATATCTTAAGAGGATTTTTGCCCATGATGGTAACGTGGCAGATTACCGGGGATTCAGAATGGGCTCCCTATATGGTGATGGAACTTTTCTGGATTGACATCCTGCAATTTGCCGGTCTAGCCTTTGTATTTTTTGGAGTTATGAAACGATTGGATGCGGGAGTCAGGGGCTATGCAATTTCTTTGGTGATATTCCAGGTCATTAATTATTTCCTTTTGACCTATGCCCCCTATTTTAATGACACGATGAACTATCATGACCCAGGTTATTATCTGTCTGCCGTGACCGGATGGTTCTGGGGGAGCGGAGAATTTTCATCCTTTCCGTTTTTAACTTGGATTTTTTATCCTGTGATGGGTTATCTTTTTGGAAAATATTTTCTCTCTAAAGAACCGGAAAAAAGAAATCGGATATTTTTATCAGGGTTGGGCATTTCCGCAATTGTAGGGGGTGCAACTTATGGTATTTGCTGGTATTTTCAAATTGACTTTGGGTGGGATACTGACGCAAGCTTCTATCATCACTGGCTGCCGGGCAACCTGATATTTGGATCCTGCGCCTTTGCCCTCATTGCCCTTATCAGTTTGTGTTACAAAGGAATTCCCAAGGCAGTAGAAAAAGTTATGGTTCGTTGGAGCAAAAATGTCACAGTCATTTATTTCATTCAATGGATTCTCATTGGTTGGATTGCAGTAGTAACAGATTATAATACCATGGGAGTCGGGCAAACAATCTGTATAACTATTTTTGTCTTGATTTTGTCCGATGCCATGGCGTATGGGTGGAAAAAATACCAAATTTTACGGTACATTTCAAAGAGAAAGTACACCAAGTAATTGACAAAAATTATTCCTGTTGGTATAATTAAATTGTTACGAAAACATATTCGCTTGCAGAAGCAGGCGGCAACCTATCCCCAACCTGTTAACAAAACAAAAATATATCATTGCATTCATGAAGATTGCCAAATTCGTAGAAACGAATTGCGCAGTCTTTTTTGTGTTGAAGGGGAAACACTTCATCATAACAATTAATACAATACAAGGAGGAAATTATTATGGCATGCTTTTTGGCACCGACGGTGGAGGCAATTGTAGTGACCATCGTCAAAAAAAATGAAGTTAAAAAAGAGAAGGCGCTGTTGGCGTGTGGGGAGGAAACAACGTCTAAGGCAACAGTCAGCGACACCATCCCATGGAGCAGAAAGCTGGGATGGCTGACCAAAATGTTGTGGGGTGGCGTAGTCCTGTTGGCCATTGAACATATTTGGCATGGTGAAGTGGTTCCATGGCCGCCTTTCCTGACAGCCATGAATAATCCGGCGGATATTCAACCAATGTTAATGGAAATACTCACCGTAGGTGTAAGTATGGCAGTATTTGTGACAGCGGTTTGGTATGTAATTACCCTCATTGCTGATCGAATATACAAACGAACTTCGGATTTGCCTGTTGTGTCAGAGTAGGAGGGAGAAGAATATGTGTTTATTGATTACGTTACTTGCCGCGGTGGTATCCACCATTGTATGGTATGCAAACGCACCTGAGAATAAGTATCAGCTTGGAACATTAAGCTTAATGTACTGGGGGGCTTCTCTCATGTGGTTTGTTGACGGTATTTTTTGCATTGCCGAGGGGGAACCGTTTCTTGACCTAAGCATTAACGATGCGCTTCTTGGATTTGTGATTGTGACCTGCGGACTAGTTGTTTGGGTGATTACCTTGCTATACAAGGACCCAAAACATGTATTTAAGCTATTATTTGCAAAGAACTAAAATACAGACAATTCTATAATGCAAAACACCGACAGAATCAAACCCTTGTCGGTGTTTTGCATTAAAAAAGAAAAGACAAGGTTTAAAATAACCAGTATTAATGTTAAAATATAAAAATAAAATGGAGAGACGTATGAGTTTTGTTGGCGCTAGAATCTTGCCATATGAAGTTACGGGAAGGAAGGCATCCAAACAGAACAATCTATTTACAGGAGGTTAAGAAATGAAAAAAAAGACTTTCAAATTCACCTTGATTTTATTGACTTTTATTTTAACTGCTTTTTTGGCATTTGGGTGCGGAAACAGCGATGACTCTTCTAAGTCAGATACGCCGAAGATTGGAATATCTTGGTGCGAAGACATTAATGCCGATGAACACTCAGAGGATTTACAGGTGTACATCAATGCAGTAGAAAAGGCTGGAGGAGACCCGGTATTGCTTCCCTTGATTGAAGATGAAGATCAAGCGGACGAAGTGTTGGATACCATAGACGGGTTAGTGATGACCGGTGGTGAGGACATTGATCCATCCTATTATGGGGAGAACCCGGATTCTAAGTTAGAAACGGTTAATGCAGAAAGAGATAAGTCTGATAATTACCTGTTAAAGGCCGCATTAGATGAGGATTTTCCGATTTTAGCGATTTGTCGCGGAGTGCAATTTCTCAATGTAGTCTGCGGGGGCACCTTATACCAAGATATTCCAACCCAATATGATACAGATATTCTTCACAGGTCAACAGACCAAGTTGATTTTGTGTATCATGATATTGATATTGTCAAAGATTCAAAGTTGGCAGATATTATGGGTGCCGGAACACTTAATGTGAACTCCTGGCATCATCAGGGAATCAAGAAGTTGGGAGATGGATTGACGGTTGTTGCAACAGCAGAAGATGGAATGATTGAAGCCGTTGAAAAAGACGATGCCACCTTTGTGTTGGGGTTACAGTTCCACCCAGAGTGGCATATAGACGATGGAGACACGGAATTCTTGCCGATTTTTGAAACTCTTGTAGATTATGCGTCTAAATAGTTCAATGTTAAATAGCACCTGCATGGTTTGTGGGTGCTATTTTATTGGATTGTTTCTTACCTTTTTATAGTTCTATTTCCACCTAATTCTGTGGTATACTGTGAATTGTCCTTGTAGGTTATCCAAAAAAACGGGACGGAATGCAACCTCAATACAGGAGGCCTTTATGTCACAAATTACGAAAAAAGCCATGGCAACATCGCTGATGAAATTACTGGAAAAAAAGACGTTGGACAAGATTACGGTGAAAGAAATTGTTGATTTGTGTCAAGTGAATCGGCAGACTTTTTACTACCATTTTCAAGATGTATATTCCTTGCTTGATTGGATTTTTGTCTCCGAGGCGGAAAATATTATTTCCGGATATCAATCCATTGAGACGTGGAGACAAGACTTTCTAGCCGTATTTGAATATTTGTTACAAAACAAATCTTTTATCACCAATACCTACCAATCCATTGGGCGAGAACTTTTAGAACAATATTTGTACAAGGCTGTATTTGTTTTTATCTATGATTTAGTAAAAAGAGAGGCGGAAAAGAATAAAGTGGCGGAGGAAGACGTAAAGTTTTTTGCGGATTTTTATAAATATGCCTTTGTGGGACTGATTCTTGAATGGATAAGAACCGGAATGAAAGAAGCACCAAAAGATATCGTTGAAAAAGTAGGAATCCTGTTTGAAAGAATTATTGGAAAGACATTAGACGAATAATGTATTTTAAAATTTAGACAATATAAAAGCAATGTCAAAAAAATTGACATTGCTTTTATATTGTCTAAAACCTAATTGCGCTGCTGGCAGTATAATTCAATATGAAAAATAAAAAGAAGGAGGGGCTGACCATGAATACTTTTATAGAAAAAATGGATGCTTTAGGGAAGCAATTTGCCATATTCCAAATGAAAATGGAAGAGCAAAAGGGAAATAGCCTTAAATCAGCCGGAGAAGTGATTGATTATATTGATAACGAGATTACCCAGTTAGAGAAGCAAACAATACAACAATTGGAGGTAAATACCTCGCAGATTTTATTCCAACTTCTTGTTGCCCAAAAAAATTTCATTACGGCAAAAGAGGAAATAAAAAATTATATTAATATGAAAGAAATACCAAGCGCAAAGCAAAAAGCAAGAAATGCTGCTGAAGCATCCGCCGATTTTGCAACATTTGCCATTAGTCATGCCATTTTATCTATCGATGAGGCCATCTTTGCATTTTATGCGGCCATTGAACAAATGGAGAAATTTGACAATAAATATCAATCTAAAAGGAGAAATTCACCCAATGAATAGTATGAAAATCAAAAAAAAGACAGTAATTTGTAGTCTGGTTATTATCGGAGTAATTATCATCCCTCTATTGTATAGCGTGTTTTATCTAGGTGCTTTTTGGGATCCTTATGCAAAATTACAAGACTTGCCTGTGGCGGTAGTCAATTTGGATTCTGGTGCTGAAATAAATGACACAGACAGGAATATTGGTGATGAAATGTGCACCAGTCTGAAAAAAGATGGAACCCTGGACTATACATTTACTAGCAAAAAGAAGGCAATAGAAGGAACCAAAGGCAACCAGTATTATGCGATAATTATTATTCCTGAAAATTTTTCATCTAGCATAGCAAGTACTGGAACGTCTAATAAAAAAATAGCTGAAATTAAGTTTATTCCCAATGAAAAGAAAAACTACTTAGCTTCCCAGATATTAAAGAACGCTGTAGATCAAATCGAAATGTCCCTTCGTGGAAAAGTTAATTCGGAAATTGTTGGAGAACTGTGCAATCAATTGGAATCCACGCCGGTTCAATTAGGAAGTCTGGCGGACGGATTAAACTTACTGGCCAATGGATCAAATACATTGGAGAATGGAACCCAAAGTCTTTCTAAGGGTACCGGCAAATTAAAAAGCGGGTTTGAGATATATAATTCGGAATTTGAAAAATATGAAAAGGGAGTAGCGGCCGGACAAAGCGGAGCAAATGAACTTTTGAGTGGCGTCAAATCTTTGGATGTCGGTATAGATAAACTGACCGGGGGTGCCGGAGAATTAAAGGATGCAACCGCCAATCTAGATGAATTAAAAGTGAAGACGGAGCTTTTAGCAGAAAAAACTGATGAATTCAATCAAGGGTTGCAAACCTATGTCAATGGAGTGGATACCTTAATTACTTCGGCGGAGCAAACCAGCACCTTCCTTCAGGGATATGTTTCCGCACACCCGGAATTGATGACGGACCCGGCTTTTAGCCAGTTTATTTCTAACCTTAATACTTCCGACAACGTTAAAAATATTCAGACGTTAAAACAGTATTCGACAGTGCTAAAAAATGCATCAACACAAATTTCTCGGGGAACTGCTTTGCTGGCATCCAACACAAGCCAACTCCCGGCATTAAAAGAAGGGATCAGTAAATTATATACAGGGCTTGTAAGTGCTCAAAATGGTTGGGAGCAGTTAGAGAAGGGATCAAGCTCGTTAGCCAAGGGGCTGTCTTCCATTGGCACTGCAACATCTCAATTGGGAACTGCAGGGAAACAACTTGCCAATGGCGTCTCCACAATAAACCAAGGAGCCTCTACATTAAACCAAGGGGCAACCAGTTTACAAAATGGGATTGCGACTGCTTCATCTTCAGTGGATTCGGCAATTTCCAATGCCAATTCAAAATTGCGATTGTTAGATGGATTGAACCAATATGCGGAGGCCCCGGTAACAACCAAGAAAGAAGCGGTTGACCCAGTCCCTAATTATGGAACTGCATTTGCACCTTATTTTCTCTCTCTGTCTCTCTGGGTGGGCGCACTGATTATTTTCTTTGGAATTTATTTGGATGCCGATGGAAAATTTAAACTGCTTTCACGTAGCTCGGACAGAAAACTTTTAAGAAGTTTTGCCTATTTGCTCATTGGATTTGTGCAAGCAATTTTCCTGGGAATTCTATTAAAAGTGTGCTTGGGACTCACCGTTGAGCACTTAGTCCTTTACTATTCTGCTTGTTGTCTGGTATCACTGGTGTTCATCTCCATTGTACAGTTCCTAATGGTGTTCCTAAAGGATATCGGAAAATTCCTTTCTATTGCCTTGCTCATTTTACAGCTTACATCATGTGGAGGGACCTTTCCTATGGAAACCGTTCCCAAGTTTTTCAACCTGATGTACCCGTTTATGCCAATGACCTATTCGGTAGGGCTGCTAAAAGAATCAATCAGTGGTAGCAGTGGTACTAATGTAGGGTTTAATTTGGCAGTACTTGGCGGAATTTTAGTTGTGTTTATGACATTGACAGTGTTGTTCTCCGTTGCCAGAAAGACCAAAGCTGCAGGGGTAGAGGCCAAATCCAATGGAAACTCAATTGCTTAATAATGATTTGCCTGAAAAGAATCATTTTGGTTTCATCCCAAGGGCAATGGTGGTACAATTATTTCTGAAAAGGAAGGAGATGCCACGATGAGTCAATTTGAATTAATGATGAACAAAATCACCGAAGAGTACAAGGCTAGAACAAAAAAATCCCTTCAATTATACGAGGCGGCAAAGAAAGTTTTTCCCGGTGGAGACACGCGAAATGTAACCTTCTTTCGACCCTATCCATCTTTTATGGAATTGGGAAAGGGTTGCAGACTATGGGATGTGGACGGCAACGAGATAGTGGATTTTCAAAATAACTACACATCCCTTATTCATGGCCACGCCCATCCTAGCATTGTGCAAGCCGTGCAGGAACAGATTGAAAAAGGCTCGGTATACTCGGCACCCTTCAGCAAGCAAACTGAATTAGCAGAGATGATTTGCGCTCGGGTTTCCTCGGTGAATAAAATCAGATTTACAAATTCAGGAACGGAAGCGACCATGCATGCCGTCCGTGGGGCCCGTGCATATACAAACCGAACCAAAATTGTAAAAATAGAGGGGGGATATCATGGAAGTAGTGATATCTTTGAAACCAGTGTGGAACCGGACTTGAAAAAAGTCGGGGATATCAACAACCCAAAGGCAGTAGCAGATTCAAAGGGCGTGCCCCAGGAGATTGTGAATCAAGTGATAGTGGTGCCCTTTAATAATATTGATGTTACAAAAAGATTGATTGACGAAAATCATGATGATATTGCAGCTTTTATTATTGAACCGGTGTTAGGGTCGGCTGGGATGCTGGAACCTTCCAAAGAGTATTTGTCATTTATTCGTGAAATTACAGAAAAATATGGGATTGTTCTTATTTTTGATGAGGTTGTTACCTTCAGACTAACCACCGGCGGGGCACAAAAATATAATGGCATCAATCCTGACATGACCACCTTTGGAAAAATCATGGGTGGGGGGATTCCAATCGGTGCCTTTGGTGGCAAAGATGATATTATGCGAATGTATGACCCTACAGTCAAAACAATGTACCATTCCGGCACATTTAATGGAAATGCCATTTCCATGGCCGCCGGCATTGCTGCGTTGAAAGATTATGGAGAAAAAGAGGTCAACCATGTGAATGCTCTGGGGGCCTTGTTCCGAGATGAGTGCAAGAAGGTGTTTGCCGAAGTGGGAATTAACATTTGGGTAAACGGTGTGGGATCCTTGAACAACATTATCTTCAGCAACAGTTTAATTACAGAATACCGAGGCATTGCCAAATCCCACGAAGAATTAAACGTATTGATGGGGCTTGCATTGATTAACAAGGGCGTCTTTATGGCACCACGAGGGATGTTTTGCACTTCCACAGCCATGGGAACCGAAGAGATACATTTTGCCACACAGGCGATTAAAGAAAGCCTTGAAGAGATCCTACCCGCTATTTCAGAAAATGCACCGGAGCTGTTGTGCCGATAAAGTGAGGACGCTTGCATGAAGATTCTAAGATATTTTTTAGTGTTTGTACCAATTAGTTTTGTGGGTGTCTATTTGGATTTCTCCCAAACCTGGATATTTATCCTATCGGCGTTGGCCATTATTCCCCTTGCAGGGCTTATGGGGGAAGCTACTGAAGAGATTTCATTTTATTCAGGCCCTCGGATCGGTGGGTTTCTCAACGCAACTTTTGGCAATGCAACAGAACTGATTATTGCTTTCTTTGCCATGAAGGCGGGATTGTTTGATGTGGTGAAAGCTTCCATTGCCGGCTCTGTCATTGGAAATGTTTTGTTGGTCTTAGGGCTTAGTATGCTTGCAGGTGGACTGAAATATAAAACCCAGCGTTTCAACCCTAAAACCTTAGATGTTTCAGCCAGCATGCTTCTTTTTGCAGTAATCGGGCTGGTGATTCCAGCGGTATTTACTCACACTGTAAAGCCGGAACTGTTAACTACCCGATATGAAGGACTAAGCGTTGTGGTGGCAATTATCATGATTGCAATTTACATATTAAGTCTGGTGTTTTCATTTTATACTCACAAAGATTTGTACTTTGTTGCCCCGGAAGAGGAAAGCAATCCCAGTTGGTCACTGAAAAAAGCCATTATAGTCTTGATTGGTGCCACTGTTTTTATTGGCATTGAATCGGAATTCTTTGTAGGTGCTGTGGAACCCATGTCGGAAAGCCTTGGCCTAAGTGAATTCTTTATTGGAATCATATTGGTGCCAATTATTGGGAATGCAGCAGAACATAGTACGGCAGTCATTATGGCCATTAAGAATCGAATGGATGTGGCGGTGGAAATTGCCTTGGGCTCCAGTTTACAGATGATATTATTCGTAACCCCAGTGCTTATTTTCCTAAGTCTGCTGTTTTCTCCCATGAGTATTGTGTTTAACACTTTTGAATTGATTGCGCTGATCTTTGCGGTTCTGATTGCCAATAAGGTGGCGGGAGACGGAGAATCCAATTGGTTGGAAGGGGTTCAACTAGTGGCGGTGTATGTTATCATTGCCGCATCCTTTTTTGTTATTTAGCACTGGAATAATCAAGGCACTATATAATAAAAAACCGGCATTTCAACCAGATTGGTCGGTTTTTTGGTGGAAATCATCTGGAATATGAAGGTTATTGGCCGTTTGACTATCCTTATATGGATAACAATGGTACAATCATATACAAATAGAGTAAATTACAACAACTATGTTTTTATTGAAAATAAAGGAGAAAGAATTTGTCATTAAACGAATTAAGAATTATTGCACCTATATTAACGGCATTGAAGGCCCAAGGATATAAAGAGGCAACCCCGGTCCAAAGCAAAGCGATACCACATCTATTGGAAGGGTCAGACCTATTGGGTTGTGCCCAGACTGGTACAGGCAAAACGGCAGCCTTTGCGGTTCCTATTTTGCAGCACCTTTCCAAATCCCAACAATCACAAAAAGGACCTCGCCGAATTAGAGCCTTAGTAGTTGCCCCAACAAGAGAGTTGGCCATTCAAATCGGAGATTCATTTGTTGCGTATAGCGCAAATTTAAACCAAAAAACCGTGGTAATATTTGGGGGCGTATCTCAGAATCCTCAAACCAGAGCGCTAAAAAGCGGAGTGGATATTTTGGTAGCCACCCCGGGAAGACTTTTGGATTTAATTAACCAGGGATTCATTGATATTTCCCATATAGAGCATTTTGTTCTGGATGAGGCGGACCAAATGTTAGAGCGGGGCATGCTACTGGATGTGAAAAAAATCATTACCCATATCCCGGAAAAACGTCAAACAATGTTTTTTTCTGCAACTATGCCCCCGGAAATCGGCAAGTTGGCAGATACAATTTTGAAGAACCCAATAAAAATAACCATCACCCCAGAAGCTTCTCCCATTGATATTATTGACCAGGAAGTTTATTTTGTTGATAAGGTCAATAAAACCAAGCTATTGGTTCATTTGCTAAAGGAAGAAAAATATGATTCGGTTTTAGTTTTTTCAAGAACAAAACATGGGGCGGATAAAATTGTAAAAGACTTGAACTTTCAGGGGTTTAAATCGGTTGCTATTCATGGGAATAAATCTCAAAACAATCGTCAGCAGGCGCTTTCGGACTTTAAAAAAAGAAAGATTCGAATTCTAGTGGCGACGGATATTGCGGCCAGAGGACTGGATATTCAGGAACTTTCTCATGTGATAAACTACAACATGCCGGATGTGCCGGAAACCTATATTCATCGGATTGGACGAACCGGACGTGCTGGGCTTGGAGGCAAGGCAATCTCTTTCTGTGATTTTGAAGAAATTTCTATGCTAAAGGATATTGAAAGGCTGATTGGAAAGCAACTTCCGGAGGCAAGGGAGCACCCCTATCCATTGGTGAATACTTCTTTAACATTGAAAGTTAAGCCGGTTCACCGACCCTACACTTCAAGACCAAAAGATCCCAGAAAAAGCCAAAGATATCATGCAAGATAAGGAAAAGGCAACACAATCTGTCACTGAAGCGTGATTCGGATGTGACAGGCATTGTGATGTATCTCCAAAAAAGTTTCGGGACGAGGTGCTTTGATGCATAGACCGGGGGGAGGTTCACATCAAAGACAAATTCGTTCCCTGTTGGAATATATGGTGGCCTTTTCCCCTCGGACATATCCTAAAAGAGTGATGCCGTATTGTTGGGCAAGATGAACGGCGGTACTGGTTGGGGTGGATCTTGAGACAATGACCGGGATTCCAAGCCGCATTGCCTTTGTTATAATTTCAGAGGACACTCGGCCGCTAATAAAAAGGACTCCGTTTTTTGATGCTTCTATTTTGTTTTCTTGGAGCAATATGCCTGCCACCTTGTCCACACAGTTATGCCTGCCAATGTCTTCTATCAGCAATTCGTAGCTTGCCGTATAAAACAGTACACTATGTACCCCACCGATATTTTTAAATACAGCAGATTGATGAAGGAAGCGCTTCATTGTATTTAAGATGGTATCTAAGGAAAAGGTTTGGATGCTTGTATTGATTTTGAAGTGGTTTTGCAGGGGGGGGATATAGGTCATGCATTTTCCGCACCCTGAAGTGACACTACGGAGACTGTCCATCCGGTGGAGGACAATATTAGGTTGAAGTTCCATGATGACGGCCTGCAATCCCAGGCTGTAGGATATCTGCCCAATGTCAGCCATTGTGTTAATGACTCCTTCGCTATATAAAAAACCTAGGGCAAGGGCTTCTTGATTTTGGTTCAGGCAGAGTAGGGATGCCAATTCTTCCCCGTTCACAATTATTTTCAGAGAGATTTCACCGATTACATTCACTTTCGTTTCTACAAGAGATACGTTTTGGACTTCTCGTCGGATTTCAAGAACATTAAATTCTTCAATAATAGACTGATTCAATGGTTTCACTCCCTTTCAGCCGGTAGGATGATATTTTTGCTTGCACAGATGGGATGCAACTATCTTCATTGTACCAAATAATGATAAAGATTGCGCCTATCAAGAGAATAATTGTGGAACTGATTATTCCCCGAAGTTTTCCGGTTATGTTTTTCTTTTCTTTTATGTCAGTCTGCCTTATAATGTATCTAAATTTCCCATTGGTGTGAGAAAGATTTATTTGATTGGAGAAAAAAATGGACAGAAAATTTAAACGTGTGATGATTGCCAATCGCGGTGAGATTGCAATTCGGGTGATTCGTGCTTGTCATGAGTTGGGAATCCGAACGGTAGCTATATATTCGGAAGAAGATAAGCTGTCTTTATTTCGAACGAAGGCCAGCGAATCTTATCAGATTGGAGAAAATAAAAGTCCTGTTGAGGCGTATTTGAACATCGATGAAATTATTCGCTTGGCCCTAAAAAAGGGGGTGGATGCCATCCATCCGGGATACGGGTTTTTGTCTGAAAATCCTGATTTTGCAAGGAAATGTGAAGAGGTTGGGATTGAGTTCATCGGACCGACTGCAGATATGATGGAACGTCTTGGGGATAAGATACAATCCAAAATGGTGGCCAAAGAAGCGGGAGTTCCTGTGGTTCCAGGTTTGGAAGAGACAGTTAAAAACGTTGATGAAGCAAAGTCGGCAGCACAAGTGTGCGGATACCCGGTGATGCTGAAGGCCGCAGCAGGTGGTGGTGGCAGGGGGATGCGCATCGTTACAAAAGAGTCGGAACTGGCTGAGGCCTTTGGAAGCACCAAAAATGAAGCCCAAAAAGCCTTTGGCGTTGATGATATTTTTGTCGAAAAATATATTGAAGGGCCAAAACACATTGAAGTACAGATTTTAGGGGATAAATATGGTAATTTGGTCCACCTTCACGAACGAGATTGCTCCATCCAACGGCGACATCAGAAAATTATTGAGTATACGCCGGCATTCTCTTTGTCCAAAGATGTGCGAAATAATATTTGCAAAGATGCGGTGAAAATAGCCAAATATATGAACTATCGAAGCGCAGGCACCGTTGAATTCCTTGTGGATAAACATGGAAATCACTATTTCATCGAAATGAATCCACGAATTCAGGTAGAGCATACTGTAACAGAAATGACGACAGGATATGATATTGTAGAAAGCCAGATTCTCATCGCAGAAGGATATTCCTTGGATTCAAAAGAAATTGGGATACCATCTCAGGAGACGATTCAACCTCGAGGGTATGCCATACAGTGTAGAATCACTACAGAAGATCCAACCAACCAATTTGCACCGGATACAGGAAGAATTGACTATTATCGCTCCGGATCCGGATTTGGGATACGTTTGGATGCGGGGAATGCCTATACAGGTGCGGTAATTAGTCCTTATTACGACAGTTTGCTGGTGAAAACTACCGCCCATTCCCGGACCTTTGAGGATGCTGCGCGAAAAGCGATTCGCGCCATTAAAGAAATAACTATTACGGGCGTTAAGACGAACATAGACTTTCTCATTAATGTTCTCAATGATGGGACCTTCCTGAACGGTCAATGCACCACTGGGTTTATAGGTGAAAACCCACAGCTGTTTGACATTGTGGCATCCAATGATGAAGAATACCGTGTCCTAAATTACCTTGGGAATGTGATTGTCAATCAAACAAAAGGGAACAAGTTGCAATTTGACGTGCCTACCATACCAAAAGTGGTGGTTCCCGAAAATCTTCGAGGGACAAAGCAGTTGTTGGATGAAGAGGGACCGGCAGCAGTTGTGGATTGGATTAAATCCCAAAATAAACTGTTGCTTACCGATACCACCATGAGAGATGCTCAGCAATCTTTGATGGCCACCAGAATGCGCAGCCGAGACATCTTCAAAATTGCTAAAGCAACTTCCGTCTATGAGAAAGATTTGTTTTCCTTGGAAATGTGGGGAGGCGCGACCTTTGATACAGCATACCGTTTCCTTCATGAGTCTCCATGGCAACGCTTGGAAGAATTGCGGAAACGAATTCCAAACACTTTGTTTCAGATGCTAATTCGCGGCGCCAATGCAGTAGGCTACAAGAATTACCCGGATAATGTAATACGAGAATTCATTCGGGAATCTGCCAAAGCGGGAATTGATGTGTTTCGAATTTTTGATTCCTTAAACTGGATGAAGGGGGTAGAAATCGCCCTGGATGAAGTTTTAAATTGCAATAAATTAGCCGAAGTAACTTTGTGCTATACCGGAGATATTCTGGATGAAAAGCGTGACAAATACACGTTGAAATATTATGTAGAGAAGGCAAAAGAAATTGAAAAAATGGGATCCCATATTCTGGCAATAAAGGATATGTCAGCATTGTTGAAACCTTATGCCGCTGCGAAACTGATTAAAGCATTAAAAAATGAAATTTCCATACCAATTCATCTTCATACCCATGACACCACAGGAAATGGAGTAGCTACGGCGCTGATGGCAGTTGATGCCGGGGTAGACATTGTGGATACAGCCATTAACAGTATGTCGGGGCTGACCAGTCAGCCTGCATTGAATTCTTTAGTGGCTGCCCTTAAGAATACAGAGCGAGACACAGGAATTGATTTGAAAGGTATTCAAAAATTATCCGATTATTGGGGAGCGGTTCGGCCGGTATATTATCAGTTTGAGTCGGATCTAAAGTCGGGGAGCGCAGAAATTTACAGGTATGAAATACCCGGCGGCCAATATTCCAACTTAAAACCACAGGTAGAAAGTTTTGGTCTTGGTCACCGCTTTAGTGAAGTAAAAGAGATGTACAAAACAGTAAATGATATGGTGGGGGATATTGTCAAGGTGACGCCATCCTCAAAAATGGTGGGAGACTTGGCAATCTTCATGGTGAGAAACGACTTGACCCCCGAGAATATCTATGAGAAGGCAAAAAATATGGCATTCCCGGATTCCGTGGTTTCCTATTTCCAAGGCATGATGGGCCAACCGGAATGGGGCTTTCCTGCAGCACTGCAAAAATTGGTTCTCAAGGACATTGAGCCGATTACCGTAAGGCCCGGGGAACTACTGCCTCCAGAAGATTTGGAAGCCCATGGCAGGTATTTAAAAGAAAAATATGGGTTTGAACCGACCAATCGAGACAAGGTGAGCTTTTCTCTTTATCCGGAAGTGTTTGAAAGTCATATAAAATACTACCTGGAAAATGGGGACGTAAGCCGAATGGGAAGTGATATTTTCTTCCATGGGCTGGCGGAAGGAGAAACCAGCGAAATTGAAGTGGCCGAAGGTCGCGTTCTGGTGGTCCAGTATATAAGAATGGGCAAATTGGATTCTGAAGGATTTCGTACGTTGGAATTTGAGGTTAACGGAAATCGACGGGAAATCAAAATCAAAGACCATACCGCCCAAGTTAATAACGAGGTCGGAGGGATTGTGTCAACACCAATGGCAAATGCGGATCGAGAAAATGAGATTGGTGCAAGTATTCCCGGTCATATTCTTAAAATTCTTGTTAAAGAAGGAGATAAGGTCATTGCAGGGCAAAGCTTGGCGGTGATAGAGGCCATGAAAATGGAGACTATCGTTACATCTTCTATGAATGGAATTGTGGACTCGATTCTCGTTGCAGAGGGCAAACAAGTCAAAACAGGACAACTACTGATGACACTGACGGAAAGGCGATTGTAGTGAAAACACAACAAAGACTGAATCAAGCTTATGAAAATGCCAGAATTGAATACATGGATGATGATTCAAGTTATGTTTTTTTTAGCGATTGTCACAGAGGAAACGGGAGTCATCAAGACGAATTTACAAAGAACCAAAATGTGTTCATGTATGCGTTAGATCAATATTATGCAGATGGATTCACATTTGTGGAAGCTGGCGATGGAGATGAACTGTGGGAACATCGAAATTTTAAAGATATAAAGAATGCCCATTACCACGTGTTTGAGTCAATGAAAAGATTTTATGATGATGGCAGATTAATACTAATCTATGGGAATCATAATAATTATCTAAAAAAAACAAAATATGTGCAGGATAATCTTTACACCTATTACGATGACTACAGAAAAAAAGAGTATGATTTTCTCAAGGATGTGAAACCGTGTGAGGCCCTTGTGTTGAAACACCGAACTTCGGGTCAGGAAATTCTCACAGTTCATGGGCAACAAGGAGATTTTGCCAATGATCAGTTCTGGTTTTTCACCATGTTGTCATTAAAATATTTTTGGAGAAATTTACATGCCTTTGGTGTGAAAAACCCTGCAAGCCCTGTTAAGAATGTGCATAAGCGCCATAAAATAGAAAAAAATTTCAACAAATGGATTGCACGAAATGGAATGATGCTTATCTGCGGGCATACGCACCGATATAAGTACCCTCGACGAGGCGAACTGCCATACTTTAACACAGGGTGTTGCATCTATCCCACCAGCATCACCGGCATTGAAATTACGAGGGGACTGATTCAATTGGTTCGATGGAGAACCTCCTATAATCAACAGGGTTTGCTTCAAATTAAAAAGGAAGTGATGCGAGGCCCTGAACCCATTGAAAAATTTAATATTCGCTTCCGGGAGGAATTGTCGACTGGGTTGTAGAGATGAAGCGCCCTCAGGAGGAGAGAGTGTTGAAATTTTAATAAAAAAGATTGCATTCCCAGTGGGGATGTGGTACACTTCAGAAGTTGGAATATACCAACAATAACAAAGTAGATAAATATGATAATTCCATTCCCTTTTAGGCGCGGTAAAATCAATATTTATTTTACCGATTTAAAAGGAGAACAAAATGGCTGACAAAAATTTAGTATGTAAAGACTGCGGAGCAACATTCGTATTTACAGAAGGCGAACAAGCTTTCTATCAGGAAAAGGGATTCACCAATGAACCTCAGAGATGTCCTGATTGCAGAAAAGCAAAGAAACAGCAAAACAACAGCAACAGAGACTATAGGTAAGCGTTGTCAATCAACCTGCAGAATAACCTTCTGCAGGTTTTTTATTGTACAAACCCCTACTGAATGGTAAAATAAAAATTCAAGAAACAAAGATACTCATTGAATCAGGGTATGTGAAGCATGTACAGAGACGGGAAGGCAAAAATGGGAAACAAGAAGAAAATCCAAAAGCGACAGAAGAGAAATCGAGTTATTTTTGCAATTGGATTGGCTCTAATAATAGTAATCGTTTTAGGATTAGGGATACCCGCGATATTGGAATCGTTGGGAATGGGAAACGATTCCGACAATAAAACCAATAGTGAAATCAACCGGGAAAAGGCTTTGCAGGATGCACAAGATAAGGGTTTGCTGATTTTGGTCAATAAGGAGCATGCCATTGACAAGGATTATGTTCCGGAGGACTTAACGGCAATTAAATATTTTGCACCAGATCGATCTGCAGAAACTAGATATATGAGAGCTGCTGCTGCTGCTGCGTTTAACCAGTTGGTGGAAGGGGCAGAAAAAGATGGTATTGAGTTAAAAATGACTACTGCCTATCGTTCCTATGGCTTTCAAAAGATTCTTTTTGATAATTATGTCAAAAAAGAAGGAGAGGAAGCCGCCAATCGATATAGTGCCAAACCGGGAGAAAGCGAACATCAGACTGGCCTTGCAGTGGATGTGTCCGCTGAGAGTGTGGATTACCAACTGACGGAGGCATTTGGAGAAACCAAAGAAGGAAAATGGTTGGTGAAACACGCCTATGGGTATGGGTTTATCCTTCGATATCCAAAAGAGCAGGAAGATATTACGGGTTACCTGTATGAGCCTTGGCATATTAGATATGTGGGATTATTTGCGGCAAAAGAAATATATGAGCAGGGAGTGACATTGGAAGAGTATTTGGAAGAAAACAACATTGATTAATCGTGTGTAACGGGAAAATTCATAATTTGTATACATTACAGTCCACGAAAGTGGACTGTTTTCTTTTTTGAGATGCCGATTTATATTCATACAAGGTAGCTGTAAAATAATTGATAATTCTGTGAATAAATTAACATATTGTAACTAATTTTCATTGTGATAGAATACATACTGCTTTCATAAAAGGCAAAGTTTTGTAAAAAGGAGAAAATTACATGTCTGAATTAAGCAAGATAACAACAACCAATACGACTCGACCAACGAAAAACAAGGTCATTCTTTTTGTATTTTTGGTATTTCTTATTGTCATGGCCATTGGGTTGACGGCAACCCTAAGTGCTAATGTGAGCAGCGGAATGGCTACAGATGAGGCAACTGCCGCTCAAACGGCGAAGATGGTTGCTGAACATGGGACCATATTTGATACAATCAAATATGGCAGTTCCATCAATATATTAGCTATGCTCCTTGTTGGGTTTGGATTTTTGATGGTATTTGTTCGGAACCATGGATTCAGTTCCATTACGGCGACGTTTATTGTAGTCAGCGTTGCTATCCCTTTTTATATGCTGATAAAAAGTTTTGGGAATGGTGACTTTACCATGTCAACGGTGAGCATCGACACCTTTATATTTGCGGAATTTGCTGCGGCCAGTTTATTGATTACCATTGGCGCTCCTTTGGGACGCTTGAAGATGGAACAATATTTTTTGTTAAGTGTATTATTTGTACCGGCATATATTTTAAATGAATGGTTAATTTTGGAGAGCGGTTTCTTTCAAGGTTTTTTAGATACTGGCGGTTCTGTGGTTATTCACGCCTTTGGCGCTTACTTTGGCCTTGGGGTCGTGTCCCATACACTATCGAAGTTTGAAAATGATCCTTGCTGTGACGCGGACAAAAATAGCAATCAGCTTTGCTTGTTCGGCAGCATGATGCTCTGGATATTTTGGCCATCCTTCACCAGCGCTTTGGTTTCTCCGGACAAAATTGTGCTTACTGTAATTAATACAGTGTTTGCCCTGTGCGCTGCAACCTTGGCAACGTTTATCTTCTCAAAGATGATTCGGGGAAAAATTGAAATTGAAGACATTGCCAATGCTGCGTTAGCCGGAGGAGTTGCCATTGGGTCAACTTGCGATCTGGCGACACCAGGCATGTCCTTGCTGATTGGACTTTGTGCGGGTACCTTGAGTACAGTTGGCTATGCGATTATCGCACCAAAAGTAGAGAAGCTGATTAAAGGGACAGATACTTGCGGCGTTCATAATCTCCATGGAATGCCCGGAATTCTTGGTGGATTAAGTGCAATTATCATTACCCATAATCCTGGTGTGCAGTTAGCGGGAATTTTGGTGACAGTCGTCATCGCCTTTGCCTGTGGAAAAGTATCCGGCATTGTTGTTGGACTTTTGGGAAAGAAAGAAATACCATACAGTGACGAAGATGAGTTCTTTGTTGCCCATGAGACCCAGGAGATTCAGTCATAATGATGTAATCTTAATATAATATTGATGCAATAGAACCACTGTCCTTCAGTGGTTCTATTTATTTCCATTGAGGAGAGTTGACAAAGCGGAAGGATAACCATATAATATACCTAATCTGATTAGGTATGGAAGGAGATTTGATGAGTTATTCCAGTGAAATATTACGGGGAAATACCGAAACGATCATTTTAGCCATTCTAATCAAAAAAGATTCCTACGGTTATGAGATTATGAAAACCATTATTGATCGGGGCAAAGGCCTATTTAGCATCAAAGATGCCACCATATATACTGCTTTTAAACGAATGGAGAAAGAAAACTACATCACCACCTACTGGGGTGACGGGGAAGCCGGTGCCCGACGAAAATACTATGCAATTACCCAAACGGGAAAGGAAGTCTACGGACAAAAAGTGGCGGAATGGAAAGAAATCAATGTTGTACTGAACATTTTGATTGAGGGAGAAGATGATGGAAAATAAATTAAGAAAATATATCAATAAAAAATTCCATTTGTATCCTAAGACCAAAGAGATTGTGGAAGTGCGAGAAGAGTTATATTCTATTATGCTGGATAAATACTATGACTGCCTTGAGATGGGAATGCCATCTGAAGACAGTTATCAAAGTGCCATCGAAATGATGGCTGATTATAAAGCCGCTATTCGGGAAGTTGAAACAGGGAGTTCTTTGGGGGCATTGAAAAAAAACTTGATTAATACAGCGGCCATCAGTTCTTTTTACTTTATTATGGTCACATTGATTTACCTTTTTGTCAGTATGTTTATGGCCAATACCTTTGAAAGGACTTGGCTTATTGCTGTAGGGGGAGCCTTTGTATATTTAGTTTATCTTTCGGTGAACGCGTACAAATACGCTAAACTATTTCAGCTTAAGGTGCTATCTCGTTGTGGGATTGGCTTAATTTACATTAGTATTATTCCTGTACTTTATGTCTTTCCATCGATGTACTTGGACATCATTGGAATGGAAAATGTGTGGAGTCACACTTGGCTGGTTATCCTTGTCATTATTTTGTGTTACATCATGACGGATTATTTTGTATATCGAAAACAGATTCACATCTTAGAAAAAGGTCTGCACTTAACGGTAGCAGGTCTTGTGTTGACGACAATCATATACCTGTCTATCTCCATGTGGTCTGATTTATGGAATGCAGCTTGGATTGTGTATGTGGTTTATCTGGCAATTGTATCACTGGTTTTTTATATTGGTGAAAAAACGGGCAAGATTTTCAATGAAAACACAGGAGGTTGAAACGTGAGCGTTATGGACATTTGTATCTTTGGAGATTCCATTGGCAAAGGAGTCATATTACAACAGGAGACAAGCCGTTACGAAAGTGTCAAAATGAATTTGCATAAATTGTTTGGCAGAGATGACATTAATATCAAAAATTATTCACTATTCGGGTGTACTGTCACAAAAGGGCTGTCAATGATTAAACGCCATGCATGTGAGTTGACCGGCTACAAAAATATTTTTTTGGAACTGGGGGGTAATGACTGTGATTTTTTATGGAAGGAAATTGCAGATAATCCGGATCGAGACCACATAGCCAAAACGCCTTTGGCCAAGTTTGCCGAAGTATATAAAGAAGTTGTAGAAGAAATATTGAGAAATGGTGGGAAACCAATTTTGCTCACCCTTCCACCATTGGATCCGGGCAGGTATTTTAACTGGGTGTCCAAAGGAATCAACAGAGAGAACATTCTTAAATGGTTAGGGGACGTGGATATGATTTACCGGTGGCAGGAAATGTATAATGTTGAGGTTATGCTACTGGCCACAAAACTATCTGTTCCCATCATTGATATTCGAACTGCATTTTTGAAATGCCACAACTACAGGGATTACATTTGTTCCGATGGTATTCATCCCAACAGCGCCGGGTATGAACTCATCTACAAGACCATTGGGGAGCAATACGTATAGAAATTTATTGCTTCCGAGAAAATGGTATTGAAAAAAAGATTTTGACCATGTAGAATGACAGAAACATATGCTATATGGGAAAAAGGTGGTTAGAAAAAATGGAAAAAACTTATGTTATGTTAAAACCGGATGCCATCAAACGGGGATTGGCGGGTACGATTATCACAAGGATTGAGTCAAAAGGATATCGGATTGTGGATATTAAAGTTATGCTGCTAAGCCGGGAGATTCTCAGCCTTCATTATAAACATATTGCGGATAAACCATTTTACCCGGAACTTGAGACTTTTATGATGTCCGGACCGGTATGGGGGATGATTGTTGAGGGAAATCATGTGGTTGAAGGGATGCGGAATATGATGGGAGCGACGAAAGTAGAAGATGCGCTGGCGGGGACTATTCGAGGGGATTTTGCCCAAACCACAACAGAAAACATCATTCATGGTTCTGATTCCTTGGAAAGTGCTGGAGTAGAAATTCGGCGTTTCTTTGGGAAATAGAGTATTGACATTTGTCGATACCTGAAGAGATCCATGGCAATCATGGATGGATACCAATATTGATTGAATGAAACAAAAAAGCATGAGAATTTTTAAAAAGTTCCCATGCTTTTAATTTCTTCTGGGAGAAGATAGTGGTATAATCAAACTTGTGTAGTTTTGAAATCAATTATCAAATTAATATATATTTTGTATCGCGAGGTGAATTGGATGAAAACAACAAAGTACATTTTTATCACAGGTGGTGTTGTGTCTTCTTTGGGAAAGGGAATCACAGCAGCCTCCTTGGGGCGGCTCCTTAAAAACAGGGGATTGAATGTCTCCATTCAGAAGTTTGATCCTTATTTAAATGTGGATCCCGGGACCATGAGCCCTTACCAACATGGGGAAGTGTTTGTAACAGATGATGGCACTGAAACAGATTTGGATCTGGGACATTACGAAAGATTCATTGATGAAAACCTTTCAAAAAACAGCAATGTAACCACCGGCGCGATATATGGTACCGTTATTAGCAAAGAACGAAAAGGGGACTATCTGGGAGGCACTGTACAAGTAATTCCACATATTACAGATGAAATCAAAAATAGAATTTTCCGTGTTGCAAAGGAACACGATGTAGATGTGGTTATTACAGAGATTGGTGGCACTGTTGGAGATATTGAGTCGCTGCCATTCCTTGAGGCCATTCGACAAATCAAATATGATGTGGGTGGCAAAAATGTCTTGTTCATTCATGTGACCTTGGTTCCATATCTGGGAAAAGTCGGAGAATTGAAGACCAAACCAACCCAGCATTCCGTCAAGGAACTTCGCAGCATTGGTATTCAACCGGATCTTATCGTTTGCAGATCCGAACAGATTTTGCCGGAAGATCTAAGGAATAAAATTGGTCTATTTTGCAACGTTGAGGGCCGGGCGGTCATTCAAAATCTTGATGCAGAAACCCTATATGAAGTGCCATTAATGTTACACAAAGAAGGCTTGGATGACTTGGTTTGTGAAAAATTAGGTTTAAGTGAGGCACCCGGCGACAATTCGGAATGGGAAGACATTGTTTACCGAATGAAAAACCTAAAGAAACATGTAAAAATTGGTTTAGTGGGGAAATATGTGGAACTCCATGATGCATACTTGTCATTGGTAGAAGCTTTGGGGCATGGGGGATTGGCCAACGATACAGAAGTGGAAATTAAATGGATTGACGCCATCACCTTGGATGACAAAAATATAGAGGAAGAACTTGCTGATGTGGGCGGAATCTTGATACCAGGAGGATTTGGAGAAAGGGGAATCGACGGGAAAATTGCAGCTGCAAACTATGCCCGAACCAACAATATTCCTTTCTTGGGGATTTGCTTGGGAATGCAAGTCGCCGTCATTGAGTTTGCCAGAAATGTATTGGGATTAAAGGATGCGCACAGTTCGGAAATTAACCCCAAAACAACAAATCCTATCATTGACTTGATGGAAGAACAGAAGGAAGTAAGTGACATGGGGGGGACTATGAGACTGGGCCTATATCCGGCACAGTTAAAACCGGACACTCTTGCCATGGAGGCATACGGAAAAGAATTAATTTTTGAACGACATCGACACCGCTATGAATTTAACAACAAGTATATTAATGATTTTGAATCAAAAGGGATGGTTTTTTCAGGAATTAACCCTAATAAACAGTTGGTAGAAGTGGTGGAACTTCCTGAGAATCATTGGTTTGTAGCAGTTCAATTTCATCCGGAACTGAAAAGCAGACCCAATCGACCCCATCCGCTGTTTGTAGGTTTTATTAAGGCGGCAAATGAGGGGATTCAAAAATAAACTTTGGTGACCACAAATGAGGAACGTATAATGAATCCAATGATTTGGCAAAAAGAATCTACAGTTAGTTCAGCCTTTACCGATAGTTCCGCCAGATTGGGTGTGGCACAAACAAGTTTTTTGCTCCAAGATGGTTTTACTGAGTGCCTTGGTGCCATGGGCTTTGATGGTGTTACGATTCGGGAGCAATATAATGCATGTTGGGTGGTAAGAAAATCAAAGATTCACTTTGTCCGTAGACCTGACTGGAATGAAAGAATCACAATAATAAGTTTCCCCAAAGGAAATTCCGGAGTACGCACCCACATATGCACAGAAATTTTGGGGCGTAATGGTGAATCCTTAATTCAGGGGACTCAGGAATTATGCGTGATTCATCTCGACACCCATAAGCTAATGCGGCTTTCCAAATTGAATTTTCCCGAAACAGGATTTCCTAATGAAGAAAGAGAGATTCAGTGGGAGGAGGAAATGGTACCCCCTGATAATGGTAAAATTGCCGGCGCATATAAACAGAAAATATATTCTCAGCATATTGATATGTCAATGCATGTGAATAATGTTGCCTACATTAAGCTAGCTCTTAACCTATATCCTACTGCGTTTTTTTGACCCATCATATTTCAGATTTGGAGGCAAACTTTCTTGGTGAATGCGTTGAGGGAGCGGTCTTAAAGAGTAGTCGAGTGGATTATAATAATGGATCGGTTTGTACCATTGAGGAGGGAAATAGAAAGGTTTTTGAAATGAAACTATTATTCGTTCCCCAATAAAATGAACTGCAGCGCAGCCAACTTCCGTTGCGCTCACCGATTCATGTATGAAAAAGTGGTGGATGATGATATAATGATACACAAGATTAGGCAAATGGTGGTTTGCAGCGGTGTATGTATTATGAAAGCACCCTTGAACCGCAGCGAGCCAAAACCGTCCTAATTTGGGCGGTTTTTTTGTACTTATGCAACAATATGCTTATGGAAGGGAGATCAGATTATGTTATGGAAATGTTCAGTTTGTGGCTACGTTCACGAAGGGGAAGAAGCTCCGGAAGTTTGTCCGAAGTGTGGAGCCCCAAAGGAAAAGTTTGCATCATTGTCAGCAGAAGATGCTCAGAAAATATTTGACGCAGATCGAACCAACGATATCCACATGGAAATTATCAAGTTAGCGATGCAAATGAAAGACCTGGCGAAAGAAGGGATTGACCTGAATCTTGATCCACCTTGTGTTTCAGTATTCAAACAAGCCCACAAGGAAGCCTGGATTATCAAGCAAAGAAGCAAAGCTGAAATTGCAGGGCATGTTGGGAGAGGAAAGTGGTAGTATGAATCCTTTGGATTTCGCAATCAAAATGGAACTGGATGGAGAAGAATTTTATCAGAGACAGGCGGACATCAACAAGGGAAATCCCCTTTATGAGGTGTGCCAAATGCTGGCAAAGGATGAAGCAAGACATGCCAAGATATTGAAGAATATGTTGGGGCAAGAAGACTTTCGACTGGAGGAGTCCCCTTTGCCCCTTACCCTAAAAAACATATTCAATGATAGCGAAGACATAAAAAACGAGTTGAAAATGATTCCCAGCCAGTTGGATTTTTACCGATTTGCTTTGGACAAAGAGAAACAAAGCATTGAATTGTATGCCAATTTGCTGAAAGGGGAAACCCAGCCAAAAGTGAAAGAAGTGTACAAATTTCTTCTTAAGCAAGAGAAACAGCATTATGAAACAATGGAATTGTTGGTATCTATGTTGATGAATGCAGATGAGTGGGTGGAGTCTGCAGAGTTTGGTTTGCGCAAGGATTTCTAAACGAATTGAAACGAGTGGTTGTCCTTGGATTTCAGGAGTGACATATGAAAAAAGGGATTATTTTTGCGTGCATTGGTCTTGTCATCATTATTTGCGGTGTGCCCATAACAAACAAAACTTTTTTCCACAATTACTATGTGGTAGAAAATCAAAAGGGGCAGGAGGCCAAAATAACGGCGTTGAGGTTCTCATTTTATGGAGGAGAACCTGAGAAACATACGGCGGTATTCTATCGGTTGGGAAATCAGGAAGAGATGCAAAACAAAATCAACCAATATGTGGAAGGGTTGACAAGTTGCTATGACGATGCTGCTTTTTGTGATACAGATCAAGATGTGACAATATATTCATATCAAGTATCCAATGGGTTTTTTATCCACAAAATTACTCTGGTATATGATACGATAGACTTAAAAGATCAAGAAAACGCCACCGGGGTGGATATCCAAATATTGAAGGTGGCCGGCAAAAAGATTTCATTACAGCCAGGAGACGTGTATACTGCCAATGTTTGGAAGGAGCAGGTGGTTTCCAGCCTGAATGGGAAATCTTATTGGGAGATTGCAGTGACAGGTCGAGGAATCGCCACTGGGTCAACAGTGGATAAGGTTATTTCAGCATATCAAATTAAAAGCAATTATGCCTTGTGGAATGTGACATTATCCGGGAAAACCAATGCAGACACAACCACCGAAACAAGGAAGTATGTTACCGACCAATTTGATGATACCGGGGTCCAAAAGGCTACACTGGTGATAGCATACTACAAATCGGAAGGTCAGTGGATTCCATTAACTTATAAGGAAATCGAACAATATCAGGCCTTTCTCAGTGGAAAATCACAGACCAAACCCTACGATGGCATTATTCTGTTTCAGTTTGAATTTCCATTTAGCGGATATTCCGGATTGGTGGAAGACAAAACCCTTGCCGGATACTCGGTGGACTACGGAAGAGATGATTAATCCTGACAGGGCTATATTGATTCCCTATTTTCAATATAGCTAATATTGCGCCCTGATAAATACGGGCGCTTTTTATTTGAAAGGAAGGCATGGATATGCGTAACAAAAACAATAGTGGCATCACAGACAATATTGTAGATGCAAAAAACTTAAGAGACAAGCTTAATGCAAAAACGGAGGGACTGATAAAAAAATCAGATCAGCTGATGAACAAGGCTGACAAAAGGGCGGATTCAATACTGGTGAAGTCAAAGGGAAAAGCCCGAAAAACCATTAACAAAGTTTAGAAATTTCTACTCATACAACATAAAACAGCACTGAAAAAAATTTTAGTGCTGTTGTTGTTTTTGATAAAGAGAAACAACATTTTCCTTGTAAAGCAAAGAGGAGAAAGGTAAAATTAAAGAAGACAAATAGAGTTGAAGAATGGAGAGGAATCATGGATGCCAAGGACGCAAACAAGTATATTATTTTACCCGACGGGCGATGGATGCCAAGGTTGGGGCAGGGCACCTGGAGGATGGGTGAGGAACCTTCCCAACGACAGATGGAGGTTGATGCATTAAGGTATGGGATGAAGCTGGGGATGAATATGATAGACTCTGCAGAAATGTATGCAGACGGACAAGCAGAGGACGTTTCGGGGGAAGCCATTCAGACGGTGAACAGAAAAGAGGTTTTTCTTGTATCAAAAGTCTATCCGGAAAATGCCAACCATGCCAAGATTTTTCAATCTTGTGATCAAACCTTAAATCATTTTGGGGTTACGACCTTGGACTTATATTTATTGCATTGGAGAGAAAATGCAGATCTGACAGAAGTCGTTTACTGCATGGAAAAATTGGTGGATGAAGGGAAGATTAATGGTTGGGGAGTCTCCAATTTTGACACATCTGACATGATAGACCTTTGGACAGTCCCAGATGGAAATAAATGTGCAGTCAATCAGGTGTTGTATAATCTGGGTTCCAGAGGGATTGAGTACGATTTAATGCCTTGGCAGAGAGAGCGGGGGGTTCCATTTATGGCCTATTGCCCCATTGCACAGGGGGCTAGCCTTCGGGAAGAACTTTTGGGAGATCAACATGTTTTGGATATTGCGCTTCAATATGGCAAAACCCCCATGCAAATTCTTTTAAGTTTTGTATTACGTCATAAGGATGTGGCTGGGATTCCCAAGGCGGTATCCAAAAAACATATTCAACAAAATGCTGAAGTAATGGACATTACTTTGAATGAAGAAGATTTGGCGTGGATATCCCAATCGTTCCCGGCACCCATAAGGAAAATGGAAATGGAAAAAGTCTGAAAAGGGAAGAAAACGCTTATGAATCACAACAACCCAAAATTCTTGGAGGAAAGCAACCATGTTAAATAATAGAATTCAACGAATGAAACAAAGATATTTGGATACCCGCCCCAACATCACTTCGGAGCGGATACGCCTTGCAACGGAGGGGTACCAAAAATATGCGGGAGAGGCCATCTCCATTTTTAGGGCGAAAGTGCTTAGTTACGTATTGGAACACATGACAATCGTTATTCATGACGATGAACTAATTGCGGGAACCCCTACCAACACCTATCGAGGCGCCAATCTTTTTCCAGAGTATACTTCCACCAAATGGCTGATGGAAGAGCTGGATGAATTTCCGGTTCGTTCAACGGATCCATACGACATTACAGACGAAGATAAAGAAAAAATCAAGGAGCTGTTTCAATACTGGGATGGAAAAAGCATGGAAGATTTGGCTTCGGAATTGCTACCTTCCCATATCGAGCATGCGAGAGTTACTGATTTAATCACCATTGGGTGTCGAAATGGTTGCTCCGGAGAAACAACTCCCAACTACAAAAAGTTACTGACGCTGGGATTAAACGGCATAATTGAACAGTGTGAAGAAATGATTGCTGCAACCGTTGGGGGTGACAAGAACAAGCAGGAAGCAATCGATTTTTGGAAAGCCGCCATTATTGAGTGTGAGGCAGTCATACACTTTGCCAGTCGGTATGCCGATTGTGCGTCGGCAATGGCAGAAAAAGAGAAAAATCCAGACAGAAAAGCAGAGCTGTTGACCATTGCAGAGAACTGCAGAAATGTACCGGGGAACCCGCCTAAGAGTTTTCACCAGGCATTGCAATTTGTATGGTTTATTCAGGTGGTGTTCCATATCGAAGCCCCAACAACCGCTTGTGGATTCGGTCGATTTGACCAATATATGATGCCATTCTTAAAGATGACCCGGGAAAAAGGGCCTTTTTCCGACGAGAGGGCATTGGAGTTACTGGAATGCTTCTATTTGAAGACCTGTGAAGTATATGAAGTAAGAGATAAATGGTATTCAAAATCCTTTGCAGGATATCCTATGTGGGAAATTCTAATGGTTGGCGGACAAACTATAGAAGGCAGAGATGCGACCAATGAATTATCCTATCTTTGCCTTGATGCGGCAGCAGAATTACAGACGCCACAACCGGTTTTGGCCGTCCGGGTTTTTGAAGGCACACCGGCTCCCCTTCTTCGAAAAGGAGCGGAAATGGTTCAAAAAGGTCTAGCTAATCCTGGATTTTTTAATGATAAGGTGGTCATCCCCATGGTGCTTGCCAAAGGAGCAACTATGGAGGAAGCCCGAGATTGGGTGATTGTTGGGTGCATTCAGCCTCAGGCAGGTGGGGGGACCGCCGATGGAAGTCCGGACGCCGGGTATGTGAATGCACCAAAAATGCTAGAGTTGGTATTGCATAACGGTGTAAACCCCAGTACCGGAGAACTGGTGGGGCTTCAAACCGGAGATCCGGAGCAATTTGAAACGAAGGAAGAAATCATTGATGCTGTGAAGAAACAAATGAAATACTTTTACCAAATGATTCGGGATGGATATAATATTGTGGTACCCAATCATATGTTAAGACTTCCGGTTATTTTTGCATCTCTTGTGATGGATGGCTGCATCGAAAGTGGAAAGTCTGTCCAAGAAGGTGGTACCAAATACAATTCTTCGGGAATGTTTATTACTGGACCGGCCAACCTTGCCGACTCTATTGTTGCCATTGAGGAAGTGGTATTGAAAGACAAGACCTTAACCATGAAACAGTTGATTGAGATTCTGGACAAAAATTTTGAAGGGGAAGAACGAATTCGCCAACTGCTAATCAATAAACCGCCGAAATTTGGAAATGATAATACCTATGCCGATGATATTGCACGAGATTTGGTGACATATGTAGCGAAGGAAGTACAGCAATATAAGGACGCCAGGGGAGGGCATTATTCTTTTTGCAACTTATCTCAAACTGTGAATATTTCTCACGGCGAGGTGACAGGCGCCACCCCTGATGGACGATTGGCGGGAACACCGCTTAGTGATAATGCATCGCCGGCTATGGGGAGGGATGTTAATGGCCCAACGGCTACGGTTAAATCCGTTGCAGCGTTGGATCAAGTACAAAATAATGATGGCGCCCTATTTAATTTACGCTTTGATCCCCAAGGCATTCAAGGAGAAAACGGATTGGAAATTATCGAAGGTGTCATAAAAACCTACTTCGATCATTATGGTGAGCATATTCAAATTAATGTGGTAGATACAGAAACCCTAAAGAAAGCCCAAGAGCATCCTGAAGATTATCGGGGGCTCATGGTTAGGGTAGCAGGATATATGGCATACTTTACCGAACTGGATCGGGCTGCCCAAGAAACCATTATCCAAAGAACTGCCCATTTAGGGAGATGCTGATGAAGGAAATGATAAAGGGAATTGTAGGTGGGATACAAAAATTCAGCACAGATGATGGTCCTGGGATTCGTACCACCGTTTTTCTGAAGGGGTGCCCTTTGAATTGCAAATGGTGTCACAATCCTGAGCTAATTGATGATAACATTCAAGTCATTGTATCCCCGGCCAGCTGTATTGGCTGCAGGGTTTGTGCCTCCACCTGTCCAACCGACGCTATTTCATTCCCCGATGGAAAAGTGTCAATCCATTGGAATCATTGTACCCAATGTATGAAATGCACAGAGGTCTGTTATGCTAAGGGCTTGAATGCGGCAGGCAGTTGGATGACCGTATCTCAAGTCATGGAGGTTGTGGGGCAAGACAAAGACTTTTATCTCCATACCAATGGTGGTATAACTATTAGCGGGGGGGAGTTGCTATGCCAAACGGATTTTGTGAATGGGATCATTGCCGCCTGCAAAGAGGCGCAAATCAATGTGGCATTGGACACCTCAGGATATGGAGATTATGAAACATTGAAAACTTTGGCATCCAATAGCAATTGCACCCACATATTGTACGATATAAAGTTGATTCAAAGGGGTTTGCACCAGGATTATGCCGGAGTAGACAATGATGTGATTCTTTCCAACCTAAGGATGTTGGCCTCTGATTTGGTCATTCAACCAAAAATAATCATTCGAATGCCGTTGATAAAGGATTTAAATGATACAGATGAAATCATTGAGGAAACCAGGGGATTTTTGATGAAAAACAGGTTGAACCAAGTAATGTTGTTGCCTTATCACCAGTTGGGCGTATCAAAAAGTCAGCATATTGGGAAAAATCAGGAAGTCTTTCAGCCCACAACAGCGAAGCGCCTTGCTGAAATAAAGGAATTCTTTGAGAACTGTGGGATCTCAACTGAGATATCCAGTGAAGGACAAGGGAAATAATTGGAGGTAAAAATGTTCAGAGAAATGAGACGATTTAAGCAATTGTTGCCCCAGGAAGAGAATGAAGGAGTGCTTTGGCGAGGAACCAATGGTATCCTTGGTTGTTTGGGAGATGATGACTATCCTTACACCGTTCCTTTAAGTTATGCATATTATCATGGAAAAATCTATTTTCATTCGGCAAAGGCAGGCCATAAAGTGGATGCAATGAAGCAACACGAAAAAGTTTCCTTTACTGTTGTTGATGAAGACACCATTGTCAGTGCAGAATACACTACATACTTTCGAAGTGTTGTGATTTTTGGAAAAGCAAGAATTGTGGAAGGGGCAGAGCGAGATGATGCGTTCCGCGCTATGGTAGAAAAATATTCCGGGGAGCAACCGGAAGAAAAAAAATCCAAGGAGGTGCATGAATGTGGCGCGTCAATTATCTATGCCATTGATGTCGACCAGATGACGGGGAAAGAATCTATGGAGTTTGTCAGAGCAAAAAAGAATCAACTTAAGTAAACAACAGGCTTTCACAAAGCCAAAGAGAGGAGAAAATATGATAGTTGTAACAACGGAGAATTTAAAAGGGTTTAAAGTAGTTGAAGTAAAAGGCCAGGCTTTTGGTCTTATTGTCCGAAGCCGAGGGATTGGTGGAAATATTGTGGCGGGCCTTCGCAGTGTGGTGGGCGGAGAAATTCATGAGTATACAGAGATGTTGGAAGATGCGCGAAAACAAGCCATTGACCGTCTTGTGAAAAATGCGGCAGCCATGGGGGCAAACGCAGTGGTCATGATGAGATTCGATTCCAGTGAAATTGGACAAAACATGAGTGAAGTACTTGCTTATGGCACTGCAGTAGTGGTAGAAAAGGAATAATGCCCATGGACGATACAATCTTCCTTCTTGCATTTTGTGGCGTGATTGCTGGCATTGCAATTCTGGTAACTGTCATTTCTTTAGTGTGTATTGACAAAAGATACCACAAGAATCATGGGACAAAAATCCCATTTGGATATATCCGAACTGAAGAGGTGACCATTGATCCCAAAAATAACAAAAGATTCCGTGTATATTATGATGAAAAAAATGGAGAACGATTTTACCATGAAGAGGAATTAGAATAATCCATGCCAGTTAGAATTATATCATTGGATAAACTGAAGCAACACCAAAATCGGTGTTGCTTTTATGTTGAAAAAAACAAGAGATCAACCTGTGGAAGCCTTCTGATTCCAAGAAGAAAAAGATTTTCTGAATATTCTTGCTATTATAAAAGGGGAGTGTTAAAATATTGTCAAATAAGGATCGGAGGTGCTTATATGGCTAATGTCTTAGAAAACGAAGCATGCAAAGACTTAAGCGAAGAGAAAAAATTCGCATTGCTGGATGAAGTAATAAAAGAATATGAAGGAAAAGAAAGTAATCTCATTCAAATTCTCCATATGGGGCAGGCTATTTTTGGCTATTTACCAACGGATGTTCAGACATATATTGCCAAGCAGATGAATTTGCCGGTGTCAAAAGTAGGGAGTGTGCTGACATTCTACACCTATTTTTCCACCGTGCCAAAAGGAGAACATACGATTTGTACCTGTTTGGGTACTGCTTGTTATGTGAGGGGCGGCAAAAAAATAATTGAAAAACTGAAAGAAACCATTGGCATTGATGTTGGAGAAACCACTGCGGATATGAAATTTTCTCTTCAGGTGGTTCGATGCATGGGAGCTTGCGGTCTTGCACCTGCCATCAAAGTGGATGATAAAGTATATAAACGAGTGAACCCCAACAAACTTCAGCAAATTCTCAAACAATATGATGGTGGGAGGTAGTTGAAATGTCTAAGTATAAAATCATCAACTCGGTGAAGGATTTAGATACTGTTAAGACTCAATTCCTGAAAGAGGAAGGGCAATACGAAAGGACGTTGCTATTTTGTTCTGGATCCGGTTGTGTGTCCTCAAATTGCGTGGAAGTGAGAGACGCCCTGATTGCCCAGTTGGAAAAGGAAGGGCTTCGGGACAAGGTAAAATTAAGTTTAACTGGATGCATTGGGATTTGCGAAGTTGGCCCACGGCTTACGGTAATGCCGGATGGTGTGTTTTATTGTAAGTTAAAACCCGAAGACATGAAAAAAATTGTTAAGCGACATCTAGTGGAGAATCAGGTGGTGGAAGAATTTTGCTATACCGACGGGGTGACAGGAGAAAAAATCCCACAAATGCGCGATATCACATTTTTCAAAGGTCAAAACAAAAGAGTGCTGCGGGATTGCGGCATGATTGGGCATAAATCAATGGAAGAATATATTGCCCATGACGGCTACTACGCATTGGCAAAAGCGCTGGAAAACATGACTCCTGAAGAAGTCATTCAGGAGGTAAAGAAATCCGGACTTCGGGGTCGAGGCGGCGGTGGGTTTTCCACCGGTGTGAAGTGGTCTTTGGCGGCAAAGACACCGGGGGAGCAGAAATATATTATCTGTAACGCAGATGAGGGGGATCCGGGAGCTTTCATGGATCGTAGTTTATTGGAAGGGAACTCCCATGCAGTATTGGAAGGGATGGCTATTGCCGGATATGCAGTCGGTGCAAATCAGGGATTTGTATATGTTCGGGCAGAATATCCCCTTGCTATTGAAGTGTTGGAACAGGCAATCGAAGATGCTAGACAAAAAAACATTCTAGGCAAAAATATATTTGGCACTGGCTTCGATTTTGATGTGGCAATCAGAATTGGAGCGGGCGCTTTTGTATGTGGAGAAGAAACCGCGTTAATGAAGTCGGTGGAAGGACGAAGAGGCGAACCAAATCAAAAACCTCCATATCCGGCAGATTCCGGATTGTATGGAAAGCCCACAGTCATTAACAACGTGGAAACCTTAGGGAATGTATCTTCAATTATCCTAAATGGTGCGGATTGGTTTGCCCAACTGGGTACTGAAAAAAGCAAGGGAACCAAAGTCTTTGCTTTGGCGGGAGACATTAATAACACAGGCTTGATTGAAGTGCCTATGGGGGTTACTTTAGGGGAAATTATCTTTGGCATTGGAGGAGGGATTCCCAAGGGAAAGAAATTCAAAGTTGCTCAAACAGGAGGACCTTCCGGAGGTTGCCTGACCAAGGCCCACTTAAACACCCCCATTGATTATGATTCTCTTGTAGAGTTAGGGGCTATCATGGGGTCCGGCGGGCTCATTAGTATGAATGAGGACACCTGCATGGTGGACGTGGCCAGATTTTTTATGGAGTTTGTCCAAGACGAGTCTTGCGGTAAATGTGTGCCATGTCGAACTGGGACCAAGCGGATGCTGGAAATTCTAGAAAGGATTACTCGAGGTGAAGGTAAAGAAGGCGACGTGGAATTGCTAGTAGAGCTTGCCAATACCATAAAGGATACCGCCTTATGCGGACTGGGGCAGACGGCACCCAATCCGGTCCTTAGCACCATAAAATACTTCCGGGAAGAGTACGATGAACATATTAAATACAAGTACTGTAGGGCAGGGGTCTGCTCAGAATTGTTTATTTCCCCTTGCGAAAACGCATGCCCCGCCAACGTCAATGTGCCAGGCTATCTCGCCTTAATCTCTGCGGGTAGAATCAAAGATGCCTATCAGTTGATTCGACAGGAAAACCCATTTCCATCAGTATGTGGAAGGGTCTGCACCCACCCTTGCGAGAGCAAATGCAGAAGAGGACAGATGGATGAACCCTTGGCCATTTCGGACCTGAAACGATATGTTGCGGATGAAATATTTAAAAATAATGATCCATTTGTGGATTTGGTTTTTCCTCAAAAAAACAAATCCGTTGGTATTATTGGTGCAGGGCCTTCCGGCCTGACCTGTGGATATTATCTTGCTCGATTGGGGTACGATGTCACAGTTTATGAAGCCCAACCGGTTGCCGGTGGTGTTTTGATTTTTGGCATTCCCGAATATCGATTGCCCAAAGCGGTTTTAGGCAAAGAAATTGACACCATCAGGCAAGTAGGTGTCAAAATCATGACAAGTGTAGAGGTGGGAAAGGATATTGACTTTGATCAACTCAAAGAGAAGCATCAGGCAATCTATATTTCCACCGGGGCACAGTTGTCCCGAAAGGTTGGCATTAAGGGAGAAAGTTTGCCTGGGGTTTACCATGGATTTGATTTGCTGAAAGATGTAAACCTTGGGAAGAAAATGGATTTGGAGGGTATCGTAGCCGTTATTGGTGGCGGAAGCACGGCCTTTGATGCAGCTAGGGTGTCCATTCGAAAGGGTGCAAAAGAGGTACACATTTTTTATCGACGCACCTGTGATGATATGCCGGCTGATCCATCTGAAATTCAGGAAGCAATTGAAGAGGGTGTTATCATTCACCCGTTGGTTCGTCCGTTGGAATTCATTGGAGATACCAAGGTAACGCAAATAAAATTAATTCAAATGGAACTTTCCGGGTTTGATTTTGATGGAAGAAAGAAACCTTGCGATGTTCAGGGATCAGAATTTGTTTTTGATGTAGACCTTGTGATTCCTGCTGTTAGTCAGTACTCCGATCTTCCATTTGTACGGAAAGAAGAGGTGGAGGCAACGCCCATGGGAACCTTTGTGGTAGATCCTGATACAAGGATGACTTCCATGAAAGGAGTCTTTTCCGGTGGTGACGTGGTACGGGGATCTGATGTGGTGATTACTGCCATTGCAGACGGAAAAAAGGCGGCCTCGGAAATCGACAAATATCTGGGAGGTTTGGGACAACTCAATAAAGGGGAGCCAATTGACATTCCTATGAATCAAGATGATGGGGAAGTAACGGAGCACAACAGATTTATGATGGATTATTTAAAACCGGATGAAAGAATAGATAACTTTGATGAAGTTTGCCTAGGTTTTCATCGACTCAACGCCATTGCTGAGTCCATGCGATGCCTGCGCTGTGACCGAAGACTGTAGAAGTGGGAGGAAAACAAAATGGTACATCTAACAATCAACAACAAAAAAATTTGTGTTGAAGACGGCACAACCATATTGGAAGCAGCAAAGGAAAACAACATACGGATTCCAACCATGTGCTATCTAGAGAATGTTCATAAATACGGATCTTGCCGAATTTGTGTGGTAGAACAGGAAGGGGCAAAAAATCTTCAGGCATCTTGCATTACTACGGCGACTGAAGGTATGGTGATTCATACCAACACCAAGCGGGTTCGGGATGCAAGGAAAGTGATTTATGAATTGATGATCTCAGATCATCCAAAGGATTGCCTTCAATGCGGCCGTAACAGAAATTGTGAATTCCAAGAGTTAGGAGAATTAATTCAGATTGATAGTTCCCGCTTTGAAGGTGAAAAATCCAAGGCATACATTGATTGTACATCTCCTTCCATTGTGCGGGATGCATCGAAATGTATTTTGTGCAGGCGGTGTGTAACGATTTGCAATGAGGTGCAAGGTGTTGGCATATTAAATCCTCAGTTTAGGGGGTTTGCTACGGTCATTAGCCCGGGGCAGGATTTGCCTCTCAATTCATCAGCTTGCAGTTTCTGTGGCCAGTGTACTACTGTTTGCCCGGTGGATGCCTTGAAAGAAAAAGATGCCACCGCGGCAGTTTGGAAAGCTCTTCAGGATCCATCCAAAACGGTGGTAATCCAAACAGCACCTGCGATTCGGGCGGCGTTGGGGGAAGAGTTTGGGTACGAACCGGGAAATTGTGTGACGGGACAAATGGCCAGCGCTCTTCGGGAAATGAATTTTGATTATGTTTTTGACACGAATTTCGCCGCTGATTTGACCATATTGGAAGAGGGAACTGAATTGTTGAAACGATTGGCCCAGTATTTTTATGGGGCCGGGGTAATCAATAAACAGCAATTGGAAAAAACCGGGTTTTCAGAAGGGAATGACATTCCAATCTTGCCCATGATTACCAGCTGCAGCCCGGGATGGATTAATTATATTGAGCACTTTTATCCTGATCGATTATCCAATCTATCCTCCTGCAAATCTCCGCATATGATGTTGGGGGCTTTGGTGAAAAGTTATTTTGCTCCTAAAGTTGGACTTCAGCCCAAAGATATGTATGTGGTATCAGTAATGCCGTGTACAGCAAAAAAATATGAGATTACTAGGCCTGAAATGATTAATGATGGAGAGCCCAATGTGGATGCGGTATTGACCACCAGAGAGTTGGCCAAAATGATCAAGGATGCAGGAATTGATTTTGTACAGTTGAAACCATCTGATTTCGATAATCCACTGGGATTGTCCACAGGGGCAGCGGATATTTTTGGGGTTCCGGGAGGTGTGATGGAAGCGGCATTGAGGACTGTATATGAGGTTGTAACGGGTAGAGAACTGCCCTTTGATCAACTTCATGTCAAACCAATTCAAGGGTTAGACAGAATCAAAACTGCGGAATTCCTTATTGAAGGAGCCAAAGAAGAGTGGGGTTTCCTTAATGGAGTCACTGTGAAGGTGGCAACCACCAGTGGTCTTGTTGGCGCATCACAGTTAATGGAAGAAATAGAATCCGGCAACTCACCTTACCATTTTGTTGAGGTGATGGGTTGCCCGGGAGGTTGTATCAGTGGTGGTGGACAACCTAGATTGACAGACAAAGAAAAAAGGTTAAGGCGTATCGAGGCATTGTATGCCGAAGATGAAGGGAAAGAGCTTCGAAAGTCCCATGACAATCCGTACATACAGAAATTATATGACGAATATTTGGGTCAACCTCTTGGACATCTTTCTCATGAATTGTTGCATACTTCCTACACAAGAAAAAGCAGGTATTGAAATCTAATTCCAAGCCTATTGCTGTGGATATGCCATGTGGGTTGGGAAGGTGCTTTCCTTTATCAGTAATTGATGGTATAATAAAAAAGGAATGGCGGTATAGCCTGAAGCATGAGCAAAAAATCTGGTGTCCTGCCATACGCAGGGCACCTTTTGTATAGGCGTAATAGAGTAAATGGGGGAAGGATATGAAAGAACATAGAATTGATGATGCAAAGTCAAAATCCTTAAAGATTATAACCATTTACCTTGTAATTGGAATTATTTGGATTGTCGGTACAGACATTTTGTCCAATACCATTTTTACTGATATCCCTCAAGTGTATGCTGCAAGTACTGTGAAGGGGATTTTTTATGTCTTGATAACGGCGGTGATTTTTTATCTGTTGATTTATTCGGCGCTGAAAAAAGTTTTAGAAAAGCAATCTCTTTTGAAGTCTTTGATTGATTCCACAGAAGACTGGATTTTTTATGTAGATACTCATGGTCGTTATCTTGGCTGCAATAAAGCTTTTGAACGATATGCTAATATGAAGGAAGAGGATTTTTTTGGCCAAACACCTGAACAGGTATTTGGCCAAAATGTGACGGCGGCTTTTTCCCAGTTTGGTTGCAGCACATCGTTAGATAATTCTCCCTTTAAATTTGAAGAAGCCTTTACCTATCCGGATGGGAGGCAGGCCATTATTGAATTGATTAAAACTACCCATTTGGATATTCAGGGGAATGTAGCTGGTGTAATCGGTGTGGGGCGTGACATTACAGAGCGAAAAATAAGAGAAGAAAGCATACAATATCTTGGTTGCCATGATGCCCTTACAGGGCTATACAACCGGGCCAATTATGAATCAGAAAAACAGAACATCGACACGGAAGAAAATCTGCCGATTTCCGTCATCGTTTGCGATGTTGACGGATTAAAGTTGGTGAACGATGCCTTTGGACATGTGGCAGGAGACCATTTGCTTATCACCGCGGCTGAAATCCTAAAGAATGCTTGCAAAGAATCTGATGTGGCAGTACGTACAGGTGGGGATGAATTTTGTGTTTTCTTTCCAAGAACAGGAAATGAAGAAATTGAACCAATTTTTGAGGCAATCAACAACCAATGTCAGGGCACTCAAATGAAACAGAATGACGAACTTCAATTAACCAGTATTTCTATGGGTTTTGCCGTTAAAGAAACAGGAGAGACCTCCTTGGATGAAGTGATCCTAGAAGCAGAGGAGTATATGTATCGTCGAAAGTTGCTGGGACGCAAAGGAACTCACAGTACCTTGATGAAATCCATTATGGCGACACTTCATGAAAAAAGTTACGAGACTCAGGAACATTGCAACAGAATGGCCACATTGGCCAGACAGTTGGGCCGAGCTGTCAAGTTGTCCGGCATGGAGTTGGATATTTTGGAACTGGCAGCTTCGCTTCATGACATCGGAAAAATCAGCATTGACTTAAGCATTCTTCAAAAATCAGGAAAATTGACGGAAGAAGAATGGGGACTGATAAAAAAACATCCGGAGGTGGGCTGGAGAATTACCCAAGCCATTACAGAACTAAATCCCATTTCAGACATTGTACTATTTCATCATGAGCGTTGGGACGGAACCGGCTATCCAAGAGGGCTTCGAGGGGAAGAAATCCCGGTACTGGCAAGAATTATTGCCATTGTGGATGCATATGACGCAATGATAGAGGAGAGACCTTATCGGGGGGCCATGTCAATAGAATCGGCTAAAACAGAAATTCTGCGGATGGCAGGGACCCAATTCGACGCAAAAATTGCAAAAATATTTGTTGAAGAAGTCCTATCCAAATAATTTGGTGTTTGATTTCTTCAAAAGAAATGTATATATATCCATCAAGACAGCAAAGAAAGGGAAGCCTATGGAAATTGAAAAATACTACAATAAATTTTCATCGCTATTGACCTTGGAGGATAAGGAAGGTGCCTTCCACTATGCCCATGAATTATTGAGCACTGGTAAAATGGATGTGATTCAGTTGTATTCGGAGGTTCTTACGCCTGCAATCAATAATACTGTTTGTGCAGTGGATGACAAACGGATTTGCATTTGGCAGGAACACGTGCGTACAGCTATTCTTCGGACCATTGTGGAAAGTTGCTTTCCCTATGTTCTTCAGGAGAAAACCAGGCGAAATGTTGGAAGGCATGGAACAGCGGTGGTGCTTTGCCCTCCTGAAGAGTACCATGATTTGGGGGCAAGAATGACCGCAGATTATATGACAATTTGTGGTTACAATACTGTATTTGTGGGAAGCAACACGCCATATACAGATTTTCTTAATGGCGTAGAAATTCTCCATCCCAATCTTGTTGCCATCAGTGTCAGCAATTATTTCCACGTGGTAATTACAAAGAAAATTGTGGGGGATTTAAGGCAACTGGTGGATTCCTCTGTCAAGATCGTAGTTGGAGGATATGCATTTGACTCCAACCCGGACCATGTGAAAGCCGTGGGCGCGGACTTCTACCTACGGGATTTTGATGACATTGAGGCTCTTGTACAAAAAGAAAAAACTGTCGAAAGGAAATAATGGTATGAAACTGAGTACGGGTATTGCCCTTCGTTTTTTGAAATCCAATAAGACTCAGACTGTGGTTATTATCCTTGGCATCGGCATTGGTGTGGCGGTACAGATTTTTATTGGATCTCTGATATTGGGGTTGCAGGCTAGCCTGGTGGATAAAACCATCGGAAATTCGTCCCAGATTACGGTGACAGATGTGAAAGACAATGAACTTATGAAAGCGGATTCTGCCGTAATCAATAAAATTCAACAGACAGACAACAGGATTAAGTATGTATCTCCGGCCCTTGATACTGCAGCGTTTTTGGATGGAGACGCCGCATCATCAGTTGTGATTCGTGG
Organism: Anaerovoracaceae bacterium; assembly: GCA_963676385.2. Classification (GTDB taxonomy): domain Bacteria; phylum Bacillota; class Clostridia; order Peptostreptococcales; family Anaerovoracaceae; genus UBA1422. Next base: position 301,018 of record CAXXMM010000002.1, read on the forward strand.
TTTTGAAATAAGCAAAGCGGATAAAATATATGATTTTTCCAGTTATTTAACAGAAGGAAGGCTGCCAAAAACCAAAGGGGAATTTATGATTGGATCGGTCCTTCAAGAGAAAAATGGATTGTCCATTGGAGACAAAATAAATTTTGTAACCACAGATAAAAGAACTGTGTCCGGTAAGATTGTTGGTTTCTTTGACTTAAAGGTGGCCCAAATTAATGAAAGTTGGTGCGTTACCACTTTGAGCACAGCACAAAAAATATCCATAGCACCCAACAAAATAAGTGCCATTGAAATCCAAGTAAACCGGAAAGATGTATTTGATGCAGATATCATTGCATCGGCTATTTCCAAAAATCTTGGAAGCAAAAACTACGCAGTCCAAAATTGGAAGGCCCAAAACGAACAATTACTTAGTGGTTTGCAGGGTCAAAGTATTTCTAGCTTAATGATTCAGGTATTTGTCATGCTGTCGGTATTGCTGGGGATTGCCAGTGTGCTTGCCATTACAGTCATGCAAAAATCCAGACAAATTGGGATTTTGAAAGCTATGGGAATTAAGAACCGGACCGCAAGTCTGGTGTTTATGACAGAAGGCTTTGTATTAGGGGTGTTTGGCGCCATCGCTGGGGTGGGATTTGGTATTGGATTGTCTGCCGCTTTCACTGCCTTTGCCAGAAATGCAGATGGAACACCGGTTGTTCCATTAAGTTTTAGTCCAAATTTTATCCTGTTTTCTGCCTGTGTTGCAGTCCTTGCCTGCGTGCTGGCATCCTTGATTCCGGCCAGGAAATCTGCCAAACTGGATCCCATCGATATCATTAGAAACAATTAAAGGAGCAGATATGGAAAATATATTGCAACTGAATCATATTAATAAAATTTATGGAACCACTGTCCAGACCCAAGTTCTTACAGATGTGAATTTGACATTTGAAAGGGGAGGCTTTAGTTCTGTTATTGGTCAATCCGGAAGCGGCAAAAGCACCTTGTTGAATATTATTGGAACCTTGGATAAACCCACATCCGGTGAAGTCATTATTAATGGCGTCAACACTTCAAAGATGAAAAAAAACGACCTTGCACAGTTGAGAAATCAGTATATCGGCTTTGTCTTTCAATTTCATTATTTGTTACCGGAATTCACTGCGTTGGAAAACGTACTCATGCCCTATCGTATCGGGGGAGGCCCAGCAAATAAAGAAATCAAAGACAAGGCAATGGAATTAATGAAAATTGTAGGGCTGGAAAAGGTCATGAATAATAATGCGACAAAAATGTCTGGCGGACAACAGCAAAGAACGGCGATTGCCCGTGCGCTCATCAATGATCCGGCTATTATTCTTGCAGATGAACCCACGGGAAATTTGGATTCAGTCTCTACAGAGAATGTTTACAATTTACTCCATGACATTAACGAAAAATTTGGCACTACATTTATCATTATTACACACGACCGGCATATTGCGGAAAAAGCGGATCGCATTATTGAAATAACCGATGGAAAAATCAATTTAGACATCAGAAAATGAAATGCACCATGGCCGGCCTTTGGGCCGGTCTTTTTTTATTGACAAAAAAACTACAATGTGGTATTTTGAAGGTAGAAAACATAACAAGCGTTATGTTTTCTACCGAACTTTAGAATGCAAAGAGGAGGAAGCCATTGAAACCATATAAAGTGTTAGAAATCAAAAAAAGCGTTTTTGAAAATAACCATCAGGAAGCCGAGACTTTGAGGAAAGAGTTAAAGAAAGAAAAGACGTTTTTGTTAAATGTCATGTCTTCCCCCGGATCAGGAAAGACCACAACCTTGCTTCAAACCCTGGAGTATTTAAAAGATACTTTACGTGTTGGTGTGATGGAGGCGGATATTGATTCGGATGTAGACGCCCGAAAAGTAGCAGAGACGGGTACTGGGGTGGTACAGGTCCATACCGGCGGTATGTGTCACTTGGATGCCGGTATGACAAGGCAGGGTCTGGCAGGACTTCCCGAAGGCCAATTGGATTTAGTGATTCTTGAGAATGTGGGAAATCTTGTGTGTCCTGCAGAATTTGATACTGGAGCCGTTAAGAATGCAATGATATTAAGTGTCCCGGAAGGAGATGACAAGCCATTAAAGTATCCACTGATGTTTTCCATTGTAGATGTGCTGCTGATTAACAAAATAGATACAAAAGATTATTTTGATTTTGATATTGAGGCGGTCATCAAGAGGGCCAAAGCGTTGAATCCAAATATTCTTGTTTTTCCCATTTCCGCCAAGACGGGAGAGGGTTTTGAGCCATGGGTGGAGTGGCTCAAAGAAGAAGTCAATCAATGGAATAACCAATAATCCATTACTTTTGTGGGAAGAATCCCATTGGAGGATAGCGTTTGATGATGAAAAACCCAGGAGGGAACAGAAAATGGCGAAAGAAAAAGTACTGGCCCTGGCCAACAAAATCAGCAATCGGAAAATGACCGCTAAGAATGCGTTTACAGAAAATGATCCGGAATATAAAATTCTTGAACCTGTGGTGACAGACGATATGGCAGATGTGGCCATGCATTTGGCATTTCGTGAACCTAGATCTGCGGAAGATATTGGTAAGCGTTGCGGAAAGTCAACAGAGGAAACCAGCCGTTTGCTATGGGATCTTTCTATGGCAGGCGTCAGTTTTGTCAATAAAATTGACGGAGTAGACCAGTACTGGCATGATTCTTGGGTGCCGGGCATTATGGAAATGATGGTAAACAACAAAGAAAATGTTCGTAAATATCCTCAAATTGCAGAAGCCTTTGAAGAATATGGACGGGCACGGGGACCGGCAACCGCCGGAAATTTTCCGGTGGGCATCGGACTGATGCGGGTCATTCCCATCGAAATGGCCATTGACGGAGAATCCAGAAGAGCATCCTACGAGGAAATATCCAAATATCTGAATGAAAGCGAGAAATTTTCGGTATCGGATTGTTCCTGCAGAACCGCCAGAGAAGCCATGGGAGAGGGGTGCGGACATTTAAAGGAAGACATGTGTATTCAGCTGGGCCACGCCGCAGAATACTATGTACGTACCGGCCGGGGACGAGCCATTACTAGAGAGGAAGCTTTTGACATCATTAAGCGGGCAGAAGAAAACGGATTGGTTCATCAAATCCCCAACACGGATGGATCGGGAAAAACCCATGCCATTTGCAATTGCTGCGGATGTTCCTGTTTGGCACTTCGGTCTGCCGAAATGTACTTAAATCCGGACATGGTGCGCTCCAACTATGTATCCAAGGTGGATTCCACAAAGTGCGTAGGTTGTGGGGAGTGTGTGGAAGGATGTCAGGTTAATGCCCTGCAATTGGGGCAAAAACTGTGCACCAAAACCCCGGTCAAAATTCCTGTCAGAAAAGATTTGCCTGGGGATACGTCATGGGGACCGGAACATTGGAATGTAGATTACCGGTATAACCGGAAAGAAGTATTGGATAGCGGGACATCTCCTTGCAAAACCAAATGCCCGGCACATATTGCAATTCCAGGGTATATCAAACTTGCATCCATGGGCAAATATAAAGAGGCATTGGAATTAATCAAACATGAAAACCCATTTCCTGCGGTTTGTGGCAGAATTTGTCCCAAGAGTTGTGAAACAGAATGTACCCGGGGAGAAGTGGATGATCCGGTGGCCATTGATGATATTAAAAAATTCATCGCTGAACAGGATTTCAAGGCGGAACATCGATATATTCCCACCATTCGCCATCAATACGGCAATAAAATCGCCGTTGTGGGCACCGGCCCTGCTGGTTTGACCTGTGCTTATTTTCTGGCGTTAGACGGATATCGAGTGACGGTTTTTGAAAAAGAAGTTGCCCTAGGAGGAATGTTGACCCTAGGCATTCCGGCTTTCCGGTTGGAAAAAAACATCATTAACAGTGAAATCGATGTGTTGCGAGAGATGGGGGTGACCTTTGTAACCGGTGTTGAGGTGGGAAAAGATATTACATTGACCCAACTTCGTAAGGAGAACTTTGAAGCGTTCTACTTGGCCATTGGGGCTCAAGGCACCCGAAAACTGGGGATTGAAGGAGAGGAAGGAGAAGGGGTTCTTTACGGCGTTGATTTTCTCAAAGCTATAAACATTGGAGCGACTCCAATGTTAAAAGGGCATACCGTGGTAATCGGAGGAGGAAATGTGGCTGTGGATGTGGCCAGATCCGCTACTCGCGTTGGTTCAACTAAAGTTACCATGGTTTGTCTGGAAAGCAGAGAAGAAATGCCTGCCTTGGATGAAGAATTGTCGGAGGCAAAGGAAGAAGGAATCGGTATAATGAATTCCTGGGGTCCGGTTCGCATCATCAGAGAGAATGGCAAGGTTGTGGGAGTCCAACTGAAAAAATGTTTATCGGTATTTGATGAGAATGGGAAGTTTTCTCCAAGGTTTGATGAAGAAGACCAGACCACCCTTATGGCAGAAACTGTTTTGGTCTCCGTAGGTCAGGGAATTCACTGGGGAGGACTTTTGGAAAATACCCAGATGGAAACCAATCCCAACGGAACCCTGAAAGTGGATTCCTTTACCTATCAGTCCACCCAACCCGATGTATTTGGTGGTGGAGATTCGGTAACGGGTCCAAAATTTGCCATAGATGCCATTGCCCAAGGGAAGCAGGCGGCAATTTCCATTCATCGCTTTGTGCAACCAGGCCAGAGTTTGACCATTGGAAGGAGCAAACGGGAATATCATGCTTTGGATAAAGAAAATTTAGATTTGGAGGGATACGATTTTGTAAAGAGAGAGTCTCCTGTGGAATCGAATCATGGCATGGATCAATCCTTCAGCGACAGACGGGGGACGTTCACCGAGGAACAGGTACTGCGAGAAACGGAACGATGTTTAAGTTGTGGAGCAACAGTGGTAGATGAGTTCCTTTGTGTTGGTTGTGGAGTGTGCACAACCAAATGTAAATTTGATGCCATTTCATTGACACGTGTCTATGATGGAAAAGGAGCGGCGCTGCCTGACATGAAGTCCATTGTGATTAGGCATGCGCTGAAACGAAAAGGTAAAATTGCCATAAAAAACATAAAACAGAAACTGGGGATCCAGGGTTAAGAGGGAACAAAATGCATGAACTGGGGATTGTCATTGAAATTGTAAAAACCGTGGAGGGGTTTGTGGCTGAAAACCACCTTACCAAGGTTGATGCTTTAGTACTTCAAATTGGAAAAATGGCACCGGTGGTTCCCCATTATATAGAGGCATGTTATCCGGCTGCGGTAGATGGAACGTCCTTGGAAGATATGAAACTTTCCATTGAGATTGTGCCGGGGAAAGAGTTTGTCATCAAAGAAATTATTGCATACTAAAGATTTATTATTACTATTGTAATTATCAGGAAACGGAGGAGTATTATGTTTACCTTTAACGCTGCCGATGGCGCTACCTTCTGGTCAGGTTGGGGCATTTGGCTGGTAGTCTTTGCAGGACTATTTGTATTTAATGAGTTTGCACGTCGGTGGAAATGGGCAGGATTCTTTAGTTTTATTGTCTTGCCGGTGGTTTTAAGCATCATGTGGTTTACTGTTCTAAAGGAACAGACTTATACGGATTGGTTCCATTTGGCAAAAGTATATTCGTCTACGGCGGGTTGTATCGGATTTTGGGCCATTCGGCATTGGGAGAAAAAAGACAAATTGACCGGAGAAGTCACCTGGAGACTGGCCAATTATAAACTGGCACTTTGTTTTCCACCCCTTATCCTTGCCATCAATATTTTGGAGGCTGTGACTCGGGATTTCCAAGTGGGCATTGAATATTGGATGGTCAATTCCGGCGGCATTGAAGGGGAAGTAACCGGGGTTTTAGGTGGACCTTGGAACATCATGAATGGGATTGCCGGACTTTTGAATATCATTGCAATCACCGGCTGGTTTGGAATTGTCATTCGAAAGAAAACCCAAAAGGATGGCAGTCGGGATATGCTTTGGCCGGATATGCTCTGGTTTTGGATTATCGCATACGACCTTTGGAACTTTACCTACACATACAACTGCATTCCTACCCATTCTTGGTATGCGGGATTTGCACTGCTATTTGCGCCAACCCTTTGTTCCTTTACCTTGGGAAAAGGCGCTTGGCTGCAACATCGGGCTCAGACTTTGGCCATTTGGTGTATGTTTGCTCAAACTTTTCCTTCGTTTTTGGATCAGGGGAAGTATATGGTCACGTCTACTTACAATCCGGTGGTATACACCTTCTGGGGCGCGTTGGCCTTGGCAAGCAATATTGGAGTCGTTGTATATATGTTTTATAAAGTAAAGAAGACCGGGAGAAATCCATACAAGGCAGAACTTTACACAGATTTGGCAGGATATCAGGAGGTGAAATCTCTGGCACAATAAGAATATTCTGTGGTATGATAGGGCAAAAGATAAAGAACGGGAGAATGGCCATGAAGGAAGTCAACACGAGAAAACAGCGGATTATAGATGCGGCAATTTTAGTGATGCAACAAAATCCCATGGAAGAAGTGACGGTTCGAAAGATTGCCAACAAGGCTGGGCTAACCACGGGAGCAATTTATCACCATTACAAAAATAAAGATGAATTGCTATTTGATGTAATAAAACAATCCTTGCAATTTACCCATCGCTTAGCGGAGTCCGTCAAAAATGAAAACCATAAGAAAGGAAGGGAACTGCTGGAAGAAATTGCATCAGAGGTTGGAACGCGTCTTTCTAAATCGGAGGAGCAAAAGTTGTATATCCTTTTGTTGATGGATGCTGTTGCAAGGAACCATCCGGTTCGAAAAAAATACGAAGAGAACTACCGGGCGATTATTGAAAACACGGCCAACTTGTTTGAAGAATCTTTTGAGATAAAAAATGATACGTATAAACGTGGCGTTGCAGCACTGCTGGTTGCCGCTATGGATGGGATTGCCATCCAACAGGCTTTAGGGGTTTTGCCGGATAGTCAGGAAATGATGACGGAAACCTTTGTGACCTTCTTTCAAGAGAGTATTTCCACATTTTTGCGGAATCACCAAGGGTAGAAGATACTTTAGTGTTTACACATCTGAAAAATGAGTATAAAGAATTTACTTGTTTGAGATATTGAGCAATATGCTTTGTGAATGAAGGTGAGATAAGTGGCAAGAAAATGTTATAAATGTGGGTCGTCAAGAGTTGCCAAGGTTGTCCCCGCCAGTGCCCTATGTATTCCGGAAATTAAAAATGATGTGGAGGAAGGCAGAGCGGTGGTGAATTGTTGCTGTGGCGGAAATGCCGGCAGTGGCGTATATCGTTGCTTAGATTGTAACTTTGAGTGGGATCGCTATTATGAGATAAGCGTTGAACAGGACCAAAAATAAAAATAATTCGCAGAGAAGTAATGGGATGATTTCTTTTACAAATCCCATTACTTTTTTTATTTTTTGTGCTACAATCGTATGTTGTATTATATTTCTATTATTGTGAATGAAGGGATGTGGGAAACGATTGGAAAACGAGAAAATAGCACTTTATGGATTTAACAATCTGACCAAAACATTAAGTTTTAACCTGTATGATATCTGCTATACCAAAACGGTTGCAGACAGAGAATCTTACATTGAGTATATTGATGAACAATACAATGCTGAAAAACTAACGGAAATTTTATGCAATGTATCAGAAATAATTGGAACTAAAATATTAAATATTGCGGTGCAGGACTATGACCCTCAGGGAGCCTCTGTCACCATGCTCATCTGTGAACAAAGCGAACCGCCTAAATCTCAGGTACAAACCATTCCGGTTGGAAACCCGGAATATCTGTGCAACCCTTCTGTTGCGGCACACCTTGATAAAAGCCATATTACAGTTCATACCTATCCGGAATATCACCCGGATGGGGGGATTTGTACTTTTCGTGCGGATATTGACGTGTCCACCTGTGGAGAAATTTCTCCCTTGATGGCATTAAATTATCTCCTTGAAAGTTTTGCGGCAGACATGATGACTTTAGATTACAGGGTCCGGGGATTCACGAGAAAAGTCAACGGGAAGAAGATTTTCATCGATCATAAAATAAATTCCATTCAAAACTATATTAGGCAGGATTTGCTGGATCAATACTTTACCATTGACGTAAATATTTTCCAGGAAAATATTTTTCATACAAAATGCAAATTGAAGAATTTTGACTTGGATAACTACTTCTTTAATTTTTCGGTAGAGGACTTAAGCCCGGAAGAATTAAATATGATTATTGCTAAAGTGAGAAAAGAAATGGATGAGGTGTTTTATGGCAAGAACCTGCCGGAGTAGGTTGAGTCAAGAAAGGGAAAAGAAATGTTAATGAAAAATAGTGATATATGGTATTCAGAGTATCATGTCGAGGATGATGTGAAGTTGTCCTTAAAAATAAACGAAATTCTTCATGTAGAACAGTCTTTGTACCAAAAAATTCAAATTTTTCACAACGAAACCTATGGAAATGTCTTGGTGTTGGATGGATATGTGCAGGTGACAGAGCGGGATGAGTTTGTATATCACGATATGATTACCCACCCGGCCATGGCGGTAAATCCGGAGATTAAACGGGTACTTATCATAGGTGGTGGTGACGGAGGGACAGCCAGAGAGATTTCCAGATATCCGTCTATTGAGAAAATTGATATGGTGGAAATTGATGGGTCTGTGGTCAAGGCGAGCGAGAAATATTTGCCCACCATGGCGGATGTTTACCAAAGAGAGCCACGATTAAATTTGATGATTCAGGATGGTCTGAAATTTGTTGCGGATGCCCAAGCCAACTCCTACGATTTGATTTTGGTGGATTCCACTGATCCGGCCGGCCCGGGAGAGGGACTTTTCACCATTGAATTCTATGAGAATTGCAACCGTATCTTAAGTGATAACGGCATTCTGATTAACCAACACGAAGGCGCCTTTTATGAAGGTGATATTGAGGAAATGCAAAAGGCTCATAGGAAGCTTCGTAAAGTCTTTCCCATTGCAAAGGTATATGGTTTTAACACGCCAACCTATGCCTCGGGATATTGGTATTTTGGATTTGCGTCTAAGAGGCTGGATCCGGTGGCAGACATACAAGAAGATAAATGGAATGAGTTTGCACTAAAAACGAAATATTATAACATTGACCTCCATAAAGGGGCGTTTGCTTTGCCAAACTATGTGAAAGATATTTTGGCGGCCGTGTAGGCCTTCAAACCCATTTACCCATGGATTCATTACCTATGGATTCATTAGAATAAGAATAAAAACACCGCAGAGTCAAATGGAATCTGCGGTGTTTTTATTGTATTATAAGGCTATTTTGTAAGGCGGTAGATGGCTTCGGCGTAAATATGCCCTGCACGAATAAGCTGTGAAATCTCAACTCTTTCATCCACTTGGTGCTCCAATTCGGGATCCCCCGGGAAGAGGGCGCCGTAGGCCATACAATTGGGAATAGCACGAGCAAAAGTTGCGCCGCCAATGACCGAAGGTTGGGTTTTTTCATCGCCACTGATTTCCCGGTAAGTGTCAATCAGCGTGATGACCACCGGATTATTAGATTCCTGATAAATTGAACGTATATGGTCAAACACTTCCAGGGTAAACCCAGTATCCTGAATACCTTTTTCTATGGCTTGGGAGACCAATTCCTGGGTTTTTGTTACAGGGTAGCGGATATCGCAAGTGAGGCGAATTTCATCTAGATTGAAAATCACTTTGCCGACGTTGAAGGACAGGTCTCCTGAAAGGTGATCCTTCATAGCACATCCCATTTTGCTCCCATCAAGAGCAAATCCAATTTTGTCTTGATAAAAGGCGATGAAATGATTGGCATCTTCGTTGGAAAAAGATAGTTGGCTTAACAGGTTGCAGGCCATGGAAATTGCATTCTTGCCTCTTTCGGGAAGCGCGGCATGGGCCGGGACGCCGGTAACTGTAATATTCAAATTCACATCTTCTATTTCACTTTTTATATCATATCCTAATTCGGCGGCTTTTTCCTCAATGGATTTTTTCGCGGATTGCAATACTTCGGTGGTTCCGGATATTTGAACCTGAGCAGACCCGGCTACCACATTTGGTGCAATTCCTCCAGTCATACTTTTTAAATGGGGGAGTTGTATGTTCAGTGGTTTAAATTCCTGAGGAGGGCATACTAAGTCAAATTCCAACAACCCTTTTTCACACTGAACGAGGGGGAAGTCTGCATCAGGGACAATACCAAAATCAGGCGCTTCTTCTTTTTCTAAATAATATTTCATGCCGTTCCAGTTTGCTTCTTCATCTAACCCTAAAATCAGGCGGATTGTTTTTTTTGGTTGAAATCCCAAGTCTTTTAATATTTTCATGGCGTAAAGGCCGGCCATGGTTGGACCTTTGTCGTCCTGAGCGCCTCTTCCATATAGCCAACCATCCTTAATGATGCCGGCAAAGGGATCCACAGACCAACCGTTTCCCACCGGGACAACATCCACATGGCCAACAATGGCCATCACACCTTCTTCGCTGCCCGGCCAATCAATATGGCCGCCATAATTGTCTACGTTTTTCGTCAAAAATCCCATGGATTCCCCAAGGGTTAACATATATTCAAAGGCTCGCTGAACTTCTTTGCCAAAAGGCATCGCTCCTTCCGGATCAGTGGCAATGCTGGGGATTGCAATCAATCCGGATAGATCTGAGGAAAAGCGTTCCAAGTTTTTTTCAAATTCTTTTTTGATATCCATGATAATCACCTTTTGTGCTTTCAATGTGAATCTTTGGATTCACAAAAGTGGTGCAGCCGCATGATCGCGGCTGCACAATAGGCGCTTTTTAAGAAAAAGCAGCTTGCATCAATAACATGACCACAGCTAATATGGTCAAGATACCCATGAGAGGCAACAAAAACTTTACGTATTTTACATAGGGCACTTTTACCATTTCACAGGTAATCAATGCCAAACTGCAAGGAGATACGGCGGTGATAATGCCAAGACCGTATATATATGCAGAAATGACCAGTTCTCTTGGCAATCCAACGGCGTCTGCCAGGGGAGCCATAATAGGAATGGTTAACACGGCTAACGCTGAGGACGAGTTAATGAAGAAACCTAAAATTAGGAAGATAAACATTAACACAATCAGGAATACATAGGAATTCATATCTCCAATGCCACTAATCAGGCTTTGCAAAATCGTATCCTGAATTTTGCCGTTTTCCAATAGAATATTGACGCTTCTTGAAAAACCAATAATGATACCTACGCCGACCAAGGCGGATGCGCCATTGATAAATTCTTCAAAAAAGACTTTTTCCGGCATTTTCAGGATAATCCCAAGGACGAAGGCGCCGATAAGGAAGACTGCCGTCATCTCTCCGAACCACCATTCTAAGTTGATGACCCCATAAATCATGACAATAAAGCAGGCAAGAAAAACAATGAGAGCGATAGAATAACGGGGATTGAGGGGCTCAATTTCATGTTTTTGCTCAAATGCTGCTTCGATTTTTTCTCTTTCGTCATAAATTAAGGATTTGGTTGGGTCTGCCTTTACTTTTGTTGCATATCGAATGATATATAAAATGACGATGATGACACCAACCACCAATCCCCCAAGCCTCCAATAGATGCCGGAAGTAAAGTCAATTCCTGCCGCATTGGATGCAATGACTGCAGAGAAGGGGTTTACAGTTGAGAACATGCACCCGATGGTAGATCCCATATAGATGGAACTGACACACACCAGCGCGTCATACTTGGCTGCAAGAAAAACCGGCACAAGGACAGGGTACAAGGCCATGGTCTCTTCGGCCATACCAAAAGTGGTTCCTCCCAGAGAGATTAAAAAAGTCATGGCAATGATTAAAATATACTCTTTGCCTTTTGTTGCCCTGCTTAGGGCCCCGATGCCGGCTGTAAAGGCTCCCGTGTACGTGAGAATCCCCAGACAGCCTCCCAGAACCAGGACAAAGAACATGATGTCAACGGTTTCATATACGCCGTTTACCGTGGACATAATCACATCCACAATCCCTTGGTGCTGAGCCTCCACCTTTTCGTAACTGTCGGGAATCGCAATGGGTTTCCAAACAGTACCATCCACCAATTTGTCCAAATCTGTCTTGATCCCGTATTGGTCAAGAGTTTCCTGGGTTGCAGGCATTTCGCTTTCGTTCCCGTTGGGTGCGGTGATGGTGAATGCTGCAGTCTCTTCATTGTAAAGCAATGTGGAATAAGATCCTGCGGGAATTACATAGGTTAATACTGCCGCAATGACTAATAGAATAAAGACGATTAACCAAGCCGAAGGGAAGGATAGCTTCCTTTTCTTCGTTAACAATGTTTCTTCAGACATTTTTGCCTCCTTTTTACTAAAATTAAAATAATACAAAACCCTTAGCGGATTTTATAACAATGTAAGATATTTTTCCAGTCCTTTGATTAGAATGGCAATGGCTTTTGTTAATGCGTCCTCTTCCAAAACATAGGCGATGCGCAACTCGTTTTTTCCTAACCCTGTGGTTTGATAAAACCCGGCGGCAGGTGCGGCCATCACCGTTTCGTTGTCAATGGCAAAGTCAGTCAACAACCAGATTAAAAAAGTCTCTGCGTCTGGAACAGGAAGTTGGGCAATCATATAGAAAGCCCCTTCGGATTTTTTGCAGATGACACCCGGTATGTCCCTTAGCATTTGATAAACGATATTTCTCCTTGCCTCATATTGGTCCCGGGCGTTTAAAATATATTGGCGGTCTGTTTGGTATAGTCCCACTGCGCCAATTTGCTCCAACGTTGAACAGGACAGTCTGCCTTGACACAGTTTGGAGATAATTGAAAACACCTCAGGGTTTTTTGTTAGTAGAGTGCCGATACGGGCTCCGCATGCGTTGTACCGTTTGGAGACGCTGTCAATTATAATTAGTCGGTCTTCAATTCCTTTTACGTGACCAAAACTGGATATGGGACGATTGTCAAAGACAAATTCCCGGTAAACTTCATCTGCAATAATAAATAAATCGTGTTCCTTGGCAACTTTGGCTACCATTTGAATTTCTTCCATGGTTAATACGGCCCCAGTAGGATTGCCAGGATTGGATATTAAAATGGCTTTGCTTCGAGGTGTAATTTTAGATGTTAAATCTGCTTCAGTAAAGTGAAATCCATTTTCCACCGTGGTGGTAACGGAAATACAAGAAGCACCGGAAATGGTAAAAAAGGTGATATAGTTGGAATAAAACGGTTCGGGTAGAAGAACCTCATCCCCATGATTGAATAAGGCTAAAAATGTAAACAACAATGCCTCAGTACCCCCGGTGGTGATAGCAATTTGACTGGAATCATAATCAATTCCCAGGTCTGCATAGTAATCCTTTACAGCTTGGATTAGCTGGGGCATGCCCAAAGACGGCATATACTCGGTGGATTTCAAATTGGCTTCCCTAATTTCCTGGAAGTAATTTTCCGGTGTTGCAAGATCCGGTTGGCCGATGTTTAAATGATATACTTTTTTCCCTTTGGATTTTGCTTCATCTGCATACTGAGTTAGCTTTCGTACTGATGAGGTTTCCATGTTTTTCATTTTCTGCGAGATATTCATTGTCATTCCTTTCGACTATTTAACTTAGTATTATATATAAGCAAGTTTCATACCAACTAATCCGTTTTCTTTCATCTGTTACCCGCCGGAAATAATCAGGTGGAAATGTTTGACGTCATATTTATTGTCTGATATGATTCAACTGGCAAATGAATTAGAAAGATGCTGAGGTGTTCAATGCTGAAAGAAGAGACTCCATTCGGTCTGCGCGTATCCCAAATCGCAAAGAAAATTTCCGATAATTTATCAACAGAAGTGGACATGACCAAAATAAGTGAAGATCGTCATTACATCCATGAGATCCAAACCGGCTGGTTGAAAACCCTCCTGTTTGATTCGGTAAAATTGGAAGATTTGATTGTTCAAATCTATTTTCAGTTCACCCCTGAATCCACGCCACAATTGGGCCCGGATGAACTGGGTGCCGGGGTGTGCATTGAGAATAAAGGAGGGTGGGAAATCTGTGAGCATAACATGTCTTATATCAGAGATTTTTCTCCTGAAAACACATTCTTAAAATGGTGGTATTATGAATCCATTCGGGTGAAGGAAGGCGGCTACACGAGGGCTTATTTTGATCCATATATGCGGATTGAAGTGATTACCTACAGCGTGCCGGTGTTTAGTCATCGACCGGAGTCGGAAGGACAACTTATGGGTGTGTTGGGCATTGATTTGGATTACAATGACTTTAAGTCCGAGATGAACCGAAGACTGGTTGAAGATATAAAAAGCAATATAGAATCTGTGAAAAAAAACTTTGAACTGGTTGGTGAAAAAGAGGCGTTAGCAAACCAATATATTAACGTAGACACCCTAGAAATTATCAGTAAAGAAAAAATAATCGATGATTTAGTGACTAAAAGCGGAGACATGGAGCGAGTGCTAAAGCTGACGGATAAAGCGGCCATTAGTGACGCCAACGTACTACTGCAGGGGGAGACCGGTGTTGGCAAGGATTACTGGGCCAATTATATTCATTCAAAATCCAGTTTCTGTAGGGGACGGCTGGTCAACATCAATTGTTGTGCATTGCCGGAAGGCTTGGCGGAATCTGAGTTTTTTGGCTACGCAAAAGGCGCTTTTACCGGAGCCAAAGGAGAGGGCAAAGCCGGTTATTTTGAAGTGGCCAACGGTGGAACTATATTGCTCAATGAAATTGGGGATTTGCCATTACATATGCAGGTAAAACTTTTGAATGTGATTCAGGATAAAGCGGTTATTCGGGTGGGAGAAACCATTCCCAAAAAAATCAATTTCCGCCTTATTGCGGCCACTAATAAAGACCTGACTACCTTGGTGCGACAGGGAAAATTCAGAGAGGATTTGTTCTATCGGCTCAACGTCATCCCAATTGATATTCCTCCTTTGCGAGAGCGAAGAGATGATATTTTTACGTTGATTCACTTTTTTATTGCCAAGAATGTTGAAAAATATCAGGTGGATAAAAAGTTGTCTGTGGAGCTTCTTTCCAAGCTAATTAATTACAGTTGGCCGGGAAATATTAGGGAGTTGGAGAATTTAGTGGAGAGACTTTTTATTATCTCAAACAGCACGGTGTTAGGGGAAGAAGACTTGCCTGAAGAATATTATCACAAAGTAATCACCCAGATGGAAGCTTCCCCAATGGAAAGAAACAACACAGTGGATTCATCCAAAGAAGATGAGTTTGGTGGTATTGAAAGTGGGACAAGGTTGGCCAATGGGGTTGGCGATGGAAACAGCACCTTGAAAGAATTAATGGAGACCGCAGAGAGAAAAATTATTTTGGATAAATATGACAGGCTGCAAAGTTCCTATAAGGTTGCAAACGAATTAGGGATTAGCCAATCGCAAGCCTACCAGAAGATTAAAAAGTATACCGAAAAGTAACCTGTATATTACTTAAATAAGTAATATTAAAATCATTCAAACACAATTTGATTTGAGGGTTTGAATATAAGAACCTAGAGGAGGAAGGGAAAATGATTTGTCATATAACGGTTATGACTGAAAAGATGGAAGAGACCATCGAATTCTACCAATGGCTTTTAGGGTTGCCCATTGACCGAAGGTTTCCATACGGCCAAGGGGGAGAAATTGTGTTCCTGGGAGAGGAAGAAACAAAATATGAATTGATATACCAACCGGGTAGAGAATTAACTCCGGGAGGGGAGGTGACCATTGGCTTTGCAGTGGACAATCTGGATGATAAAATGAAGATGCTCGATGAACGAAAGGTGGCGCATAGTCCGGTCATTTCTCCGGGACCCCATGCTCGATTCTGTTATTTTACTGACATGAATGCCACAAAAATCCAATTATTTGAGGGGCGGTAACCATGAAATTCAAATTCTATCATAGTTCAATAAATGTGTATGATCTAGAAAGATCGATGGGCTTTTATGAAAAGGCTTTGGGGCTAACAGTCGTTCGCGCCATAGATGGACCTAAGGGTGAATTTAAGTTGCGGTTCTTAGGCAATGAACCGGATGATTTCCTGCTGGAATTAACCTGGGTGAAAGGGAGAACCACCCCATACAATTTAGGGGACAAAGAGTTTCACTTTGGATTTTCTATTCCCAAAGAAAATTATGAAGAAGCCTTTGCTCGGCACACCCAAATGGGGTGTGTGACCTTTGTCAATGATGCCCTTGGTATTTACTTTATTGAAGATCCGGATGGGTATTGGCTTGAAATTGTACCTGAAAGGGACTCCCGGTAGGGAGTCCCTTTTTTCGTCTTTCGTGTTGATAAACAATATAAAGAGGTTCATTTAGAGCTGAATAATCACATTGCCATTTTCCAATTGGGTGGGGTATGATTGGATGTCATCAGGGTTCTTTTTAATAAAGAGCATGGTGGCGGGGCCAACACATTTCCCTGTTGTAACGTCAAATTGAGCACCATGTCGTGGACATTTTACAAGGCTCCCATCTAGAAGACCATCGGCCAGCGATCCGCCCATATGGGTGCATTTATTGGAGATGGAATAGAAAGTCCCATTGACATTTGCCACTAAGATATCTGTTTCTGTCACGTGAAATTTTTTCATTTCACCGGGCTTTAAGGCGCTTGCGCCGGGTACTGTTATGTATGTCATGACTGTTCCTCCTATAAAATATTAGTTTCTATTTTGAAATCTGTATTTGCAGAAAATATTAGCGAAATAAATCCAGAAATTTTTCCCAAATGCTTTTCTTTTCTGTTGTTGGTTCTGTTGGGGTCGTTGTATCTTTTTTGCTGATTTCTTCAGTTTTTATGATAAACTGGACAAAATTCACATTGGTATTTTCTTTTGAAACGAAGGATTGATATACTTTCCCATCATCTGACAATAGGGATAACATAGAATCAAGTTGGCCATTCACCTCTTGTTCCATGGTGCTGGTTTTCTGTTGGAAAGTCTTGGTGCCGGACTGATAGGAGGCAACCCCTTCAAGGAAAGTTTTCATTCCGTCATTTAATTTTGAGGAATTTTCATATAAGGTGTTTAATCCTTCTGCAAGGGTGGAAATCCCATGGGTTAGCTGGGTAGCCCCCTGAGAAAGGTCAGTTGCTCCGGTGGACAGTTGAGTTATGCCTTGGGTGTAGGAATCAACCCCGGCCACAAAGGCCGTAATTTGGTCTAATTGGGTCTTCAAATCGGCAAAGAGGGGGTTGTCTCCAAGGATACTACTGTAATTAGTGGGTGTCAATGTTGGCAAGCCTGTTCCTGCCAATTGTGTGTTGGCAGAATCAAATACCGACTGTTGGATGGCCGCAGCACCGGAACGAAGGGTGGCGCCTTGGTCGGATAAGGAAGAAAGCCCCGCGTTTAGGTCAGAGATTCCTGATTCCAAGGATGAGGCGCCGGATTGAAGTTGATCAACATGGTCCATTAACTGACTAAATCCTGTCTGATAGGCTTCCATTCCGGACTGCAGGGCTTTTGCGCCTTTGAGCAATCCCAGGGCTCCATCATCCAGTTTTGCTGCCGCACTGACC
This sequence comes from Anaerovoracaceae bacterium, assembly GCA_963676385.2. Lineage (GTDB taxonomy): Bacteria > Bacillota > Clostridia > Peptostreptococcales > Anaerovoracaceae > UBA1422. The sequence continues at coordinate 318,545 of CAXXMM010000002.1, forward strand.
AATTGAGAGATACCATTTTCAAAATCGTCGATATCTATGTCCAGATCAAAATTCATACGAATGCCTGCCAGGGTAATGGCCTCCATTTGGAAATCCGAAACCGTTGAAGATAGTTGGATAGAGCCATCTTTTCCCGGTAAAACCACATAAGAATACTGCCTGCTGCTACCGACATCGGCAATAGTGGCCCCTGTGGTGGAAACATTTTTGCATAAATCCATATCCATAGGAACCGTTATTTGCAGGGCAAAGTCATTAAAAAAAGTTCCACTTTCATTCTTGTTTTGGGAAGTGATAATCTTAATCTTCAACTTGCCGCTTTTGCCATACAGTTTCTCCGGTTGAATTTGTTCCCCATTGAGGTAGTATTTGATTTGTATTGTCCATGGCAACTGCCGGTTTGAAAGATTTCCTCGGTAGTAAGATCGTCCGCTTTTAGCAGAGTAGGAAAGAAAACCGCCGGACTGGGTGATTTCCTCGTCAGAAGACAAGTTCTCCACTGAAGTATAATCTCCGTAATCTGCGATGGCTCCTTTTTTGTCCAGGTAAAACCCGTTGACCACAGAAATGCTTTCCAAGGTGCCGGAAGAATCTAAAAGCCCATAGACTACCTCCTCCTTCGCCGTGTTTTCTGGATTTGCACCGGAAATAAAAGTTGTTGAAGTAAAGACCAGAAGTGTGACCATGGCAACTAATAAGGTTCGCTTCATGCCACTTCCTCCTTTCGTGATTTTTTGGATTTCAAAGAGAGTTTTTGTATTGGATAATCGAAAATCCGAAGCAGGGCAGGCAAGGCAAACATAACTGCCACTGCAGAAAGTAATGTTCCTCTTCCAATGAGAATGCCGATTTGACTAATGGCATAATTGGATGAGATAAACCCCATACAAAATCCTGCAATTGCAAGGATTGAGGCGGATGTAATAATGGTAGTAATGGCAACTTGGTTGGTTTTGATAATAGCCTCTTTTTTACCCATGGTTTGCCGGAAATTGATGTACCGATCCGAGTACAAAATGGCATAGTCCACCGTGGAACCCAATTGAATGGAACTAAGAATCAAATAGGCAATATATACTAATTTTATGTCAGTAAAATAGGGAACCGCCAAGTTAATCCAAATGGCACACTCAATAATCATAACCAGAAGGATAGGAAGCAACAGATTTCGAAAGGCAAGAAATATGACTAAGCCGATGCCTAAAACGGCTAGGGCCGTTACCGTTCGATTATCCTTGGAAATAATCACTTTCATATCATAAGTGGAAACACTTTCTCCAATCAACTGATAGCTGCTTCCAAAGTAACTATTGGCGGTTTTGCGTATTTTTTGAACCAATTGAAAGACTTGTGGGCTTTCTTCCCCTAAAGCTGAAATTACTACAATCCTACTGTAATTCTTGGAGAAGAAATAATCATACTGAGATGCAGACAAAAGATCCGTGGGAATCTCCTTGCCTACAGTATTGGTGTAAGAAATGACTGAAGTCACATATTTCATGGATTCCAAATTTTTGCTTAAGGCCGATTCTTTTGCCAGTGCCCCTTTGGGAATAAGCAATACCATTTGATTGGATTTCCCAAAGTTCTTTTCTATGAGAGCCTTGTCCTTGCCCACCTGGGTTTGGGCGTTGAAGAACTCCGATGCCCCAAAGGTGAAATTTGCCTTCCCTTGAGCAAGGAAAGCGGGGATAGCCACTGCCAAAATGACCACCAGAACAATCACTTCAACCTTTGCCATTTTTTTGCCCAGTTTATTCACGTCTCTCACAATGGGGCGATGCTGTGTTTTTTCAATCCACTTTTCCGAAAGAAGTACCAGGGCAGGGAGCAAAACCATAATAGAAATTAAGCTTAAGGCAATTCCCTTGGCTAGGACCCACCCCATATCCGGACCAATTTTGAACTTCATAAACACCAACACCCAAAAGCCAATAATGGTGGTCATGGCGCTGGCTGAGACGGTAGAAAAAGCATTTTTGACAGCCAAAATCATGGCTGGGTGGGTCTTCAGGCCTTCTTTTTTGTATTCTCCGAATCGATGAAGTAAGAATATGGAGTAATCCATAGACACAGCAAATTGGAGAATGGATGCACAAGTTGCTGTTACAAAAGAAATCTGCCCAAAAATTAAGTTGGTGCCCATATTTAAAACAATTGCAATGCCAATGGCAATGAGAAATAGAAAAGGTTCAATCCATGAGCTGGTTGTTAACAACAAAATAATCAAAACTAAAGGAACCACAAAAATGGCAATCTTTGGTACTTCCCCCGCAGAGGAAGACATGGCATTGGCAACCTCGACCACTGAACCTGAAAGGGCGCCTCGGTCTCCAATTAACTTTCGTATTGCGGCTATGGTTTCCTGTTTCGTATCATCGTCTACAGTAATGGTGTATAAAGCGTTCTTGTCTTTAAAATATTGGTTTACCACAGATGGATCCAAAGTGCTAAGTGGAATTGTTAAATCGGCCACGTCATCTAGCCATACAATATCCAAAACCCCTGGAATCTTTTCAATCTTAGCCTTCATATTCAATGCCTGCTGCAAATTCACATCAGTATAAAGAACCCTTCCATTGGGGAGATCCCCTCCGAATTCCTCTTTGTAAACTTGGATGCCAATGGTTGATTTGGCTGTATCCGGCAAATAGTCGGCAAAGTCGTAATTTGTTGAAACACCAAGACTACAGATGCCACAAATAATTGCCGCCAAACCAAAGACGATGATGACCCGGATTGGGTGCTTGAGAAAGGAAGTAATCAGTCGTACCATATCCTCATTCCTTCAGTGTAAAATACATATTGTATAACTAGGATAAAGCATGAAAGGACAGACTTCAACCAACAATATTCAACACATTGTTGGTTATGTCAAATATCCGGTACAAAGAGTAGATGAGTTTTTATTTTATTCGATCGATTGCCTTTAAAATACCATACAAAATGGCTTGGGGGCGAGGAGGACAACCGGGCACAAAAACGTCCACCGGAACAATGGTGTCGATGCCGTTTTTGGTTCCATAGGAGTCTCGAAAGATGCCACCGCTGCTGGCACATGCGCCTACTGCAACCACCAATTTAGGCGCCGGCATGGCATCATAGGTTTTGGTAAGGGCCAACTCCATATTCCGAGTTCCGGTTCCGGTAACCAGCAGCATATCTGCATGCCTTGGGGATGCAACAAAGTGCATCCCAAGCCGGGATAAATCATTTACGGGATTATTCAGTGCGTTGATTTCTAAGTCGCAACCATTACAAGAACCGGCATCCACCTCCCGAATGTGCAGGCTTCTACCAAAGGTTTTCCGAATGTTTTTTTGAAGGGCCTTTTCTATTCCCTGTGGCGTTTGATGGGAAAGAACATCATCATTTATAGTAAGGGGGAATCTGGCGAAGTTCATTTCTGCTTTTCTTTGCCAGTTCAAATTGATGGGTGCTTTCTATGGCCGATGAGGGACAAAGCTCTACGCAAAGATTGCAAAAAATGCAACAATCATAATTGATGCCAATACAACGGGGGTGATTGCTGAAGACGATGGCGCCGGTGGGGCAATGTTTCAGGCAAGTTTCACATTGAATACACTTCTCCTGATGAATAACCGGAGCCCCTTGAAATTGACTGGTGTCAGGCATCTTGTCCGGATAGGGCAGGGTTACATTTGGATACTGGAATATTTTTTTAATGATTTGATACATGGGATACTCCTATAAATCATTGCCTGCATAAGACAAATTGAAACTTTTGTTGATTAACGGAAAATCCGGCACGATGTTTCCCGAAACGGCATGGCATACTCCGGGCCAATTGCAGAAAGAAGGGGTGCGAATCTTATATCGTAGAATAAATCCGTCTTGGTCAGTCATGAGCCAGTGAACGTTCTCGCCTCGGGGGGCCTCGGTGATTCCAAATGCTGATACAAATGGTGGAATGCTTGGAATTTCTGTTTTGGTTTTCCCCTGAGGTATATTCATTAAGGCCTGGCTGATTAGGGATAAAGATTGGTAACACTCTTCAATTTTTATATTCATTCTGGCTGCTACATCCCCTCCGGATTCTACGGGAACCTCAAAGGAAAGTTGGTTATAAACCCCATAGCACAGGTCTTTTCTGATATCCCGCGGGATGCCGGAAGCTCTTGCCGCCGGTCCTACAACATTTAGGTCAAAAGCAATTTTCTCTGCCAATACGCCGGTATGTTCGATTCGGTCTGTGAGCATGGTGTGTCGATGAAGAATTTTAATCGTGTCCTCCAATTCGTTTCGAATATCCTGTAGTCGCTTCATCATATCAGTATTAATTTCTGCAATCCGGTCAATGCGTACCCCGCCGGGGACATTTACGCTCCGCAGGAATCTGGAACCACAAAGAAGATCCGCCAATTGATAACACCAGTTTCGAAGGAGGCGGAATTGGAACGCACCAAATCCAAAGGCAACATCAAGACAAATCCCCGCCAAATCACCAAGGTGGCAGATGATTCGTTCCAGTTCGGCATAGATGACACGAAGATATAATCCTCGCTCCGGTGGTGTTATGCCGGTAATTTGCTCCACGGCCATGCAATAGGCCAACCCATTGGTGAAGGTTTCATCCCCCGGAAATTCGCTCCGATAGATAAAATCCCCGTTGAATGGACATCCCTTCCGCCAGCTTTTCAATCCCTTTATGGGTGTAATAAAGTTGTGCTTCCAAATTCTGAATCGGTTCTCCCGCAAGGCTGAATCGAAAATGCCCAGGCTCAATAATCCCTGCATGAACCGGACCTACGGGAATTTCATAAACTCCTTCTCCTAAAATGGTTCTAAAAATAGATTCTCCATTTTCAAAATCCGGGTGTTCATTGGCAGGATAGTCTTTTCGCAAGGGATAATTCTCTTTTGGCCAATTTCCGTGGAAGACCAATGGTTTAGCATCAGGATGGCCCACAGGTATTAGGCCAAAAAGGTCATGAATCTCCCGCTCGTAAAGGGTGGAGGCATGAACCAAATCGGCAATAGAAATAAACGATGGATTGGAAGGGTCAATGATTGTGTGCACTACAATCAAAATGTCGGTTTTTCTGGAAGCAAAAACATAATCAATCCCATATCCTTTTGCCTGATTTTGTTGGTCTGTCCCAATCATAGAAATCAGGGCACAGTCCAGCGGGACATTTATATGAGAGGCAATGCTTCGTATTTCTTCACCGGAAACTTCCAGATGCAATTCTCTTTTATTTAACACAAAACTGTTGACGATTAAGGTGGTAAATTTTTCCCTTAATCCCTTCTCCAAGGAGGACAGTTGAAGTTCTCTTTCTATCTTATTCAATGGTGGATCCTCCCAATATCATACGAGTCGCGGCGTTCATTAATTCTTTTATCCCATCGGGTAAAACAATTCCGGTAATGACAATAAGTGCCAGCAAAACAATCATGGCAGCGATACCGGGTAGATTGGTTTCCCCGGGTTTTACTTCATCCGTATTGTATTCTCCAAAAAACACCTTGAACAGGGTGGATGCAATGCCAACAAAAACAATGGCCAACAGTACAATTAATGTGCCGCCTACCAAAGGGTGGTGATCCTGAAACAACGCAATGAAAACATTGATTTCACTGGCAAAGATGCTGAAAGGAGGGGTTCCGGAAATGGCCAAAAGCCCCAGCAGAAAAATCGTACCTGTCCCAGGCAACACTTTAAGCAATCCTTGGATTTTGGAGATGTCTCGTACGTGGTATTTTTGAAGAATATTGCCGGAGGCCAAAAATAGCATGGATTTCGTTAAGGAATGGTTCATCATGTGAAGCAGCCCTGCAAAGACAGACAAAGGGGTAAACAACCCGAGAGCCAATGCGATAATCCCCATGTGCTCGATACTAGAATAGGCGAGCAACCGTTTGTAGTCTTTTTGGGATAAAATGAAAATAGCAGCGGTGGCAACAGAAAGCAACCCAAACCCCATTAACATTCGACCTGCAAATTGACTGGAGCCACTGTTGGCATTTACAATGGATAAACATCGAATAATGGCATACATGGCACTGTTTAGCAGAACCCCTGAAAGCAAGGCGCTAATGGGGGAGGGTGCCTGGCTATGGGCGTCGGGCAACCAGGTGTGCATGGGGGCAAGTCCGGCCTTGGTACCAAATCCAATTAAGATAAAGATGAATGCAAGGTGAAGGACCGGTTCGTTTAAATCCGATGCCTTGGATAAAAGCACATCCCATTTCAGAGCATCCACACTACGAATCACATCAACAGAAGAAAGATGGATAAAAATAATACCCACCAAAGTGATGGCGATTCCCACAGAGCAGATAATAATGTATTTCCACGCTGCCTCCAAGGAATTCCGATTGTTGTTAAACCCCACAAGAAATGCGGAAGCCAAAGTGGTAGCTTCTATTGCCACCCATATAATACCAATGTTATCAACGGTAAGAGCCAAAATCATAGCAAAAATAAAAAAGTACATCAGCGTGTAGTATAATCTGAATTTTTCTTTGCTGATTTTCCCGTCCTGCAATTCATTGGAAAGATAGCCAATGGAATAAATACTGGTGAGAAAATAGATTAAGGTAACAATGTCTAAAATAATGATGCTGAGAGAATCCAGCAGAAATAGTCCATTGAAAATCGAATAGGTCAACTGGCCGGTTGCAATAACCGATTTCGTACAAAATCCGGCAGCCACCAGCAAAATCATGGAAGTTCCTAGGTTGATTCCATGAAGCAGTCTTGTCTTTTTTGTTAACTGGGACAGCACCACGCCAAGGAACGGTGCAATCCATAATACCAAACCCATTCTGTTATCCTTTCAAATTTCGAAGATTGTTGATGTTAATCGAGTCAAATTTTTCGTCAATCTGCACCACCATAATGCCCATAATTAGTACGGCAGTAATCATATCAATGAAAATACCTAAATCAACAATGAGGGGCATACCATGGGTGGAAAAGATAGCGGTGACAAAAATTCCATTTTCAATGACTAAGTATCCAATAATCTGACCCAATGCCTTTTTTCGACTAATCATGAAGAAAAGACCAATGAGGATGACGGAAAAGGCATTTACTACTTGAAGATTGACGTGCCCCTCATTCAGGGCACTGACCCCAGACAATGTAAAGTAGGTAAACACCACTAACATGCAACTCATTAGGATTAGAATTGGGATATTTAAATAAAAGTCCTTCTCCACCACATCCTCCACATTGGCAAAGGTTTTGTGGAGAAGCATGGGGATGACAACCACCTTTAGGGCAACAATAATGATGCAAACCACTAAGATATCCCAAGTGCCTTCGGCCCACAAACTTTCACCCCCCATAAGCCCTGCAATAATGGCAATCAATATTGCTTGAATTCGGAAGGTTCGAATATAGGAGCGAATCCGCTTATGGGATACCAGCATAATCGCGGTAAGCAGCATTAGTACAGACAACAAATCCAAATAGTGTTCCATTTAACCCCTCCCTAATACAAAGAACTGCAAAAAACCTAAAAATGCTAAGATAAAAGAAAGGGCAGCCAAATTGGGTATGCTAAAAAATCGAACCTTTACCGTGTTCACTTCAATTAAGGCAATAATCCCTGTGAGAATCAGCAGCTTAAAAGCATATAAGAGCAAAGACAGGGCCACACCTAAGACACCGGTAAATGAAAACAGCCCGTCTAATGGTAGAAAAATATTCACCACCAAGGTCATCAGCATCAGTTGCTTGATGGCTGCACCATACTCCATGAGGGCCAAGTGCCGTCCCGTATATTCCAAAATCATGGCCTCGTGAACCATGGTCAGTTCCAGATGTGTAGAAGGATCATCCACCGGGATACGAGAAGTTTCCGCAATGATAATGATCAACATGGACAGAAATAGTAAAATATATACCGGGCCTATGAAAGCGGTGCCGCTTTGAGCCATGGTTTCCATGATGACAAAAACAGAGGTGGATCCACTCATCAAACTTAAAGTAATCACCACAACGATGATAGAAGGTTCGATGAGAGAAGAAATCATTACTTCTCTGCTGGCCCCCATGCCGCCGAAGGCGCTCCCCGTATCCAACGCTGCAAGGCATGTAAAAAATCTTCCCAGAGCAAGGACATAGATGAGGAGGATAAAATCACCCGGAATATAGTGGGGTAACATATCAACGGTGACGGGAACCAAAAGGCCGGCCACCAAGGCTGAACCAAATACAATGTAGGGGGTTCCTCGAAATATCCAAGAGGAACAATCAGGGACCACCACGTTTTTTTTGAACAACTTATGCAGGTCAAAATACATTTGAAGCAATGGCGCCCCCTGACGTTTCTGGGTAAGCGCCTTTATTTTGTTGATAATTCCGTTTACCAAAGGAGCCAACAGAATAACCACAACAACTTGTAAGGCTAGATAATATAGTGTTGTCATTTTGTTCTCCTTTCAGTTTACCCGGTTATACAGCATTAAAATTAGAACAACAATGAAGATATATAGCAAATAGGCATGAACACTTCCTGTTTGAATCTTGTACTTTAGCTTCTCTGACACGGTGGTAATCCCTCGGATAAAAGGTACATAAATGTACTTCTCCAAAGCGGACTCTGTTTGCATTTTGTACTCAATGGATTCCGGATGATAGAGGGTATCTCCCACTAACTTCAGTTCTCTGGAAGATTTAATAAATATTCGAAATACAATTTTAATGGGTTTTGAAAAAGCGGTGGCACTGTATTGCATCCTTGGGGTCAGGGCTTTATAGCCGCAATCCCATGTGCCCACGACACGCTGAGTGTATTTTCCCCGAAAAACACTTAACAGAATCATGACAACCAAAATCACCATAAGACCAAGTATCAAGGCCATCAGCGGGGAAATAACATTCCCATTGATGTGCAGGGAAGAAAAAACCAAAAAGACGTTTCCGGTTAGTTGATCAGTGACGGAAATCCCTTGAATGTTTAGGACAACAGTATTGAGCAATTCTACCACAAAGCGTGGGAAAAGACCGGTCAGAAGACACAAAGAAACTAGAATGCCAATGGCACCATTCATGGTTTTTGGAACTTCAATTGCAGTTTCTGCATGGGTGCTTCGAGGCCTACCTAAAAAGGAAATGCCATATAGTTTAATCATGCTGCCCGCTGAAAGGGCGGCCGCCATGGCAAGGGTGGCTGCTGTCAGAATCAATATAATATTCAATCCGGCCTGACCCAACACAAAACTGGAAAGAATGGATTGGTACAGAAGCCATTCGCTAATAAAACCATTGAAGGGGACAATAGCGGATAAAGACAAGGCACCACCTAGACATAAGATGGCGGTGATAGGCATTTTTTTAATGAGTCCCCCCAGTTCCTCCATATTTTTTGTATGGGTTGCAAAATGAATGGAACCGACACTAAGAAACAAACTTCCCTTGTATAGCGCATGGAACAAGGAGTGGAGCAAGGTCGCCATCAATGCCAAGGCACCAATTTTTTCGGACCCCATTTCTGTTGCCAAAAATGTAATCCCCAAACCAATAAAGAGAATCCCCATATTTTCCACGCTACTGTGAGCCAGCGTCCGTTTAATGTTTTTGGAAATATATCCATAGAGGACACCCATGGAAGCGGAAAATATCCCCAGAACCAAAAGAGCATATCCCCACCAAGCATGTTCAACGCCTAAATATTCCAAAACAAACCGTAATAAGCCGTAAATTGCTGTTTTAATCATGACGCCGGACATTAAGGCTGAAATGGGACCCGGAGCGGCCGGGTGGGCCCTAGGCAACCAAATGTGTAAGGGAGCAATCCCGCCTTTGGTGCCAAAACCTATCAAAAGGAGAACAAACATCCCATTTTTGACAGAACCTGGAATAGATTCAGAAGACCCAAGGATACTAAAGTTCCCGGTGTATTGATACATCAAAAGCAGCGCAATCAGAAGGAGTGCGGCGCTTAAATGGGTCATAATAATGTAAACCAGCCCAGCTCGGCGGTTCTCGCTATTCTCAGACTCAAAGATGACAAGAAAATAGGACACAACCGCCATGATTTCCCACGCCATGAAAAACAAAATGGTGTTCCCCGCCAAAAATACCAACCCCATGGATAATACAAAAGAGATATACAAAAGGTGATAGGCACAGATGTTCCGTTTGCCATAATAGTGGGACAAATAGCCGATGGAGTACAAGGAGACGCAGAAAACCAGAATAGACAATATTAATAAAAAAAAGGCTGAAAGACCATCCATAATCAGTGTGACGTTTAAAAATGGCAGGGACGAGTGGTATAAGTCAAGAATCATGGTGTCACTTTTTGACAGCAAAAAAACAAGGGCGGCAGTAGCGCCGGATATTGCGGCTACCATGCACAGCCCTTGGGACACCAAGGTACTTCGCCGTTGATGACCGCTGAAAACCAAAGCCGCCAAAGCAGCAATGGCATATAATATGATTGTAAGATAGAGCAGTGAGTCGGGCTCAAACATGCCCATAATTATTTATACCTCCGTAATTTGTTATTAATACTGTTTCAGACTATCATTCCAACAGGTTTGTTGTCAAGGCAATCATAAATTTACAGACTTTTTAGGTTGTCTTTTTACCGGAAAAGTTGTACCATATCCTAGAGTGAGAAATTTGGGGAATTGGCGAAGTTGGGATCGCGCTGCGTTCGCAATGCAGAGGCCAGGGGTTCGAACCCCCTATTCTCCACCAAAAACAAAAAGATAGTCCCAAGGGGCTATCTTTTTGCTTGACGTTCGCAGGGGGTTCGAACCCGAAAGGGCGCGCATGTCGGGAGAAAGTCCTGTGGACTTTCGAGCAGAAAGCGGGCCGAGATGACCGAAAGGGAATCGAAGGGCGGCAGACGAGCGGTGCGAGACTGCGGAAACCCCCCTATTCTCCACCACACAGTGTCCGAAAAGGGCAAAACAAGAATGCTGAACGTTGAAATTTTAGCGTTTTTGTTTTGTGTGAAAAACTAAAAAACAAAAAAAGAAGGCTCACTGAGCCTTGATTCCCGCCAAAATCGCGGGTGTACCAATCAGGTTGACCGCTCTTCTCAAGTTATATGTCAGACAACTAAGCCCCAGCTCGGCTGTAGTCTTCTGAATTCCTTTGCAGAGTACATAATTTGCCCCATGGAACCATTTGATTGTTCCAAAAGGATGCTCTGAAATACACAGCCTTTCCTTTTGTTTTGGAATGTCATCCCGGATCCGAATGAGCACTGTCTTATCAATCCGGTTTTTCAAAAAGAAAGAATTAGTATGCATCAAAAAACGAGCATGGAGTATTGTGATTTCATATGCACAGAAAGAGAAACCAAAGGAAGCGACCAGAGGTTGTGCCCATATTTAGCAATTATTTGCGGGATTTCGCAAATAATCATAGAAATTTGGGGTGGGTTTGCCTTGAATGCTCCGAAAAGTACAGATTTAAAAAAAAATCTGAAGATATTTAGAAAAAATACCCATAACCCATAATGTATTTAAAAATCATGTTTATGTTAGCGCATTGCGCCACAGTCAGTAAAAGCCAGGAAGCCCAACCTCACGGCGATGGACTTTTTTTGCCGTTCATGGTATGTTAAAAGTATAACAGATTTTAATGAAATTTTAATCCAGTCCCAAAGTGCTTTGAAGGTTCTTCCCGTATACTGGGGGCAAAGATAACACAATACCGTAAGGAGGAACAACATGGTTACTTTGGAACAAGTGGAAAAATTGAGGGGATACGCAGATATTTCCTATGACGAGGCCAAGGCCGCTTTGGAGAAAACCGGTGGGGATTTGCTTCAGGCGATTATTGACTTGGAAAAGACAGGAAAAATTAATCCGCCAAAGGGTGGCGGCACCTATACGCCCTGCCCGGAGGCATCAACCCTGTCCGACTCCGGCCCATCCGTTGATGACGCCAAAGGCAAGAAATCCCAAGAGGACAGCGAGTTCAAGAAAAATATGCGGGGCCTGGGCCAATGGTTGCGGGGTCTGTTCCACAAAGGAAACAGCAATGCACTGGTAGTCCATCGTCATGGAGAAGAACTGATGCGTTTACCTATCACCTTGCTGATTCTGCTACTGATTTTCATGTTCTGGATTGCCGTGCCCTTGCTGGTAATTGGTCTCTTCTTCAACTTCCGATATGCTTTCAAGGGTCCCGACATCAAGGGCAACAAGGTGAATGATGCCATGGATTCTGTGGCCAATGCTGCCGAGGACATCAAAAAAGACATCCCCAAATAGGCTTTGGCGCTGCCGTAAGAATGGAGGTGCCCATGCAGGAGCGAATTCTAATTATCGAAGACGAAGCAAAACTGGCCCGGTTCGTCGAACTGGAACTATCCTACGAAGGATATCAGGTGGATAAAGCCCCGGACGGAAGGACGGGGCTTGCTTTGGCTCAGTCCGGGGAATATGATTTGATTGCGCTGGACATTATGTTGCCGGACTTGAACGGCCTGGAAGTGTTGCGACGCATCCGCCAAAGCAAGTCCGTCCCGGTAATCTTGCTGACTGCCCGGGATGACGTCTTAGACAAGGTCGCCGGCTTGGACGGAGGGGCCAACGACTACATCACCAAACCTTTTGCCATTGAGGAGTTGCTGGCCCGAATTCGCGCAGTACTCCGTAGCCACCGTCAACAGATTGACCGCGGGGAAGCAATGGATATCTTCCAATGGGGGCCCCTGTCCCTCAATCCCCAAAGCCGCCAGGTTCTTGTCAGGGAATCTCCTTTGAATCTGACAAAAAAAGAATTCGACTTGCTGCATATCCTCTTGGTTAACAAAGGACGGGTCTTGGCCCGAGAACACCTGTTGGACAAGGTCTGGGGATATGATTTTCCCGGAGACACCAATGCGGTGGATGTTTACATCCGCTACCTTAGGGCCAAGATTGAAGAACCCTATGGCATCAAATTGATTCAAACGGTGAGAGGAGTGGGCTATGTCATCCGCGACTGATTTGTCTTTGGTTCGAAAACTCACCACCTTCACATTATTCCGGATGCTTTCGGTTTTGTTGGTCTTGGATCTTCTGCTCTGTGGCTTTCTTGTGTTTTGGACTCTTTGGCAAAGTGAAAGGGAGATGGCCAAATTGCTGGCTGCCCCGACCCTTTCTGCAGAGAAAACACTGTCCTATGAGGTTTTTCCCTTGAAGGGGGAGCCTCTCGGGGTTTCGATTCCGGATTTTTTTCAAGACGTTTCTCCTCTGTCGCAATATCCTGCCATCCGTCGATTGTGGTATGACAGAACCCAAGGAACAGGACTAAAAATCCTGAAATATTCGGTTTCTTTTCCAGAAAAAAAGTGGGTTATCACCTATGACTACGGCCAATCCCTTCAAGGAGATATGGGCCCATTGGCCGCGCTGGCCATTGTTGAGATCCTGATTTTGTTAGGGGAAACCCGACGGATTCGACGGGGAAATCGTCGCATCCTTCGCCCTATCACTGAGATGTCCCTTCAGGTTCAAACCTTGTCTACGGCCACCCCAGCCGCAAACACGCCGGAGGAATTGGAAAAACTAAAAAAATGGGCTGGCGCCTTGAGCAACATTGATGCCAGTCGATTGGACCAGCGCCTGTCTGTGGAAGATGCCCAGAATGAGCTCAAAGATTTGGCCATGGCCATCAACAAGATGCTCAACCGAATTGACGAGGCCTATCAAAGCCAAGTTCGATTTGTGTCCGACGCATCCCATGAACTGCGGACACCCATATCTGTTATCCAAGGCTATGTCCACTTGTTGGACCGTTGGGGCAAAAATGATCCCGCCACTCTCCAGGAATCTATTGATGCCATCAAAAGTGAAGCGGAAAGCATGAAGAACCTCATCGAGCAACTTCTCTTTCTGGCTCGAGGTGACAGCGAAACCCTGCGATTGGAGTTGGCTGTTTTTGACTGCAAGGACACGGTGGAGGAAGTGCTCCGGGAAACTCGGATGATTGATCTCAGCCATACCTTTTCTCTCAAGGGTTCAGAGGCAGCATGGATACAGGCAGACCGGCAATTGATAAAGCAGGCCCTCCGAATTTTGGTCGAAAACAGCATCAAATACACCCCGGACCAAGGAGATATTCAGATTACTCTTGGTCATGCTCAAGGCAACGTCTTTATCTCCGTTCAGGATCAGGGCATTGGCATAGATGCAGAAAATCTGCCCCGAATCTTTGACCGATTCTACCGTTCAGAAGAATCAAGGGACCGAAAGACCGGTGGTGCCGGCCTTGGTTTGGCCATTATGAAATGGATTGTGGATCGTCACGGCGGCACCATCGAAGTGGTGAGCCGCAAAGACATTGGCACAAGGACCACCCTGCAACTGCCGGAAGCGCCCAAGGATGTCGCGACCCCTCAGTAAGGATGACATTTTCCTCAGAAAGACAGTTTCGTATGTGGGCAAAAATGAACACTGGGTATTGTAGTTTTAGAACCAAACCGACCAATCGAACCAGTTGGTCGGTCTTTTGTTTCGCCTCAGAAAGAAAAATGATATAATCATTTCAAATAAGTGGATACCCCAGTTCGCAAAAGGTTGCTACTTGAAGCAGAACACAAAATTCCAGTGAAATCTAGCAGGAGGCACAGTATCTTGGACAGAAACATGTATGAGAACCTGAAACCCAATGAACGGAAAGCGTTTTTTGAACGTGTCTTAAACGGCATTCATGACAGAATCTACGTAGCAGACGCCAAGGGAAACATTCTCATGGTCAATGATGCGGCGGTCAGGGATTATAATAACCAGCTAACCCGGGAGGAACTTATCGGAAGCAATTTGGGAGACCTTGCAAAAAAAGGATATATGAAAGAATCCTTGACCATGAAGGTGATCAAAACAAACAAACCCCAAGGGCTGATTTACGATGAACCGGAAGGACATAAACTATTAGCTTGGGGAAATCCGTTTTTCAAGGAGAATGAGTTAGAGTTTGTCGTTTGCACAGAGTGGGATTTACAAAGTCTGGACACCCTGAATTCTTTTTTGACAGATCCAAACCGGGCAATCCCTAATATGCAGTCGGAGCTTTTGTATTACCGGGCACGCTCTGCCATGCCAAGTGATATTATTGCAAAAAGCAAAAAAATGAGGGAGATTCTTGATACGGCGGCAGTCAGCGCAAGGACGGACGCAACTGTGTTGATTCAAGGGGAATCAGGGACGGGCAAGGAAATACTGATGAAATACATGAATTTTCGAAGCCCTCGGGTTGACTCGCCTTTAATTGAAGTGAATTGTGGGGCGATTCCGGAAAATCTTTTTGAATCCGAATTTTTTGGCTATGTGAAAGGGGCGTTCACCGGGGCGTTGTCCACCGGCAAAGCAGGATACTTTGAAATGGCAAATCACGGGACTCTTTTTCTTGATGAGATTGAAGCCTTGCCATTGCCTGCACAGGCCAAGCTCCTTAGAGTCTTACAGGAACGGGAAGTTTGTCGCATCGGCGGTGTTCTGAGCCTGCCCATCAATGTAAAAGTCATTGCCGCGACCAATGCAAACCTTGAACAAATGGTAAAGGGGAAAAAATTTAGGGAAGATCTGTACTATCGGCTCAATGTGATTCCCATCACCATTCCGCCGTTGAGAGAAAGAAGAGAGGACATCCCCGAACTGGTACGGCATTTCAATAAACTTTATAACATAAAATATAAAATGGAAAAGAAAATCTCCCCGAAAGATATAGATATATTTTTGCAGTATGAATGGCCTGGCAACGTTCGAGAATTGCAGAACCTAATTGAGAGAGTGCTCATTACCACTAGAGAGGAGAGAATCCCCAGAAAGGTATGGGAACAGCTGATTATGCTTCCGGGAACCCTTCCTGAAAAAGCGGTGGAACCAAAGGCGACAAGACTGGGAAATCTGAAGGAAACTGTGGAAGAATATGAAAAATCCTTGCTACTGGCAAATATGAAGTATTACAAAAACTCTCGTCAATTTGCTGCCATGTTGGGAATAGAGAAATCTACCATCAACAGGAAACTAAAAAAGTATGGCATTAAGAAACCGATTGATTGGGAGTAGGGAACAAAAATATCCTGGCGCAGCATTGCACCGAAAAGCAAATTTGCGCCGGGATTTTTTGCGCCCTGGCGTATTTTGGAGCAAATTTGCGCCGGATATTATATTACCCGTTGTAAAAGCGTTGAAAACACTGAAGAATGACAGGTGAGTTTTCTTGGCATGTCCTTTGCACTATCTGATAGTGAATGACACAAATAAGGAGGAAACCATGAAAATACTTGTTATGGGTGCCGGCGGTCAAGGAGCACCGTGCGCATCAATTTTATCAAAAGATCCTGATATTTCTAAAGTCAAACTTTGTGACTTGGACCCTGAGCTGTTGGAGAAGGTGGCCGCAAAGATTGGGAGCAGCAAAGTAATCACAGAGCAAGTGGACGCGACAGACATTGATGCCATCGTCAAGGCGGCAGAAGGAATGGATGCAATCATTGATTTGCTCACCCCTGCACTGTTTTTGAATGTCTTGGCTGCGGCAAAAAAGGCAAAAGTGCATTACGTGAACACCGCATGGGAAGAATACCTGTTTGAAGGGTTTGAGGAAAATGGTATTCAACTTGGCGCAAAACTTCAGGGAAATGATGACTATGCAAACGCAGGGTTAACAGCAATCCTTGGATGTGGCATGACCTCTGGGTTTACCACCAATGTCTTAATTCGCCACTATGTTGATAAATTGGATACCATTGAAAGCATCAAAATCAGACTTGCCAAAAAAGATACAACCATAAGTGATGAGGAGGAAATACTAAAACCATGGAATCCGGGATGGAACCCCAGACAGGCTGTGTTGGATTTTGTTGTTCCGACTTATAAATATGTTGATGGGAAGTTTATTAAAATGGAACAGGTTTTTGCGGAGCCTGAGATTTGGGATTTCCCGGGCATCGGAAAAACCCTGGTTGCCCATCATGCCCACGAGGAGCCTTTTAGTCTGCCCCATACCTTTGCCGAGAAAGGTCTTAAGTATTGTGACTTCAAGTACTATGTGGGCAAGCAAATTGCACCCATCATAGCATTGGGTCTTGGCCAGGAGGAAAGGATAAACGTGAAGGGAACGGAAATCAGTCCCTTGGATGTGGTTTTGCATTTTGTTCCATCCCCGGGGGATGCATTTTTGAATGAAGATCCTACCCAGTTTAGCCACTTGGATCAGACGAAGCTGGTGGTTATTATAAGCGAGATGATTGGGACCAAGAACGGAAAAAAATTGAAGTACTTAATCGATGTTCCTGCAATCAATGTTCCGCGTCAGCAGATGTATGATACCTATGGGACGTCCATCATCTCCGTTGCCTTGCCTGCAGTGATTGGCGCCAAGATGGCAATAGAAGGAACCATGAAGGGAATTATTCAGCCCCAGGATTTGGATGCCGGCAGATTTCTTGATTTGATGAAAAAAAGCGGACATCCAACCAAATGGAATGAAACAGTAACTGAATTATAGTTGATTGAAAGGAGAACATAAATGAGCAACGCACCAAACAAAGGTTTGAAAGAACATGACGTCAAACTTCATACAGTTGTCAGCATCATGTACTGCCTTGTAGCGGCTGGAGCCTTTGGCATTGAAGCGATGATTCCGGAGTCTGGTCCTGGATTGACGCTATTGATGCTTTGTCTATTGCCTTTTTTCTGGGCGGCGCCCCAGGCATTGGTTTCAGCTGAACTTGGGTCCGCCATTCCCGAAGCGGGAGGATATTACAAATGGGTTCAGCGGGGACTTGGAGAATTTTGGTCATTCCAAGCCGGATGGTGCAGAACACTGTCTTGCTACTTGGATAATACCATCTATGTGGTGTTGGCGGCATCCTATCTTGGCATGCTATTGCCACTTTCCGATGTGCAACTTTATATTGTGAAAGCGTTCATTATCATTTTCTTTACCTACATCAACTTGCGGGGAATCAAAGAAGTGGGCGCTGTTAGCACCTTCCTTTCCCTTTGCGTATTGATTGCATTTGCAGCAGTTGCCGTTGTGGGATTTACCCATTGGAATTTTAACCCGGTGAGCCCCTTTATTCCTGAAGGCTATTCAGTACTGGGGAGCGTGGGTGCCAGCCTTGCAATCGGTATGTGGATGTACTCAGGATATACGGCGATGTCAACCCTGGGTGGAGAAATTAAGGACAAATCCCTTATTCCAAAGGGACTGTTGATAATCTTGCCCTTAACCGCAGCCTCCTATATATTGCCAACCCTTGCCGGTTTGGCTTCCGTGGGCCAATGGGAAAATTGGAGTACATCAGATGGGGTTTCATTTGGAAATGTACTGGCTCTTGCCGGAGGATGGGGATTGCCGGTATTCCTTGTGGTTGCGGTACTTGCCAATCTATCAATTTTCAACACCTATATTACCTCAATTTCCAGAGGCTTTTTCGCTATGGCAGAAGATAATCTTGCTCCAAAATCACTGGTGAAAGTTAGCAAAAAACACATCCCGTATGTGGGGGTTGTTTCCCTTGGGGTATTTTGCTTAATTGCATGCACCTTTGATTTTAGCATTATTGTAACCGTTGATGTAATGCTGTTGATGGTAGATTACGTATTGGTTTGGATTGCAGGGATTGCGCTTCGAAAAAAAGAGCCGGAAATGCCTCGACCCTTCAAAATCCCAGTGGGAACCAAGGGCTTTATTGCAATTGTTGCGCCGGGCATCACCATTGCGGTTGCAGCATTGTTATTAAACGGGGCCGACTATTTCTTTGCCGGTATGATAGGATTCATTAGTGCACCGTTGATGTATATTATCTGGAAAAGGATGTATGGTGGGCTAAACAAGAATAATTCGGAAAAATATCCGATTAACCCAAAGACAAAACTGGCGCCTGGAGATTTACATCGTATGGCGATTATATTTGGATTCCTTGCCATTGTTGGGTTTGTTGGAATCTTCTTCTTCCCATGGTATGAAGCGGATTGGGCGGTTGAATACTATACTGGAGAGTATGGGGAAGGAGCCTATCAAATTATTTTGTCTGGCATTAAAATTGCGACAATCGTTTACGGAGTGATTGCCATTCTTACAAAAGTAATTGCTGCAAAAGTAGATCCGGTCCTCAAAAATGTAAACGAAACACCTCATTAAAGCATTTTATATTTCAGTCGAGGACAAAAAGCCGGGCATCTGTATAACAAAAACTGTTATTGCGGATGTACCGGCTTTTCAATAATGAAAAAAGACGCCACCTGTTCAAGTGATTATGGTACACTGGAAGAAATGGAGGAAGCAATGGATCATCAAGGACAAAAACATCAGCGGAGAGTTCGATATGCCGGCACCTATCCCAAAAACTATGGAGAAAAGTATAAAGAACTTCAACCTGAAAAATATGTTGAAACGGTGGAAAAGGTCATGCAAAAAGGGAGCACACCCGCCGGGATGCACCGTTCCATTTGTGTGGAAGAAATCCTGGAATTTTTACAAATTACCCCGGGACAAATTGGATTAGATGCAACCTTGGGGTATGGGGGGCATACATTGGAGATGCTCAAGTGTTTGGATTTCAAAGGACACCTATATGCAATTGATGTGGATTCCTTGGAATTGCCCAGCACTCGGGAACGCTTAGAAAGTTTGGGGTACGGCCCGGAAATTCTTACAATTCGGCAAATGAATTTTTCCAGTATCAATCAAATCATTGCTGAATCGGGACCATTGGATTTTATTTTGGCGGATTTGGGGGTATCCTCCATGCAAATTGACAACCCACAAAGAGGCTTTTCCTTTAAAGCAGAGGGCCCCTTAGATTTAAGGATGAACCCCAAAAAAGGAAAGTCTGCCGCAGATCGACTTAAATCCATTTCTCAAGATGAATTGGAAGAAATATTGAGAGAGAATGCAGATGAGCCTAATGCCAAAGCCATCGCCAAGGCTGTTGTGGCACAAATCAGAAAAGGGGAAGACCTATCCACAACCACACAGTTTCAACGAATCATCAAGAATACCTTGAAGACCATTCCCGGAAGCAACAGCAATGAGGAGATCAAAAAAGCCTGCCAACGCTCTTTTCAAGCCCTTCGAATTGATGTGAATAATGAGTTGGGCGTATTATATGAATTTTTGGAGAAACTTCCTATGGCCCTAGCTCCAGGGGGGCGCGTTGCCATTTTGTCCTTTCATTCAGGAGAAGATCGTCTGGTTAAAAAGTCCTTTCAGCGGTTGCTTCGAGGGGGAATTTATGCTGGAATTGCAGAGGAACCCATTCGCGCTTCAGCGGAAGAACGTAGAAATAACGGTCGAGCACGCTCTGCTAAATTGCGATGGGCGATAAAAGTATAGGAGGAGATTATGAAAACGGGGGACGTTATGAAAACAAAGTTGTATGGGGTGGTTATTGCCGTAGGGATACTGAGTCTTTTGGATTTTGTACTGGTGGTTGCCAAGGGAAATACGTTACACATAGGTACTATTTCTCTTTTGATCATAGGGATTCTATGTATCCTATTAGGTTATTTGAAAATATTCAAAAAGGTTCAAATCATTAAAAATAAATATCTTTCTCGAACCATCATCATTTGTTTTGCTTTGTTTTTGTGTTCCTTTGTCACCATTGAAAGCTTGATGTGGGCTTCTGCCAAAGACGAAAGCAATCAAACCGTGGATTTTGTTATTTTGCTGGGAGCCGGTTTACAGGGGGACAAAATAACTGTAACCTTCAAAAACCGGATTGATGAATGCGCAGCATACTTAGAATCACATCCCAACACCAAGGTGGTTGTCACCGGAGGCCAGGGGATTGGTGAAACCATCACAGAAGCAGAAGCGATGGAAAGATATTTAGTGGAAAAGGGGATTTCAGAGGATCGGATATATCAAGAAGATCAGGCGACCAGCACCTTTGAAAACCTAGAATTTTCAAAAATTATTATAGACGCAAGTTTTAGTCAAAAAGATTACACAATTATCATAGCGACGAATGACTTTCATCTATTTCGGGCAAAAATGCTGGCAAAAAGGCTAGGACTTGAAGCTTATGGGATGCCTGCAAAGACTTGGTGGGCCGCGTACCCCGGGAATTGCATCAGAGAATATTTTGCAGTGATAAAATCATATGTTGTGGACCGATAAATTTACAGTGTACCGGCAAATTCACTTGTGTTCTTTTGTTTGATATGATACTCTTAACCAAGGTGATGGAGTTCACCTTAATTGCAAAATGCTGATGACTCCTGATTTCGGTTTTGGGCCGGAACGGGAGTCATTTTTTTGTGTAAAAGAAGAAAAAGGAGATTAGTCCAATGGAACATATTTATATCATAGCAACCCTTTGGCTGGGGCTGGCCATTATTTCGGCAATTATTGCATACCACTTTGGAATATCCGTTGCATTGGTGGAAATCTGCGTTGGGATGGTTACTGTAGCGGTTGCCGGATATTTTGGAAAAGCAGATTTGCTAGGAACGGACTTACAATGGTTAAAGTTTCTGGGGTCTTCCGGGGCTGTTTTTTTGACATTTTTGGCTGGGGCAGAACTAGATCCTGTTGTGATGAAAACGAAGATAAAAGAAGTATTTACTGTAGGGTTGGTAGGCTTTTCGGCTCCCTTTGTTGGCTGTTCCCTCTTGGCCTATTATGTCATTGGATGGACTTTTGAAGCAAGTTTATTATGTGGGGTAGCACTTTCAACAACTTCAGTAGCCGTTGTGTATGCAGTCATGCTGGGCAGAGGTCTTAACAAAACGGAATTTGGCAAAGGCGTTTTAGGTGCGTGTTTTGTAAATGATATTGTTACCGTCCTTGCGTTGAGTTTCCTGTTCTCTCCCTTTACATACAAAACCCTTGTTTTTGTGGGAACGACCTTGATAGCCTTGCTCACCTTGCCATTGATAACAAAATGGCTGACTCGGGTGTATGCTTATCATTCAGCGGCCATAAGAACCAAATGGCTGATTTTCGTTCTTTTTGGTTTAGGAGCCCTTGCCGTTTGGTCAGGAAGCGAAGCGGTGCTTCCCGCCTATTTGGTGGGAATGGTATTAGCCGGTACGGCAGCCAAAGATTCGGATTGGATTGGAAGATTTCGAACCTTAACTGTAGGGTTTCTGACTCCTTTTTACTTTTTAAGGGCGGGCATGTTGGTATCATTGCCTTCCTTGGTATCGGCACCTTTGGTATTTTTGGCTTTACTGGCGGGAAAGGTGTTTTCCAAAATCGGCGGGCTATATCCAACTATCAGGTTCTTCCGAAGGGACCACAAGGAAAGGTGGTATTACACCTTAATGATGTCAACCGGGTTGACCTTTGGAACAATCTCTGCCTTATTTGGATTTTCGCATAACATTATTTCACAAACCCAATATTCCTTTATTGTTGCAGCAGTGATTGCAAGTGCGGTAGTGCCGACGTTGATTGCAGAATTTGGATTTTTACCTAAACATCTCTTGCCAAAAGATGGAGAGCAAAAGGATATTGAGTGTCAAGAAGAAAACCTAAGTGTTGAAAGTTAGTTGAAATGAAGGGCTAGATGAAAATTTAAATGAAATGAAAGGGGCGCTTAACTTGCAATCCTAGGCAAGGAAGCATAAAATGGAAGCAGATGCCTATAGGATAAAAGGATCCTGTTTTAGAAAGGAGGCCGCAAATGTCAATTGTCGGCGCATTCGTTATGCCGCATCCCCCTATTATCTTCCCGGAAGTGGGTCGGGGAGAGGAAATAAAAATACAAAAAACCATGGATAGCTGTCGGAAAGTTGCGCGGCAGATTGCTCGCCTTAAACCGGACACTATTATTGTCATCAGTCCCCACAGCACCATGTACGAAGATTATATCCATATTTCCCCCGGCAAGGAAGCCGAGGGTGATTTAGCTAGATTTCATGGGCCGAACATAAAGGTCCATGCTTATTATGATACAGAGTTTGTCAAAGCCCTTGAACTAGCAGCAAAAGAAAATGGTATTCATGCCGGCACTCGAGGAAAACGGGAGAATGCATTGGATCATGGCACGGTGATTCCACTTTATTTTGTAAACGAGCAGAAAGTCTCTTACCAATTGGTACGCATGGGGATTTCAGGTTTATCCAATGAAGCGCATTTTCGCCTGGGAAGGTGCATTGCTCAGGTTGCAAAAAAAATGGATAAACGGGTAGTGGTATTGGCTAGTGGAGATCTTTCCCACAAACTGACTCCGGAGGGACCTTACGGATTTGCAGAAGAGGGCCCTAAATTTGACCGTTTGGTGACGGATGCTTTTAAGACTTCTGATTTTGCAAAGTTAATGAATTTGCCCGCCACATTATGTGAACCTGCCGGAGAATGCGGACTGCGAGCATTCATCATCATGGCAGGTGCGCTAGAAGGGGTAGAGACTGAAAGTAAACTTCTTTCCTATCAGGGACCTTTTGGGGTGGGATATGCTGTTGCATCTTTCGTTCCCAAAAAGGATCGAGATGCCTATGTTAGACTAGCTCAATATGCGGTAGAAAATTACCTAAAATCCGGCAAAAAAGTTACCATGCCTGATTGGGTTCCAACTGAAATGAAGCAGAATAAGGCAGGAGTGTTTGTATCCATTAAGAAGAAAGGCCAATTAAGAGGCTGCATTGGAACCATTTACCCAACCACAGGAAATATTGCAGAAGAAGTTATGCGCAATGCAGTGGCCTCCAGTGTAGAAGATCCCCGATTTGTTCCCATTCATCAAAATGAGTTGTCTGCATTGTCCTTTAGTGTGGATGTGTTGGGAGACCCAGAGCCGATTTCCACAACGGACCTGTTGGACGTGAAGAGATATGGAGTGATTGTATCATTGGGTCGAAAGAGGGGACTTTTGTTGCCAAACTTGGATGGGGTTGACACGGTGGAAGAACAAGTTACAATCGCACTGAAAAAAGCAGGGATTGGCGGTAATGAGCATTTTTCTCTGGAACGGTTTGAGGTGGTGAGACACCAGTGAAAGCGGTGTGTTCCCTTTGCCCCCATGGATGCGTACTGGCTGATGGACAAATGGGTCGGTGCGGCGCCAGAAAAAACCAACAGGGGGTTATATCCAGCATGAATTATGGCAGAATCGCCGGCATGGGACTGGACCCCATTGAAAAAAAGCCATTATCCCGTTATATGCCGGGAAGTTTTGTGTTGTCTGTGGGCAGTTTCGGATGTAATCTTGCCTGTCCTTTTTGTCAAAACCATGAAATTGTTTCCGGAATCCGTGGACGCAACCTTCCTTATCTTTCCCCTGAAGAGTTAGTACAAACAGCAGTTGATGCGGTTCCCTCGGGAAATATTGGGGTTGCATATACTTATAATGAACCTTTAGTAGGGTATGAATACGTGTGGGATACGGCCAAATTGGTTCGTGGCGCAGGGCTAAAAAATGTTTTGGTGACCAATGGTTATATCTGCCAGGAGCCTTTGCTGGCTTTGTTGCCTTGGATCGATGCGATGAACATTGACCTAAAAAGTTTCCGCCAGAGTTTTTACAGCAAAATCGGTGGGGATCTTCAAACAGTCAAAGATACCATTGCTCAGGCTACCCAATATTGTCATGTTGAAGTAACCACATTGATTATTCCGGGAGAGAATGACAGTGAAGAGGAAATGAGAGAACTTTCCTGCTGGATTGGAACAATCGATTCAAACATTCCCCTCCATCTATCCAGATTCTTCCCACGGCATTTATATGGGAATCGTTTC
>CAXXMM010000003.1:0-48224 GCA_963676385.2 Anaerovoracaceae bacterium
TCCGGGTCCATCATGCTGCCGGAAGACAAAATATCCTCCAATGCCTGATTGGATTCCGACTCCAATGGTCGGTTAAGGGATACCGAAGTATTTAAGGGTGCATGCTTCTTCCGATTTGCCGCCTTGATTGCAGATAAAATTTGTCGATTGATACACAGTTCTGCAAAACTAGCAAAGGAAGCTTCGCGATCAAAATGATATCCTCGTATGGCTTTTAACAGACCAATGGTTCCTTCCTGAACCACATCATCATCTTCTGCACCCATGATAAAATAAGAGTGTTTCTTTCCCTTGACCACGCCCATGTATTTTCGAATCAAATATTCCAATGCTTCCTGATCTCCGGCTTGAGCAAGACGAACCAACTGTTCATCAGAAAGCAAATCCATATTATTTTCCATCTCTTTGCCTTCTCACTTCGTATAGCACCACCGCTGCGGCATTGGATGCATTCAGTGATCCTATTTTACCCATCATGGGAATAGATACAACGTAATCGGATTTTTCACCGATTAGTTTGCCGACGCCACTTCCTTCACCACCAATAACAATAGCGAGGGGTCCTTTTAAGTCGGTATCGTATAGGGAAGTTCCATTCATATCGCAAGCCCCTACCCAAATACCATAGGACTTTAGTTTATCCAAGGTCTGTGCTATATTTGTCACTCTGGCACACAGCATATATTCCACAGCCCCGGCAGAAGTTTTGGCAACCGTTTCAGTTATGCCAACCGCTCTCCTCTTTGGAATGACAACACCATGGGCTCCAACGCATTCAGCGGTTCGGATAATCGCTCCCAAATTATGAGGGTCTAAAATACCATCCAAAATCACAATCAGTGGATCTTCCCCCGGCTTTTTGCCAGAGCAATCATATCCTCAATGTCAGCGTTTGCCACAGTGGAAACGAAAGCCACCACTCCTTGATGGTTCGTCCCGTTAGCCCATCGATCCAGTGCATTTTTGTCGCTGTAATGGATGGGGATTTTTTTGTCAGACGCCATGGCAATGATTTTTTTTACAGAGCCCTCCCCGGTGGCGGAAACCAGTAATTTTTCAATTTCCCGGTTTGATTTCAATGCTTCCATAACTGGGTTTCTTCCAACAATAATTCCTTTGTTGTCTTCCTTGGTCTCTTTTTTATTTTCTGCTATATTTTTCAAAACGATATTTGACTCCTTTTTCTTCAACAATGTTGCTTTGCCACGTTTTGACAAAACCATTTGCCTCATCCATGTTCATAAAATATTTATCTGCATCATAGATTCCCAGAATTCGAGTCACATACACCTGATCGCAATAAGGCATAAACATCTCGTAAATGCAAGCTCCTCCTACCACAAAGATATCCTCTCCATCCAATGGGGCAATCCGATCGAACAACTGGTCCAAATCATTGCAAATGCAACATTGGTCTCTCTCAAATTCCGGGTTTTCGGTAAGTACAATGTTTTCTCTTCCAGCAAGAGGTTTCCCTCCAGGAAAGGTTTCCAGGGTTTTTCGCCCCACAATAATGGTTTTTCCGAGGGTCATCTCTTTAAAATATTTTAAGTCACCGGAAAGATGAACCAATAGATTTCCATCTTTCCCAATTCCCCAGTTTTGATCTACAACAACAATGGCCTTCATGGATTACTCCTTCTGTAAAATCTCCCTCTATATTGCAATGGGGATATTGGTTATCTGCGGATTTTTTTGGTAATCTTCAATAATGATGTCCGACACTGAAAACTGATAAAAATCATGAATCTCCGAGTTCAAATGAAATTTTGGGGCATCAAAGGTCGGTCTGGAAATAAGCTCCTGAACGATGGGGATGTGGCGATCATAAATATGGGCATCTGCAATCACATGGACCAGCTCACCTGGTTCCAACGCTGAAACCTGAGCAAGCATATACACTAATACCGCATATTGAACTACGTTCCAATTGTTCGCCGCCAAAACATCTTGAGATCGCTGGTTCAAAATAGCATTCAGCCGATTCCCCGTCACGTTAAAAGTCATACTATAGGCACAAGGTTCCAATCCCATCTCCATCAAATCATCAAATTTATATAGGTTTGTGAGAATTCTTCTTGAATATGGCGTATTCTTTAACTGCCAAAGAACATTATCCACTTGATCCATTTCCCCTTGAGAGAACTTGTACTTTACGCCAAGTTGATAACCATAGGCCTTGCCAATCAAACCATCCTCATCTGCCCATTGGTCCCAAATATGGCTGTTTAAATGATGGATATCATTGGATTTTCGTTGCCATATCCAAAGAAGTTCATCCACCGCAGACCGTATAGCGGTAGGCCGAAGGGTTAATGCGGGAAATTCATCCTGTAAGTCATATCGATTCACCACGCCAAATTTTTTGATGGTGTGAGCCGGCGTTCCATCCTCCCATCTAGCCCGAACGATTCGTCCTTCCGAGGAGTCCCCACTCTCCAGGATTTCTTGACACATCTTGATAAATATTTGATCTGCTTTAGCCATTTTCCTTACCTCAGTACAAAGTATTTGACGATAATTGCTAGAAGTCCAAGGATAATCATTCCCAGTAACAATTTCTCAGAGCTGCTCCAAGATTTTCTTTCCTTCTTTGTGTCATCGGCCTCAAAGGATTCCCCGGCTTCTTGACGTTTCCGATTCTCCTTCTCCACCTCCCGATTGGCCATATAATAGTCTCCTATCATATCCCGGGCATGGTTTCTTGTTTCCCGTGGTTTCTTCGTCATATTCCCACCTTCCCATCGATTTCCTCCACAACCCTTGTCATGATTTCATCAATTCTGGATGTTTGTTCAGTAAGAAATAAAAACCCAATTAAGGCTTCCAATGCCGTTGCCATTTTGTATGCCACTGGGTCAGCATTTTTGGGTTTTGTAACACTTTTTCGGTTCCTCGCCCTGCGAACCAAATCTTGTTCTTCAGGTGTTAGCATATCCAATATTTTTTTTATGGCATATGCCTGGCTTTCGGCCCGAACATATTTGACAGTCTCCCGATGCAGTTGATCTGCGGCAACCCATCCTTTGTGCACCATAAGATTCCGAACAAAAAGTTCATACACCCCGTCCCCTATATAGGCCATCGCCGTGGTATTCATCAGGTCCGTATTCATTCTTTTATAATTTGTACACCCTGTGGTGTATCTTTTAAGGTGATTCCACGAGCTTTTAGGGTATCTCTAATTTGGTCTGCCAAGGCAAAGTCCCTATTTTTTCGAGCATCCTGCCGTTGGTCAATGAGTTTTTGAATGTCATCATCCACCGATTCGTCTGCAGAATGTTGAAGTAGTCCCAGAACATCACAAAGCTCCATGAGCTGCACCAATGCCTTTTGGGCAAACGCACCGCCTGCGCCTTCTTTGACTGCCGTATTAATTGCAGTAATCATTTCAAAAACTGCGGCAAGCCCATCAGCGGTATTTAAATCATCATCCATGGCGGTAATAAACGCATTTTTGTATTTTACCAAGGAGGCCAGCGTTTCTTCCTCTTTTACTGTTAAGTCTCCGGCTTGGTTTCGAATCAGATGCTCCAAGGTATCCTTGGCGTTTTGCATTCTGGCCAAACCGTTCTTGGCCTGCTCCATCAGTTCATCGCTAAAATTAATGGGGCTTCTGTAATGGCCTGATAACAAAAAGAAACGAATAGTTTCTCCACTATAAGACTGCAATATATCCCGAACCGTGAAAAAGTTTCCTTTTGATTTGGACATCTTTTCGTTATTGATGGTAATATATCCATTATGCATCCAATAATTGGCAAAGGGTTTCCCATTGTGGGCTTCCGACTGCGCAATTTCATTTTCATGATGGGGAAATGTCAAATCCTGTCCCCCTGCGTGAATATCAATGGTATCTCCCAAATACCTACGTGACATGGTAGAGCATTCAATATGCCACCCTGGTCTGCCCATTCCCCACGGAGACTCCCATGCAATTTCGCTTTCTTCTTTTCGTGCCTTCCAGAGGGCAAAGTCTAGGGGGTCCTTTTTTTTCTCTTCCACCATAACTCGGGCACCGGACTCTAATTCTTCAATGTTCTGTCTGGATAGTTTCCCATATCCGTCGAAGGATCTGGCACTGAAATATACATCTCCATCCACTTCGTAGGCATATCCTTTTTCAACAAGTTCAGCAACAAAGCGGATAATCTCATCCATGTTTTCTGTAACTTTGGGATGGACATCTGCCGGAATCACATTGAGTGCCGCAGCATCTTTAAAATATTCGGCAATGTATTTTTCACTGACCTGCCCGGCAGGGATGCCTTCCTCTTTGGCTTTGTTAATAATTTTATCGTCAACGTCTGTAAAGTTTTGTACAAACTTCACCTGGGATCCCCGATATTTCAAATACCGTCTCAAGGTGTCAAACACAACGAAGGGTCTGGCATTTCCAATATGGAAATAATTGTACACCGTAGGCCCGCAGACATATATGTTCAATTGGTCCTTGCTGATTGGAATCAATTCTTCTTTTTTTCTTGTCAGTGTGTTATAAATTTTCATGCAAATCTTCCTCTACTTCTATGTCTTTGACTCTGTTTTCCAACATCACTACCCGCCTTCGCAAACATTCTAATTCAACAGCAATGGGATCTGGCATATCTACTTGACTCAATTGATCAGGATGTTGTCCCGCGCGCTTCACAATGGTTCCGGGAATTCCCACAACAGTACATCCATCAGGGACTTCTTTGAGAACCACTGAACCTGCACCGATTTTTACGTCATTTCCTACTTTAAACGGTCCAAGTACCTTCGCTCCGGAGCTGACCACTACCCGATTGCCAATGGTAGGATGTCGTTTCCCTGTATCCTTGCCGGTGCCCCCCAGGGTGACTCCTTGAAAAAGGGTAACATCATCCCCAATTTCGCTGGTTTCTCCAATGACCACAGCCATGCCGTGATCAATGAAAAACCGATGACCAATGGTAGCGCCCGGGTGTATTTCAATACCCGTCAAAAAACGACAAGTCTGAGACATCAGTCGAGCCATTAGTTTTAAATGATGCTTATATAAGAAATGTGCCGGAATATGCCAAATTCTGGCCCAAATTCCGGGGTAACACAAAAGGACTTCCAAAGTGTTTCTTGCCGCCGGATCTTTTTCCAGCACCGCATCGATATCCTCTTTTATGGTCTTGAAGAATCCCATTTCTTTCTCCTTCAATTAAGATGAGACGGGAAAACCCGTCTCAATATTATACCCTATTGCTTTTGGTTAATCAACAAATGCCGGGTCAAATTCCGGACCATGATAATCAGAGCCACCTGTAACTTTCAATCCGTGGCGATGCGCCATAATGGTAAATTGAATGGTCTCTTCATCACTGTGTTCGGGATACACACATTCCAACCCACCAAGTCCCATGGCCTTTAATTGATTCAGCAAGGTATCCAATCGATCATAAAATCCCTGTGTCCCTCTTTCACCCAAATGACTGATTTTTGCCGGGTGAGCCAAAGCAGCCATTCCACCTGCACCGGTGATTAAATCAATAGCAACCTGGGCAGACACTTTTTCTTTTTTTATTCGCCGAATTTCTTTGGCACCAAACACTCCATTATGGGCAAATGCCTCTTTGGGAGAATTCACATATCCTTTTTTCATTAGTGCTATTGCAAAGTGTGGTTTCCCAATGTAATCCTGCCCGGGCTTTAGGTTCAAGTCTTCCCAGTCCAAGGGGTATCCCAAATTGTTCAGGACTTTCATCAACTGGGCATTCCTAATTTTTCTTTTTTGTTTCATGTTATTACAGGCATCTATCAAAGGCTTGTAATGGAGACTAATATCATATCCAAGAATATGCAATCCAATGCCGTCTTGATTTTGGGCAGAAATCTCAATGCCGGGAATAACTTTTATCCCCAGTTTTTTACCGGCCTCCATTCCTTCCAATATTCCACCAACACCATCATGATCTGTAATCGCAATGGTTGTCAGCCCTTTCGCTTTTGCCCATTCCACCACCTCTTCCGGCGACAGAGTGCCGTCAGAGTAGTAGGTATGCAGGTGCAAATCAGTGTTATCGCTCATGAAATAATAATCCACCTTTCAATTTATTTAAATCAAAATTCTCCTGTAAAACCGCAACTAACGCAACGGCGAATTCCATTGCGGTCCCGGGACCTTTTGAAGTAACCACATTTCCGTCAATGACAACATTCCCATTTGCCATTTTTGCGCCAATTAATTCTTCCTCCATACCGGGGAAAATCGTTGCATTTTTGCCAACAATCAATCCGGTTTTTCCAAAGATCATGGGTGCTGCACAGATGGCTGCAATATATTTTCCTGCCTTGGCAAAACCCTTCAAGGTACCCATCAAGGGTTGATGATTTAACAAATTAAGAGTCCCTGTCATTCCCCCGGGGAAAATAATCATTTGGCAGTTTTCATAGTCTGCCTGGGAATACAGTAAATCACCTTTGATGGTTATGCCATGGGCACCGTTTACTTCCAATGAAGGCTCCATGCTAATCATCTTGATCTCAACCCCCGCCCGGCGTAAAATGTCAACAACGGTGATGGCCTCAATTTCCTCAAATCCAGTAGCCAAATGGATATATACCATGGTTACCTCCTAAACATTGACTTTCGTCCTGATAAGTTTAACACAAGATAGTAAATTAAACCAAGCAATAATACGGAAAGTGCCACTTCAGCCAAGGTCAATAGCCTAAAATAAGAGTGATTCAGCAAGGCTGGCAACAAATTTACCGCATCATCCGCCTTTGGAATACCAAATACCCGGTTTCTGATGGGACGAAACATTAATACAAAAACATCGACGATCTGCATAATCACAAAGATCGGCAAACACAAATAAAAACTTTTTAGCAGTAGGTCTTTTTCTCGGCGGCGCACCAAATAAGTAATAATTGCAATAGTGACAATCAAAGAGAGGAACCCCACCATTAGTTCAATATCAACCAAATCTCTAATGTGATGCATCATCTGCCCGTCCGAAGTTGTAAACAAGTCATCCGGCATATACTCCAAATCTTCTTTCATCTGGAATTTACCGGTCTTGTGCAACATATAATCCGATATTAGTTGGGCAACTTTGTTCTCATCGGCAGTAATCATTCGTTCACTGAGAATTTCACTGGACAACAAATGATATTTATATAGGTCTGGCAGGCGCATCAAAGTATTATCCGTTATCATCATCACACAAACGGGTATGGTGATAATCAAAATTGGCGCCAAAATTTGTGTCCATGGCGTTCTTTTTTTGTTCAGGTTTATTTTCCAAGGATTTCGGCCTCTATGTTTTAATAAACCTTTCAACCTGGCAAAAAAACCTGCCACTTTGGACTCTTTTTTTTTGGTCAACCTAGGGTCATTTTTTATGCGCTTATACATGTTAGACATAATGGTTATCTTTCCTCCCGGAAATATGGATTCCCTAAATCTGCCGGGGGCAAATCCTCTTTTCGATTTTTATGTGTGCTGATAATCACCACAAGGATTGTTGCAATATATGGAATCATATCAACCAAGTACTGGGAAATACTGATTCCCATCGCCTGTAACCGATATCCTAAAATACTCAAGGCGCCAAATAATAATGCGCCCAGCAAGGCTTTCGTTGGTCGCCAGGATGCAAAAATGACCAAAGCCACTGCAATCCAGCCTCTTCCGGCCACTACATCCTGTTGCCATACCGGAATAGTAACCAGTGTCATATAAGCTCCACCAAGACCACACAATGCGCCACCGACAATAATGTTCAGATACTTATACAAATTGACGTTGATCCCGGAAGCATCGGCGGCGGCGGCATTTTCTCCAACAGCCCGGGTATTCAAGCCAATCCGAGTTCTTTTTAAATAAAATATAATGGCAACGACACAGGCCAGACCAATATAAACAAGGATATCCTGTCCAAACAAAGGCTTTCCAATTACCGGAATTTTTGATAACACTGGAATGGAAATATGGCCGAAGGCATTGCGAATTTCCAGAGATAAAGGTACACCAACCACGTCTCTCCCCACCAATCCTGCGAAGCCCGATCCAAAAATAGTTAGAGTCAAACCGGTAACCACCTGGTTGGCTCGAAGAGATACGGTGAGAAATGCAAACATAGCAGCCCCGGCAGCTCCGGCGAGTAAGGCGGCGACAACAGCTAAAAATGGGTTGTTTGTAACATATCCCACGCGAAATCCCATGATGGCGCCCATAAGCATCATACCTTCCACGCCTAAATTTAAATTGCCCACTTTTTCACTTAATAACTCACCTAAAGTAGCGTATAGCAACGGCATGGCTGCAACAACAACGGCGGCCAAAAAACTTTCCATTTATGCCACCTCCTTTCCCAGATTCTTGTCCCTAAAGTTCACCTTGTATTGTATGAAGAAATCGCTCCCCAATACAAAGAATAAAATGACACCCTGAATCAAATCTGCCACAGATGAGGGAATAGACATGGAAACCTGCAGGAAAGAGCTTCCCTGCAACAGCATGGCGAACAGGAAACAAACCACACCAACAACCGGCGCAGACAAACGTCCCAACCATGCAGTGATAATGGCCGTAAATCCATATCCGGCGGAAATGGTATAGGTTAGTGTTTTTTCAATTGCCGAAGCTTGAATCATTCCGGCCAATCCGCATAGTCCACCGGAAACAAGCATCGCCGTAATAATAATTGCCTTGATATTCATCCCCGCATATCTAGCCGTCTCCAAACTTTCTCCCACCACTGAAATTTCATAGCCTCTCTTGGTGTGATGAATAAACACATAAACGCCACCCACAACGAATAAAGCAATAATCCAACCAATATGCACCCCAAATAAGCTGGGCAAAATTGCATTGTGCCCAAAGTTAGCCACTTTAGGAAATCCACCAAAGCTAGCGTCTTTCCATGGCCCAAACTGCATATAGGTGACAAACTTAATGGCAATATAATTCATCATCAATGTGAAGATTGTCTCGTTGGTTCCAAATCTAGCTTTAAAAAAGGCAGGAATAAATGCCCAAATTGCACCGCAAAGGATTGCCATCACTGCCATGGCAAGCAGCATCAACGGTGTTGGCAAAGTATCCGGGAGATTTAAAGCAACCAAAGTTGCCCCAAAAGCGCCCATCATTATTTGCCCTTCTCCCCCAATATTCCAAAACTTCATTTTGAAGGCCACTAAAATCCCCATGGACACAATAATGAGAGGAACCGCCTTATTAATAGTTTGTTGAATACGCATGACGCTTCCAACAGAACCTTCCACGATTCTATAATACACTTCCAGTGGATTATAGCCCATAATCAAAATTACCAGACCGGCAAACACTAAAGACAAGAAAACGGCGGTAGCCTGTATCATGATTTCTTTTCGTTTGGGAAGTGAAGCCCTTTTATTGATTTTAATCATGTTGGCACCTCCTCCTGCAAAACCGTTCCGGTCATCATTAACCCAATATCTTCTTTCGTTACTTCCTGGGGGTTAACAATACCGGTAATTTTCCCATTACACAATACAATAATCCGATCACACAGATCCATTAGCACATCCAGGTCTTCTCCAATGAACAATACCCCGACGCCATCTTGTTTTTGCTCATTCAATAATTCATAAATTTTGTATGAGGCCCCTACATCTAGGCCTCTCACCGGGTAGGCAGTAATCAAAACTTTAGGATTGGAATCTATTTCTCTGCCCAACAGTACCTTTTGGATATTTCCCCCGGAAAGTTTTTTTACAGGGGTATAAATGTTAGGGGTCATAATGTCTAGAGACTTTACAATTTTGTTGGCCTTTTCCACACAAGATCCCCGCTTCAAAAAAATTCCAGGCTGGTTTTGATAATCCTTCAACACAATATTGTGAACAATATCCATGCTGCCAACCAATCCCATCCCCAGCCGATCCTCCGGAATAAATCCCATTCGAATTCCAAGTCGAATAATATCCCTTGGGGTCTTGCCTAAAATGTTATCTCCCTGAAAGAAAATACGTCCTTTGGCCGCAGGAATTAATCCGGCAATGGATTCACATAATTCTTTCTGACCGCTTTTTGCCACCCCGGCAACTCCAAGGATTTCTCCTCCATCCAAAGTAAAACTAATATTATCAAGTGCCAGTTTGCCTTCCTGGTCTACGACTGTTAACTCGTCAACCCGCAGCCATTCTCCCAAATCGGGACCGGGCGCACGGTCAATTTCCAAATCAACTTTCTTTCCAACCATCATCTCAATGAGACTGGGCACTTTAATTTCCTTGGTAATTACTGTCGCAACCGATTTTCCCTTGCGCAAAACTGTAATTCGATCGCTGATTTCCATTACTTCATTTAGTTTATGGGTAATAATCACAATGGCGCATCCCTGTTCCTTCATATTCCGCATTATTCGGAAAAGTTTGTTGATTTCTTGGGGAGTCAATACTGCGGTTGGTTCATCAAGTACCAATATTCTTGCGCCACGGTAAAGCACTTTTATAATTTCCAGTGTCTGCTTTTCACCAACAGACATTTGATAGACTTTTTTATTTGGATCAATATCCAAACCATATTTGTCAGACAGTTCTTTAATTTCTGCGGAAAGATCTTTGTCTTTCTGCCCTGACCGTTTCTTTTGTCCAAGCAATATATTCTCTTTTGCCGTTAAAATATCAACTAACTTAAAATGCTGGTGAATCATACCGATTCCCAGCTCAATAGAGTCTTTTGGAGAGGTGAAGTGTACTGGTTGGCCTTCTACAAAGATAAAACCGCTGTCGGGCATATAAATACCCGACAGCATGTTCATCAGCGTAGATTTCCCGGCGCCATTTTCCCCCAAAAGGGCATGAATTTCGCCGGCATAAACCTGAAGGTTTACATCTTCATTGGCCTTAAGTGCTCCAAAAGTTTTTGTGATGTTTTCCATCTGAATTGAAATTGTTTGCACTGGTAGCCTCCATTTAATTATTGATTGGAAGAGGTAACACCCTTCACCAGCTTTAATTCGCTGGGCCAGATTTCAGCTCTAGTCAAAGTTTGTCCTTCTTTGCACCACAGGGATCCATCAACAAATTCAATTTTCCCTGACATGGGGTTGAAGTCTCCCGATACAATTTTTGCCTTTACATCGTTCACCTTGTCTTGCACGTCTTGAGGAACAATGTCGGTAAACGGTGCCAAATCAACGTATCCATCTGCCATGGTACCATAATAGCTGCTGGGTGTAAAATCTCCATCCATGATCTCTTGGATAGCCTTCTCGTAGTATACTTCATGGTGCCAAATTGGTGCAGTAATAAATGTATCAGGGAAGTCGGCTCCTTTATCAGAATTGTAACCAATGGAGTATTTCCCAGCTTTCTGTGCAGCAAGAATCGGTCCAGTGGTGTCGCAATGTTGAGCGATAATGTCACAACCCTGTGCCAATAAAGCTTCAGCTGCTTCCTGCTCTTTCGCGGGGTCATACCATGTATTAATGTAGACCACCTTTACTTCCACATCAGGATTCACAGACTGGGCACCCAATGCAAAAGCGTTGATTCCAATATTTACTTCTGTGTAAGGATATGCCGCAACATAACCTAATTTGTCTGTTTTTGTCATCATGCCAGCAGCAATACCGGACAGGTATCTAGGTTGCTCCATGGCACCAAAGAAATTATCAAAGTTGGTATCATTTGATTTGCTGCCTGAGAAATGCAAGAAATAAATTTTAGGATTGTCGGTTGCCAACTCATCCAACGCATCCATGAAGCCATAACTGTTTCCAACAATGATGGTGCAACCTTTATCCATAAGATTCATTGCTGCAGTCTTTACGGCTTCTTTGTCTTCCGCAACATTTTCCAAATAGTAGGTTTTTACTTTTCCGTCAAAATACTTCTCAACCTTTTGTCTGGCTTCATCATGAGCTTGAGTAAAGCCGCCGTCGGTTGCGCTGCCCACATAAATGAACCCGACCTTTGTCACTGTGTCATCTGAACTACTGCCACCGCATGCAGTAAAACCGAAGACCATCAGCAGCGCCATTAATAACGCAATAATCTTTTTCATATTCTCTCTTTCCTCCTAATAATAGTAGTACTGGGGGTTGATTTTATGTCTTTCATTATAATCAGCCCCAAACAGGATAGAAAGTTTTTCGCCAAAAAAAAGTACAAATTATTGTAGTGACTTTTATTAAGTTCGTGCATATACGAACTTTAATTCGCATCATTCATATTATTGTTCAGAATTAAAGAAGATGACGCCGTCCTCTATTTTATCAATCGTAGCCAGCGATTCCACCCGATACCCAGCCTGCCTTAATTTTGCTCCACCCCCCTGAAAAGCCTTCTCAATGACAATGCCAAACCCCACAATGGTTCCCCCGGATTGATTAACAATATCTGCCATAGCCATGGCCGCTTCCCCATGGGCAAGAAAGTCATCTATGATGAGTACCCGATCCCCGGGGGATAGAAATTTTTGGGAAACCCGAAGCATGGACACAGTCCCTTTTGTAAAGGATTTTGCCTCAGATTCATAAAATCCATCCACCATGGTGCTAGGTATCATCTTCTTGGCAAAAACAACCCTGGGATAATCAAAAGCCACCGAAGTCAGGCATGCAACGGCAATTCCGCTGGCCTCAACGGTTAAAATCTTATCCACCTTTGCATTTCCAAATCTTAATCTGAATTCCTGACCCATCTCTTTCATCAGTTTTACATCAATCTGATGGTTCACAAATCCGTCGACTTTGACAATCTGGGCACCGATGGTCTCCCCTTCATTTCGTATTTTTTCCAGCAATGCCTTCATCGGATTTGTTCCTCCATCTTAATGATTTTATTCATTTCATCTTCTCCGAATACCAGATACCCGGCATTACGTAGAATTTCCGTAGTGACGCCTTGACCTGCTATCTTCGTTCCGGAAAAAGTTCCATCGTAAATAATATTGCTTCCACAGGATGGGCTTCTTTGTTTAAAAATACAAAATTCAATTTCTATTTCTCCAGCAAGGGCAAGAGTCGCTTCCCCACCTTCAAAAAAAGCTTTTGTAACGTCTCTTCCATCTTCGTCAAACACCTGATGGCCCCGCCTCTGGCATGCGCCCCTTGGGATTTCAAGTCCGCCTAACACTTCCGGGCATACCGGCACAATCCTACCTTCTTTCCACCACTTTTGAAAAAGTGGATTTTGGCAGGTGGCTGTTTTGCCGTCATACCTGCAAGGCTCCCCGCAAAGGCAAGCACTGGCTAGTATTTTTTTCATTCTATTTTCCCTCCTCTGGAGTCAGTACGGCTACAGTCCGAATACATGGCAATGCTTTGTAATCCAGACTTAAGCACCCCGCGGCGTAAGCTGGGTTGATACATAAAAGGGCACTTCAGGTTTTTCGCCAACAGTTTTATCCGTAGTTTTAGCGTATTTCTTTGATAACATCGAAGTCGGTTTCCACTTCTCCTATTGAGTGCACTATTTAAATGCACTGCACTATTCATGGCGGCACTGATACCCTCCAAAGAGCTGGGGCTGATGAAACCGGCAGCCTCCCCAATTAAAAAAACATTGTCACGCCCCAATTGAAAACTTTGCCACCCTGTAGGTCGTAATACCAAACACGCCTCTGTTTGCTCAGGGATCTGAATTTGAAATCCCATTTCTATTAGTTTTTCTTTTTGTCTTTCAAATCGTTGCCTGCATCTCTTTAGTGGAAAGGCGCCTCCATAAATCAACGTGCTATCCTTCGAAATAGTCCATGCACAACAATCCGTGGTTTCTTCATCAAAAATACAAGAGTAAAACGGATGTGCTTTGGCAACATCAGCGGAAAATGTTTGTTGAATTGCCACATATTTTCTTGTCCTAAGGGGTGGAAAAAAGGTTTTTCGCACCAGCGAGTTGGCACCATCGGCACCCACCACAATAGGCGCGGTGGCAAAAATCACAGTTCCGTCTTCCCCATGGCAATATACTTGGTACTCCCTTTGTGTGATTTTTTGGATTTTACTACAACTTCCCTGCAGCACTTCTACTTGTGGAGGAACCAAGGAAACCAGCCATGAATCAAATTTTTTTCGATCTAAATTTACATACATTCGCTGATACCAACGTTGAAGGCGTCCGGCCACATCAATGGTTTTTACCGAAAAAATTTGAGGATCGGCTAAAATGCTTTTGGGCAAGTTTAAATCAAAATGAGCCAGGGTTTTTTGGGCATCGGGCGCCAAAAGTCCCCCGCATGGTTTCCCTCTTCTGTTTCCATCAACCAGCAAAATTTTTAGGGCAGGATCTGCAATACGCGCCAAAGTAGCTCCGGCAGGCCCGGCACCAATAATAATCACATCGTACTCTGGCATTATCTCTCCCTTAATTTGTTTCCGGCTTGTCAGGCACAACGATTTCAGTCCGATGGTCCTCTTCGCTGGTTAACGGCCGCCAACCAAATTCATTGTTGTCCGCTTCTGTAATGGTAGTAAGATTCTGCTTAAAATATTTGGCCTTCCCCGTAGCGGCAACCTCACCACTGGGAAGAATCAGTTCCGCTACCCCTGTAAATAATTTTCGGTTGTTAGCAACAATTTTGGCCATAGCAATCAGTTCCACATCATAAGGAACCGGTTTGATGAATTTGACCTCCAAATTAGTGGTGACAGCCCAAGTCTCCGGTTCTGTAATGTTAATAGCCCTACCGATGACTTCATCTAAAAAAGCGCTAATCATCCCACCGTGAACTCGAAGGGGGTAGCTTTGATGTTCAGAATGTGGAACTGTAATGCCTGCAAGCATCCCATTATCCAACTCATAAAAACGAGCCCGAAGACTGAGGGGATTGTCAAGTCCACACACCAAACACTGGCTCGAAATGTTTTGTTTTCTTGTAATTTTGTACGTGGTCATAAGGTTGTTTCCCTTTCTGTTTGATTGAAACCGGCATGCCCTGCTTCAGCCATTTCCCATGGTCAATCAATAGGGGTATTATATCATCTGAAAGATGATTTTTAAAGGGAAAAACCTGCTGGGTAGCAGGTTTTTGATTAGGTTCTTTTCTTTTTTGGCTTTGGTATTGGAGTGATGGGTTCCAAGATGCTAACAACGGCTTTGCTCAATTGCCAGTCATCAATATCCAAAACATAATGCTCTTTTGCCCCTTGGTAAGGGAATCCCTTCTCTGCGTTTTTCATCAGGTCTGAAATGCAGTCCAGCCGTTTCACAAACACAGTGTTGTCACAGACCAAAAGAATGGGTTTGTCATTTACATATACCATGTATTCACCAAACATTTTTCGATATCTGACGAAGCCATCCCCTTCAATTTGTTCACATACATATCGAACAAAGTCTTCCGTTGTGCTCATGGAAATCTCCTCCTATTTTGCCTCTGTTACAGGTCTTGCTTCAATATATCCTCGGTACC
This sequence comes from Anaerovoracaceae bacterium, assembly GCA_963676385.2. Classification (GTDB taxonomy): domain Bacteria; phylum Bacillota; class Clostridia; order Peptostreptococcales; family Anaerovoracaceae; genus UBA1422. The sequence goes on from CAXXMM010000003.1 coordinate 15,362, forward strand.
CCATAGGCGCTAGTTGAAATCTTGGAGCCGCTTCCGGCGCCCATTGGTATCCATAGGTAATTGGATTGTAATGATTAATGGTTTCCCACATGTTTTCAATGACTTCCATAAAATCCTCATCCTCATAGGGTTCTCCTTGGAATACCATCATGGTGCAGGGGGGCAGGTCAATCAGTTCATAACCTTCAGGTAAAATGTTACTGTAATTTTGTGGCAACTCAACACCTTGCACATAGGTGGATGTTCCGGGTGTGATTAAATGTTTAGGCAACCACATTCCAATGGGTTCGTACAATGCTTCTTTGACGCTGGTGAGCAACGGCCAAATGTCGCATCCCACCTCTTCACAATATCCAAAATATTCCTCTGCCTTGATACCTCTTCTCAACAATACTTTCCTTGCCGGTCGTTCCATCACCTGGACAAACACCGTCTTCGTTTTTTTCTGTTCCGTCATGTTGTTTCCTCCTTTTTGAAATCCAAGATAAGTGTCGAAAACTTTTCCAGGCATGAAAAGCTGAACCGGCGGAGTTTCTCTACTGTATTTTTTGGGAGAGATGCCGAATTCTTTTGAAAATGCACGGGTAAACCCTTCATGAGAATCAAAAACAAAATCCAACGCCACATCAATAATCTTGTGATTTTCATCACGCAAGGCCAAGGCGGCTTGACTCAATCGAATCCCTCGAATGTATTCAAACGGTGCCTTCCCCATTATTTCTTTGAAGATTTTTGCTGTGTGCCAAGGGGAATATCCAACCTCATTGGCTAATTGCTTCAATGTGATTTTCTCGTTAAGGTGATCTTCAATATACTCTTGCATTTTTTGTACTGTCCTGATCTGTTCAGCCTGGTTCATTTTCTACCCTTTCGTGGATATCATAAGTCATTGAAACAGATTATTCTTGACTTGTTTTGTGAAATGTCACATGTTTTTCTTTGAGGGAAATCTTGCCAACCAGATACCCATACCGGGCCGCTTCTTTTTTGTAGTTCAAAAAAGAATGGTCAATTTCAAATCCAAGGATGTTTTTAATTTCCTCAAAGGTGCATTTCAATTCTTTTTCGCCACTTTTGGAAAGATAATTCCACAAAGGATCATATTTGCTCATGTGCTGCCTCATTCCTCACATAATGGTTCAATGGTTTCTTTGATTAATTGGATTCTATCTTTAACAACCGGTTTAAATTGAGAAGCAATGGCAACAGTCAGATTTTTTTCAGGGTTGACGTAAATTACATTCCCGCCATCGCCTAGTGCCGCATAGCTGTTCCCATCAACAATCCACCAAAGATATCCGTAGGTCAGTTCCAGTTCTTCCCAGTGGCTGTGAGCCTTGGTACTCTGCGTAATCCATTGTGGTGATACGATTTGTTTTCCACCCCAGATTCCGCCGTTTAGGTAAAGTTGGCCAATTTTTGCCATGTCCCCAGGTGTTATAAAAAGCCCCCATCCCGCCGTGTTTACACCTTGGGGATCGGCGACCCATCCGCTTTCATGATAATCCTTAATAATGGACAGTTGTTCCTCTTTGCTGTGAAAAACCACATTTTTCGTGATATGGATCTCCAGCGGAGAAAACAGGTTCTCATAGGCAAATTCCAGGACGGTCTGCCCGGTCACGTTAGTAAGGATGCCTGACAAGATGTCCGGTCCAATCAGAGGCGTATATCGAAATGTCCCAATCTCTCCTTTTCCCCCTAATAAATCCAATGCGCTTTTTACCCAGCTTTCACTCGTAAAGTACTTTGTGTAAGGTGCCGACTTGTACTTGAAGGGGGCAGTCATGGTCATCATGTCCCGTATCGTTACCTGTTGTGCCGTCTTTTCCCCACGCTTCGGGTTATAATCCGGAAAGAAGTCCAATACCTTTTCGTCCATACTTCTGATATGACCTTTGTCCATTGCAATGCCAATCAGCGCGGAAATAATACTTTTTGTCACCGAAAACACATGGAAAGCCGAGTTTGCATCATATCCGTTAAAGTAATTTTCATATATTTTCGAGGCGTTTCTTTGTACAATGATTCCTGCAATATTGGCATGGTCTTTGGATATTATTTTTTCCAGTGCTTCAATATTTTTCTGGTTCATTCAATCAATTTTCTCCTTTGCTGTTATGAATAGGTTCTCTTGAATAAAGGATAGATTGATTAAAAATTATTTGCAAGGACTATTTTATATCTTTGATTTTTGTAAGGTCACCACTGCATAGGCTCTCAAGATGATCAAATATTTTTTTATCATCCCAATCCCACCATTTCAAGGCAAGAAGATAATCAGTCAGGTCATCCTCAAATCTTTTTTTAATGATCTTACAAGGATTTCCCCCTGCTATGTGATAGGGGGGCACATCCTTTGTCACCAGAGAATTGGCAGCGATGATAGCGCCATCTCCAATTTGAACCCCCGGCATTACGGTGACGTTTTGCCCTATCCAAACATCGTTTCCAACAATTGTATCCCCTTTTAACGGCAAATCATCTAAAGTTGGGGCCGATTTTTCCCATCCATGACCCATGATGTTAAATGGGTAAGTTGTTACGCTGCACATTCTATGATTTGCTCCACTCATTACAAACTCTATACCTTTTGCTATGGCACAAAATTTGCCGATAATCAGTTTGTCCCCCAAAAACTCATAATGGTGGGTAACATGATCTTCAAAGTGTTCGGCACCGTTTACATCATCATAATAAGTATATTCGCCAATAAGAATATTAGGCCGTGTCACTACGTTTTTGATATAGCAAATACTTTTAATTTTTTCGTTGGGATAGATTGCATTGGGATTTGGTCCATATTGCATCAGGGCACCTCCTGTTTATGTGTGATTAATTTCCTTATATTTTATCATCGCCAAAGAAAAAAGCCATGTCTGAGTTTGTTTGGGTTGCGCACCCCCACCTCATTTTTCATTTTCATTTTCATCAAGCTGTTGTTGTATTTTATACTGCTTTTTTCTGTTTAGATAGGTAAGGTATGACAGTATTATAAAAGTGAAGAAGGTTGCACTAATGAATGTCACTATCAGAGTGGCAACAAAATACCCGAAATTGCCTGTATAATGATTGGCATATTCCATATAATTCAAAACGCCATTAATTGCTGTGACGATGATTCCGGTGGTGATACTGATTACCAAGGGAAGAAGATTTGATTCTTTACCTTCGCCATGACCATATACATTAAGACCAAGGGTGATATATCTTATCGTCATATAAATTGCCATTCCCAATAAACATATCACCTCTACGGCATATTGTTCAAACGGCGCCTTTAGCAGAAATTGCTGTACGAGCACTGATACGAAAAGAATAATCATTAAAATTCCATATGCTTCGCTGTTTACTTTGCGACGTTGAACGATTTCTCTTTCATCTTGTATCTTTAGATTTCTCATTTTGCTTCCTCCCAAAATAAATCATTTAGTGTTTTTCCCAATGCCTTACAAATCAGAACACAAAGGTTCAATGTTGGGTTATATTCCCCAGATTCTATTAACCCAATTGTTTGTCGGGTGACGCCAACTGCCTTCGCCAAGTCCTCTTGCTTCATATCTACTTCCATTCGGGCAATTTTCATTCTTTTATTTTTCATGTAATGCCTCCTTTTATAGTCACAATATACATCATACATTACACAATGTCAATTATATATTGCATTTATAGTAGCGCAGGAATTTTATGGCAACCAATGCCTCTGGGATTTTTCGGTTTGGGCCTTTTATCATGGATATAATTAAAAAGAGCTACCACGAAAGGCATCTCTTTTAATGTCGCCTGTTCTAAATTCATATGCAGGTTGTAACCGCATTAATTGTGTATTTTATATTCTAGGCACGACCTCACATATTCAACTGGTACATCCATACGCGCAGCCGTTTCAGTAATTGAAAGTCCGGTATCTATAAATCTATTAACAACCATAGTTATGTTTTCGCCGACCTCAATCATGTGCTCATCCAAATCGTAGAAACGAACTACTCGCTGTCCCCATGAATGTTCAAAGAGCGGATGCACATATTCGATGTTTTTTACACGGTTCAATTTTGCATAAAAACTGTCAATGTCATCTTCTTCAAAATATAATTCGCACGCATTGTTTCTGAAAATAATTTCCTCATCTTCCTTATGAATAAAACCTTTCCAAGAAGAAACAGTCTGTAGTTGAATACCGCCTGTCAAAATAACATTTGCCCCCAAAATCAGCAACAACCTCTAATCCTAATATGCCAAGGTAGAATTGCTTTGCTCTTTCCATATTTCTTACTGCAATCAGTGTACAAGTATATTTCATTTTCGCTAACCTCCAATGCGGAATATACAGATAATCCTTGCTTTGAGAATATCATATAAAACATATTGGAACAAGAAAAAGCATGGTCAGGTTTTTGTATGGTCACATAATTTTGAGTTCTGCGGACAAAGGGACTTACGCAGTTGCTCGGTTCCCTCGCACCTGCCGTCCTGCGGCTCGTCGTTCAATCTCCTTGGACCGCTTCCTGCTCCACCGTCCACTGGACGGTGTCACGACAGTCGCGCCCTTGCGGGTTGCGCACCTAACCTCATTTGCGCCAGCAAATGTCTGGTAGGTGCCATACTGGAATTCCCCGGCGTAAGCCGGCAGTAATTCTTCAGTTTGAGTCCCAGGTTGTCTCCCATTCACTTTGAATTGCGGACAAAGGGACTTACGCAGTTGCTCGGTTCCCTCGCACCTGCCGTCCTGCGCCTGTGCGACAGGCTTGGGCCATCTCGCTATAAACCATTCACAATGGTTTACTTAACGCTCAATGCCCTTGCAGGTTCGAGTCCCTTTGTCCCTTGATGGAATAACAAAAGACACTCCGTTGGAGTGTCTTTTGTTATTGGTGCGGACAAAGGGACTCGAACCCCCATGAAAATTACTTCACACGGACCTGAACCGTGCGCGTCTGCCAATTCCGCCATGTCCGCAGGCAAGGCAGTTGCTTTATAGCAACTGCCACTTGACCATAATAATAAAAAGTCGGGGTAATGTCAAGAATTCTATTAGGCTTTGCCAACTTTTTTCTTGAACATTTCTACACTGGGAATTCGAATATCAAGGATTTCCGCAATTTTCATTTTGGCAACAATGCCATTGGCGGCATGTTTTCGATCCAAGGTTGTGCCTATATCCAAAGATTCCCTAATCTCTTTCATTTTGGCAGAGTCTGTTAAATCAAAAACATCACAATCCAATTTATTCGCCACATATGCTTTGGCATCATTGAGTTTCATCCCTTTGAGAACCATTCGAGCAACCAGATCTCCGGCTGTCCGAATTCCACCCATTCCGGCGGCCATCTCATGGGAAATTCCCATACCATACATGTCTCCATGTCCAATCTACAATCCGTCAGCCTTCCCTATTTCCAAATGGGCTTTTGCGACTCTGGTGGTTGCATCTGTTGGAGAGGTATTGGTCAATGGGATGCCGCCAACACCCATTCCGGCGTTGACTAAAACGGGGATTTCAGCAACCCGAACCGCATCTTTTGTGTAGGTGACCGATCTGGAAAGGTTCCAGGCCAAGCTGCGGCTGCTGTTGGTATTCACCACCAAGCCAAAACTTCCGGCACCTGCCGCCTCAGCGGTTTTCACCTGTTTAGCAGGATACTGTCCTGCCAGCCTCTCTCCTTGGAATTTGAGTCTGCCATGCATGCCAAGATGGAATTCGTTGGCCATGCCCATGGTAATAGCCAGATCAGGGTATTTTTTTGAAAGGACACTTGCTGCCTCAAAGGCTGCCAAAGCATCTGCATCCCCACTGGCCCCAACGGTATCAAACTGAAGCCCACAAGCTCCTGCTTCCGCCATAATCGTGCCAATGAAAATCATATCCCTCTTGCTTTGCTCCGCCGCCTGTTCCTGCGCTTCCAAAGCTTCTTGAATCTTTCCGTTAGGTAGCAATTCCGCCCAGTTTTCATAGGGGCCGTCCGGCTTTGTATAAAGCCCTAAATTAGGCATCGCTCCATACAGAATTGGAATGATACACTCCAACTGAGCCTGCTCCATGGCCATGGCCTCTTCCTGAATAATATTTTTAAGCGCTTTGTAACTATAATCCGTGTTGCACAATTCCATGGTGTCTGAGCAAATAGCTCGCTCATGAACCAGACATGCCGTTCCCCGGTCAACGGGAAGTCCTGCCCGTACGGTCATCTTTAAAGTACCCGCATCAAAAGTGCAGATTCCCTCATTTCCCCGTTCAACGCTGACATTTTTTTCTGCCATGGTAAGGATGTCCACCAAGTAATCTATATCCGTCCCCGCCAGGGGATGCGCCTTTCCTTTGTCCACCGCATCTGCCATGCCGGCCAACACATCTTCTTTGATTGCTTCTTTGCTCATCCACGTCCCGGACCCGTCACCCAAGCGGGTGAAATACAAATCATCTCTCTTTTCCATACTGCCTCCTTCCTGTTGAAATCATTCAACAAGGTGATATCAAAGACGAGGGGCACCCCCCTCGCCATTGTGATTGGTTATTGGTATTTTTCTACGAGGATTCTAGCAACATGGACACCGCTGGCAGATGCCTGAGACAGGGAATGAGTCACGCCTGAGCCGTCTCCCAAAGCATACAAGCCGGGGATTTTAGTTTCCAAATGCTGATTCACTTCAACTTTGGAATTATAAAATTTCACTTCCACTCCATAAAGCAACGTATCCTCATTTGCAGTGCCCGGTGCAATTTTATCCAAAGCATAAATCATTTCAATAATATTGTCCAGTTGCCTCTTCGGAATAACAAGACTTAAGTCCCCCGGTGTCGCTTTGAGGGTGGGCCTTGTGAAACACTTCTCCATCCTTCGTTCGCTACTTCTTCTTCCCTTCACCAAGTCTCCAAATCGCTGCAATAACACGCCGCCACCTAGCAAATTGGATAATCGGGCAATGGATTCGCCGTATTCATTGCTGTCTTCAAAGGGTTCCGTAAATTTGTTGGAAACCAGCAAGGCAAAGTTGGTGTTTTCAGTGCGCAGGGAAGGATCCCCGTAACTGTGTCCATTCACCGTAACAATGCCATTGGTATTTTCTGCAACCACTTCCCCATAAGGATTCATACAAAAGGTTCTCACCATATCATTGTATTTGTCCGTCTTGTAAACGATTTTGCTTTCGTATACATCATCTGTAATGTGTTTAAATACGGCCGCCGGCAATTCCACCCGTACGCCAATATCTACCCGATTGCTTTTTTGGGAAACGCCCAATCTGTTGCAAATCTCTGCAATCCACTTTGAGCCGGAGCGTCCCGTTGCGAGCACCAAGTCTTTACATGTATATTCTTCTTTTTTATCTGTTCGCACCATGAAAGAATGGTTCCCCAAGACTTCCACGTCTTTCACACCGGTATCAAAAATCATATCCACTCGATTTTTGGTGTAGTCATAGATTTTTTCTAATATCTTTACGTTTCGGTCTGTACCTAAATGGCGCACCTGGGCATCCAAAAGATGCAAATCATTGCGAAGGGCGATGGTCTTCAGTTCCGAATTTTCAGTAGAATATAGTTTTGCTTCAGCACCGCCCATTTCACATAGCACTTGATCCACATAATTCATCAGCTCCATAGCCTTGGGTTTTCCCACATAGGTATGTAAATCTCCGCCAAACTGGGTGGTAATATTATATTTCCCATCCGACAACGTCCCCGCACCGCCATACCCGTTCATAATTTGACAAGGGGAACACATAATGCAGGATTCCGTTTTCCCTAGTTTAATGGGGCACACCCTTTTTTCCAGGGGACACCCTTTTTCAATCATTAACACGGTTGCCTTATTATCTTGTTTTGTCAGTTCATATGCCAGAAAAACGCCACTGGCGCCTGCTCCAACAATGATGATGTCATAGTTCTTCATTTTGCTCCTCCTGTGGCATGGCCACACAGAGACACTTTACAACACCCAACGAAAAAAAACAATAAAAAAGAGGCCATCGGCCTCCTTTTTTTATTTTTTATTCCTCGTCCTCTTCTTCCATAATGGTGTCAAAATGCGCCGCAACAGCTTTGAATTCTTCGTCATCTTCTATGTCAACAAGTTTGAACTCTTCTTCCCCGATTTCTTGATATTCATAAATATATACATCATCGGTTCCGTCGTCAGGCACAAGGGCAATATAGTCCTTGCCATTGAAATCGAAAACGCCCATGATCTCGCATTCTACTTCTTCCCCATCATCAAATTCCAGGGTAATCACTTCAGCTTCTTCAATCTCTTCGATTTCTTCGACTTTTTTATTTTCAGTCATCTTTGTTCCTCCAACATAATTTGCTTAGTTTGATGGTTCTACTATAACATTTTAGTAGTTTAATATCAAACAAAATATTCTCGAATTCCCTTTGCTATTTTTTCTGTAATTCCGGGGACTTGTGCCAGTGCATCTTCATCCGCATTTTTGATATTTTCCACACTTCCAAAATGGGCAAGCAAAGCATTCCGTTTGGCAGGTCCTATTCCCGGAATGCCATCCAACACCGAATTCAAGCTTTTTTTGTCTCGCACGCCTCTATGATAATCAATGGCAAATCGATGCACTTCCTCTTGAATCGTTCCCACAAATTTAAACAAAGTGGGTCTTTGTGTCAAGTTTTCTTCATAAGGTTCGCCTTTGCAATCATAAACAAGACCGCGAGTACGGTGCTTGTCATCTTTCACCATGCCGGCAACCGGCAACTTTATCCCCATGGCGTCCAACATATTTTTCGCTGCATGAATATGTCCCACACCACCATCCACAAGAAGCAAATCCGGCAACTCAACAAATCCAGGGTCTCCCTCCTGCCCTCGTTTCATTCTGCGATAAAGCACTTCTTGAAGAGATGCATAATCGTCCGGACCATCTACTGTCCGAATTTTAAATCTGCGATAAGCCTTTTTATCTGCAGTGGTTCCTCGAAATACCACCATGGCACCAACTGCTTCCAATCCGTTGGTATTGGACAAGTCATAGGCCTCAACCCGATATCTTTTATCCTGATTGCCTGTGAAATCCTCAGGTAAATTTCTCCCTTCAGATTGATCTGATTCCTTTATTCGTGTCAACAAGGCTCTCAATTCTTCCCTTAGGTCCTTCTCTCTTTCCAATCTGTTTTTTTCCCGGTCTTCTAAGTTTTTGCCGAATTGTGCCACATCACTTTTTGTCAATTCCAACAAGGCTTTCTTTTCCCCCTTTTGGGGAACTATTATTTTAACTTTTCTCCCCCACTGACCTTGCAGGTACATCTCCAGAAGTTGTTGATCTTCCGGTTTGTGCTCCACAATAATTTCGCTGGGCCCAATACCTTGACTTCCGTAGTGTTGTTTGAGAAAAGCGGACAACACCAGATGCAAATCATCCTCGGCTGCCACTTCCAAGTCAAAATGATCTCGGCCCGACAGTTTGCCATCTCTCACATAAAAAACCACAATATGCCTGGGATCCGCAGTTAAGACCACATCAATCTCATGGGTATCCGCCAAAACCACCCGTTGCTTTTCGTGGATGGCAGTTGCGGCAAAAATAAAATCACGATACCTGGCCGCCAATTCATAATTCATTGTAGCTGAAGCGCTATTCATCTGCTCTTTCAGATGGGCAGTAAGGTTCTTATTTTTACCCTTTAAAAAATCCATGGCAGATTCAATTCGGCTCATATATTCCGCTTGGTTTGCTTGGTTTAAACAAATACCATCACATTGGTGGATATGGTAATTCAGACAAGGAACAGCATTTTTGTTAAAAGATACAGGGCTACATCGTTTCAATCGGTAGACCCGATTAAGTAAGTCCACCATACGGTTCACCGCACCCACATCGGAATAGGGGCCAAAATATTTGTCACCTTCCTTTCCAATGGTTCGGGTTTTGAGTATTCTTGGAAAAGGTTCTGTCATTGTAACCTTAATGTAGGGATACGTTTTGTCATCCCGCAGCAGCACGTTATACTTAGGCATGTATTTTTTGATCAGGTTGCATTCCAAAATCAACGCTTCCATCTCGCTGCCGGTGGTGATGTACTCAAATTCATAGATATTGGATACCATAGCCTTGACCTTGGCATCCATGTGTCTTGAAGATTGAAAATATTGCCTGACACGAGACTTAAGGGAGATGGCTTTCCCCACATAAATCACATTGCCAAGTTTGTCTTTATGAAGATAAACTCCCGGAGAATCCGGGAGTTTTTTTAGATTTTCTTCAATGTTGAACATAGGTAATCCCTTCACGGTTTAATAGGGCCAATCCCTCTTCCTTTTGTTTTCAATGCGTTCCCGTTGCTCTTTTTCCAGTCGCAGTTCTTCAAGCATTCTTTGTCTTTCCCTTTTTTTTCGCTTTTTACGGCGAATTCTATTTCGAATTGTTATGAACAATACAATGATAAAAACCAATGTCAGAAAACCATATGCTGCCCAATCAGGAATTCCCCACACAGTCCATGGCCCTCCTTTTTTGGCGGTTTCTGTTGTCACCAAAGATGCCTCACCAATTTTTTCATCGGCCAAATAAAATGTAATTGTCCCTACCGCAGTACCCTTTTTGATTGGAGCTTCCAAATTCTCTTTGTATTTTATTTTTTGTGTGACCAATGATTCAGAAGCTTCCTTAGGTAAGGTGATAAAGTATCCACCCTTTACAACAACCGGCACCTGTATGGTGCTGCACCGCTGTATTTTAGCCTTTCCAACTTCAGTCCCTGCTTTTACAGCTTCGTAGGTGTAATAGTTCTCAAAGCCAAAATCCATCAGGGCAATGGCATCCACCAGCCGGGCATCAGCATCCGGTGCATTCAATATCACCGCCATCATTTGAGTTCCATCCCGCTTGGCTGAGGCAACAATACAAAGTCCTGCCGTGCTGGTCTCTCCGGTTTTGACTCCCATAATCCCACCATATTTAGGATGGCGATTTTCTCCATTAACCACAATGGTATCTTTCGTATCATACAAAAGTTTGTTGGTAGTTAACAGTGTGCGTTTTTTTGATATGTCATTGGCCGGAATCGTATAATGAACCGTGGAAACAATTTTTCGAAAGGTTGAATTCTTCATCGCCTCAGTGCAAATCAATGCCAAATCTCTGGCCGTAGTCACATGCCCCTGCACATCGTTCAGCCCGTTGGGGTTTTTGTAAACAGTATGGGTCGCTCCCAACTCGGCAGCTCGTTTTGTTGCCATTTTGTTAAAACCTGCGCTGGTATCCGCCAGTTGCTCCGACAAAACAACCGCCGCATCATTGGATGAATGTACCAGCATCCCGTACAAGAGTTCCTCCACCGTCAATTTTTCACCGGCCTTTAAATCAAGCCCGTTGCCCTGTATGTTCATGTCCCTGTCAATGGTAACCGTTGTATCCAAATCTAACCGCTCCAAGGTGAGTAATGCGGTCATGACTTTGGTTATGCTGGCAGGTTCCATGATTCTGTCTGCATTCTTTTCGTATAATACAGTGCCTGTGGTTTCATCAATCAGAATCGCTGCTTCAGCGGAAACTTGAGGTTTTGAGGTTGCTGCCCAGCTTTGAGTTGGCCAAAATCCAACCAATACCACTGCCAACAACAGGGTTATCGCTATTTGTTTTATTGCTTTCAAATCAATCACCAAAAAAAGCATCCGCTAATGAAAATCCGCTGTCAAAATAACTGCCTTTTTCTCCCGCTGCTTCTGTAAATTTATTTTCAACGTTTATCTGTTTCTCATCATTGCTTCGATACAAGACAAATGGAACTGGTTGCGCCGTGTGGGTACGAAGCGCAATAGGCGTTCGATGGTCGGGAACTTCCAAAATAGAAAATGCCTCACCAGCCTCTCTCAAATACGCTACAATGGGTTTTAACACTTTTCCATCGATGGATTCAAGACAAGCTATTTTCCCCTCCAAGTCTCCTTGGTGGGAACACTCGTCAGGGCCTTCAAGATGAAGATATACAAAATCCTTGCCACCTGCAAATGCTTTTATGGCGGCATCTGCTTTCCCCTTATAATTGGTGTGTAAGGTCCCAGTTGCACCAGCCACATCTATGGATTCCAATCCGGCGCAAAGCGCAATCCCTTTAATCAAATCCACCGCAGAAATTGCAGCCCCGGTAATCCCATATTTCTCCTGAAATGAAGAAAGGGCAGGTTTTTTGCCTTGTCCCCAAATCCAAAGGGAATTGGCAGGATTCTTACCTTCTGCTACCCTTTTCAAATTAACCGGGTGGTTCTCCAGCAGTTGGTAACTTTTCTTCATAATATCAATGATTTCCTGACTCTCCGGTCCCTTTGGCAGGTATGGCCCAGCAGGATTTCCCAGTTGGTCGTGGGGAGGCGTAAACAGATAGTCTGTGGTTCCGTTGTGTATAATCAAACAATGCCGGTAACTTACCCCAGTATAGAATTGTCTTCTCTCATCGGAAAAAGCCTCATTGACTGCCTGAATCAATTGGTCTGCCTCTTCTGTGGAAATATCCCCGGAACTGTGATCTTGTATAATTAACTCCTCATATGCACCCTCCCCCTTAAGGGTAATGAGATTGGCGCGAAAAGCCACATCGGTATCATTCATATCAATACCAATGCTGGCCGCTTCCAGTGGAGATCTTCCCGTTAAGTAAACCGATGGATCATACCCCATTACTGAAAGGTTTGCCGCGTCACTGCCCGGGGCAATGCCCGGCGGAATGGTTCGCACCATACCAACCGTTCCAATTTTTGCTAATTCATTGATAACCGGCATATCGGCTACCTCAAGAGGTGTTTTCCCATTTAAGCAATCCATCTTCATGTCTGCAGCTCCATCGGGCACCAATATTAAGTATTTCATATTATCTTTCCTCTGTTCTATTTATTGTCTGCTTCAAATTTCTTCATAAAATCAATCAAACATTCTACGCCTTCCCTTGGCATGGCATTATAAATGCTGGCTCTCATTCCTCCAATGGATCGGTGGCCACCAAGATTGCTCATTCCAACCGCTACTGCTTCTTTAACAAATTTTTTGTCCAATTCATCACTTCCGGTAACAAAGACCACATTCATCAAGGATCGATCCTTCGGCCGATTTGGGCAACTGAATAGTGTGCTTTCTTCAATTGCAGTGTAGAGAATCTGGGCTTTTTCACGGTTAATTTTTTCCAACGCTCCAATGCCCCCTTCATTCTTTATTTTTTTGAAGACCTCCCCTGCAATATATATTGCAAAACAAGGCGGTGTATTGTACATGGACTCATTGCCGGCATGGGTTTTGTAATCCAAATATACCGGTATATTCTTTGGTGCATGTCCAATCAAATCTTCCCGAATAATCACCAATGTCATACCAGCGGGGCCAATATTTTTTTGGGCGCCAGCATAAATCAGTCCAAATTTTGTGACATCAATTTCCTCAGACAAAATGCAGGAGGACATGTCAGCTACCAAGGGAATGTCTCCGGTATCCGGAATATATGGGTACTTGGTTCCGTAAATAGTGTTATTCAGGGTAATATGTACATAATCCGCATCATCTCTGAAATCTGCCCGAGTCAGTTCCGGAATATAAGAATAGTTGCTGTCTTCTGAAGATGCAACAATTTTAACATCGCCAAATTTCACTCCTTCTTCCGCAGCTTTTTTTGCCCAAGCACCAGTAACGACATAGTCTGCCTTTTTCGAATTATATAGCAAATTCAAAGGAACCATAGAGAACTGTAAGGTCGCCCCTCCCTGCAAAAACAGCACCTTATACGTATCCGGAATATTCATAATGGTCCGCAAATTTTCCTCTGCATCATGAATGATTTTTCCAAATTCTTTAGATCGATGACTCATTTCCATCACCGACTCTCCACATCCTTGATAATTAGTCAGGTTTTGGGCCGCTTCTTCCATGACTGACAGGGGAAGCATGGATGGTCCAGCGGAAAAATTATAATTTCTATTTTGACTCAATGGGTTCACCTCCAAGTGTTACTTTGACTATGTATTATATCACTTGTCCACCCTTGGGTAAAGTGGTATAATGGCTTAACGTTACGGATTTATTTGTAACGATTCCAATAAGCCGAGGTGATCATATGTATAAAATAGCAACACTGAATAAAATATCCAAGGTGGGTTTGTCAAAGTTCCCCGACCACTTTAAAATGGTTGAGGATCCCATGGAAGCAAACGGCATTTTGGTTCGAAGTCAAAAAATGCATGATATGGATTTTTCTTCTCAATTACTGGTAATTGCCAGAGCCGGCGCCGGAGTGAACAACATCCCCATCGAAAGATGCGCCGAAGAAGGAATTGTTGTCCTCAATACGCCGGGAGCCAATGCAAACGCAGTTATGGAGTTGGTTTTGTGTGGCATTATTATGGCCGCCAGAAATATTCCATCCGGCATGGATTGGGTCAAAACCTTGGACGGAGATGTTAGTAAAGAAGTTGAGGCCGGCAAATCCTGCTATGCCGGAAACGAGGTTGCCGGAAAAACCCTTGGGGTGATTGGTTTAGGTGCCATTGGGGTTCGTGTCGCCAATGCGGCCCAAAAACTGGGGATGAAGGTCATCGGGTATGACCCTTATATTACGTTGGCATCCGCTCATGAGTTATCCAACAAAATCCCCATGGCAAGCAAACTAGAGACTTTGCTTCCCCTGTGTGATTATGTTACTTTGCACGTGCCTGTAACTGAAAACACCAAAGATATGATTGACGATAAATGTTTCGATCAAATGAAAGATGGTGCGGTCCTGTTGAATTTTGCCAGAGATAGTTTGGTTGAGGACGAGGCTTTCGTGAAAGCCATCTCCGGCAGTAAATTGAAATATTATGTCAGCGACTTTCCCAACAACAAAACAATCAACCATGAAAAAATTATTCTGATTCCCCATTTAGGCGCTTCCACTGACGAAGCAGAAGAAAACTGTGCCATCATGGCGGCTGATGAAATTATTGATTATTTGGATAACGGCAACATCGTTAATTCTGTCAATTATCCATCTTGCTCCATGGGGCCTCGAAATCCGGAGGCCACTGCCAGAATCTGTATCCTAAACCGAAACATTCCTTCAATGTTAGGGAAGATAACCGGCATTATGGCTGAAATGAATATTAATATTCGGGATTTAACCAACAAAAGCAAAGGAGATTATGCTTGTACCCTTATGGACATCGACTCTGATATTACTGAAGATGCCTTACGTCATGCCCTGGATGTGGAAGGGATCATTCGGATTCGAGTGATTAAATAGTCTATCCATTCTAAGCATCATCCAACTCTATTCAATTTCAATGAATAACAAACGCAAGGTGCCTCATTATAGTTTTGTGTCAAAACAAACCTACACAAAACAACAGGTGCCTTTTTTATCTTTCAATTGCCATTGTATTTATTTGCTTATACCTGTTCTATCATGTAGAATAAGGTTAACCATAAATTTCTTGCGAGGTATCACTATATGCTTAGCACAAGCAATTTTCAAAACAATATTCCTGCAAGCGTTTCCCTAATGAGTATTGGACACGTGCCTTTACATACACATAAGCACATTCAAATTCTCTATGTTTTGAATGGAGAAGTAAACCTTTCCCTTAGTTTTTCCAAGTATCTTCTAAAAAAAGGGGATGTGTTTGTCGTCCATTATGGGGATCTTCATTCCATTTCAGGGATTAAGGGCAGCAATCATGTGATTGCCTTAGATATAAATACAGAATATTTCAAGGACGAATATGATGATCTTGTGAATCGCTTTTTCGTATCTTATCTGATGCAATCGGAGGGAGAGAATGAACGGAACCCCGAAATCAACCGATTGATTGAGGAGATTTTTGTTCACTTTGCTCATGGCGGTGAACGGGATACCAAAAAAACTGCCGAGCTCACACGCAAATGTATTGATTATTTCTATAAAAACTTTCAGGGATTCTCTGTAAACAAGGATTTAAAAACCTTTGAATCAAGAATTTTCTCCAAACCCTATCAGATTAATAGAATTTCCAATGTAATTTCCACCATTTATGCAAACAGTGATACAAAATTAACATTGGAGGATGTGGCCGCCACCCTTCATATTGACAAATTTTATCTCTCCCATTTGATTAAGGGATTCACCGGTGTCAGTTTTCAGAATTTATTGGGGATGGCCCGCGTAGAGTATTCCGAAGAGTACTTACTGGGTACTGAAATGAGCATCTATGAAATCGCATTAGCTGTGGGATTTTCCAATGTGAGCTATTACGAGAAACACTTTTCCAAGTGGTACGAAATGAGTCCGGATGCTTACCGAGATAAATATAGAGAAAAAACCATATTGCACAACAAGCCGGATGTAATCCGCTATCCAGTAACACAGCAAATCTTACATGATTTTGAAAGTCATTTTTACTTTTCAACTCATTCCAACGTCGTCGAAATACAGTTAAGTTGTACCAGCCACATCGGTCCAACTGAATTGGCTCCTTTTCATGAAAGATATCAGGCCTTTTGTGAAAAGCAAAAAAATGAAGAAACTAAATCTGGATTAACTCCTATTTTAAAAACGCCATCTTATTATTTGAATTATTATTACTCTAGGTTATTGCCTATTAAATCCGATGCTGGGCCAAACTATGTGGTTTCCCGCTCCGGCAAAGACTTTTATTTATTTCTATTTGGTCCATCCGGGGAAAGAGAGTATAAAGCAGAGATCTCTTTGTCAGATGTCCCCGGGAAATATCACATTCTGGAATATAAAATCGACCCTTCCAACTCCGTCTTAAACTATTGGAAATTATTAGGATCTCCAACGAGAGTAAATCCTGAAGAAATGCGTGCCATTGAAGCAGTCACCCATCCCAGATTATGTATAACTTCTATTTTGCAAACAGACCTTCCAATCTACCAAACCATCATTGAATCCGGCACCGCATCCTACATTGTTGTCCGCCAATCCTAAACTCACAAGAAGAATAATGCCGGAAGAGTTAGTGTTATGACATAAAATCAATCATAACCACCGGCTCAGCCGGTGGTTTCCTATTGCCCCTAGAAGGGGCCAGTACCTGCAACGTCTTAAGACGTGCTGAAGGGTTTGCCAGTCGCACGTCCCTCACCGGTGTGCCCTAAAGGGCTCTCTGGTTACCTTTTTACTTTTTCTCCTGTGAATGGATCAATGTACTCTTTGATTGTCATCTGGTCTTCAGCGATATCTTCTTGAAGTTGTCCTCGGATGTATTCTTCTATCTTTTTTGCGTTTTTCCCGACTGTGTCAACATAATAGCCTCGACACCAGAAATGTCTATTCCCAAATTTGTATTTCAGGTTTGCATGTCTATCAAAAATCATCAGCGAACTTTTTCCTTTGAGATACCCTACAATCTCCGAAACGCTGTGCTTTGGTGGTATCATTAACAACATATGGATATGATCTTTGCAACACTCCGCCTCAATGATTTCCAGACCCTTACGTTCACAGAGAAGCCGTAATATTTTTCCAATGTCTCCCTTCAATTTTCCATAGACTATCTGCCTGCGATATTTTGGTGCAAACACTACATGATATTTGCAGTTCCAAGTTGTGTGTGCTAAACTATTGTTGTCCTTCATTGGACATACCTCCTTGTTATTTAGTTTGGTTGGCAAACCCAAACTATTCTAACACAGGAGGTTTTTTACGCTGAAGCTTTTTAACCGCACCCGCATAGCGGGTGGTTATTTGTTCCTCCCTCATTCTTCGGTCGGAACCGCCGCTAAAGCTCCAATTGAAAAACGAACCCAAAAGAATGGATTCGTTTTTTCTTAAAGTTTCCAGTCCCTCACAGTCAATTTGCTTGTCTGGTTTCCATCCATACTTTATTAAATAACATTCCCAGACAAAGGACCCAAGCTATAAAATAAAACCAAAACAGTAAAGCAACAATATTTGCTAAAGACCCATACAAAATATCATAGTTGGTAATTTGATCCACATACAGAGAATAGGCCCATGTCACAAACAATAGACCAATGGAGGCAAATATGCTTCCAGGAATGATTTCTCGGTATCGAACCTTTGTGGATGGCATACTGTAATAGTCGTAGCTAATCATGAGAAAATACATTGCTGCAGCCAAAGGCCATCGAAGAATCAGCCAAACCTCACCTGCCACACCCTCAATCCCAAGGATTCCTAGAATGAACTCCAAAAGATGCTGCCCATATACCAAAACAATCAGTGCCAGAATCAACGTTGCAATTGTAATTACCATGGATGCCACCGCTCTAAATCGCTCACGGAAGTAGCCATTTCCCGTTGATCTACCATCTGTCAATGTAAAATTCGTAATCCGAACCAAGGCAAACTTAGCCCGTGAAGATGCCCATAGTGCAACAAAAGTCAATAAAATATTAGACCCAAGAGCAACTCGATAAGACAATAATCTTTTGATGGTTTCTGCAACTTCACCCGAAGTGTACTTTAACAACCAATCCACCAAAGATTCAAGGGAAGCGCCAAAAACCGCTCCGGCAATTTGGGATACCAAAATAATGATAGGTACTAATGAGAGAACAAAGTAAAATGCAAGTTGTCCGGCAAAGCCTTGATAATAAGGATCTCGAAATTGCTTGATGCCTAAGGTAATCATCCTAAGTATTCGCTTTTTCATGATGTTTATCCTCGAATGGTATTCAGGTAAAGAAGATCTTTTAATTTTTGTAGTGCTTTCCCCCGATGACTGATTTGATTTTTTTCTTCTGGCGTCAGTTGGGCAAAAGATCGGGTTTCTCCTAAAGGAACAAACAGAGGATCATACCCAAACCCTCCCTTTCCTTGCTCTTTTTCTAAAATGGTACCCTCAGTTTCCCCCCGTGCCACCAACATCCTGCCATCTGGGAAAGCAACTGTTATCACCGACACAAATCGGGCACTTCTCTTTTCTTTTGGTACTCCATTCAGCAACGTAAGCAACTTTTCGTTGTTTGCCTGATCACTACACTCATCTCCGGCAAAACGGGCAGAATACACGCCAGGCGCACCATCAAGCCAATCCACTTCCAATCCCGAATCGTCTGCAATGGTAGGTTTCCCTGATGTTTTCATGATTTCAACAGCTTTTTTGCATGAATTTTCTTCAAAAGTGTCACCGTCTTCTTCAATTTCATCAGGGGGAATCCCCGCATCATCACGGGAAATAATCATCAGCCCAAATTCCTTTGTGATTGCCTCCATCTCCTTAATTTTTTTCGGATTTCTAGACGCTGCAATCAAATCTGCCACAAAATCACCCCTTATTTTCCTAAAATTTATATTTGTTTTTCTTCATTTTACGAATCCGCATTTTAGGCCGCTGGTATCGTTTCGTTTTAGACTTAAAAATGCTTTTTCCATATCCCCTTCGCTTCCTTCTCCTGCTGCGAATGAACATTACAATTCCCACAATAATCACAATAGGAATCAGCAACAACCCGGTTGCCATCAGCCCAATGTGATTGGGTTGTTTCAGCAAAGCAATAGGATTCCAGCTTGCAGCCACAGCCTTCCTTCCATCCGGGGCTTTATATGTCGATGGGATTTTGTCTCCGGAAAAAGAATCAATATAGGATGCCACCGCATACCAAGCTTTTAGTTCATCTTTATTGTCATAAATAATATTTTTTTCAAAATCTTTGATGACAACACCATCTTTGTCCTTTGGCGTAACCGATAGCAAACCATAAGATCCATCTTCAACCAAACCCAACATTTGACAAGTATATAAATCGGCTACTACACGGTATAATTTTCCATTGTCAATCTTTTTTTGGGTTCCATCGGTAGCAATAAGTTGAATATCCGTGGCCCTGTTCAAGAATAGCCGATGTGGGTTGATGGTATAGGACAGTCCGCTAAAATACAGCCTAGCTTCGCTCATCATTTCCGAAACAGAAGCATCCACTTCAGCCGCCGCTTTTAGTTCTTTACCAGTCAGGTACAAGCTAACCAGTGGGTAACCGGGAACGCCATCCGGCCCAATACCCAGAGAACTAATATTAAAAGCATCTGCTACGGTGACATCTCCCTTGGCAATGGATCCTCTGACCACACCGCTGGGCACAACCGCTACATCTACAGGTATATATTTCTTCCCCTCTGCCTGCTTCACCGCATATATGAAAGAATCCGCAATCAAGTCACCTAACGTATCCTCCTTTTGAACATCTCCAAAGTCATCAATTGATGAGAATTTCCATGAGTTTTTGGCTAACACCTCATTATAACTATATCCAAACTTTGAAAAATATTCTTGATCCACAAGTGAACGAAATTGGTCTACTTTTCCTTGTATTTCTGCATTCTCTGTGACATTTTTATCCAATGCAATCAACTTGTAATTTGCAACTGTATAATCGTCTCCGGATTTTTTTAGGACCAAATGACCTGCATAGTCTGAATAGGCGCCGCAACCCACAATCACAGTATCTCCAACCTGTATTTGTTGTGGCATGGTGTCATGACTGTGGCCGCTGATGATAACATCAATATCAGGAACAGCCTTAGCCAGTAATACATCCTCTGATTTGTTTCCATCCGCATTATAATATCCACAATGGGACAGACAGACAATCAAATCCGCCTCGCCATTTCTTTGGATTTCGTCCACAATTTCTTTTGCTCGCGAAACATAGTCGTCCCACAAAACACCGGACTCAGGAGCCTGGCTGATCGCTTCCGTCCCCATCAAGCCAAATACAGCAATCTTGACTCCTTGTTTGTCAACGATGGTATAATCTTCAACACCATAGTTTTCCATGGCTTTTTTTAGTTTCTTGGCGGCAGGCGCAAGGTCCTTGTCTGCCAGTGTCTTTGTCCAATCAATGTTGGACTGAACCATCTGAGGCATTTTCTCGAAGGTCTTATACTCCCAAGTGTAGTTCACCCCATCACTTTGGTATACCTTTACATATTTTGATTCGGTCCCTTTGTACTGTGATGCCACATTAAGCATTTTGGTCAACCCACTGGGCCGATAGTCAAATTCATGGTTTCCAAGCGTAACCACATCATATCCCATGGCGCCCATCATCCGTAGTTCAGGTGCCTCAGACATGAAAATGGTTTGATAAGGTGTACCCATGGAGAAATCCCCGGCATCCAACAAAAACGAATCCGGATAATCAACATTAATTTCATCAACTACGGTTTTCAATTTGGCAAACCCACCGGTACCCTCTTGGACATCTAGATGAGAATGCATATCTCCGGTAAAGACAATGGAAACCGTCCCATCATCATTACTTTCATCTTGTGTTTGGTCACCAAATATGACTACCGGAATTCCAAGTATGATTACCAGCGCCAATCCAATGATTACTATTCGAAGTTTAGTCATCCGACCACCCTCATTTCATTATTTATCCACATATTGTTTTAAACCTACTAGCAAACATCCTTCTAAGTATTCAATATTGTTATCTTTTAAATACTGTACAAGCTCATTGCTTTCGGCCCCAGGTTGAATGACGACGGCCTTATACTCTTTTTGGCATTCTTTCATCAACGCCAATCCTTTGGCCGGATGAATGCACAGGTCAATAATATCCAGATCCCCGGGAATGTCATTTAGTGAACCCAACTCTTTCCCTACCGGAAAAACCTCATACCCATTTTTCTGCATCTTTTTTTTAATCTTATGAGCATATTTTTCCTCATTGATGGTATCACCGACCACTGCAAAGACCTTCTGGTTCATTACTTCTCTTAAATCCATGCTAACTCATCCTCCTTTTCTATTATTACCATTATACCCAATTGCATTCTTTATTGTAAATGTTTTTCTTTATGAATACCTGTCCATATCTCCATTCCATAGGGATTCTTTTGCCATTGGCGTATTTTCCACAAATAAAAAGGGCAATTGCCCTTTCTATTTGTCTGTACAGCTATTATTAAACATATCCATAGAATACCTTGACATCAATTGAATTACTCATTATGAACTGCTTTATAGATAACTTTGCCGAGAATCATCAGTTCGTGGGCCAATAAGGGTATCATGGATAATCCCACAAGAATCACCCACTCTTGTATCGTTAGTTCCACTGTGCCAAATATATGGGTTAGTCCAGGGATTTCTGTTACCGCAATCTGCATAAGAAATCCTACAGAAACTGCAATCATCATCATTCTATTATTTAGGTGATTATATCTAAAAATAGATCGATTCAAGTTTCTGGTGCCAATGGCGTTAAACAATTGAGAAATAGCCAGCACTGTAAAGGCATAGGTTTGCGCATGTGCCAACACATCAGAGTTTTTCAGCATATCAATAACATTGTTTAAATTGATAGCCATATTTGCATCCAATAGATGAGAAATCGGTGTTAGCAAAAATGCAACTAATGTAATTGTGCCAATGACAGTGCCAAATATTACAAGAAATGGGAGTCCTCCATTGGCAAACATGCTGTCCTTTGGGTTCCTTGGCGGGCCACTCATAATGTCCTTATCCCCCGAATCAACTCCCAACGCCAAAGCCGGTAGTGAGTCCGTAATCAGATTTACCCATAAAATGTGAATCGCCCTAAGCGGTGAGGCCAGTCCTACTGCAATGGCCACCAACATTGTCAGAATTTCCCCCAAGTTTGATGAAAGCAAAAACAACACGCTCTTTCTTATATTGTTGTATATGTTTCTTCCCTCTTCAATTGCTTTTTCAATGGTAGCAAAATTATCATCGGTCAAAATCATGTCTGCTGCACCCTTTGCCACATCAGTCCCTGTAATGCCCATGGCAACACCAATATCAGCAATTTTGAGAGAAGGTGCATCATTTACCCCGTCGCCTGTCATGGATACAATATTTCCGTGAGATTTAAAAGCGTTAACAATCATGACCTTGTTTTCCGGAGAAACTCTGGCAAACACCCGAAGATTCAATACCGCGGCATTTAATTGTTCTTGGGTCATGTTATTTAATTCATCTCCGGAAATACATTGGTTTTCGTCTTCTGCAATTCCCAATTCCTTTGCAATGGCAAAGGCGGTGTCTCTATGATCTCCCGTTATCATTACTGTTATAACCGAAGCATCCCGAAACACAGCAACCGCTGATTTTGCTTCCGGACGGGGGGGATCAATCATGCCCACCAACCCAATAAAAGTTAATGCCTCTTCCTCCGCACCCTCGCTATCTTTTTTGACTGCTAGAGCAAGAACCCGAAGTGCCATGCTAGCCATTTCTTTAGCCGCAGAGTGGATTTTCTCAATATCCGATGTATTGATGGGCCGGGTGTTTCCCCCAATGCGTATTTCAATGCAGTGCTTAAGGATTTGATCCATGGCACCCTTAGTAAAGGCAATAATTTGGTCAGATAAGGCATCCCTATGGACCGTAGTCATCATTTTTCTTACCGAATCAAAGGGTTGCTCATTTATCCTCGGATGTCCTTCTTCCAGTGTGGATTTAGAAATCCGAAACTTCTCCCCCATGTCTAACAACGCAAGTTCTGTGGGGTCCCCCAATCTAGTTGATTCATGAATTGACGCATCCGTGCAAAGTACAAACCCGTTGACCAGAAGATGACTCACCTCATAATCCAAGTCCCCAACTTCTATCAACTTCTCATCCACGTATACCCGGGTTACCGTCATTTTATTTTGAGTCAAGGTCCCGGTTTTATCAGAACAGACTACACTGACAGATCCAAGGGTTTCAACTGCCGGTAATTTTCTAACAATCGTGTTCACTTTCACCATGCGCTGAACGCCTAACGCCAGAACAATGGTTACCACTGCAGGCAACCCTTCAGGAACTGCCGCAACTGCAAGAGAAATCGCAGTGATAAACATTTCAATGACATCCCTACCCTGAACCAAAGCCAACACAAACAAAATAGCGCAAAGCAAAACAGCCACCACACCCAGCACTTTTCCCAAATCAGCCAAACGCTTTTGGAGAGGGGTCATTTCCTCGACGGATTCATTGATAAGCTTGGCAATTTTGCCAATTTCAGTTTCCATGCCAGTGTTGACCACCACGCCTTCTCCTCTTCCATAGGCCACATGGGTGGAAAGGTATGCCATGTTGAGTCGGTCCCCTAAAGTAACTTTTTCCATCGCCACATATTCCGCTTCTTTTTGGACCGGCACTGACTCCCCCGTCAAAGCCGATTCCTCAATTTTCAAATTAATGGCTGATAGCAATCTTAGGTCTGCCGGAACAATCCTTCCGGCTTCCAAAACAACAATGTCTCCCGGAACCAATTCCCCCGCCGGAACTTCAACAAACAGCCCATCCCTTTTCACTAAGGCAACAGGGCTGGACAATTTTTTTAGTGCTTCCAATGATTTTTCAGCTTTTGATTCCTGTACAACACCAATGACAGCATTGAGTAAAATGACTGCCATAATAATAGAAGCATCCCCAAATTCTTTTAGAAATAGAGAAATAACTACTGCAACCAACAGTATATAAATCAGCGGATCATTTAACTGGGAAAAGAATTTTTGCAACTTCGTCTTTGGTTTTTTCTCTGCAAAGGTGTTGGTCCCATATTTTCCAAGTCTTACTGCCGCATCTTCCATGGATAGTCCTTCTTTTGGATCCACCTCCATCAGTGACAAAACCTGTGAAACTGTTTTTTGTTCGTACATTTTTTCTCCTTCCGACTTTGCCACCTGACATTTCTTCTAAATAAAAAAGACTTTAGCCAGACGCTTCAGGATATTCCTCGTGTTGCTAAAAGTCTTGTTACCTAACGGGTTTATGTCCAGACTCTACTAAGAATCGGCTGTTGAATCATAAACTTAAAACTACTCCCTTTCGGGTCATTCTAATGTATTCTAAATCAATTGTCAACCTTGCGCTTTATGATAGCGCAAGTAAACGGATGATTGCCTCCGATATATTCTTCTCCACTAAATCACATTCCAAAATTTCCGACAATATGCCAAGTCTATCCAAATATATCAAATCATTTCGCTTTTCCAGCACCAACACAGTCATGAATCCTTTTTGAATATGTACCACTGCCTTGTCTGTAAGTCCTAATTTTAACAGCCCGTATCCCCACAGCAAATGATTATAATGAATCAAGCCATAAAAATTCTTCAACTGCTGTTGCTGATTGATTTTACCGGATAACTTAATGGCACTGGCATATTGGCCGGATTTTAGTTTTATAGCGATACAAATATATGTGCATATAAAATAAAGTTGTTCGTATCCGTTACATTCCAACTTGCCATCTAGCTCCGCCAACACTTTCTCAATAATAAACTCCGCAGATTTGTATTTTTTATCTTCAAAGTAACATAAGGACAGCAAGGACAAATGCCTCAAGTGAAAAATGCTGTATTGATATTCAGCCGGCATCTCGGAAATATTTTGTTGAATGTCCACTCTCGCCCCATCTACGTCATTTCCTTGGATTAGCTTAGTCAATGCTAAATTAAAACGAATCTCCAACCGCCATGGGTCCATATTAAAATCAGGCAACTGACTCCCAAGGTTGCAATATTTTGCCAAAGTTTTAAAGTCAAGCACTCTCCTACAAACTGCAAATTGGTCTATCATGCTTTTCACCGCAATGGGATCTTCACATTCAAGATAATTGTAATAGTCAAAGAAATTAATGTTTAGTTTCTCTCCCAATTTGGCTAAAATAGCATTGGATGGGGTACGCCGGCCTTTTTCAATCATGTACAAATATTTTGTGGTGCATATCCCATCCGCTAGTTTTTCCTGACTCAAGTTGTTTTTTGTGCGAAACTCTTTGATGACAGATCCAATATTTTTCAAATGTCTTATCCCCTTACGATATCATCTCAGAAAGGGTTTTTTGACCCAACTTCTGTATAATTATGTCGTTGATACTCTCCATTTCACTTCGGAGTTTTTTGTCTTTCCCGGCAATTTTTTCGTTTGGCGTACACAAGCAATCGCTAATGTAGATTTTGCCTTCCAGGGCTTCCACAACATCTTTTAGAGTAAGGTTTTTGGGATCAATGACTAAGGAGTATCCTCCGCAGCTGTCTCCCCTGCCACGGGAAGATTTAATATATCCCACTTGTTTCAACCGACGCAATACTTTCATAAGCATCGGCAAAGAAATGTTTTCTCTTTCGCTAATCTTGACGGATGAAATTGTCTGTCCATTTACATGATCCATGGTTCTGATAACACGAATTCCATACTCGGTTATTTTATTAAATCTAATCATATCATACCTCCCAATGTTCAATTCAAGTTATACATAACAATACAAGTATAATTTTTTACATCTTACATTGCTGGGAGGCGGCTGTAAATGGAACAATTGTTCTATATACTACTTTGCGGTTTACCTAATATCTTTCTCTATTTTTATCATTTTTCTTCTATTCCACCGTGGCTTTTTCCAGAGCTTGCCTTAGATCATCAATTAAATCTTCTCCATCTTCAATACCAATGGAAATCCTGATTTGATCCGGCGTTACCCCTGCATCTATTAAATCCTGCTCAGAAAGTTGAGAATGGGTTGTACTGGCCGGATGGATTACCAAAGATTTTGCATCTGCCACATTGGCCAACAAGGAAAATATTTCCAGGCTATCAATAAATTTAGTTGCGGCCTCTCGTCCCCCTTTGATTCCAAAAGTGAAAATAGAACCAGCGCCTTTTGGGAAATATTTTTTTGCCAATTCATGATATTTATCTTCCTGTAGCCCCGGATAATTAACCCAAGTAACCTGTGGATGGCCACTGAGAAATTCAGCAACCTTTTGCGCATTAGAAACATGACGCTCCACCCTTAGGGAAAGTGTTTCCAATCCCTGAATAAACAGGAACGAGTTAAAGGGGCTAATGGCGGCGCCGGTATCACGAAGCAGTTGAACTCTCGCCTTGACAATAAAAGCCAGCGGGCCAAAAGCTTCTGCATAAATTACCCCGTGGTAGCTAGGATCCGGCTCAGACAGACCCGAAAATTTTCCGCTCTCCTTCCAATCAAAATTACCGGAGTCTACAATAACACCACCAATAGAAGTACCGTGACCTCCAATAAACTTTGTCGCCGAATGTACAACAATATCTGCACCAAACTCAAAGGGACGAATCAAATAAGGCGTTCCAAAGGTGTTATCAATAATCAGCGGAATCTTATTTTCGTGGGCAACTTGAGCTACCTTTTCAATGTCAACAATGTTAATTCCCGGATTACCAATAGCTTCGATAAAAATCGCCTTTGTCTGATCATCTATGGCCTCACGAAAGTTTTCCGGTTCATCAGGATTCACAAACTTCGTTTGAATCCCCAACTTTGGCAAAGTGTAATGAAAAAGATTATAGGTTCCCCCATACAAGGTGCTTGCAGATATAATATTATCTCCAGCGTTGGCAATATTTAAAACCGAATAGGTAATCGCAGCAGAACCGGAGGCTACCGCCAATGCGCCCACTCCGCCTTCCAAAGCGGCAATGCGTTGTTCAAAAACATCATTGGTGGGATTCATGATTCGGGTGTAAATATTTCCGTTTTCTTTCAATGCAAAAAGATTTGCTGCGTGTTCAGCGCTGTCAAAAACATAGGATGAAGTCTGATAAATAGGGACTGCCCTGGAACCAGTCGTGGGGTCAGGGATTTGTCCTGCGTGAACTTGCAATGTGTCAAATTTAAGTTTTTTGTTCATTTTCTTATCTCCTTTTACGAATTGCAATAAAACGTATAGTTTTAGTGGGGATTTATGGTAAAAAAATTAGATGTAATAGATGGATGCCATGGTCCCCGACATATTTTGGTATTCATTCACCAAATCCTCCAATGTCATTTCATCAACAATCTTGTTGACAGTTTCAGTCATTACGTCCCATACATGCACCTTAATACAGTGCTGCACACTGGTATCAGATCCACTGTTATCCTTTTCCTCCACCAAAATCAAGTTTCCTTCCAACGCCCGTAATATCATACCCACCGTTAAATTTGACGGACTGTCCGCAAGGATATATCCTCCTTGAGCGCCTTTGACGCTCTTAACAAGGCCAGCCTTTTTAAGGGTGGAAAATACTTGTTCCAGATAATTGACCGAAATGTCCTGGCGTTCTGCAATCCCATTTAAAGCAACCTGTCCATTGGTAGAATGAATCGCTAAGTCAACCATTCCTCGAAGCCCATATCTGCCTTTTGTTGATACTTTCATGTTTCTCCTTTTTCTGTTTGGAACCCATCAGATTTTTAAACCAACAATTCCTATCGATTTAGTATACTATAACTCCTCTGTTAAAGTCTGTCAACTATTTTATATGCTATACTCCAGATTATTTTTGGGGTTCTCCTTCATATAGCAATCCAACAAATCCCCAAGGGTAACCTTGTCTGCCACTTGATTAAGTTCTTCCATAATTCGACCCCAAAATCTTCGGGTAATACAAAAGTCAAACCGCTGGCAGGTGGATTCTTTGCCTTCCACAACACAATCCACTGGAGATAACGGCCCTTCTAGGGCATTAAGAATCTGGCGAACCGTAATATTTTTAGGAGGTTCTACCAACCGATATCCGCCTAAGGCACCTCTGGTGCTGGAAAGAATGCCGCTTCGCTTCAGCACGCCAAAAATTTGTTCTAAATACTTTTCAGATATCCCCTGTCGTTCTGCGATGCTTTTGATATTCACAAGTTCACCATCACTATGAATGGCCAAATCCAACAGTGCTTCTAAACCATACTGTCCTTTGGTAGATATATTCATTCCTTCATCCTCCTGCTATACATACCTTATCATTTTGTTGATGATTTCGCAAGAAAACAAAGAGTTCCCATTATTTCCGAACATTTCCTTTACATGTTCCGGATATAGCACATCCACTGCAGGCATTTCCACAAGTGGAGATTCCTTTCTTTTTATCTCTGTAAAGTTTGTTTATTATCAAGGCGAAAAGCCCGATGAGCAACAGTGAAACCACAATGGTTGCTCCGTTTGATACAATCCAATTCATCATTGTTTACATGCTCCTTTCTCATAGGATGGCAGGAATACTTTTGATGATTTTGGCGGAAAAACAAGGTATACGGTTAAACCAACAATCAAGGCTACCGCCATAAAGGTTCCAAAGGCAAGGTTTCCGGTTGCAGCAAACTTTCCTATTTGAAAAATGACGAAGGCCACACCATATGCAAAGCTTGTTTGATATAAAATCGCAAACCATGTCCATTTCACATTATTCATCTCTCTGCGTATTGCGCCAATTGCTGCAAAACAAGGTGCACAAAGCAAGTTAAATACCAAGAAAGAAAAAGCCGAAAGTTGAGTAAAATGAGCGGCCAAAGGCCCAAGGAGTTGAGCTCCCGCATCTCCATCCCCTGCAATACCAAAGAGCACTCCAAAAGTCCCAACAACGTTTTCCTTAGCAACAAGACCTGTAATTGTGGCAACAGCTGACTGCCAATCTCCAAACCCTAGGGGTGCAAAGATTGGTGCAATGGCGCCTCCCATCATGGCTAAAAAGCCATCCGAAAAATCGTCAACCATCCCAATCTTTCCATTGACGAAACCAAGATTGGTTAACACCCAAATAGCTACGCTGGAAATTAAAATTACAGTACCCGCTTTTTTCACAAAGGACCAGCCTCTCTCCCAAATGCTGTGCATAAGATTTGAAATGGTTGGAAGATGGTAATTGGGAAGTTCCATAACGAAGGGGGCAGGAATCCCGGAAAACAATCTGGTCTTTTTCAAAATCAGACCCGACAGAATAATGGCTCCAATCCCCAGAAAATAGGCACTGGGAGCAACCCACCATGCCCCACCGAACAACGCCCCTGCAATTAATCCAATCAAAGGCAACTTTGCACTGCATGGAATAAAAGTGGTTGTAATGATGGTCATTTTTCGGTCACGATCGCTTTCAATGGTTCGGGACGCCATAATCCCCGGCACCCCACATCCGGTTCCAATGAGCATTGGGATAAATGACTTTCCGGACAAACCTATTTTCCGGAACAACTTATCCAAGATAAAGCCCACTCTTGCCATATATCCACAACCTTCCAAAAAGGCCAAAAATCCGAATAGTACAAACATTTGAGGAACAAAGCCTAAGACAGCCCCAACCCCTCCAATGATTCCGTTCAAAATCAAACTGTTCAACCATTGAGAAGTGCCTAGCGCCAGCAATATTTTTTCCACTGCGTCGGGGATCACCTGTCCAAACAGGATGTCGTTGGTATAATCTGTAACCCACGAGCCTACCGTGGTGACGGAAACAAAGTACACAATAAACATTACCAAGGCAAAGATGGGCAAAGCAAGGAATCGATTGGTGACCACCTTGTCAATTTTCTCACTCAAAGTGTGGTTCCCTATGCCCCGTTTCAAATAGCATTGGTCTATGATAGAGGTAATAAAATTGTATCTTTCGTTGGCGATAATGCTTTCTGCATCGTCATCCATGATTTTTCGCAAATACTAATATCATTCTCAATATGCGCCAGTTGGTCTGAAGTCAAATGGAGGGCTGCCGCTATTTTGGAATCCCGCTCAAAAATTTTAATGGAAAAGAAACGTTGGATGCCTTCAGGCATGTCATGAGAAGGGCTTCCTCAATGTGTGCAATGGCACGCTCCACCGGCCCGCTAAAACTGTACACCGGCGATACAGGAAGCTGGTTCTGCCCTTTGTCCATTTGTCCAAGGGAGATTGCTGTTTCAGCTGCTATGGTCAATTCCTGTGCCCTTTAAGGCAGAAATTGGAACCACTGGACACCCCAACACTTGTGACAAGCGATCCACATCTAAAGTTTCTCCGTTTTTTTCCAGAATATCCATCATGTTTAAGGCAACAACCATGGGAATATCCAACTCCAATAGTTTGTGTTGTCAAATATAGGTTTCGTTCAAGATTTGTGGCATCAACAATATTTAAAATCGCCTTGGGCTTTTCATTAAGTAAATATGTCCGGGTAATCACCTCCTCCGGCGAATAGGGAGAAAGAGAATATATCCCCGGCAAATCGGAAATGATAATGTCTTTATGACCTTTCAGTTTTCCCTCCTTTTTTTCCACGGTAACTCCCGGCCAGTTTCCTACAAATTGATTGGAACGGTCAAACCATTAAATAATGTTGTTTTTCCACTGTTTGGATTTCCCGCCAGTGCTATTTTTGTTTTCATAAAGACCTCCGTAGCCACGCCTGGTTAGTTTTAACTAACCAGGCGCTAAAAAAAACTGTCTCCTGTCCGTTAGCTTACTTCAATTTTTGCTGCATCTTCTTTGCGAATGGACAGTGCATATCCTCTCACGTAAAGTTCAATGGGATCTCCAAAAGGAGCAACCTTTTTCACACGAACATTGACGCCTTTGGTGATTCCCATGTCCATAATTCTACGTTTCAAAGCCCCTTCTCCATGTAACTTAATCACTGCAGCCATTGATCCGGGTTTTAAATCATTGATGGTGCGCATAATATCCTCCCTAGCCAGTTATTTACAACTAACCTAAATGTCAAAAATTTGGTTAGTCAATACTAACCAAATTCATAATACCACGCTATTCCTACCTTGTCAATATGATTAATTAAATTTTAATTTATAACAATACTCCAAGTTCCTGTAATAATCTTTTTCCACAAAATCCGTAGGTTTTACATCGATGGCTCTGCTGTCAAAATAGTGTAGATTCGCTTCTTTCAGCAAGGTATAAATAAATTGTGAACAAAACATGGTGTTAGGTTTAAAGGTTGCCGAGTAACAAGCCCCAACATATTATAGGCACTCCCCACACGATTGATTTCTTGAACCCTGTCTATCATTCGCTGTTTTTGTTCTCTGGAGCAGGCAAGACTATATACAATAATAGAAGCACCTTCCTTCTTTTGAAAGAAAGTGATTTGCTCCTTGTTTAATCCGGAGGATACAATTTTTCTCCCCCATTATAACTAACCACCGTTTTTAAATCATAATCAAAACTGATGGACACATGATTGTACATTTTTGGGTAAATACTGACAACAATTCGCTGGCATAACTGCCTGTATCTGACATGATTAGATAAATGTGTTCATCGGCTAGGCTATCCATGCAGTCTTTAAAGTAGGCATCTGTCAACCCATTTCGATTAATATAATTTGTAATGCTATGCCGCGGCAAATCCTCCAACCACCTGCAATGTTGGTAATGCTAAGGCTATTTTTGGTCTTTAGAATCCCGTTCTTTGCATCATTAATGCGGCTACGCCATAGGTCAAACTATAAAAACTCACCGTATAAATATCTTCCACCGATGGAAAAACCGAACGCCGGTAATTTGCATAGGTGTTAACAATAAACGGAACATACATGAACAATAGACCCAAAGCTTTTTAAAGATAAATACCGGGCCATGAAGGGTTACATCAAAGATAACAATTTGGCAAAACATCAACTGCAGCACCAATATTGCCAGATAAATGCCTACCAGGCCGATTTTTCTTGAGGGATACTGTCCGACGTTGCGGTTTTTAACATCAAGATCAGACCAATGGCCAAATACGCCAAAAAAAAGATACCTGAGGTTCCAAAGACCACGAAGGCAATACCGAGAATGATTATAAATAAGATAAGTACTTTTTGGCTTTCATGACTTCCCCTTCTATCGTGAACAGTTTCTTCCCAGTATCATACCATATCTCCTTGAAAAATAGTACCGCCGGACAAAATCCTTCATGCAGGTTTCAGATTAAATCATTGATACCACCCCAAGCAAAATACATCCAATGAAGTTAATTGCCAGATTTGCACTGATGTGAACCAACCAAGATGGTAAAATTGTGTTTTTCTTATCATCCAGTCCATTAAATAACAATCCAGCACCAAAAAGGGATAGAATCAACAATCCCATTAGCAATGAAGAAAACCAGCCATCCTTAATGCCCACATGATAAAGGGCAAATGCCACGGCACTGAAAAAACAAGCAACCTTTCTTCCCAAA
The DNA here is from genome assembly GCA_963676385.2 of Anaerovoracaceae bacterium. Lineage (GTDB taxonomy): Bacteria > Bacillota > Clostridia > Peptostreptococcales > Anaerovoracaceae > UBA1422. Next base: position 48,201 of record CAXXMM010000003.1, read on the forward strand.
GATTGCTTCAATGCAAGAAATGCA
>CAXXMM010000004.1:0-8712 GCA_963676385.2 Anaerovoracaceae bacterium
CCATTCCCATTAAAATTGGGGTGGTGGTTACCAACGTGCAGAGCCTGATTAATGTAGCTGAAGCCATGGACGGCAAGGCGGTGACCCAAAGAACATTGACCATTACCGGAGATGTGCCCCATCCGGTAACGGTACAGGTTCCTTTAGGTGTGGACTTTCAGCAACTACTGGAGGTTACAGGAAATCCATTAAAGGATCATCAGGTTTGCATCGAAGGTGGGCCAATCATGGGGAAAATTGTTGATTGCCAAACCACCGTCATTACCAAAACTACCGGCGGCCTGGTGGTGCTTGCCAAAGATCACCCCCTAATTAAAGTCAAAACCCAATCTATGGATCAAATTTTGCGCATTGCAAAAACTGTTTGTGAGCAATGCCAAATGTGCACGGACCTTTGCCCGAGAAACATTATCGGCCACCGGGATTTGAAGCCCCACATGACCATACGGGCGGTAAACTATGGCAAAATCACCGACAGCAATCTGATCAAGGGGGCATCCCTTTGTTCTGACTGCGGCGTCTGTGAGTTATATAGTTGCCCGGTGAATATTTCACCAAGAAGGGTGAACCAAGCCATCAAACAAGAACTGGCAAAACAAGGGGTGAAATATGATGGCACTTTGGAAAAAGAAGATCCGGTATGGGCAGCCCGAATGGTTCCCTCCAAGCGAATTGCCATTCGGATGGGATTGAAGAAATATTATTATCTGGAAGCGCCACTGGAAAAACTGCCTGACAACTTTGATACGGTTCGAATCCCTCTGAAGCAGCATGTCGGCGCCCCCGCCGAAGCTTGTGTCAGTGTGGGTGACAGTATAGAAGAAGGGCAAATCATTGGGGCCATCCCCAAGGGACAACTTGGCGCCAATATCCACGCAAGCATTTCAGGTGTCATCGCTTCTGTGGAGGGAGGGACCATCACAATACAAGGTGGGAGAAGAAAATGAAGATTAACGCAATTGGAATGATAGAATTCAACAGCATCGCACAGGGCATTGAAAGTACCGATGAGATGTGCAAAGCTGCAAATATTACCCTACTTGTCAGTAAGACCATCTGTCCCGGGAAATATATGAGCATCGTCTGTGGAGAAACTTCAGATGTGAAGCGGGCCATTGAGGTGGGCGAAGACAAAGGACCGGAGTGTCTCAATGACAGCTTTATGATTCCTAATATTCATGAAGCATTAATTCCTGCCATCGCCGCCACAACGCCTCTTGACGATGTCCGCGCCATTGGGATTTTGGAGACTTTTTCTGTGGCAACCTTAATTGAAGCATCGGACCTGGCCCTAAAAATGGGGAGTGTGGTTCCCGTTCGCCTTCATATGGCCTTTGGTATTGGCGGAAAAGCATACATCGTCCTTACGGGAGAAACGGCGGCGGTGCGGGCGGCCATTGACGAAGGGGGACGTTTTGCAGAAGAAAAAGGACAACTGGTACGAAAGATTGTAATTCCCAAGCCTCACCCAATGTTGGTTGAGACGCTATTATAACCAGGCATCATTGAAGTGGAGGATGAATATGAAAACTTGTATTACAGCTGCGGCATTAAAAGAGCAAGCCGGGTGCAACAATACCATACATCTGGACAAAGACAGCATTTTAACACCATCTGCCAAGGAATATGCCAGAGAAAAAGGAATGGTGGTATATATTGACGGCAAACCTTTGCCGGTAATCGGGATTAGCACAGGGATAGATGAGGCATGTTGCCCGTCCCAGCCATCTGTTGGCGGCAGTGAAAATGGGCTGCCCATTGGACTGGATCAACTGAAGCAAATTATTACTAAGGTGGTTGCCGCCCAGTCGCAACCTATTTGTGAAAACCCTAAAGTCATGAAGGTGGAAGGGGACAAAGTGGTAATGGAACCTTTCCCGGAAGCCCCAAAAGGCCAAAAAGTCGGAATGACCGATGTGATTACAGAGCGGGATGGTAATCTGGGTGCCGGATTTATGACTTTTGAAAAGTCGGAGTTGCCATGGACCCTAACCTACGACGAAATGGATTATGTAGTTGAAGGGGAGTTTACGGTGAAAGCCAATGGAAAACTATACATCATGAAGCCCGGAGATGTGTTTAATATCCCCAAGGGAACCAGCGTTGTCTTTGGATCTCCAAGTTTTTGCAAGGTATTCTATGTGGTGTATCCTGCCAATTGGCTGACAAAAAACAAATAAAGCAAAGTGGGAAAGCTGTCAGTGACATGACAATATAGAATGGAAGTGACCAGATGTTAAGAATACAATTTATTAAGAGGCCGACTCCCGGCACGTTGAATATGCTATTTCGCAGATCCAGAAGCTTTGCCAAGGCCAATCCGGCGAATTATCCTTTTGAAGCGGTGGGTTTAGTGCAAGGACCGTTGGCGGATATTATTGCCGGCGGAGACATTGCAGAAAAGACTTCGGGGGTGCAGGTAGAAGAAATTTTTGGAATTTGCCCTCAACATTTTACCATGATCGCCATTTTTGGAGATACTGCGTCAGTATCCGTAGCGTTGCAGGCTGTCAAAGAAAAAATTGATAGCAAGGCGTATGTGGAAGGACAATAAAGATGGAATTATTTCAAGGAAATGATCAAGGGGAAAAGCAACGAATTATACAAGAGTTTGTCCCCGGGAAACAAATAACCCTTGCCCATATGATTGCGGCTCCGGAACCCGATGTTTACGAACGTTTGGGATTAGATGAATGTGGTGCCATTGGTATCGTCACCTTAACTCCCAGCGAAACGTCCATTATTGCCGCGGACATTGCCACAAAAGCCGCATCTGTTAAGATTGGTTTTTTGGATCGATTTACCGGTGCCCTTGTGATTACCGGTGATGTTTCCAGCGTCTATACAGCGTTGGGAGAAATCAACAAGGTGCTTGAAACCATGCTTGGATTCACGCCATGCATTATTACAAAAACATGAAAAAGAAGATTATGTTCATTGGCAATTCAAGAACGGGCAAAACCCGACTTGCAAATTGCTTAAATAAAATACAGGCAGAGACCCGAAGAACCCAGATGGTTACTTATGGGGCCTGCACCATTGATACACCGGGGGAATATATTGAAAACCCACTGATGTATCGTCATATCATCGCCGCATCCCAGGACGCCGGCGTTTTGATTTTTGTTTTGTCCTACGATCAGCCAAACTTTAGTTTCCCCCCCAATTTTGCTTTAATGTTTAACACAAGAAAAATAGGAGTTTTTACCAAATCGGACTTGCCGGTGAAAAAACATTCAACAGAAGTGCTTATCAAAAAAATGAAAGAAACCGGTGTTGAACCTCCCTATTTTGTTACTTCTACAGAAACAATGGAGGGAATTTCTGAAATGGTGGAATATATCAACCAACGGTAAATCCTTATTTCCCTTCTAGGGCTTGCTCAACATACGCCATTTTATCTTTAACCAAACTTTCAGGGATGAAAACTTGCCCACAACTGGGGCATTTTAGGATTTCACTACTAAAATCGCGGCCAAGATATGTGAAACTAACGTTTTGCATAATGAGTATTTCATTACATTTGCAACATAAATAATCGTTGTTCATACGCTACTCCTTTATGGAAATTCGATGGGTGTATGCATTTACTAACTCAATTGCTTCATCCATGTATTTGTATTCAATCCAGAAAGTTGTGTGCCCAATTTTTCTGTGACCAAAGAATAAATTTTCTTTGGTATTTTTCACTTTGATGCTATTTGTTTCACAGTAGTTTATCACTGTGTAGATATCATCTTCTAAAATATGATTCTTATTAAGTTTTTGTTTGAGTAAGTCACTGATAAAAATGTTTGTGGGCTGTATTGTGCTTTTCTCCAATTCAAGGTCACAATATTTTCTCATTAACTCGAATTTCACTTTTTCTCGATTCCTTCGACGTTCTGTGATAGAAGGCGCAGGACGAAACTGGTCATTAAGGTGAAAGATGACATCTAAAATATGAATGGCTGGTTTCCCATAATCCGCAAAGATATCTCTGCAGTTGACACAGTAGGCAATATATAGTTCTTGGTTTTGGGTAATTCGTCTGTCCACGGTGCTATTTGTTTTTTCTGGGTTTACAATACTGCTGTTTCCTCCAAAACCACAGCATTTTGCCAACTCGCCCTCGGATTGAAGGGGAACTAACTCGTAACCCGATGCCTGAGCAAGTCTTCGAACCGCTTTCTGAACACCCCTGTCATGACGGGCATTGCACGAGTCGAACACGGAGGCGATAACCTTGCTACTATATTGTTGCCCGTTGGTATCAAGTTTTATAAAATGTTCGTAAAGACTTTGCCCTTGTACCTCAGGAAGATATTCATTAAATATTTTTTTGCAAGTAGGGCAAGCAAAAATAATATCCGGTTTGCCATATTCAACCCAATGAATGCGGAACTTATTGAAAACTTGGTTTTGTAGGGGCTCATCCCCTGACCACACTGCGGGGGCGCCACAGCATCGTTGAATTAGGACGGTATCCGGGTAATGTTTTAAGAGTAACTTGTAACTTTCCATTACATACCTTGGATCGGAAGCACCTAGCTGACACCCGGGGAAAAAAATATATTTTGGGGTATCAGTTTTGACAGGGTTGATGATAATGTCGGCTTCAGTATTTGCGTGGGCCATATCCCTTAAGAAAAAATCGTTGAATGCCCAAGGCAATGCGCCTTTGCGATGGAGCACTCTCCTTGCTTCAAGGATGACCGACTGAAAGTTAATGTGCTCCGGACAACTTTCTTCACATAAACCACATTGGTTACAGGATGCAATCATCTTTGTTGCAATCGTCATATTCTCAGTAAGAACACCTCGGACCTCAGTGGTGGCTCTTATTTCTTCCATGGCCTTCATTGGTGTTTTTTTGAAATGCAAAAGCAGATCACATTCCTTGCGGCATGAATCGCATTTACACCGAAGACATCTTTCTGCTTCGCGTCTTGCCTCTGCCTCACTAAATCCATCAGGGCAAGCCATTTTTGTGGGAAGGAGGGGAATGGTTTTCATATTTGGGTATGGAATGTGGGTACCGCCGGTATAGTCAATGGATGATGATACAACTCCTGTTTTTAGGTAGGCTTCTATTTGTTTTGCTAATTTCAGCCCATCAATCAGTGCTTCTAAATCGTTTTTCCCAAGCAATGCGCCACCGTTAAATATTCCGGCTCCTTTTGCAGCAACTCCATTGACCCCTGTAGCAACCAACACTGCATCATATTGAGATGTAATGGATTCAAGGGATTGGATTTCCGAATTCAGATGAAGGGTGTATTGCTCATACAATAATTGCTCTTCAAAATCTTCAAGGAAAATTGGAGCCTCCATGATATCCCATAAATGACCACCAATTTGATTGGTTTTTTCAAAAATATCAATCTGGTACTTTTTTCTGCAAAGGAGAAGGGCGCAGGCCATACCACAAAGCCCTGCGCCAATAATGGCAATTGACTTGTTCTTTGTTGGAAGGTTGTATACCTGTGGTTTTCTTTCATCCGAAAAAGCCAATGTGGCTTTTTCGAGAAATTTTAGTTGAAGGGCATCATCGGAATCTTTGCGGGGGCATACGTCTTTACATGGTTCATGGCAAAGGTGAAGGGCAATACGAGGAAATCCCACTGCATTTCGGAAGTCGTTAAATGCAGTAGTAAAACTTCCCCGTTGTATTTTATTTATGAATTCAGGCACATCAAGATGAAATGGGCAACGGACAGTACAAAATGCGATTTCATTTTCTAGGCAGCGGTCCATACCGGTCTTTTCATTGAATTGACTGCTATTGCTTTTCTTCATGACACTCCTTTTTGTTGATGAATTCTATAATATAGTTGCCTTTACTCGTTGAATTTCATCGTACATATCGGGGCCAAGGTAATATTTGGAGGGTGGGTCAAGCTTTCCTTTTTTCTGAAGCGTTTCCAAACCCGCCATAACCTTTTCCGGCTTTGCAGGGATTTCATATATCCTGACACCGCAAGCGTTATTAATTGCATTAATTACCGCCATGTGCCCAGCAGACTGAAACGCTTCGGAGGCACCTGATGACCCGAATGGTCCAAATTTTCTCACGGTTCCATTATGGATGAGAACAATATCGTCGGGGATATCTTTGATATAGGGGATACCGCAACTGTAAATATTGTTGTGTTTTTTCACATCCTCATAATCCTCTGACAGTGCAAATCCAATGCAGTGAGATATTCCACCAAAGGCTTGTCCTTCAACGGCCTGAATATTTCCAATAACGCCGACATCATCGATACAAGTATAACGCAAAACGGTGGTTTTCCCTGTTTGGGTGTCCACTTCAACTTCGGCCATGTTTAGTGTGTAGGTATAATCAGGGGAAGGATTTCCTTGCCCTGTAATGGGATCTGTTGCGGTTAAGCCGGGGATGGAACCATTACTGTGGATTGCTTCGTATTTTGTCGGGATTTTACCTGCCACCATTTCATCATAATTGCGGAATGTTCCATCGGGTTTTTGCATAGCGGCAAGCAAACTCTCTGCTGCGGCGATAGTCGCTTTTCCATTCATAAAATGAGATCTGCTGCTTGCTGAGGATCCACTGTTTGGGCATGTCCCTGTATCGTTTTGCACAAGCTTAATTTGGTCGGGGGTTACACCAAGAGGCTTCAAAGCTTCTAAAGTAACCATCAGGGAACCCACGTCGCCCCCTTGCCCCAAATCTTGCCAAGTATCAAACTTGGTAATGGTGTTATCCGGATTTAATTCGAGAGCAACACCGCACTCATCCAAAGGTTGGTCAGATACGTTAAAGCCGCCCCATGCAATCCCAACTCCCCGACGTTTCTCTGGGGTATCAGATGCGTTTGCCTCTACAACTGCCTTTTCATACAGGGGTTTCATTTTTTTCATCATTTCTTCCATGGGATAATCCCGATACTGATATCCGGCAATATTTGTATCCCCTGGGTGGGCAATGTTTTTCCATCGAAACTCAAAGGGGTCCATTCCCATTTTTTCTGCCAACATATCGACGAGGGCTTCCCCCGGGGTGTACGCTTGGGGGGAACCATATCCTCGGTACGCCGTCCCAAAGGCGTGGTTGGTATAGGCTACCCGTGCAAGTATTTTAACTTCAGGGACAGAATAGGGAAATAATGGGAAGCGGATAACTTTGTTTGCCAAGTCATCGCCCATTTCCGAATAAGCACCATGGTCGACTCCAATATCAAATTCTCCGGCAACTATTTTCCCGTTTTCGTCACATGAAAGCCGTGCATTGCTGTAGGCAGAAGCACGTTTGCCACTGAAATGCATAAACTCTTCATAGCTCATTGAAAGTGCGATTGGCATTCCTGTTGCCATCGCCGCAATTCCTGCCAAGGAAAAAGAAGTGGCTGTAATGGACCACCCAAAGCTTCCCCCGGATGGATTCATGATAAGCCTAACCTTTTCTGGGGGAAGACCAATTGCCTGAGCCACATCCCCCTTATTCCAATATAGTGATTGGGATTTACAATGAATGGTCATCACTCCTTCAGGGTCATAATATGCCTGAACGGTATCCCCCTCAATGGAAAGATGGGGTTCTCTTGAAGAGTAAAAACTTCCTTCCACGCTGCAATGGGAGGTCTTGATAATCTCGGGCACATTGCCATCCCCCTTTAGCATTGGCCATACCGCGTAGATGTTGGGGGAATCATCATGGATTCGTATAGCATCCGGCATCGCCGCATCCAAATAATTTGTATACGCTGGCAAAGGTTCTAATTCTACAACAACTTTGGCGGCCGCAGCGTGGGCATGAGCTTTCGTATCTGCAGCAACCATTGCAACAACGTCGCCATACATTCTAATTTTATCATAAACTAAAATACTGCGAGCGACTCGTGCGCAGGTGGATAAGGGAGAACTGGTCCAAAGATCCATTGCGTTGCTACCTTGAACATCTTTGGCAGTAATTACTTTGACAACCCCAGGCATCTTTTGGGCTTCAGAATAATCAATCTTTCGTATTTTTGCGTGGCTATATACTTTTGGTTGCACCACGGCGACATGCAGGGTTTCCGAGGGCATTTTTAATTCTACGTCATCCCCATAATCTACAACACCACAAGCTTTGCCTAAAGCGATAGGCCGAATAAGTGGTTTCCCGTAGTATTCTTTATTTTCGTTGTTGGGTTGATAGGTGATTTGATCAATCGTCTTCTCACCACGCATGACTTCTGCAGCTAGCATGACGGCATCAATTAACTGCTTATACCCGGTACATCTGCATACATTTCTGTGTTTTTGAAACCAGTCTCGAGCCGCCTCTCTTGTTGGACTTGGGTTTTCTTTTAGTAATGCGTAGGTTGACACAATAAACCCTGGCGTGCAAAAGCCGCATTGCACCGCACCACTATTGACCCACGCAACCTGAATCGGGTGGGGATGTAGAGGCGTTCCGATTCCTTCAATGGTAATTACTTCGCTGTACTCATTTACTTTATCGATTTTTTTTGTACAGGAGCGGATTACCTTCCCATCCAATATCACAGAGCAAGCGCCGCAGAGTCCTGTTCCACATCCAACCTTGACTCCTGTCAGCCCAATTCGACGCAGCACTTCTGCTAATGTGTCCTGTTCCGGGTTATAAATAAACATGCGGTCAGCGCCGTTAATGTTCAGCACCTTTTTCTTTAACTCCATGGGTGTCCTCCTTTTTAGGTTACAATCCACAAAACAATACTATCAATTATAGAGCAATTTTTGTGCCAA
>CAXXMM010000005.1:0-105739 GCA_963676385.2 Anaerovoracaceae bacterium
CCATTAATTTCTATGTGGTTATATCCGGTTCCAAAAACATCGTTGCCACGGTGGATTCGCCGGATATTATTTTGGAAAAAACCGCAGTAGCTGAGTTAAAGGAAATGAATCCGGACTGCATTTTGGTATTGGGTGCTGCGGTGAAAGGGGATGTCCCCAGCAAAATATTAAAAGACCGGCTGGATGTGGCCATAGCCTTGTATGAAGCAGGAGTGGCTCCCAAACTTCTTCTTTCCGGAGACAATGGACAGGTGAACTACAACGAAGTAAAAGTCATGGCAAAATACGTTCTTGCTGCAGGTGTCCCTGATGAAGACATTTTTTTGGACCATGCCGGGTTTTCAACCTATGAGTCTATGTATAGAGCAAGAGATGTGTTCACAGTGAAAACCGCTGTGGTTGTCACTCAAAAATATCATTTATACCGTGCTTTGCAAATTGGAAAAGCGCTGGGATTGGATGTGAAAGGCGTGGCATCAGATCAAAAAAGTTATGCAGGACAAACCTATCGGGATATCCGTGAAATTGCTGCTCGAATCAAGGATGTGTTTCAAACAATCATTCAACCTGAACCAACCTATCTAGGTACGGAAATCCCCATTGATGGTGATGGAGGTCAAACCCATTGATAAATTCAACCATTGAACGGCAAAAAGTTCAAAAGATTCTTTTTTCTCTTGCAGAAGATTCATACCAAAAGTTCAGCAGCAAATTGATTCCAACCATAACCCCGGATATGATGTTAGGGGTGCGTGTTCCGGCTCTTCGAAAACTGGCTGCAGGCATGTTAAAGGGAGACCCGGTGGACGTTAGGGGATACTTGGATGCCTTAGCCGCCGACCAACAGTATTTTCATGAGGAAAAACTTCTATGGGGCATTCTATTAGGCAAGGCAAAGATGGATGATCAGGAGCGAATAAAAAGGTATCAGTCCTTTGTCCCTGTGATTGATAACTGGGCGGTTTGCGATATTGCCTGTGGTGCTTTTCCTTGGGTTCAAAGAAACTCGGATTTTTGGTTGGATTTTTTTGAAGCCCACCTGAAACGGTCCGGAGAATATGAAATTCGGTTTGGAATTGTCATGATTCTAGCAAATTATATTAGGGAAGGCTACATTGACCGGGTGTTGGCAGACTTGACCCGGGTCCGTCATCCGGCGTATTATGTGACCATGGCACTGGGGTGGACTTTGGCGGAATGTTATGTGAAGTTTCCCGAAAAAACAGAAGCGTTACTGGGGTCGGCGGTGCTGACACCGGCGGTGCAAAACAAAACCATTCAAAAAATAAGGGAGTCCAATAGCGTCTCCAAAGAAAATAAGGAAAAAATGAAGGGATATAAAATATGATATTTTACTTTTCAGGAACCGGCAATTCAAAATGGATTGCCCAGGAAATTGCCAAACGGACGGGGGATGAGGCGGTGGAAATGGCTGCGCTCCGCAAAATCGGCGCACCACATTATGAACCTGCCCATGGAGACATGGTGGGGTTTGTATTTCCCATTCATGCATGGCGGGCGCCACAGTATGTAACGGAGTTTGCTTCCGGCATGACCTTTGATGACAGCAACTTTGTTTATGCAGTAGGAACCTGTGGATCTGAGGCGGGAAAGGCAATGGATCGTTTTGCAGAAACCGTTCCCCTAAAAAGTGCTTATACCTTTCAAATGCCCAACAATTATGTGAAAAGTTATCCGGTGAATTCGCCGGAAGAAATTGAGAACTGTATTCATGCAGCGAAAGCAATGCTGCCTGAGATTTGTCAAGAAATTACGGGGAAGCTTTCAAACTTTCGGGTAGAAAAAGGGAAACTTGCCGGATTGAAGACAAGCCTGATAGGTGGTGCCTTTACCCGTTTTGCTTTGCGTACTGTGGGGTTTGTTGTGGATAACACCTGCACTTCCTGTGGTAAGTGCGTTGCAGTTTGCCCCTTGGAAACCATTTCTTTGGTTCAGGGAAAACCGGTATGGAAAAAGGCTTGCACCCAGTGCGCGGGGTGTATTAATGTATGCCCGGTTGGAGCCATTACCGATGGTGAGAAATCAAAAACCACAGGGCGTTACTACTTTGATCGGGATAGTATCAAATTCTTATAACGTTGAAAGCGTATAAATGGTTATGAACCTAAACGTTGAAAGGAATCCTATGTTTCGAATTGCAATTTGTGATGATGAACCAACCATTGGTGCCGAAATTGAGCGAATTTTGACCCGGATTAATGAAGCGGACTACTTGGATTTGCATACGGAAGTATTTTTGTCGGGGGAAGAACTTTGTAAAATGTTGGAGTCTGGTGCAGTATTTCATTTACTGTATCTGGATGTTCGGATGAAACTGTTGGATGGTATTGAAGTAAGCCGAAAAATCCGAGAGGAGTATTTGGATGAGTCCCTCCAAATTGTATACATTTCTTCCAGCCAATCTCACACCATGCAGATGTTTGAAAATCGGCCCATGAATTTTTTGCCCAAGCCTGTTTCGGAAGAAGATATTAAGCGAACCCTTCAAAAAGCCATGTCTTTGTGGAGTCGTGACAAGTCTACCTTTGAGTTTAATAACAATAACAAGCAATATCGGGTGCAGGCCAATGAAATTGTTTACTTTGAAAGCGACAACAAAAAAATCTTTGTTCATACCCTTACAAATACCCTTGAATTTTACGGAAAGCTGTCTCAGGTTGAACAGCAACTGGGAAAACAAAACTTTGTTGGATTCACAAATCTTATTTGGTTAACTATCAGTATATTCGAGAAGCCAAATATGATGAAGTGGTCATGTCCACCGGGCTTCGACTGCCGATTAGCCAAACGTTTCGGAAGAGTGTCCGGGACTTTATGGTGCAACGCCGAAAGGAAGGTCTGAACCATGGAACTCTTTAGTCCGCAAGGAATCATGTTCGTTATTAGTGATTTGTTCCGAATTTATGTGGTGTACCGCTTCATTGGCATCTTTGTTGATCGCCGGGAGGTGAACAGAAAATTTGAAATCATAATATATTTAGGTTATTTTTGGGTTCATGCATTTATTTTTATGGCCTTTAATATTATGCCCTTGACCATGGCAACCAACGTTGTTATTATGTTTGCAATCATGTTCCTTTATAACAATCGATTGTCAACAAAAGTCTTGATTACTTTGTTGATATATGCCACTGGACTTTGTGTTGAGGGCTTGGTGTTTGTTTGTCTTCAGGCTGTTGGATTTGATGGTGACATGACAAACATGGTGCTGTTTGTTGGCTCACTGGTGATTCTGTTTATTGTACTCATTATTGAACGGGCAAGATCAAAGGGGATGGATCGGGAAATTAAATCAAAAAACTGGGTTGCCCTATTATATATTCCCATTGCCAGTGTGTTTATCAGCGTGGTATTGTCGGTACCTCTGACTCAATTCAAATGGGTGGCAACGGCCATGTTTTTCCTACTTACCATAAATTTTATTGCATTTTACCTTTATGATGCGCTGGGGAAATATTATGTGGAGGAAAGCGAGAAACAGCTTCTTGTGCAACAAAACGAAGCCTATGCCAGACAGTTTGAGTTGATTCAGCAAAGCCAAGAAAGCATCCGGATATTAAGGCATGACATGAAAAATCATATGATGACCCTAAACAGTCTGGTTGAATCGGGGGATCAAAAAGGGCTAGTTGCGTATATGAAAAAAATAAATGCAAATATCGGCACACAAACCATCCATGCGGATACTGGCAATCATTATGTTGACAGTATTTTGAACTATAAAATTGAAGAGGCAATTCGAGCCGGCGCCCAGGTACAGTTGGAAGTGAATATCCCTGACAAATTAAACATTGTAGCCTTTGACTTGAATGTTATTATTGGAAACTTAATGGACAATGCCATTGAAGGGATTAAGGAAGCAAAAGATAAAACCATTTATTTTGAGATGGCCTTGGACCGATCCATGCTGTTTATTAAAGTGAAGAATCATTTTCTGGGATCGATAAAAAGAAAAAACGGAGAATTCATTTCCACCAAGTCAAACAATAGACTTCGTGGAGTTGGGCTGCGCAGTGTGCAGTCAGCTGTTGGCATTTACGATGGAACCATGGATATTGATGTTCAGGATGGGCACTTCACGGTTAACGTGTTACTGTACAATCAATCGCACAGTTCTTCCCCGATTTGGGATTAATATTCTCGTTAATTGCAAAACTAAACGCAACTTTTTGTCTACTTTTACTTGTGCAAACTTGCATTTACTATTGCAAAGAGTCATTTTTGGATATACTTAATTCTGGTTGTCTGACCGGAATGGAGCATATCATGAGCAAGCACTTATCTTTGTCGGACAGAGCACTGATTGAACGCTGCCTTGTCCGAAATTTCACCTTCAACTCAATCGCCAGGTTGCTTGGACGTTCTTCATCCACCGTTTCACGTGAAATCCAAAAGCACCGTGCTTTTGCCAGTCGCATCGGCGATGGCAAGAACGAATGTCTCAACTATTTTGGATGTCTTCGTACGGACCTTTGTGGCGAGGCCCGCTCCACAGGCTGTTTTTCCAGATGCAAAACCTGCAAAGATTTCGACTGTCAAGCCTTGTGCGGCCAATTTGTCTCAGTTCACTGCAAGCTCCTTGAAAAGCCTCCCTATGTCTGCACCGGATGCCTTTCACAAAAGGCCTGCAGGAAAGATCATGCCTACTACTCCGCACATCGGGCCCATGCAGCTTACCTAACCACCCTGAAGGAAAGCAGAAAAGGGCTTCGAATCAGTCCACAAAAGCTGTCGGAAATTGGAATTCTCATTTCTCCCCTCATCATGAAGGGCCAGTCCATCAACCACATTTTCTCCACTCATGCGGATGAAATCGGCTGCTCCGAGCGAACCATTTACAAGTACATCGACTGCCGGGCTTTCGATGTCAGGAACATCGATCTTCCCAAAAAAGTCGCCTACCGGCAACGAAAAAAGCAAAAAGTGCTGACAAAACTGGAGTATCGCTGCCGCAAAGGCCGCACCTACGAGGATTTCAACCATTATCTCGGCGAGCATCCCGGTGTTTCCGTCGTCGAGATGGACACGGTAAAAGGCAAGCGTTGCAAAGGCAAGGTTATCCTCACCATGATTTTTCGGCAAAACAATTTTATGCTTATGTTTCTTATGGACGATGGCAAAATGAAAAGTGTTGAAGCTGTCTTCGACAAACTCACAAGCCTGCTTGGGCTTTCCTTGTTCCGCAAACTCTTCCCGATTATCCTCACCGACAACGGAGTCGAATTCAAGAACCCCGAAAACCTCGAATATTCGCTAAGCAACTGTCAGCGCACCCGGATCTTTTACTGCGACCCTCAGGCATCCTGGCAAAAGCCGCAGGTGGAGAAAAACCACGCCCTGCTTCGGCGAATCCTGCCCAAAGGCGTTTCATTCGACCCCTTATCTCAGGCGGACCTGAACGTGGTTTGTCGTCACATCAACAGCGTGGCAAGAGAGGTATTCGGCAACAAAACGCCGTTTCAACTCCTGCAAGGGAAAGACTATGGAAAACTGCTGGATTCACTTGATCTCTCACCTATTCCACCCGATGAGGTCATTTTGAAACCGGCACTACTCAAACGTAAGTAGCAGTATTTGGTCAGACAACCAACTGATATACCTGCGAAAAACGGGGTCGCGTTTACTTTTGCAAAAAACTTTAGCCCTGTTTGTTTGCTGTGCCTGTTTCATAGCGAATTCTAGCAGTTTCAATTGTATTTTACACGATTCCCGACCCAATTTCCGCAACAAATATGATCTATGGTGATGTTTTTTGATTTACGGTTGCTTTTAGTTTTTCATTTAACAGGATTAATATTCTAAAAAACAACGAGTTTCACCCTCAAAGTATATGAGTTTCGCCATGAGACGGCAAAACTCATTTTTTTTTGGTACAATACAGGTACGGGATGTGAAGACCGTTTGTGAGTGGGTGACCGCCGTGGTCCCCGCGTTTCGCAACTCAGTATTTTCTGAATCACAATAGAAAAAACGCAGCTAAAAAAAGCTAAATAGGGGATGAAATATTAAGTTCAATATATTGGTGATTCAGAACAGGTGCCAATGGTGGAGAATCGTGTGTGACAGTACTTCACCCTTGGCGCTGTTTTTTTGGTGTGTTTTTTGAAGATGGGACGATAAATGAACGAAAAGCAGAACCGTTTAACCCATTCGAAGCTGGTCAATGCCACGATTGGCCAAAGCATCCGCCCGATGATTCATGGCAATTGCTGTTGTAAAGTCCTCAAAAACAAAGGATTCCCCGTTCCAACCCAGGAATTGGCGGTATAATCCTTCTTTGTCCACTTTTGGTGAAGCCAGATTCACATGGCCTTTGACCCGGAAAAAACGAATATCATGGGCATCGAGAAATGGAAGCAGCCCTTCCCACAAATCCCGGTTTTCTACCGGTTTTTTTTTGTGCATTCATCCAACCGTTGGCAAGCCATTTGACATACCATTTCTTGCGAAAACAATCCATAAGATAGGCGCTATCCGAATATATTTCGATGCATTGGTTATCTCGGTTAATGGCACGAAACGCCTCCAACAATCCGGTCATTTCCATTCGATTGTTGGTGGTATTTGGCTCGCCTCCCCACAACTCTTTTTCGTGAGAGCCATAAACGAGAACGGCTCCCCACCCACCAATGTTTTCATCGTGTTGATTCCCGGAACAGGCGCCGTCTGTATATATTTTGAGAATGGTCATTGGTTGTTCCTCCATGTTATTGGATTGATATTACAAATTATTATATCATGAAATTAAGAATTTGTACCAACCCCAGTCGAGATGGTTTATAATGAACGTTATCAGAACGGAGTGAAACAATGAGCTTGAAATTTTGTTCCTTTGCCAGCGGAAGCAGCGGGAACTGTTACATGATACAATGGAATGAGACGGTTCTCTTGGTGGATGTGGGAATCAGCGGAAAAAAGATCATGGAAGGGTTGGCGTGTGCTGGCGTTTCCCCGGAAATGGTTCAAGGGATTCTTATTACCCATGAACACAGCGATCATATCAAAAGTCTTAAAATTGTATCCAAAAAGTTGACCGGTGCCACCACCTATTGCACAGTAGGAACTTGGCCCTATTTGAGGGAGATGGTGGCAGAAAATCGTCAGATTTCTTTTCAAAGAGGCGAAACGTTTATTATTGGTGGGATTACAGTGAAATCCTTCTCCCTTTCTCATGACGCTGCTGAGCCGGTAGGGTACTCTTTTTTTGCAGGCGGAAAGCAAATAAGTGTGCTGACGGATACAGGATGTGTCACTGATGAAATCTTTGAAGAAATCAAAGGGGCGGACTTAATTGCCTTGGAAGCAAATCATGACAAAGACGTGCTTCAGTTTTGTGGATATCCTTACCACATCAAGCGGAGAATCCTTAGCGATGAAGGGCATCTTTCCAACGAGGCTGCAGGAGATTGCATTTGCCGTTTGGTGCAGTACGCCGGGAAAGAAAGAAGAATTTTGCTTTCTCATTTAAGCAGGGAAAACAATACCCCGGAAATGGCACAAATTACCGTTGCCAATATTCTTGAAACAGCAGGAATTTATGCGGGAGGAGAATTGAAAATTGATGTGATTACCCGAGAAAAAATCAGTCGGATTTATCAAATATAGGAGCCAATATGAACATTCGGATTATCTGTGTGGGAACATTAAAAGAACGATACTGGAAAGAAGCGGTGGCTGAATATAGTAAGCGGCTTTCTGCCTATTGTAATCTTTCAATTGAAGAAGTTCGAGAAAGTCCCTTTGAGGACGTAAAAGAAGAAGGAGAACGGATACTCAAAAAAATAAAATCCGATGATGCGGTAATTACCTTGGAGATCCATGGTAATCCCAAAAGCTCGGAAGAACTGGCATCGGATTTGGAAGCGCTTGCCGTTTCAGGCAAGAGCAATTTGGTATATGTCATTGGCGGCTCCTGCGGACTTTCTGCATCGGTAACAACCCGAGCGGATGAAAGCCTGTCCTTTTCCAAAATGACATTCCCCCATCAGATGATGCGAGTCATTTTATTGGAGCAAATTTATCGAGGGTTTAAGATTATTCGCAATGAGAAATACCACAAATGAAAAAAATGGGGGACTGCGTGATGCCTTTACTCAAATTTTTTCGTGATATCAAGGTAGTTCATCAGTATACCAATATTAACAAAATAGTAGGTATACTTTTCTTTTTTTTGGATATCTACCAACCCTGAATTGACTAAAGTTTTTAGGTGCTGAGAAATGGTTGCCTGGGCATAGTCAAAATTGGCAACAATGTCTTTGTTGCACACCAATATTCGCTCTTTGTTGCACTTCATGATATATCGAAAAATCTTGATTCGTGCCGGATGAGCCAGGGCGTCGGAGACTTTGGCCATTAGTTGGATTTCCATCTCTTCTAGCCCGTCGGTTTGTTTTCTTAATCGCATTGTGTCCTCCTTTAAGGTCTTATGCCAGATATATCGCTAATTAACGATACAAGAAAATGTTTCGTTTGTCAATGAAAAATCTTGAGATAAACGGAAGTTTAGAAAGTCAACATGGGAATCACTTGAAAATCATGGCAATATATGAGATAATTTGTCCTTGGGTATAACAATTTTGCACGGAGGGAAAGAAGTGAACAAACGACAATCTGTTTTGCACGGCTTAAAACCAACAATCATAGGACTGCTGCTGATGGCCGTGGTATACGCCGGTGCTGCAGGGGCACGAGTGTTTGGTGCCAGTAATAAAATAGAATTTCTTGCTATTGCAGGACTTGGAGTGGCATGGTTGGCTGCTCTGGCTGGGACATTCCTTCTTCGAAAGACGCGGCCTGAATTTGAATACGCGTTTTTCACTTCTATTGTGAGCATCGTTGCCCTGGTAACTCAAGGGGGAATGGGCGCAAAGAATTACTTAAACAATATGCAGGAGCAATCATTTATTCAAATTGATGTGATGCTTTTCGGATATATTGCCCTGCTGGGAATGGTCATCTTGTATCGACTTTTAATGCAGGGAATGGCAGGGTTAATGGCTGATAAACATGCGGGGGAGGCGGGTTCGGATTGGAAGTCCACTTGGATTACCGGGTTGGTTTTGATTTTTGCAGGAACCTTATTTTTGCCCGTTGCAACCATGTTCGCCGGCACAGTGAAACTTATTTTGTCGGCAGTAGTGATCCTAGTGATTATCATTGTAGAAATCTATCTGTGTACGTATATCACAAGGAGTGGAAACAAACTTCAGAAGAAACGGTAGCAATATATGAATCTTAAAACAAAGGGGAATGAAATATTTTTAAGTGGTCTGATGATTTCTTTGGCCACATACTATCTTGGGGGACTTGACATGGGCAACTGGTTGCCTTTGTTGGTTTGCGGCGTTCAAACCGGAGGGTTTGTGCTAATGTTTATTGGCATGAGGCAATGGTCGGAAAACCACAAAAATTTCAAAGTGGCACTGGGTTTGATTGTGGCAGAGATGGGAATTTATCTATTATTCTTTGTCGTGTTGGTTGGCGCTACAAGCGGTATTTCCCCGTGGGAAGCGGTGGCCGGGAGTATCTTGGCATTGGCCGGTGCTGTTATTTATTTGATAATGATTGGGATGGTGTTTCAAGGACTGGCGCATCAATACCAAGAATCGGGAGCCGAACTAAAAGCAAAAAAAATACATACCCTTTGGTGGTGGTTTTTTGCCTTTGCAGGAGCAAATTTGATTCTTCGAAGTGGGGCGGTGGTGCTGGTAAACCAAAGTTGGATTGGGTTGACTTATTTACTTCCAATTGTGGGGATTCCGGTATTAATCGTTGGGGGATTGCTTGTGAAACAACTATGGATGGAAGAAAACATTATTTGAGAACTATCCGCCAACACGAAGTTTTTTCGTGTTTTTTTATATAAATAGGGGATAGGCAAAGAATTTCACAATGGATATAATTGAATCGGAAAGATTACGTTGCCCTTAAGAGGGTCATGCATAAGCCGGAAAGGTGTCGGGAAGCATTATGTTAAAACTTAAAAACATAACAAAACAATATCATGTTGGGGATATTCAAATTGATGCACTGAAAGGAATTCATCTTGAATTTAGGAAAAGTGAGTTTGTTGCGGTTTTAGGGCCTTCCGGATGTGGAAAAACAACGCTTTTGAATATTATTGGGGGATTGGATCGATATACAGAAGGGGATATTGTCATTGATGGTATTTCTACCAAGGAATATAAAGATTCGGATTGGGATATTTATCGAAACAATTCCATTGGATTTGTTTTTCAAAGTTATAATTTGATTCCT
Organism: Anaerovoracaceae bacterium; assembly: GCA_963676385.2. Classification (GTDB taxonomy): domain Bacteria; phylum Bacillota; class Clostridia; order Peptostreptococcales; family Anaerovoracaceae; genus UBA1422. The sequence goes on from CAXXMM010000005.1 coordinate 10,282, forward strand.
CACCAATCTGTGCTTGAAAATGTTGCACTGGCCATGACACTGGCCGGCGTCAGTAGTGAAGAGAGAAGATTGCGAGCCACGGATGCGTTGGAGCAAGTGGGTTTGGGAGACCAAATTAAGAAGAAACCCAATCAACTTTCCGGCGGACAAATGCAACGTGTTGCCATTGCTCGAGCATTGGTGAACAATCCGGAAATCCTTCTTGCCGATGAACCAACGGGCGCGCTGGATTCCGCCACAAGTTTTCAGGTTATGGAAATTCTCAAAGAAATATCCAAAGATCGACTTGTGATTATGGTGACCCATAATCCGGACCTTGCAGATAAATATGCAAATAGAATTGTCCGACTTTCCGATGGGTCCGTTACCGAGGATAGCAGGCCTTATGATTCCGGCATTATTCCTCCCCAAGCAAAGGAGAAAAAAAAGAAGGTCTCCATGTCTTTTCTTACAGCCCTGGGGTTAAGTTTCAGCAACCTATTGACTAAAAAAGGCCGTACCGCCATGACGGCATTTGCCGGTAGCATTGGTATTATCGGAATTGCATTGATTCTTTCCCTTGCCAATGGCGTAAACGGATACATACAAAATACGGAAGAGGATATGCTTTCCATTTATCCCTTGACCATACAAAATCAAGGAATGGATTTCACCAGTGTAATGCTGGCGGCCCAAGAGGAAAGCAGTGGGGGCGGCACCGGCGGCACCGGCGATACCGATAACACAAATGGCAAAGTGGAAGAAGCCCCTATGGTGGCGGGAATGTTCTCCAAGGTGGGGACCAATGACCTTGCATCCCTAAAAAAGTTTTTCGATAGCGGAAAGAGCGACATTGAAAAAAACGTCAATGCGGTTCAGTATTCTTACAACATCACACCCCAGATTTTTTCGTCGGATACTTCCGATGGTGTACAGAAGATTAATCCTAACGAGGCCTTTTCTGCCCTTGGATTTAGTTCGTCAAAAAGTTCAAGCAGTTTGCTGAATGCTTCCATGAATATGAATACCTTTTATGAGTTGGCAGATGATACAGATCTATTTCAAGGACAGTATGATGTTGTGGCAGGGAAATGGCCTGAAAACTATAACCAATGTCTTCTTGTTTTGACTCCCAACGGACGCATTCCGGATATGCTGCTATATCAATTGGGGTTTCGTGACAGTAAAGACTTGAAAACGATGATTCAGCAGTTTTTGGATGGCAAACAGATACAAGCTCCGGGGAAACGTTTGGAAATTAGTTACGATAGTATCATGGCGAAAAAAATGACGGTGATTCCCAATGTGGCATATTATAAGCATGACAGCCAGTACAACATATGGGAGGACATGTCCCAAAATGAGGGTTACATGAAAAAAGTAATCAAAAATGGTGAATCTCTCCAAATTGTTGGAATTGTGAAATCTTCAGGAGACACGAAGACCAGCGCTCTGAATCCCGGCATTTATTACACGTCAGAACTGACCCGGCACTTGATGGATGAGGCGGCAGATTCAAAAATTGTCAAAGCCCAGTTGGCATCCCCAAAAGTAAATGTGTTTACCGGAAAAACTTTTAAAGAAGAGGCCCAACGGCAGTCAAACACCGGGTTAGACTTGTCTTCCATGTTTACAGTAGATACGGGGAAGATTCAATCTGCTTTCACCCTTGACAGCAAGAAACTATATTCTAGCATGCAAAAGTATTTTGACCCATCAAATCTTGACTTGACAGATTTGGAGGATATGGACCTTCCGGTGCCGAATTTGGATGACGCCGATCTTTCTTCTGCAATTGATGTACAAAAAGCAGAGGAGTTGGTAAATGAACTGGCGGAAGATTATATTAATAACGGTGGCGGAATGACATTTGCTGAATATCTTACCACTCAGGGGGCGCAAGACATTCTGAATGCAGGGCTTCCCGGCATTGTAAGCGGAACGGACCTCCAAAATGAAGTTGAAAGCTATCTTGAAGATTATACCGCACAAGTTGTGGATCAATTGACCGAAGCTGTAAGCACACAAATGGAGGCCAGCATGAATGCGGCAATGACCAAATTGGGAACTGCAATACCGGCCGCGATGCAGATTGACCAGGAAAAATTTGCACAAGCTTTTAAGCTAAACATGGATGAGGCGGACCTTGCTTCCCTTATGTCGACCCTACTGACAACGGAAGAGACCAGCTATGACAGCAACCTATTGGATCTAGGGTATGCAGTTGAGTCAGACCCTTATGCCATTAATATCTATCCCAAGGATTTTCAGACGAAACAAAATGTAATTAAGATTTTGGATAACTATAATAAGAGCATGGAAAAGGCGGGCGAGAAAGAAAAGGTGATTACCTATACGGATATCGTTGGGACGTTAATGTCCTCCCTGAACAAAATCGTTGATGTGATTAGTTATGTTCTCATTGCATTTGTTGCCATTTCTCTGGTGGTTTCTTCCATTATGATTGGAATTATCACATACATCTCCGTACTGGAACGAAAAAAAGAGATTGGCATTTTAAGAAGTATTGGGGCTTCCAAGAGAGATGTGGCCAGAGTGTTTAACGCAGAAACCCTTATCATTGGTTTCGCGGCAGGGGTGCTGGCGATTATTGTTGCCGTCATTGTGTCGATTGTTGCCAGTGCCATCGTTTACAACAACTTCGACATACCTAATGTGGCGGTGTTGCCACCTCTTGCAGCGGTTATTCTTGTGGGAATCAGTATGTTCCTGACCTTTGTGGCAGGACTCATTCCATCCGGTGCTGCGGCGAGGAAAGACCCGGTTGAAGCATTAAGAAGCGAATAATGGTAAAAGCGCTTTGCTAAAGTGAAAAAAATACCATTGAATCATCATGTGACCAGGTGCAAATATATTTGCACCTGGTTTTATTATGTGATAAGATAAAGAAGCTCAGGAGGGATGAAAATGAAACAACAAGAATATGAGACATTGCTTGAAGCAATTATAGAAACCATTGACGAAGGCATTCAGGTTGTTGGCCGGGATGGGCGAACGTTATTTTACAATACAGCAATGGCCAAGATGGAGGATACCGGAAGAGATGAAGTGTTGGGAAAGAAGTTTAGCGAAGCGTTTTCCCAAATCCCTGTGGCTGAGAGCACCTTGCATTGGGCACTGAGAGAAAAAAAAGCAACCCTGAATCGACAACAGACCTATCTGAACAAATATGGAAAAGAAATCACCACCGTAAATACCACCCTTCCCTTAGAGGTGGATGGAAAGGTGGTTGCCGCGGTGGAAATTGCAAAGGATATTACTCATTTTAAAAACATGTCAGACACCTTGCTTGAACTCCAGGAAGAGTCAATCAAACCGGCGAAACTGGAGCATCCCAGAATCCGACACTACAATTTTGCGGACATTATAGGAGAGAATACTAATTTTAAAAACCTTATTTATATTGCACAAAAAGCGGCAAAGACCAAAGCCTCTGTATTTATTTATGGTGAGACAGGAACGGGGAAAGAACTGATTGCCCAAAGCATCCATTATGATGGGGACAGAAAGAATGCTCCGTTCCTTGCCCAGAACTGCGCAGCCCTGCCGGAAAGCTTATTGGAAAGCATTTTATTTGGAACGGCAAAGGGTGGCTTTACCGGTGCAGTGGATCGGGCGGGTTTGTTTGAACAGGCTAACGGCGGCACTTTGCTACTGGATGAAATCAGTGCCATGCCCTATGAATTGCAAAGCAAATTACTCCGAGTTTTGCAGGAGGATTATATCAGGCGAATTGGAGGAACGAAAGATGTTCCCGTGGATGTGCGGATTATCGCCACGGTCAATGAGGACCCAGAGCATTTAATTGCCAGAGGAGCATTGCGAAAGGATTTATACTATCGCCTTAGCATTGTAAACCTGAACCTGATTCCCTTGCGGCAGCGGAAAGATGATATCCCATTATTAACTGAAAGACTCCTTGAAAAACAGTGCCTACGATTTGATCGTAGGATTGCAGGGATTACGCCTGAGGGCCTAAACAAGCTGATGCAATATAATTATCCGGGCAACGTTAGAGAATTGGAAAATGTCATTATGTCGGCGGTTTCCTTGGCGGAGGAAAATGATATGTTAAATGCGGATCATATTCATCTCAGCCACAGACCCCTGTTTCGAAATGATATTGATTTCCCGGATGAAGTTCCCAAGGAAGAAAAAAAGACACCGGGTGCTTCCGGGGAATTAAAAACAGATTTTGTGGAATCCTCGCTGGGGGAACCCATTGATTCCTATTTGGCAAAACTTGAAAAGGCGGCACTGGAAAGTGCCATGGCGGCTAGCAACGGCAATATTTCTCAGGCTGCTGCAAGTTTGGGGATTAAGAGACAAACCTTGCAGCACAAGTTGAAAAGACACGGGTGCAAATAGTTTTGCGTACACGGAGCAAAACTATTTGCACCAGAAGGTAGTGAAAGGGTCATCAATAATCCGTTTTTATGTGTATTGCTATTTATTTTGCCACAAAAAGCCTTGTAAAATGGGGCTTTTTTCTTTTTGTTCAATAAGCAATTTCAACAGAAATTCTAATGTACTGATTTTGGCACAAGAATTGCTTTATATTAAGGTAACATTAGATTAGCTATCGCATAAGCGAAGGAACCAACGAAAAGGAGAAATAAAATGAAAAATGTAAAAGTCATTATTTGGGGTCTCGGCGCAATGGGCGGCGGCATGGCAGACATGTTGCTGAAGAAAAAAGGCGTTGATATTGTCGGTGCTGTAGGCAGAGGCGACAAGGTTGGCAAGTCCATGTTTGACTTCATTCATACGGAAAGAGGCGACCGCCCCGACGTGATTATTGGAACGCCGGAAGGTGTGATTAAGCCAGGTGCTGCCGATGTTGTATTGGCCTGTACCGATTCCTTTACTCGTAAAGCATTCGACAGACTAAAGTTTATCTTGGAACAGAAAATCAATGTGGTTTCTTCCGCTGAAGAAATGTCTTATCCCATGGCTAGCGAACCTGAACTGGCCAAACAGTTGGATGAAATTGCAAAAGCAAACGGTGTCTCCATTTTAGGAACCGGCATCAATCCCGGACTGATTATGGATCTGTTGGTGGTTCTTTGGACCGGTTGCTGTGAAGAAGTGGAACACATTACTTCCAGAAGAGTTAACAGTTTGTCACCTTTTGGTCCTGCCGTTATGGAAGAACAAGGCATTGGCATCACCAAAGAAGCTTTTATTGAAGGAGTGAAAACACACAAACTGGCAGGTCACGTTGGATTTAATGAATCCTCCAACATGATTGCAGATGCCATTGGCTGGAAGGTCGAAAAAGTTGTTCAGTCCATGAACCCCATTATGACAGATGTAGACAGAAAATCTCCTTACGGATTTGCCAAAGCAGGCAACGTAGCCGGCTGTTCCATGGAAGCTGAATGCTACATTGATGGAGAAGTGAAAATCAAGATGGAGCATCCCCAACAAATTGAGCCGGAGCAGGTTGGCGTAACCACCGGTGACTATGTCATCATCAAGGGTACGCCGAATGTAAATATGCTCAACACACCGGAAATCCCCGGTGGCATTGGGACCATTGCAATGTGCGTCAACATGATTCCACACGTAATCAACGCAAGACCGGGCCTTCACACCATGCTGGACCTGCCTGTACCCCGAGCCATTATGGGAGACATGCGTGACCAGATCTGTGAAGAAGCAAAAATCGTAAAATAAATTGTAAAAGAGTCGCAGTAGACATTTATATTAATACACAAACATTGGGAAGCGCCGGAACACCGGCGCTTCCCAAACACCAAGGAGAAAGAAAATGATTAAGAAAGGCGAATGGGTCCGAATCCATAAGATTATTCTCCAGCCAAGTGAACGGGCGCCTCAAGTTCCCGATGACACCAAGGCTGTTCCCCTGGAAATGTGGGACAAAGGATTTCTGCTTGCCGATGCAAACATGGGGGATGAAGCAGAAGTTGAAACCGTTACGGGGAGAAGGGAAGTTGGAACCCTCATTGAGGTGAACCCCTATTATGATCACGATTATGGCAAATTCATTCCTGAATTGTTGGCCATTGACAAGCAAGTTCGAGAGATTGTATTTGGAGGTGGCAAGTAATGACAAAAGCAAATGATTATGCCTCCGTCATGGGACGTAAACCCGAAATTATGCTGAAATCTGTTGGTATTGACTATGCCAAGTTTGAATCTGGTTCTATCGCATTTGATTATGAAAAGATGATGCGTGAAACCGGATATACCCTGGAAGAGATGCAAAATATCCAATATGGGGTTCATGTAGGCAAAACCCCTATCCTAGAACTTCACAACCTGACTGCACTGGCCAGAGCTTGTGCCCCTGAAGGAAAAGGGGCCAGAATCTTTGTCAAAGATGAAGCGTCTAATCCATCCGGCAGCTTCAAAGCTCGCAGGGCTGCCAATGCTGTATATCATGCCAAACGACTGGGGTATAAGGGTGTCATTTCAGCCACCAGTGGAAACTATGGTGCGGCAGTGGCTTCCCAAGCTGCCATGGCCGGATTGAAATGCATCATCGTGCAGGAATGCTATGACTCAAAGGGTGTTGGCCAACCGGAAATTGTAGAAAAGGCAAGAAAATGCGAAGCCCTTGGCGCGGAAGTGGTGCAACTTTCCGTAGGACCGGAATTGTTCTACAAGTTTCTGCTACTCTTGGAAGAAACCGGCTATTTTAATGCTTCTTTATACACCCCCTTCGGCATCGCCGGAGTTGAAACATTAGGGTATGAAATATCCATGCAATTCAGAGAAAAATTCGGAAAAGATCCAGATGTGGTTGTGTGCACCCAGGCCGGAGGCGGCAACTTAACGGGAACTGCGCGGGGCTTAAGAAAGGCCGGTGCTTCATCTCAGGTGGTCGGCGCTTCTGTGGATCTATCAGGGCTCCACATGGCTTCTGATGGGGATTTTAACAAAAAATCCTTTACCACCGGGCATACCGGATTTGGCGTTCCGTTTTCTAATTGGCCGGATCGTTCCGATGTGCCTCGTTCCGCGGCGAGACCCCTTCGATATATGCAACGTTATGTAACTGTAACCCAAGGGGATGTGTTCTATATGACAGAATGCTTGGCTACCTTAGAAGGCCTTGAAAAAGGACCTGCAGGGAACACTTCTTTAGCGGCGGCCTTTGCCATTTCCCAAGAAATGGACCGGGATGCCACGATTATTGTCCAGGAAACAGAATATACCGGGGCAGGAAAGCATGTTCAGCCACAGTTATCCTTTGCCCGCGGCAATGGAATTGACATTTATTTTGGCGACCCCAAAGACGAAGTCCCGGGCAAAAATATTATTTTACCCAAGCATCCGTCTATGATTAAGGCCACAGACATTGATTTGGACCATATGAGAAAGTCTTTGATTAAGACGGCCCTAAAAACCTATAACGTAAATGACCCAACGGAAAAAGACATTGAATTTCTGGCCGATGAGACCATGAAAGATACAGCATGGGTCAAAGATGTAATAAAAAAGATTCACAATGAAGGAGTAAGCAGATGAAAAGACAAGATGATTTTGCAGAACGCAGAAAACATATTGCCGGCCTCACCGACAAAGAACTTTATGATCGGTTCTGGGATTTGACCACCCAAGTGGTGTCTCCCATGTTAGAACTGGGAAGAAAGAATACCACCCCATCCGTTGAGCGCTCTGTGTTGCTGAGAATGGGCGTATCTTCACTGGATACAAAACCTATTGTAGAAGGCTGCATGGACCGAGGGCTTATGGGAAAAGGTGCCGGAAATGTGGTTTACAAGCTGGCTAAGGCCAAAGGCATTTCGGTGAAAGAAGCTGCTGCATTGTTAGCAAAAGGGGATGGCTGGGATGAAGCCGTTGCCCAATTTCGGTAAAGGAGGAAACGATGAAACTAGAACATAACGAGAAACTGGATATCCAACAAATCCTCCAGGATCTGGACAAATATGAACCCAGAAGAAAAGGCTGGACCTGGCGCAAACCGGCACCCGATTTGAAAATGGGTCCCTTTGAGTATCGGGATGCAACTGAGCCTTTGACTAACAGTGTACCTTTGCCCCCTGCCAAATATTTTGACAATATTGACCCCCAACCTGCCCCGGTCATTACAACAGAAATTGCTTCCGGTCGGTTTGAAGACGATATCCGCAGAATGAGAATGGCCGCTTGGCACGGTGCAGACCATATTATGGTTATCCGTACTGCAGGACAGTCCCACATGGATAGTCTTGTAGAAGGAACCCCCCAAGGAATCGGCGGCGTTCCTATTTCCAGAAAACAAGTTCGGGCGCAGAGAAAAGCCTTGGATGCCATTGAGGATGAAGTAGGCCGTCCCATTAATTATCATTCCTATGTCTCCGGTGTTGCCGGCCCGGACATTGCGGTAATGTTTGCTGAAGAAGGTGTCAATGGCGCCCATCAGGATCCACAGTACAATGTTCTTTACAGAAATATTAACTGTGTTCGTTCTTTTGTAGATGCATGCGAATCCAAACGGATTTTGGCATGGGCAGACATTGCCCAGATTGACGGTGCTCACAACGCCAATGCCACGGCTCGAGAAGCGTGGAAGGTAATGCCTGAACTTATCGTCCAACATGCCATTAACTCTAGGTTTTCTGAGTTGTCCGGTATTGACCCCAAGAATATCTGCCTTTCCACCGTGCCTCCAACAGCAACACCGGCACCCTGCGTATTTATGGATTTGCCTTACGCAGTTGCTCTTCGGGAATTCTGTGACAGGTATCGGATGAGAGCGCAGATGAACACCAAGTATATTGATTCCTCTGCCCGGGAAGCCACGGTAACCCATGTGCTAAACATGTTGGTATCCAAACTGACCAGTGCGGATATCCAATCCACCATTACCCCGGATGAGGGACGAAACGTGCCTTGGCATATTTACAATGTAGAAGCCTGTGATACCGCCAAGCAAACCTTAATCGGCCTAGACGGGTTGATGGATATGATTGAACTGAAAAAAGATGGACCTCTTCGGGAGAAAGCAAGAGAAATCAAAGAAAAGGCCTGTCTGTTCATGGAAGAAATTCTTGAAACCGGCGGATACTTCAAAGCGGTTGAAGAAGGATTCTTTGTGGATTCTGCAGAATATCCCCAACGGAACGGCGACGGGATTGCCAGAAAAATTGACGGTGGCATTGGTTATGGCTTTGTCTATGAAAGAGATGAAGACTATATGGCACCTGTTACGGCCCACTTTGGTTACAACAATGTGGAGCAATACGGCGGCGATCCGGCGGATCCGGCAGCCCTTATCGGGGGGTGTACCTTTGAAGATAGAAGCAAGATTGTTTATATCGATGAGCTGGATGATACGGATAATGTTAATGTGAGAATGGCCGAAACTGTTCGATACAGAGACACGGAAGTTGTTATTCCTGAAATGGAATGGCAAGGCGACGGCATCGTTATGCTAACCATGATGATTCCAACCAATAAGAGAACCGCTGAAGTGGTTGCTGTAGAAGTTGCCAAAAAAATGGGATTGGTAGAACCTTCCGTCATTTCCAGAGAAGTCCTTCAGGAGGCTGAAGGAACACGAATTGAGTTAAAAGGCAAGGTTGCCTTTGACATTGATGTGTCAAAATTGGTTATCCCACCGGAACCCACATATCTGACAGAAGATGAAATCAGAGAAGATATTGAAAAATATCCGTTGAAGTTGGTCTGCGGAACCGTAGGTCAAGATGAACATTCAGTGGGGCTTCGGGAAATCATTGACATTAAGCATGGTGGAATTGAGAAATACGGCATTGAAGTTCATTATCTTGGTACTTCCGTACCTGTTGAAAAACTGGTGGATGCTGCGGTAGAATTAAAAGCAGAAGTGATTTTGGCCTCCACTATTATTTCTCACGACAATATCCACTACAAGAACATGAAAAGAATTCATGAACTGGCGGTGGAAAAGGGCATTCGTGACAAAGTAATTATTGCGGCCGGAGGAACCCAGGTTATTCCGGAAGAAGGTCTGAAGACCGGCATTGACGCCGCATTTGGGCGAAACTCTCATGGCATTGATGTGGCATCTTTCTTAGTTGAAGAAAGACGTCGACGAAGAGGCTAAAGTTTGGTATAGTAACGGGGCGGGCAATAGCCCGCCCCGTTCTTTATGATTTCTGACAGACATAAGGAGAGACTGATGAAAATCGATGTTTTGGTAGCTGAAATCGGATCGACTACGACAGTAGTCAACGGCTTTCATAACTTAAATTCGGATAAGCCTATATTTTGGGGTCAGGGACAGGCCCCCACTTCGGTGCTGGAAGGGGACGTTCGCGTAGGACTTCAAGGCGCCGTGGATGATTTGTGCAAAAAAAAGGGCATAGACAATTTGACTTATGATGAAATGCTGGCAACCTCTTCCGCAGCAGGTGGTCTAAAAATGACCGTTCACGGATTGGTTTATGACATGACTGCCCGGGCGGCAAAAGAAGCGGCCTTAGGGGCCGGGGGGATTATTCATTACATTACAGCCGGCAAGCTTCGGCGAACAGATTTAAAGAAGATTGAGGAAATCAAACCCAACCTGATTCTCATTGCCGGAGGCGTTGATTACGGAGAGCGGGATACTGCCATCTATAATGCAGAAATGATTCGCAGCATGAATCTGGATATTCCGGTGATTTATGCGGGCAATGTGGAAAATCAAGAAGAAATTAAGTTGATCTTTGAGGACACAAAGACTAAATTATATATTGTAGAAAATGTATATCCTAAGATAGACCAGCTCAATGTAGAGCCATGCCGTAAGGTCATTCAAGAAGCTTTTGAGGAACATATCGTACATGCGCCGGGAATGGAACATGTTCGGGATTTGGTAAACGGACCCATTATCCCCACACCTGGAGCGGTAATGGAGTGCACCAAGTTGATGTATAACTATTTGGGGAATATAATGGTACTGGATGTGGGAGGGGCAACCACCGATGTCCATTCTGTAACGGATGACTCGGAGCAAATTGCCAAACTATTAATCAGCCCGGAACCCAAAGCAAAGCGAACCGTTGAAGGGGATTTGGGTCTTTATGTGAACCGAATGAAGGTGATTGAGACCATCGGGGAAGAAAAATTCCGCAAAGATTTGGTGGATATTGACGTGGATAAAACATTGGATGAATACGTGGCCATTCCCAAAAACGAAGATGAAATCAAATTGGTGGAGCGTTTGGCTAAGGAAGCTGTCATAAAAGGGGTAGAACGCCATGCCGGAACCATTAGGTATATTTATGGTCCATCCGGCAGGCAAACCCTGGCCCAGGGCAAAGATTTGACCCAGGTGAACTATATTGTGGGAACCGGCGGGGCGTTGACACGGCTTCCTCATCGAGTTGAATTGATGAAACAAATTGCAATGCACAACGACACAGGATTGCTGTTGTTTCCCAGCACTGCCGCAAAAATTCTGGTGGATAACGATTATATTATGGCTTCTCTTGGCGTTCTTTCCAGAAAATATCCGGAGGCTGCGGCAAAACTTTTGGAACAAAGTTTGGACTTCCCATTCCCACAAAAAAAGGAAGAGGATTAATTGCAGGGAAGACCAATCGTAGGAATGATGAATAACAGAGAAGAGGAGCGGCGAAGAAAGGAAAGGAGAAGGTTATGTATCCCAAACTCACAATAGATATGAACAAACTGAAAAACAACTTGGATGGGGTGGCTGAAATCACCAAGGACCGAGGACACTGCTCTATGATGATTGTCACCAAAGGTGTTTGTGCTGATCGAAAAGTGATTGAAATGATTGCCAAGCACCCAAAAGTAGACTATATGGCCGACTCCCGGATGAAGAACCTTTCTTCCTATGCAGAATATGCCAGGGCAAATGGAAAAGAAACAGTGCTTCTTCGATTGCCTCAACCCGGGGAGATTAAAGAGGTGGTGAGGTATGTGGATCTGAGTTTTAACTCGGAGGTGGAAACCATTGCTTTGCTCAATGAAGAGGCCGGCAAACAAGGAGTCAACCATAAGGTTGTGTTGATGATAGATGTAGGGGACCTGAGAGAAGGCATTTTCATGGGAAACGAGGAAGAAATTTTTTCCACGGTGCGCAAGACCTTAACCATGAAAAACATTACCCTATATGGCCTCGGGGTCAATCTGACCTGTTACGGAGCGATTATTCCAACAAAAGAAAATCTGTCCCTGCTGTGCAATTGGGCAGATCGGATTGAAGGAAAGCTGGGCATTCATTTGGAAATGCTTTCCGGGGGAAACTCCAGTTCGATTTATTTGATAGACAAAGGGGAAATGCCTGACAGGATCAACAATCTAAGACTTGGAGAAAGTTTTTTGTTGGGCAACGATACTGCGTACGGCACCAAGTTGCCGGGAACCTGTGATGATGCCTTCCTATTGGAAGCACAGCTGATTGAGAGGAAGGAAAAACCCTCTTTGCCCATTGGAGAGGTGGGAGTGGATGCCTTTGGGCAAAAACCTGTTTATGAAGATCGGGGCATGATGAAGCGTGGTATTTTGGCAGTGGGAAAACAAGATATTTCGCCGGATAGCTTGTTTCCGCTAGACCCTCAAATCAAAGTGCTGGGGGCAAGTTCTGACCATCTGCTCTTGGATATGACCGGGGCAAAGCACAAATACAAGGTAGGAGATATTCTTTCCTTTAAGGTAGGATATGGGTCCCTGCTTCAGGCAATGACAAGCCCCTATGTGGAGAAATGTTACAAATTACTTGATTAGTTGAAGTTTTTGAGAGCGGGTCATTTTTTTAATGGCCCCCTCTCTTTTTAATGCATCGGATTTTTCGGCAAAGGTTTCAACATAGACCAGGGTGACCGGCCCGCGGCCCTTGGTATACTTGGCTCCGGTGCCTTGGGTATGGGCTTTGACCCGGGCTTCCACGTCAGTAGTCCAACCGGTGTAATAGGTGCCGTCTTTACACTGAATCATATAAACGTAATGCATCTACACACCTCGATGTCGCTTCAAAAGTAAGGTGTTCAAAATGACAAAAATAAGGGATAAGCCGGATAGTATCAGCAGGTCCGGATAAATGGTCCCTATGCCATGTCCTTTGAGCATGACTTCCGTCAAAGCATCAGTGGTGTAAAACAAAGGCATGAAATGGCCTGCAACCAGCCATCCTCCTGTCAAATCAAACAATCCACAGAGGAAGATTTGAGGCAGAATCACGATGGGAATAAATTGTACCATCTGAAATTCGCTGTTGGCTAAAGTGGAAAGCAAGATGCCTAACGTTAGGGCGGTCACGGCGGTTAAAAGATTGATTAAAATTACATACCAGATGCTGCCGATGACGGGCATTCCCAACACATATACGACAAAAAGGGTTACAACTAAAGATTGAAGCACTGCTAAGATGCCAAACCCCAAAGTATAACCTGCAATAATTTCGCCACGGCGGATGGGGGTGGAAAGAAGTTTTTCCAAGGTTCCTGATGTACGTTCCGACAGGAAGTTGATGCCGGCAATGAGGAAGGTTAGGAAAAAAACAATGATTCCAACCATTGGGGCACCGAAGTTGTCAAAGAAGGTGCTGTCATCACTGCCATATACGTAATCGGTTTCCCAATCCGATGAAGAGGAATCCACATCGGGCAGGTTGGGAACAGTAATGGTACCGGCCAACACAGATGGGATGGAATCCTTGAATTCATTAAGAGAATCTTTGATGCTGTCCACATTGTCCAACATAACAGCACTTTTCAGCAAAGCAACAATTTTGCTTGAGGAAGAAGGATCGCTGGCATCCAGATAAACCTTGGGGGTATCTTTGCTCATATCTAAAACGGCAATCACCTTTTCATCATTAACCGCTTCTCGAGCCTCTTTGGCAGTGTAGTCAATGACATGAATGTCCAAATCCTCCGAATCGGTAATGCGGGTAACAACTCCTTGAGGGACATCCACCACGCCAACGGAAAAATCGGTATCTGAGGAATTAAAAATAAAGTAAATAACCGTGAGAATCAATAAAGGCGCAATAAGAACCAACCCTAAGGTTCTTTTGTCATGGCGGATTTGATTCATGATACGAAGGGCAAGGGCTTTAACTCTCATATGTGATTCCCTCCCTTCCCATTTTAATAAAGGCATCTTCTAAATTGGCGGTGCCGGTTTTGGTTAAAATCTCAACAGGCGTGCCGGTGGCCAAAAGACGTCCATCCCGCATCATGGCAAGGCGGTTGCATTTGACTGCCTCATCCATTACATGGGTGGTAACAAGCAACGTGACCCCCTTGTCAGCTAACCCATATAATTCCTCCCATACATCCTGCCTGAGCAATGGGTCGATTCCAACGGTTGGTTCATCCAAAATCAGCACCTGAGGATTTGGCAGCAGCGCAATGGCCAAGGACAATCTTCTTTTCATCCCTCCGGAATAAGCACTTACCGGCTTGTTCAAATCATCCGTCAGGTTGACTAAATCCATTACATAGTCGATGCGGGCCTTTAACTCTTTGTGTTTCATGCCGTAAATTTGGCCAAAGAATTTTAGATTTTCATGACCGGTCAACATGTTGTACAGTGCATCAGACTGGGCCATGTATCCGATTTGACCCATCAGCTTCAGATTAGGCATTTTTTGGTTTAAAATATATGTTTGGCCGGATTCGGCGGCTAAGATGCCGGCGATGATTCGCACCGTAGTGGTTTTTCCACAGCCGGAAGGACCCAAAAGGCCATAAATACAACCCTTTGGTACATCCAATGAAACATTAAAAAGAACTTGTTTTTTTCCATAACTCTTATTAATGTTTTTCAGTTCAATGACGTTGTCCATATACGTGTTTCCTTTCTCACATATTGGGGTCAATTGCTATATTTCTAGTTTCACATCTAGGTATAGCATAGCACAATCCTTCTTCAAAGAGTATTCTATTTTTCATGAAAAAATCATAGCAAAGAAGAACTCATAGAAGTAGAAGACAAGAATAATCCAAAATGGTATAATAAACCGAGGGTTATATTTTATCCAAATGGAGGATGAGAATATGAAAAAACAAATGTTAATGCTGTTAATGGTGTTTCTTTTGGCTATAATGACATCCTGCGGCAGTGGGACAGAAAGCAGCGACGAGGACAGCGGCGGGAAATTTGACCAATACAAAGCGGGAAAATACGTAGAAATCATGGAGTCCGGCACCTACTATTTGGACTGCACCGCTTATGTAACGGGAATTGCAGAGGTTTCAAACGTTGAAACATCAATGAAAATGGCAGTTGACGGGAAGAACAGCAGCGTGGAAATCGTTGTCCCCGGATTTGACCTTCCGGTTAGAATTGTGACGTTGGATGGGAAATCATATTATATTAATGACGATGAAAAATCCTACGCCGCCATAGATGGAGAAACCACAATCGACCCGGAGGATACGGGAATTTTTGACTATGAAGGTATCAAGTATGGATCCGATGGAAAAGGGGCGATTAGTGCTTTGGCCGGAGTAGACGACAACCAGTATGACTACGAAGAATTTAATGCAGGCACCGGAGATGACAAAACGGTTGCCAGGTACTATTTCAAAGGAGATAACTTGTACGCCATTGAAGTTACAGTGGGGGAGGTTAGTTCCGCCATGGTCATCAACGAGTTGACCCAAACTGTTCCCGACGGATTGATTGAAATGCCATCAGGATATAAATCGGTAGAATTGGCCAGCTTTTTCCAATAAAGCGTTGGTTCATTGAAAGGTTGAGCAGATTTCGGGTTTTGACCGGAATTTGCTCCGCCTTTTTTTATCTCACGTGAAACTTTTTTTGCCTCGGCGTAGTCTAATCATTGCAAGGGGAATATGAATGACCAATAAACAACTACTAGAAGCATATCTAGAAAACAATTTGGATCGACTATACCGTTTGGCTTTCTCTTATGCAGCAAACCGTCATGATGCGGAAGATATTATCTGTGAAAGTGTAATCAAAGCACTGCAGGCCATTGATACACTGAGAGAACCGGATTATCTAGGGACGTGGATGTATCGGATTGTAATCAACACGGCCAAAACAATGATGAAAAGGAATTCGAAAGTAATATTTTTTGATCCACTTTCCGATGAGTGGCAGAAGTTGCCTCAACATACCATTTGGAATGACTCCTATGAAAGTATTCATTTTAAAGATATTGTTGCATGCCTAAACAGGGATCAAAGATTGTTGGTGGTCATGCGATATTTGGAAGATATGTCTCTTGCAACCATAGCGGACTTGCAGGGAGAAAACGTCAATACCATTAAGACGAGACTCTATAGAGCGCTAAAAAAGTTGCGAAAAGAGATGGAGGAACATGATGCGTAAGACAAAGGAAAACGATAACGGACCAAACTTTGTTCAAGCGAAGTCAGAATATAATCAAATTCATGCATCCGAAGCTCTTCAAAAAAAGGTGGAAGCCGCGCTGGCCGGTCATAAGCAAAGCAAAGTGAAAATAGGAAACCCTTGGGTGGCCAGAAGATTTAAATATGTTGGAGGTGCGGTCGCTGTGTTGGTTCTATCCTTGGTAGTCATGGTGAATGCCTCTCCGGCGTTTGCCGACACCGTGGCGAATCTCCCGGGAATGTCAGGCATTGTCAAGGTCATGACCTTTGGTCACTATGAATATAAGTCGGATACCGTTGATGCTACAGTGGATACGCCGGCCATCACCGGGCTTTCCAACAAGGATCTGGAAAACAAGCTAAACAAAGAATTTGCGGCATATTCCAGCGCACTCATTGGAGCCTTTGAGAAAGAAGTAAAGGAATGGCAGCAAGAGTATCCCTCAGATAGTGCCCATTTTGGAATGGATTCCGGCTATCAGGTTTTGACCAATACGGAAGATTATCTGTCCATTGATATATATCTTGTCAACACGGCCGCTTCTTCCTCAACCGTTGAAAAATTTTATACGATAAACAAAAAAACACAGAAATTACTCACTTTATCAGGACTGTTCATCAAAAATGCTGATTATGAGGCAGTATTGGAAAAGTACGTGATAAAGGAAATGAAAAATCAAATGAAGAATGGGGAGCACACATATTGGATTGATGAACCCAATATGATGCCGGAAAAATTAATTACACCTGACACCCTCTTTTATATTAACAAAGAAAACCAATTGGTACTTTGCTTTGAAAAATATTCGGTAGCACCCGGATGTGAGGGAAACCCGGAATTCCCCATTCCCAAAACCATTATTGCTGACATCTTGGATAAAAATGGGGGAAATGACCTGTAATGAGTGGCACAAAAAAAATAAGACTGACAAAACGCTTTCCGATTATTCTGGGGATTATGCTTGTATTGCTGGTGGCAGGGATGGCTTCTGTTATCAATGCATGTAGCCATAAAGAAGGGGTTCCCTTCCAGCCACCCGTTTCCTTTGGGGACACTATCCAAAGGTATGTTGGGCAGCGAGTTCCTTTGGACCCGGAAAAAATCCCTCTCGCATTTCGCATCTTGAATCCCGGCTATTCCACGGATAACCCCAAAATGCTGAAAATTGATGCTGAAGGGAAAATCTTTGCCGAAAGACCCGGGCAGGGAAATTTGTATGCCGGAACCGGGATGCTACGGTTGAAAGTTGCCAAGGTACAGGTATTTCCCAAAAAAATAATATACTTGACTTTTGATGACGGTCCAAGCAGAAACATTACACCTCAAATTCTTGAGATTCTCAGGAAAAACGGGATTCATGCCACCTTTTTTTTGGTAGGTCAATATGTGAACTATTACCCGGATTTGGTGAAAGCCATTGACAGAGACGGCAACATGATTGGGGTGCACAGTGACACCCACAATTACCATTCCATTTATAAAAGTCAAAAGTCGCTTATCAGAGATGTGAATAGACTGGATGAAAAATTGGAGAAAATAGTCCATAAAAAAAATCGTGTCTATCGCTTCCCCGGTGGAAGTTTTGAGCCGAGGCGCAGATTTGGAGAAAAACAAAAAGACAATTTGGTATCAAAATTAAATCATCTGGGGTATCGCTGCTTTGACTGGAATGCCTCCCTGGGAGATGCGGACGGACGGGGAAGGTCGGCAGAATCCATGTTTCGATCGGCAAAAAGAACCATTGGACATCAGGACAGGGTTGTTCTTTTGGCCCACGACATGGGATTGCGGAAAAACACACCAAAGGCCATTGAAAAGATAATTCATTATTACAAAAAGAAGGGGTATCAGTTTGATACCTTGAATCATTACCAAGGGCAATATCTGTTCCCCTAAAGATGAGTATAGGCTCGATCGAATACGATAGAAACATGGTAGGTAGCATTTACTTGGTGGATGGCATCTTCAAAAGCTTGTCTGATTTCTGCTTCAGGGATTTTGCAGGTAGGCGCCAATACTGCATCAAAAATAATGTTGGTATGAGTGTGACCGGGGACAACCCGAAGATCATGAACCTCAGTGACACCTTGAAGTTGCTGGAGAATTTTGTTGATAGGTTCTTTGACTTGGCAGACAATGGGGTCGTTGATACGAACCGGATCCATGTGAACGACGCAATGAATATTCAACCGCTTTCTAATCTCAAATTCAATGTTATCAATCATATCGTGGCTTTTCATTAAATCTCCATCTGCATCCACCTCAATATGAATGGAAGCAAATATCTTGCCGGGGCCATAGTTATGAACGGCTAAATCATGGATGCCAAGCACATGGGGATTGGCGTTGGTAATGGTTACAATTTCTTCGATTAAGTGGCGATCCGGCGCCTCTCCCAAAAGGGGACTGGAGGTCTCTTTGATTAGTTGAATGCCGGACCAAATAATAAATGCCGCCACCAAGCAGCCCAACCAGCCATCCAGTTGAATGCCGGTAAAGCGGACAATGACTACTCCGATTAAAATCACACCGGTGGTGATAACATCATTTCGGCTGTCGGTGGCAGTTGCTGTCAGAGTGATGGAATGGATTGCTTTTCCAATCTTAGAATTAAATAGGCTTTGCCAAAATTTGACCGCCATGGAAAGCACTAAAACAATCAAGGTGGTATTGTCAATAGTCAGCACCACCGGATGGATGATTTTATCAATGGAGGATCGGAAAAGAAAGACCCCCACCACAATAATCAGAACCGATACAATCAATCCCGCCAAATACTCCATGCGGGCATGGCCATAGGGATGGGCTTCATCTTCCGGCTGAGAAGAGAGACGAAATCCAATTAAAGTAATCACAGAGGAAGACATATCCGTTAAATTGTTTATGCCGTCGGCAATGATGGCAATACTCCCGGATATGACGCCTACAGCCACCTTCATGGCACAAAGAAGCAAATTGGTGACAATGCCAACAATGCCGGCAAGTTTTCCATATTGCAGTCGCACATCCGGATTGTTAAGATTTTCCCGGTCTTTGATAAATAACTTTATCAGCAGATTCCTCATGAAATGATGCCTCCTTGTTGGTTATTTTTCTAGTTTTTGTGCCTTGGCAATGGCGACGGTCAGTTGATCTACACAGGAAGTGGATTTTCGACCGCAAGTGTTACCGGCTAGTTTCTCGTTAATTTCTGCCACTGTCATACCGTCAATTAGTTTTGAAATTGCTTTTAAGTTCCCGTTGCACCCTCCATGAAACTGGACATTGGAGACAATTTCTCCATCCAAATCAAATTCGACTTTCATGGGGCAGACACCTCGGGGGATGCTTGTGTGATGCATGATATTCCTTCCATTCTAACACAAAGGGCGTATGATAGACAAAAATATTATATCATATTATAAGGACAACCACTATGAAAGTTGTAGGTATCGCCAAGTATGGGGGAACTTTCACAGAGAAGTGGTTGCACCCTGATGGAATTGGGGGTAGAATATAGGGAATTTGGCAAATATGTGGAGGGCGTTCATCCAACGGTGAAAGACTAGGCATATATTGCCAAAAAAATAATAGAAATCGTAGAGGAAAAGCAACATGAGACAAGATAAGAAGAAAAGCTCCAGGAAAAACACTAAGAAAAAGAGTAAGGCACCTATTGTAATCCTTTTGATTTTAGTTTTGATTGGGGCAGGTGTGGCAGGGCTTTACTTCACCCACACATTTCCCTTTGCTGAAAAAGAAGCCGTAGATACAAGACCTATCAATCCGTTAACCGGTTTGAGAGTGGAGTCCCTCCCCAATCGAGTTGTTCAGGTCTCCATTGATAATGTAGATTGTATTCCCCAGTCCGGTTTGTCCAAGGCGGATATCATTTATGAATTCCCGGCAGAGGGTGGATTAACTCGCCTGCAAGCAATTTTTTATGGGGAAACGCCGGATGTGGTTGGCCCCATTCGAAGCGCCAGACCTTATTTCATTGATTTGGCTAGGGAATATAGCGCAGTGTTTGTCCACCATGGTGGCAGTCAGGCTGCCTTTGAATATCTGGATACTGGGATTGTGGACGATATTTCTCCAAACACCAATGCCAGTATCTTTTGGCGTTCGGATCAGCGCGCTGCACCTCACAACTCAATGATAAACTATTCGGACCTGTGGGATGTAATCAAAAGTCGCTCCATGGACAAAGAGACGGACACCAGAACCTTCACCTTTGCTCCGGAAACCACGGATAAGGACAGTGCCCAGTCAACCGATGAAGAAACAACTCCATCGGTAACGGCAATTACCGTGGACAACCCATATACACTGGTAAAATATAAATATAACGAGGACACCAAACTGTATGACCGATACGTAGATGGGGAACTGTATGTTGATGCAGAAAACGATGACTCCATCACCCAATCCAATATCATTATTCAATATGTGAAAAGCAAAGTCCTAGACAACCATGGTCGACTTTCCATTGATATGACGGCAGGGGGCAAGGCCTTGCTGTTCACCGGAGGAGAAGTGGTCAAAGGAACTTGGTCCAGAGAAGATTTAGATTCCCCCACAGTATTTACTGACACTGAAGGCAACGATTTCGTACTGAGCAGAGGGAAAACCTGGATTCATGTTATAGATCAGAATTCGAAGGTGAAATACAACTAACACTTCGATAAGCCCGAGGAGACATACCAACTTGCTTGCGAAACACTTTGGTAAAATAACTTTGATCTTCAAAACCACACAGATCTGCGATTTCTAATAGTCGCAGATTTGTTTTTTCCAATAGTTCTTTGCTTTTGTTGATTTTTTGCTGGTTGATAAACTCGGAAAATCCCAATCCGGTTTCTCGTTTGAAATGTCCGGATAGATAAGAACCGTTTACATGAAGCTTTTTGGCAACCTGCGACAAGGTCAATTCAAAGCTTTTGTCTTTGGCAATCAGCTGCAGCACTTGCAACACCAATTGGGAATTGCCGGTGTAGGAATACAAGCCGGTACGGGTGGAGAAGTGTTCCACCAAGGCCTCGGACCATTCTTTCAAATCCTGGATGCTACTGATTTTTTTTAAGGATTCGATAAAAGAAAAACTGTCTAAAACGGCCTCTTCGCTAACAAGATTTTTGCCGGCTCCTTCTCTGGAAATCAAGGCGCACAGTTCAATAAGATGGACCTTTGTTGAATCTAGATTGCCTGCCTCATACAATAAAATGCCGTTTAGGTAGGCGGTCATGGCATCCTTGGCTTCTTCCACTTTCCCATCCCTAACCCAGTCGATTAGCTTTTTTTCCGGGTTTGCCGGATATCCGGTTTCTTTACCGCTTCGTTTCAACCCACGCAAATCATCCCCAATTTGAACCTGCTCTAGATATCGGGCGTTAACCTTGTCGTAATCGCTTTTGTCCATTAAGTTTGCAACAATAGAGTTGTTTAACAATTTGGCCAAATGTGCCACCTCTTTGGAGGTATAAATATACATTTCCCGCAATATGGTAATAACATGGGAAAGAAAGTCCGCATTATGGTCTGTTTCTGCAGTTGCATCCTGACCGGGGGTATCCACTGTCATATTCATGGCAAGGAGTTTGGCGATGGTTCTGTGACTGAATTTTTCCATGATAATGGGGCCGGCAATGAAGCAACCGTAGTTTTTGCCGTTTTGAATCAAAGGAACCGCAATGTTGACAAATCCCGACCCGCACACAAAAAAGTAGGGTTCTCCCAGTTCTGCGGCGGTGCGGATAGCCGAAAGTAAATGATGGCGGCAAATACTGCCTTCTCGATTATATACGCGGAGGAATTTACAGATTTTAAATTGAGAACCATATTCCATACGAACCATGCCCCCTACATCATAGTAGGTAACCGGCAAACCGGTAATGCTACAGAATGAAAGGAGGGACGGTTCTATTTCCCGTGAAATGTCTACAGGGTAGGCCCCGGACAAAGGCTTCTTATCCATGATGTACCTCAATTAATTACAATAAAATATAATATTATTTACTAAATTATAGTATATTTTTTCATTATTCACAACAATAGAATAAAAAAACAAAAAAAAGAACCAATTTATCTAAAAAATCTATAATACGAGGGAAAGGGGAATAGATATAATGGGATTATAAAAAGACATCAAAAATCAAAAAATAGATGGAGGAGTCAAATGAGCAAAGAATTAATTTTTCAAGCATTGAGACATGAAACCCTGAATGAGTATCCATGGGTTCCTTTTGCCGGCGTTCACGCAGGGAAACTAAAAGGATATAATGCAGAAGATATGTTAAAGAACGCTGACTACATTGTTGAATCCTTGAAGGAAGTAGCCAAATTATACATGCCCGATGGTATGCCGGTTATCTTTGATTTGCAAGTTGAGGCGGAAGTCCTGGGTTGCGATCTTTTGTGGGCAAAAGACAATCCCCCTTCAGTAAAAAGCCATCCCTTGGCAGCAGAAAAAACCATTCCCTGTGAATGTATGATTCCTGATGAGACCTCCGGAAGAATTCCTATGATATTGGATGCCATGAAGAGGACCAAAGTTGCAGTAGGAGAAGACGTTGCCTTGTATGGATTAATTTGCGGCCCGTTTACCTTGGCTTCCCATCTTCGAGGCAGCAATATTTTCATGGATATGATGAAAGACCCGGATTATGTGAAAGACCTGATTGGCTATTGCACCCAAGTAGCATGCAAAATGGCGGAGATGTACATTGAAGCCGGTATGGATGTAATCGCAGTGGTTGACCCATTGATTAGTCAGGTTTCTCCAAAGCACATCGAAAAAATGATGTCCGAAAGCTTTACCGCTTTGTTTGATTTTATTCGAATGAAGGGTGCGTATTCCAGTTTCTTTGTTTGCGGCAATGCCACCAATCAAATTGAAGTTATGTGCAAAATGAATCCGGATGGCATCTCTGTGGATGAAAACGTCAATCTGAAAAATGCCAAAGAGGTTACCGATCGGTACAATATCACCATTGGCGGCAACATTCCGTTGACCACAACCATGCTTCATGGTACCCAGGAAGACAACATGAAAAGCGTCGTCGATTTAATTGACAGCATTAACAGCAAGACCAACTTCATCATCAGCCCGGGTTGTGATATGCCTTACGCCACCCCTATGGAAAACACCATTGCCTGCGCTCAGGCAGCAAAACACCCGGACAGCACCAGAGAACTGATTAAGAATTATCAAAGTGCTACCAGTTTTGATATTGACATAGAAATCCCCGATTATGCCAATGAGAAGAAAGTCATTATCGAATTGTTTTTGTTGGATCCGGATCAGTGCGCAGCGTGTGGATACATGCTAAACAGTGTGGTGGACGCCTTTGACCAAATTAAAGATATCGCCGAGTATCGAGTGTACAAATATTTCATTAAGGAAGATATTGCCCGTACTGCAAAGATGGGATTAACCAATTTGCCTTCCATGTGCGTAGATGGGGATATTAAGTGGGTTTCCATCATCCCTGATAGAGAAGAATTTGTGAACACCATTAAAGAATACGCCAACGCCAAGAAATAAGTTGGTTCAGACCAAAACGTATTTGGGCGAATAGAACGAATCATCCGGGGTTTCCCTGTCTACTTGGCGGCGGAGATTCCGGATGTAATTTTTCCGGGAATCATATATAATGTAAGAGAACAAGAGGTGCATTGTGAAACTGATTTTGTTAACCGGGTTTTTAGGTGCTGGCAAAACGACTTTGCTTCAGCAAATGATGGAATCCCTCAAAGACCACAAAATAGGGATTATTATTAATGAATTTGGAGAAGTCAATGTGGATGGCCATTTAATTCAAAGAGATGGGGTTCAATTGGCGGAATTGACCAACGGTTCTATTTTTTGCGCGTGCATCAAAGACAAATTTGTAGACAGTTTAATTGATATGTCTTATCGAGATTTGGAATTCCTTTTGATTGAGGCGACAGGTCTGGCGGATCCAGCAAGTATGAACCACATACTTGAAGGAATTTCCCATAAAGTAAAGGCCCCCTACGATTACAGAGGGTCGGTTTGCATTGTGGATGGGGAAAATTTCATTGGCCTTTACGATTTGCTTCCGGCCATCCGCGCCCAACTGGAGTTTTGTGGTGCAGTGATTATTAATAAGTCGGATTTGATTGACGAAAACCAACTGAAAGAGGTCATCGAAAAGTTAACGGAAGTGAACCCAAAGATTACACCCTATGTGACATCCTATTGCCGTGTGGATATCGAAGATCTGATTCATCATTTGGATCCGGAACTGGCCAAGGCAAAAGATGCAAGAGAGTCTACCAATACAGTAGTTTCAAGACCGGCAACCTTTATTGTGAAGGGAAACGAAGAAATCCCCTATGATTCATTGGCAAACTTTGTTGGACAATTATCTCCCCAGGCATACCGAATCAAGGGATTTGCCTGCACGGATCGGGGGAACATAGAAATAAACGCTGTGGGGAATCAAATCCAACTGATTCCTTGGCTTAACTCCTTGGAACGTACCGACATTGTAGTAATTTCCGCAGTGGGATTTAAGATGATGAGTCTGATTATCGCAGCCATTGAGAAAGACCTAAAGGGGATACTATGGATATAAAAAATCAAATTGTTTTCATCCCCACCGATCAATGCGACACTTTGGCGGACCAGTATTTTATGTCCATCAGCGGCATTGACAGACCGGGGCCGAAATACGAAAGAATGCGAACCGAAGCCTTTGCCATACGAGAGCGAATCCGAGATCGAGTTCAGATTAAGGCGGTGTATTCCTATTATGACCAAGTAAAACTGTGGGGAGACACAGTGGAAATCGACGGCGTTTCTTTTAGCTGCAACGGCTTTGTGCAAATGAAGCAGGAATCCGTTCATGGTGCATATATTCATCTATTAACGGCGGGAGAATTTTACTTGGATGGCGAACCTATTATGAATCAGCTGTTTGCTGATATGTGGGGTACGGCCTTCACCGATGCAGGGCGGATGAAATTGGAAGAGATGTTTCGAGAAGAGGGTCAACTGTCCGATGGATTTGGACCGGGATTCTATGGAATGGAATCCATACAAATGAAAGAACTGACAGCCTTATTGGATGGGGCTGCCATTGGTATAGAAACCAGAGGGACGGGAATTTTGGTTCCCATTAAGTCCTGCGGCGGTATGACTTTTCGGGTAGATGGGGGTTACGTGAATATTCGTAGCGAATGCGCCAACTGTGCCGGGAACAAATCCGGTTGCGCTTTTTGTAATATTCACAACAAAGAAGCCACCTCTCAATAAAAACAAAATGCCTCCCGATAAATATAAAACACTTCCCAATAGCCAAACCAAGAAGCAATAAACACTGAAAACACAAGAAAAGAGAAAAGAATGAGCATAAAATCAACTGTAAAATGTACCGGTATCTGCAGTGAATGCGGAAAATGCAAAGGGGCTAACTTGTTAAAGGACGCCCATGGACGCAAGACCAAACTGGTGAGTTTCCCCAATGATTTTACACCCCAATCCGGACAATTGGGATTTGGTGTGGCTTTTGACATTGGAACCACCACTGTGGTAGCCATGGCCTGGGATCTGAAGACAGGAAAGCAACTGGGAGCGGTGGCTTGCACCAACCCGCAGAACCAGTTTGGAGCAGATGTTATTTCAAGGATTACCTATTGTGATAATGATCCGGCCAAATTAAAAATCATCCACGATACCATCATTGATGGACTCAATGGATTGACCGGAGAGCTACAGGAAAAATATCATATAAACCCTGAAGGAATCAATCAGGTTGTGGTAGGTGGAAACACCACCATGTCTCACATCTTTGCCGGGTACAATCCGGCCAGCTTAGCTAGAGCACCTTTTTCACCCATGTACAAAGGGGCATTGACCCTGATCCCCTCGGATGCAGGTTTGCATATGGCAGCGAATGGGAAAATTACCTTGCTTCCCAACATCGCCGGTCATGTGGGAGGAGATATTACAGCGGGCATTGTGGCAACCAGGATATTAGATGCCAAAAAACTTACCTTGTTCTTGGATATTGGCACCAACGGGGAAATTGTACTGTCAGGAAATGGTGTGGCAATGACTTGTTCCACCGCGGCAGGCCCGGCTTTTGAAGGAGCCACCATTCAATTTGGTATGCGGGCAGCTCCCGGTGCCATTGAAAAAATACAGATTAAAGATGGGGAAGTCTTCATCAAAACCGTTGAGAACGGAGAACCCGTAGGAATTTGCGGCTCCGGGATTATTGACGTGATTGCCGAGATGATTGGGGCAAATTTAATTAACAATAAGGGAAGACTGGCTTCGGCGGAAGAACTTCTAAAGAAAGATCCAGACAGTTCTTTGGCTGGTCGACTAATTACTACGGAAGATGGTAGGGAATTTGTGTTAGTATATAAAGAAGACGGAAATCACATTGTGGTCACCCAAAAGGACATTAGGGAAGTTCAACTGGCCAAAGGGGCCATCGCGGCAGGCATTTCTATTATGGCAAACCGAATGGGAACAAAGCCGGAGGAAATACAGCAGGTGATTATCGCCGGCGCCTTCGGAAACTTTATTCACAGGGAAAGTGCTGTGGCCATCGGGTTGATTCCACAACTTGCAATGGATAAAATCGCATCTGCCGGAAATACAGCCGGTGCCGGAGTGTCTATGGCATTGATGAGTCTTGAAGAAATGGAGTTGGCTCAATCGGTTCCTCATCGGGTGGAGCATATTGAACTGGCATCCTGCAGTGATTTTCAGGATGAATATATGAAAGCATTGGCGTTTTAAATTTGGGGAGCGGATCGGATGGATCACATAGACTCTAAATCTATGCAGCCGAGTGAAACTCTCGGGCTCCTCGCCATTTTTTGAAAGGAAACATCATGGATCGGGACCAAATTATTCAACTGTTAAATTCCAATGATCCGGCAGAATTGGAAGACCTTTTTCGCCGGGCCAGAGAAGCGCGAATGACCACCACGAAAGACCATGTCTTTTTGTATGGGTTTGTATATTTTACCACCTGGTGCAAAAATGACTGTGCATTTTGTTACTATCGCCGATCCAATGACATTGAACGATATCGAAAGCCATGGGAGGAGACCAAACAATTGTCTCTTGACTTGGCAAAATCAGGGGTCCATTTAATTGACTTGACTATGGGGGAAGACCCACAATATCATAAAGAGGGGTTTCAAAGCGTCATGGAGTTGATTAAAACCCTAAAAGCTGAAACCGGCTTGCCGGTGATGATTTCTCCCGGGTTGGTTTCGGACCAACTGATTGACGGGTTTGCTGAAGCGGGCACTGACTTTTATGCCCTTTATCAAGAGACAAATAATCGGGAGTTGTTTTCTCGGTTGCGGTTGCACCAAAGCTACGATGAAAGAATGCATGCCAAGCTATATGCAAAAAGCAAAGGGATGCTCATTGAGGAAGGCCTTTTGGCAGGAGTCGGAGAAACTTCACGGGACATTGCGGATTCCTTGATTACCATGGGTGAGATTGGGGCTTCCCAAGTGCGGATTATGAGTTTCATTCCCCAAGAAGGGATTCCGCTCCACGATTCCCTTACACCGGACCACCTGCTGGAACTAAAGGTCATTGCCATTATGAGGATTCTATATCCCCACGCTTTGATTCCGGCATCTTTGGATGTGGATGGCATTTCCGGCCTTGCTGATCGATTAAAAGCTGGGGCCAATGTGGTAACATCTATTATTCCTCCTGCATCGGGGCTCATGGGAGTGGCTCAGGCCTCTATGGATGTGGACGAAGGGGGACGAACTGTTTCGGAAGCCAGTCGCATTATTGAATCCTTGGGGATGCAAGTAGCCACAGCTCAGGAATATCAAGATTACTTAACTCAATTAAAAGCACGTCAAAACAGCAGATAAAAATGGGAACAATTAAGGGAGTTCACAGAGTATGAGTGACAAAAACCGGACCATCCTCATCGTCGGGGGAAAACTACAGGGAATGGAAGCCTGTTATTTAGCCAAAAAGGCAGGGATTACTACTATTTTGGTGGATCAAAATCCTGATGCCCCGGCTCAATATTTGTGTGATACCTTTCTTTGTCAGGATCTGTTTGAAAAAGGACCGGAGGTGACTCAGGCGTTTTTGGATGCGGATATGATTCTGCCTGCTTTGGAAAACGATGAAGTCCTTTCGTGGCTGGATCGGGATTCAAAAGCACAGGGATACACCCTGGCTTTTGATTGGGAAGCCTATCAACTGTCTTCCTCTAAGCTGCGTTCTGACCAACTGTTTCAACAACTGGGCATTCCGGCCCCTGCATACTTCCCGGCAGGGCGTTTCCCGTATATTGGCAAACCCATCTCAGATAGTGGAAGCCATGGGGTTTTGTTTTTGGATACCAGAGACAAACTTCAATCCGCATTGGATCGACAGGAACCTATGATTATACAGGAGTATTTGACTGGACCTTCCTATTCCATTGAAATTATTGGGAAGCCGGGAAACTACCGGACTTACGAGATTACCCAGATTCACATGGATGATGTGTATGATTGCAATCGGGTGACGGCACCCTGTGGATTGCCCAAAAAAGTCGAAGACGGATTTCGAAAAATGGCGGAGACCATCGCAGAGGAAATTCACCTTCACGGGATTATGGATCTGGAAGTCATTGATCACCGTGGGGTTTTGAAGATTTTGGAGATTGACGCTCGAATTCCCAGCCAGACGCCGGCAGCGGTGCTACACAGTTCGGGGATGAATTTGTTGGAGGAACTATATGACCTATTTTGCACCGGTTCCTTTCAAACGCCTCAGCAGCGTCAGGGGAAGTTTGTTTCTTATGAACACCATCTTGTGGATGGGGGGAACATTCAAGGCTTAGGAGAGCACATTATGGTGGAAGGGGCCCCCTTGAGATACATGCCCGGATTTTTGGGAGCAGACGAGGCCATGACCGACTATGAACCGGGGAAAACCCTTTGGAGAGGCACTTTTATCAATACCGCAGGTTCAAAAATTGATATTACCGGCAAGAGAAGCCGTATGCTCAATAAGATATCAGAATTAGATTTGGAAAAACATTCCGAATTAGATTTGGAAGAACATTCGGAATTAGACTAGGGAGATTATGATGGGAGAAAAATTCACCGTTGCACAAATACAGCGGTTAACAGAATTGAACGGGGATCAGAAAATGACTTCCCAAATCTTTGAATCTGCTGAGGAACGCAATCAGCGGTTCAAAGAGTTGGAGGGAACATTGGTGAAAGAGGCAAAGGCCAAGCTGTCCAACCTCCTTCAGAACGTTCATAAACCTTTGACCATTCAAATTGAAGAGGCCATGACCGCTTGGCTTACCAGGATTGGATTTACCCGAGTTTCTACGCCGGTTCTCATTACTGCCGAAATGTTGGCAAAGATGACCATCACCGCTGACCACCCTTTAACGGATCAAGTCTTTTGGGTGGACCGAAAGCACTGTCTGCGGCCCATGTTGGCACCTAATCTGTATGAAGTGATGCGCAACTTGTTGGCAATCACCAACCAGCCGGTGCGAATCTTTGAGATTGGATCCTGTTTCCGGAAAGAATCCCAGGGGGCCAAACACATGAACGAGTTTACCATGTTGAATCTGGTGGAACTGGACGGAGTGAAAGAAGGGGAGCAAATGATTCGGCTGGAGGAACTGGCCCACGGAGCCATGGAGGCTGTGGGCATCGATCAGTACGAGATTGTTGTGGAAAAATCCGAAGTGTATGGGGAAACCCTGGATATTATGGTGGATGGCATGGAGCTGGCTTCCGGCGCCTACGGACCACATCCCCTGGATGGCCCTTGGGGCATCTTTGACCCATGGGTGGGCATCGGTTTGGGCATTGAGCGAATTGCCATGCTAAAAGGAGAATATCAAACCATCAAACGGGGTGGCAAAAGCATTGCCTATCTGGATGGGGTGCCACTAAAATTGTAAACCGCAAATCGCAAATTTGATGCCCGGGCTTCTGCAGGTGCTTGGCAAAACCCATGCCTTGCATCTGCGAACCAAGCGCAAAACCTATGCCAAAAGGAAGGAAATATTGTGACCAGACTGATTACAGAATGGATACTGGATATGGAGGAAGGCTGCCAAAGGCGGGACCTGGAACTAAAAGAAAAAACAGGACTGTCTTTGCTTGAGTTGGCCGCCGCCGCCGGCGGCAAGGAGCCGGAGGCCCTTGCCCGGCTGGCCGGGGACGGGCTTTTGGTTTCCGCAGTGCCCGTCACCGCCGGACTGGGGGTGATTGGTCAGTTTGCCCAGTCCGTGGCGGCTATTATTCGAACCATAGGATTTAACTGTATGGTCACCGAAGCCACCGATGTGGACGGCATATATGAAGCCTACACCAAGAATGCCGATGTGATTTTTGTTGCCGACGACCAACGGTTTCTTGCCCTAAATACCCGGGAACACAAAATCGGGGAAAACAACCTGGCCACCGCTGCCGGCTATGCTACGGCATTGTCTGCCATGATAAAGCAGCAAGGGATGGCCGGGGATGAGTTGTCAGCGTTAGTTTTGGGATATGGACCTGTGGGCAGGCTGGCGGAGCAAGAACTTCTTGCAAAAGGATTTGAGGTTACGGTCTTTGATAAGGACCCCGGCCAAGGCAAACCCTATGAACCCAACCGAATTAAAGAATTTCAATATATTTTTGAAGCCACCCCCGCATCCGGTTGGCTGACCCGGGAAATGCTCCATCCCGACGCCATCATTGCGGCCCCGGGCATTCCACTGGGACTGACGTTGGAAGCACAAAACTTTTTTCAAAAACAGTTGGTTCATGATATGCTGGACATTGGAACTGCAACCATGTTGGCCATGGCATTGTAAATAGGCGATTTGACATATTCGTCTTGAAAAACAACGAAAACACATTTAAAACACATTTTTGAAAGCGAAAAAACCATGAGCGATGATAAAAAAAGGTATTACCGAAAAAGGACAGAGCTGTTTCTGCTTCTGGACAAAATGAAACTTTGGCCTTCCAAAAGCGGCATGCTTCACGGCATCCGGGAGATGGACGTTCGAGGCAATGTTGCCATTGTCACAACCCATTGCGGCAAAACCTTTCGAATCTATAATTCCAGAAAATCCAGAGCCGCCAGGTGGCTTCGAAACAAGTGGGTCTTCACTCCCTGCCCGGCCTGTAAGGTGCCGGAATGGAAGATGGAAAAATACTCGGCGACTTTCTTTTCCCAGCACTACGGCAGCGACCTGCGAAAAGGGGAACCGGCAAAACCCATCTCGCCTTCCGGGGAAAAACATTAGATTGAAGTTGCAGAAACAATCATGGGGATGAAAAGATGGCATACTCAGAACTGATAAAAAATTTTGACAAGGTTCGAGACTACATGCGGGAATTCTATGTCTTTGGATTTAAGACCCGAGAAGAACTTGCCAAAAAAAGCAGCCGTTCTTATGATAATGAGCGACGAAGAATAGAAAGCTACTTGGCGGATTATATGGCATTTCGCCAGACCTCTTCCGGCAAAAATGTGTTTTTGTCCATTGACAGCCGTCAGATTGCCCATAACCCTCTTTATGATGCCTTGAAAGCCAAAAGCTTTACCGATGGAGACATCACCCTTCACTTTATTCTTTTAGACATTTTGCATTCGTCCCAAACCGAACAGTCATTGAAAGAAATCCTCCACAAGATTCATAAGGAATACCTTTCATTTTGTAAGCTTCCTTTGGTCTTTGACGAATCAACGGTAAGAAATAAGTTAAATGAATACATTGAACTTGGGATTTTCAAAAGCAGAAAACTCAGTAAAGCCATGATGTATTCCCGAAGAGAAGATATGGATTTATCAGGCTGGCAGGAGGCCATTTCCTTTTTCTCGGAAGTAGCCTTGGAAGGGGCCGTTGGAAGTTACCTTTTGGATTGGATCAATGGAGGCGCATCTCCGTTTCTATTCAAACATCATTACATTGGGCAAGCCCTTGAAAGTGTAATTTTGTATGAGATTCTTCAGGGGATGGAACAAAAACGAGAAATCCACATTACTACGGTGCCCAATGATTCTCCGTGTGAAAATCGGGTGGATGTCATTCCACTAAAAATATTTGTCAGCGTTCAAAGCGGCAGACGATATCTAATGGGATTTGACCTTCACCTGAATCGAATTCGACCCTTCCGTTTGGATTATATGACCGGCATTCAACTGGGAGCGTGTCATGGGCAATTTGAGGAAAAGCGAAATCAACTGTTGAAGATGGAGCCTTATCTTTGGGGGGTCTCCTGTCCCAACCGCTTGGATCATATGGAACATGTGACATTTACATTGCATTTAGAAGAGGGGGAAGAGCATATATTTCAAAGACTATTTTGTGAAAAGCGTTGCGGAAGGGTTGAGAGGGTAGATTGCAACACCTGTATATTTTCTGCTGACGTGTATGATTCCAATGAACTGCTGCCCTGGATTCGAACCTTCATCGGGAGAATTCAATCTATCCGCTTTTCCAATCAGAAAGTGGGAAAGTGTTTTAGCAGGGACTTGGAAAACATGTATCAATTGTACGGTTTGGAGGCCAGCCCCCATGATATTTCATGAAATATATGGACGATATTTTCATACAGTGAGCCAAATCCTTTCTTTGGCAGTTGCCGGGTCATTAACCGATGATGACATGGCACGCCTTTGCCGGGAATCGGCATTTAGTGAAAGTTTTTTGGAGATATTGCCAGCGTTGAAAAGTGAAAGATGGCCGTTTCTTGACAGCAACTTGAAAACGCCGCTGAAATATGAACCTAAGGTACCCTTGACAACCTTACAAAAGCAGTGGCTGAAAGGGATTAGTTTGGACCCCAGAATTCAATTGTTCTCTGTGAATACAGAGTTTCTCAATGATGTGCCCCCCCTGTTCACCAAAAAGGATTTTGTGGAATTTGATGTCTATCATGATGGGGATCCCTATGACAACCCAACTTATCAACGAATTTTTCGGATGTTGCTTTGGGGAATACGGGAAAGAAAAGGACTGGAAATCTTTTATACCAGTGGCAAGGGCAATCGAAGAAAAATTCAGTGTGTTCCGTGGAAACTGGAATACTCTGCCAAAGATGATAAATTTCGAGTGTTGATTTCCGGAAGCCGATATGCCAATGTGCTGAATGTATCCCGCATTAAGGATTGCCGAGAATCAGAAAGGGTTTTCCCATGCAAGGTGGAAGTCATAAAGAAGCCGTTGAAACACTTTACCATGGAGTTGGAAGACCAAAGAAACACATTGGAACGGGCATTCCTCCACTTTGCCCATTTTGAGAAAGAAGCGGAACGAATTTCCAATCATCGATATTGGATGAAGGTTTTTTATGAGGAAGATGATGAAACAGAACTGGTCATACGGGTGTTGTCCTTTGGTCCTTTCATCAAAGTGAAAGAGCCGGAGGCACTTGTTCAACTCATAAAACAAAGATTGAAAATGCAAAAAAGTTGCCAACTGTAACAGTTCGCAACTTTTTTTACGTGATTCCTTGGGTTCTTTCTTGTACCATTGGGTTGTCGGTTGCTTATGCAAGTGTCTCAACATGACACGGCGGTGCGCAAGGAGTACCAAAGCGTATGTCAAAGCAACGGTACGTTCTGGGACGCAAATGCCCTTGGCAGATGCGGGAGTTCGAATCTCCATATGAGTATGAAAGCATACTAGATAAAACAGTCTTGAAAACTGTTCCATTTGAAACTTCCCTTGGGAAGTGGTCCGCAGCATACACCTGGAAAAATTTCTCCAAAGCCTTCCAGTGCCAAGCACTGTAAAGCCGAAAAGAAATCACTCCATACACAATGCGCCTTGTCGAAATCAGGATATCGTATGGGATAAGCAAAAACCAAAGCATCGCTTCCGTCATTGTCTAATTCCAACTTAACGATTTTGCCGCCCATTGTGTATCGGTGGCTGCAAATATGAAAACAAGCCGGGAGGGCAGATCATGAAAATCATTATCAATGAAAATCAAAGAGGATTTCTGTACAAAAACGGAAAATATATCAAAATGTTAACACCTGGTAAATACCACACGTATAGATTTTTTGGTGGAAAGAAAATTGAAACCGTGGAATTGGATGAAATGATTCCAGAAAACATGGGCGGATTGGAGATCTTGTTACGGGACAACAAAGTAAAACAATCCACATATATGCTGGATGTAGGAGATAATCAGTTGGCATTGCATTTTGTCAACGGGAAATACTATAACTGTTTGAGCTCGGGACGATATGGATTTTGGACCGTGTTTGATCATCACCAGTTTACCATGGTGGATACGTCCAATCCAGAAGTCAGTGATGAGATTCCCCGCTATATCCTTAAGAGTATTCCTGCATACATGATTGCGAAGATTGAGGTGGCTGAATATGAAAAAGCCAGACTATATTTTGATAAAAAGTTTGTAAGAATCTTAGATAGGGGAACCCATTATTTTTGGAAATCCAATGTAACAATTGACACCGGTATTGTTGATACCCGGTTGACAACAATGGAAATCACCGGACAGGAAATTCTTACCCAAGATAAGGTCAACCTGCGCATTAATTTTGTATGTCATTATCGTATCACAGATTATGTAAAAGTGCTGACAGAAGTGGATAATTATCTGGAACATCTTCATGTAGCCGCACAACTTGCACTGAGAGAATACATTGGACAACTGAGAATGGATGAAGTGTTGGAAAACAAAAGCCAAATTTCAACGTATGTTTTGGAAAAACTAACTGCAGCAGCAAGAGAAGTCTATGTGGAGATGGTGGATGCCGGCGTAAAGGATATTGTTCTTCCCGGAGAGATTCGGGATATTATGAACACTGTTCTGATTGCGGAAAAGAGGGCCCAGGCCAATGTCATTATGAGGAGGGAAGAAGTGGCTTCCACTCGCTCTTTGCTCAATACCGCCAAGCTCATGGATGAGAATCATACCTTGTACAAGTTGAAGGAATTGGAGTATCTTGAAAAAATTTGCGAGAATGTAGGGAACATTTCCGTTTCCGGTGGTGACTTGTTGACACAATTAAGAGAGATTGTCAAAGCCAGTTGAAAACCGGCTTTGACAAGGCAGTCAGAAAGGAGATTATCGTGATAGAAATTGCCGGAGAATTTGCCACGGCAGTGGTTTATGCAGAGGACATAGAAGATTCAGCAAAGGAACAAATTGAAATTTTGTGCAATCAATCTTTTGCTGAGGGCGCCCGGATTCGCATTATGCCTGATGTTCATGCCGGAGCCGGATGTGTCATTGGCTTTACCGGAAATCTGGGGGAAAGAGTCATCCCAAATATTGTCGGGGTAGACATTGGTTGCGGCATGCTGACCGTAGAATTGGGACCAATTGATGTAGATTTTGAAGAATTAAATCGGATTGTCAGAGATAATATCCCAAGCGGAAAACAGGTACATGAGGGAAGACTTGTTCGATTTTCTCAATTGTCGGATCTTTACTGCTTTCGAGCCTTGAGAAATACCAAACGTATTGAAAGAAGCATTGGCACCCTTGGCGGCGGCAACCACTTTATTGAAATTGATGTGGATGATCAGGGAAGCAAATATCTTATCATTCATACCGGAAGCAGAAACTTAGGGAAACAAGTAGCGGACTATTATCAGGAGATGGCCTTTGACATTATGTGTGGCAAAGATAAATATTTTGAAACCAGAGATCAGATTATACAGGACTATAAAGAATCCGGGCGAAAGCATGAAATCCAGCAGGCCATTCATCACCTTGCCGAAACCTTTGAGTACAAAAAGACATTAATCTCTAAAGAACTGTGCTATCTGGAGGGAAAATACCGAGAAATGTATCTTCATGATATGAAGATTTGTCAGGACTATGCTACGTTGAATCGAATGATAATTGCCCAAAAGATTGTTGAAGGATTACTTGGCAAAAACATAGAGGATTTGATTCATTTTGAAACGATCCATAACTATATTGACCACGAAAGGAATCTGGTGCGAAAGGGAGCAGTGTCTGCAAAAAAAGGAGAAACACTGTTGATTCCAATGAACATGCGGGACGGAAGTCTCCTTTGTGTGGGCAAAGGAAACGACCAGTGGAACAGCTCTGCACCTCATGGTGCAGGCCGTCTGTTCAGCCGGACAGCCGCCAAAGAGAGATTTGACTTAGAAGAATACCAAACCCAGATGGAAGGTATTTATTCCACGACTGTCAGTGAGAAAACCTTAGACGAGTGTCCCATGGCATACAAGGGAATGGATGATATTCTTGGGCAGATTGAGCCCACTGCAGAGGTGGTGAAAATCATCAAACCAATTTACAATTTTAAGGCAGAAGAATAAAAAGCAGTTATGCGTTCAGGCACGTATTCAACCATGTGTTCAACACATGGTGCCCATCTGCAAAAAGAGGAACTCTGGCAATCAAGGTTCCTCTTTTTTATGTTTTTTTCCTGTTTTCTGCCCTTATATTACCACAAAAAGCCTAAAATTTCAAGTCTTGTAACCTTGCTCCATTGGGTGTATTAAATAGTGGGAGGTGGTTTCACATGAACTTAATCAGTGGGTTGATGATACACAATATGCAAAAGGAAATCCAGGCGCTGGATGAAATGAATCAGTTGACCGGGCGGTATGGCCTTTCGCTATCTTTTTCTCAAATCCAAAATCTAATGGAACAGCGGTTGACCGCCTTGAAGAATACCGGCCGAGTGGAGTTCGGCCAAGGCATCCTGCCCAAACTAATCTATGCTTTTTGTGATTCTTCTTATCTGACCCAACAGAATTTTGAAGCAACCCTAATTGAGTTGCAGGATATATTTTATTACTTCAAGGGCGAGGCCATGGAAGAAATTTCCGACGATGAGCTTATTGATGCCATGAAAGATGCCTTTGACGGAAAGGGGCAGGGCTCGGTGGAATACGTGGCGCAGACAGCATTGGAAAACCTTTGCCACAAAATTCGAGGAGGTTTGTGGGATGATAAATCCGGGGAGGGAAGCGGAGAAAGAGAGGAATGGGATGACTGATAGGAAAATCGCCCGGCAAGAGGAAAGGGAGTGGGGTGACGATTGCCTCAACGTTCAAACAGAATTGGTAAAACTATTGGCAAAAAAAACCGAAAGATACACTGGGGGAGAAAGCTCTTCGGTCCCCATGGAAACAGCCCAGAAGCTCCTCTATTCTGTTTGCTTTACCTTGGGAGTTGATTTTAGCGGTTCTTCTTTGGATTTGGATAGGTTGGACGGAAAAAACTTAACCCGGGAATACGCCCAAGGCTTATCAAGAATTGAAGAGAAAATCCAATGGGGTAAAGATCTGTGGGAAACTGCTCGCCTAACTGCGCCGGCCATAGAAAATATTTCTTTGCGCGACACCTTGGAAAGCATCGGTGGTTTTTGGAAAAGATACGATTACACCTACTTCGCCCACGAAATCCCTTGCGACATTGATTATCAACTGTGCCACCCGGTACCGGAAACCCAATTTGGAATAGACTACATCAACCAATACCTGAGCCGCCTTATTATAGAAAATGATTTTATCCGTCGATTCCCCTTGGCGCAAGAGCTTGGTTTGTTGGAACAATACTGTCCCGACTATCGGGGGCTGCTCATTAACCTGTACGAGCCCATTGCTACCAATGCTTTGGGCCTGACCCTTCTGGCAGAGGATGTGTATCAACTGGATGTTTCCCCTTGGCAAGCAAGGAAATTGTGGAGTATGTTCTCCTCTCTATCACAAAAAGATTTGCTACGCAAAGGTGCCGAGACGCTGTGTAGTCAACTTCAACTTGCCCCGGGTGCTTCGTGGGACTATCTAAAGGACCTTGGAGCAAATTTGGCGCCAAGAATCGACGCTTTATTGGAAACCGGAACGTTGGAAGGCGTCTTTCTTTCTTTTGGGGTCAACCGGAATTTTTTCACGTTCTAAATCCTAAATAGACCGAACCTCCCAAAACAAGCACATAAAATACGCCAAACCCTTGCCTTGTTACCCAAAATAATTTATCATAAAGATAGTAAATGTTGTTGAGGGTTCATTAATGGGGGGGCTTTATGGATAAGTGGGGAATCGGAAAGAATTTGGTGAAATATAAAAGGCGCATTTGTGATGCGCTTTTTGTTTGCAGTTCATCCCATCCGGTAAAATTGAATTCAACCTCAAAAACTATTGTAAGAACGTGCTAAAACGCGCCAATCGGAGGAATCATATGAAAAAGAAAATTTTGTTGCTTTCCCTTGCCTTATTTATTGTGGCCGGTCTTGCATTGTGGATGGTGTGGCATTACCAGGATTGCCTTTACGGAAAGATTACAATAGAAAACAATGATTCAGAGGAGCTAAAAATTATTCTAGTACAAGATGGACTTCGCATATGCGACGCTGGGTCAGAAATTGAAGCAAAGTGCATCCGGATTGGTAGTCAATATTTCTATTATGCCCACACAAGCGGATACTCCCCATATGAAATACAGATCAAAATACAATATGAAACCAAGGATGGTGTCAAAAAGAAGGTCACGGCTCTATATGATGGTCTTGCCTTGAATAACACACCGGAGAGGAATGATTTTCATTTTTCCTCCTTGGCAAACGATGGAAAGGTGTCTATTATCGTTGGGGTCGACTGGAAAGTTAGGGGAGAAAGAAAAGAGCAATTGGAATATGAATTTCCGATCAACGAAATCAAAGATGGTATCTTTTACGTCTCCGATGATAGTTTGTCTCAGTAGATAAAATTGACTAATCCAAAGGTTTGACAGGAGGAGCACAGAATGAAGAGGAAAGTGAAAATATTTGCAGGAATTTCATTGTCAATAATCGTGTTGGTGTGTGCGGCTGTTATGTTATTGAGCAACGATAAAAATAGTAATATGAGTGACTATAATTCATTAAAATCTTTTGGAAACCAACAAGACAATTTCTGGAATACTTATGCGTATGATGGAAATAATCTGTATACGGTGACATGGCGACATGAAATTGGATCAGAAGATATGGAGAAAATTATAAAGTTGCAAATCGGAAGCCCCGCAGTACTTGAAAGCCTCTATTCTGTGTCTTCATCTATTAAAACTGTATATTCACTACCTTCATCTTCGGACATGTCTCTCAGGCAGGTAAGCGTATTTGACGGATGGGTCTATTTTGCAGAATGTGAAATAGACTCAGATGAATCCACAGAAATGTATTATCTTTATAGAATTCGAGAAGATGGTAGTGACAGAGAAAAATTAGGGAAATTTAGTGGTCCAAAGGGGGATATGCTTTATGTTTTAACAGAAGAAAAGATAGTATATGAGGATGAAAAGGGCATATCTACAATGAATCTGGATGGGACAGAAAAGGAAGCGATTATACCCGATGAAACAGAAGATGATACAGATATATATCTTGCAGGAGTTGACAATGGATGGATTTATTATGAAAGCCATTATTACACAATATTTGAGCAAAATGATTTATTATATCGAACTCGGTTTGACGGTTCGGATATGCAGAAAGTCCTGGATTTAGCCGAAAAAAGACTGTATGTAGTGGATGGAGAGAAGATCTTTTTTTCTACTTACAGTGAATATAAACCGGAGGAGTATTTGAAAAAACAAACGATTGGCGGAGAAGAAAAGGTTTTGTTCGAAGCTTCGGATGGAGTTTATTTGTTTAATAAGGAAGGCAATTGGGTGTATTTTGGTGCCGGAAATAAAGTGTATCGGATCAATACAGATGGGAAAAGTGAAGAAGAGACTGTCTATTGTTTTAGAGGCGAAGATAGTTTTGCATCATCTATTTCCGTATATGATGGAGATCTCCTTATTACTTACAATGGGGGCCAAGTTATGTATATCAAACAGGATGGCACAGTAACAGATCTAACAGATTATGTGGGCAGACAGTAGGTGAATTGGGGATCAAAATAATAGAACTTATTGGTGTGGCTGGTTCTCAAGTAAAGACGGAAATTGGGTTTATGGAACAGTTGTGCTTTTGCCAATCTGATTCAATAAGTGTCGTTTGTGAAGAGGATTTAAGTAATGAAATATGATAAAGGCCTAATAAAAAATATATGTAAAATGATCATTCTTGGAGCGGCTTGTTTTTCTATAAGTGCGTTTGTGGTATTTACCTTAACAGAAAACTTGGATTGGGGAGCAGGGATCATTATGACATGGCTCTTGCTTACAGGAGGGATGGGGACTTTGCTGTTAGGTATTTTCCAGCGCAATTTATTTGCAAGAAGAGCGGTGGGCGCCGTGGCGGCGGCGGCTTTTGTCACGTTTTTGGTAATATTGCTTTTGGGATATATTATGTCGGACAATAATGATGATATGTATGGTTTCTATCTTATTCTTTGCCCCGTGATGGGCATTATTTATGGAGCCACTTTTGGTGGAATTTTTTATGGCCCCAAAGCCATATTAATGTTTTCCATTGTTTGTGGCGCCGTGGCTGTGCCTTTTGGAAATTTAAGTGAATATATAGGGGATGATATTGGAATAAATCCTTGGATGGAAAATCTAATAGGGCAGTATGGGGACGTTATGTGGTACGTGCCAATTTGGACGGGAATTGGCGCAGGGATAGGGTTGTGTCTTGCCTTGTCCAAATTAAAGTTTCCCCATATGGGAGAAATAATGAAGAAAAAAGCAGTGGTGATTGCTGGCAGTATATTATTGGTACTGGTCGTGATATTTGCTACTTACTTACTGGTTGACACCGATAGTTATATATCTAGCGACGAGAGTGAGACAAACAGTTGGGAAATGCCATCAGATCTGACCCCTGTACTGTCCTTTGGAAATCAGCAACAAAAGGAGTTATCTTATTATGCGTTTGGTGGAGATGACATCTATGTTGGGGAATTTGGGACGTTTCTTCGCGAGATTGTGAAGTTTCCAATTGAAACCCCTACAAACGCCGAAAAAATATATACCAAATTTCATCTGTTCAAAAATCGGGAAATCACCCAAGTCGCCTTATTTGACCATTGGATCTATTTTGTAGAAATGGGGCTTGATCCAGGGGACTCTCTTTCCAAATATTCACTTTATCGGATGAAGAAAGATGGTGGGGAAAAGCAATTTTTGGCTGACTTTAAGTTAAACTACCCCGACGAAGAAGTGTCATTTATCCTGACAGAAGAGGCTATTCTTTACAATAATGGTTCTGAAATTTATGCAATCAGTTTAAGCGGAGGTTCATCGAAAAAACTTCCGGGAGAAGATTATTATTTATTTGGAATAGACGATGGATGGATATATTATACAGGGGGAGACTCTGAAGACTACAGCTTTCTGCATCGCATGCACATTGATGGAACTGGGAAAGAAAAGGTTCTCGAATTAGCTGACGCAAGAGGAGTTATTGTGGACCAAGGGCAGGAGTTTTATCTTACCAGCAACAAGAAAATAACAGAGCATAAAGTAATAATGAGAACGAATGACGGAAAGGAAACGGCGTTGGCTGAATGCTCGGATTGGACAGAGTGCCTGAACAAAGAGGGCGACTGGCTGTATTTTGCGGACGGGAATGACCTGTATAAGTTGAATGTGGCGAAGAAAGGCGAAAAGCAATTGGTCTACAGTTTTCCGGACGAGGCCTGCTACATAAAAAACATCTACTTGCAGGATGGCGATGTCTTTGTTGTAAGCCACAAAGACGAAGGGAGTATTCTGATAGAAGAAAAGAAGATATATATCAAAAAGGATGGCACGGAAATCGATTTGACAAATGTTTTGCCGGAATATGAGAATGATTAAATGGCGCCCTGAGATAGGGTAACCTCCCTACAGCCCCAACTCTCGAATTCGTCGGTACAAAGTAGATTCGCTGATGCCCAATAGGGATGCCGCTTTTCGCTTCCCGTCCAAAGAGGTGCCGGTTTTTTTCAGGCAGGCGGAAATGACGGTGCGGTGGGCCGCATCGGTGGTCTCCTTCAAGGTTGGATCTTCATTTTTGAAGAAAGAGAAGGATGCTTCCCCAGGGTTTTTGTCTGTAGTGATAAAAGCGCCTGAAGAGGGGGCTTCTTTTTGAATGCGGGGAGGCAGGTTGGTCAACAGGATTTCCTTGCCGGAGGCCATGTTGACACCATATTCCACGGCGTTTTCCAGTTCCCGCACGTTTCCCGGCCAAGGGTACCCGGAAAGCAATTCCATAGCCTGTGGATGAAACCCTTTCACCTCTTTGCCTAATAATTTGTTGAATCGGGACAAGGTATCCATCAGAAGCAAAGTAATATCATCTCCCCGTTCCCGAAGAGAGGGAATGATCAACGGAATGACGTTAAGACGAAAATATAAATCTTCCCGGAATTCCCCTTTTTGGATCAGATCTTCCAAGTCTTTGTTGGTGGCGGCGATGATTCGCACGTCGGTTTTGATAGGCAAAACCCCGCCCACTCTTTCCATGGATTTGTTCTGAAGAACGTGAAGCAGCTTCACCTGAAGGTGAATGGGCATGTCGCCGATTTCGTCTAAAAAGATGGTTCCTTTGTTGGCGATTTCAAATTTCCCCGGCTTTCCCATGGTGGAGGCCCCGGTGAAAGCACCTTTTTCGTATCCAAACAATTCGCTTTCCAAAAGGGCATCGGGAATGGCACCGCAGTTAATGGAAATAAAGGGTCCGGCGAACCGGGGGCTGGCACTGTGAATGGCTCTGGCGAACAGTTCCTTGCCTGTGCCGCTTTCTCCGGTGATTAACACGGTGGAGTCGGTGGTGGAAACTTGCAGGGCCCGGCGTTTTGCCTCAAGGATAGGCTGGCTTTGACCCAGTATGTTTTCAAAGGTGGTGCCGCTGTCGGTGTGGGCCAGCTGACTGGCTTTGGCTGCCGCTTCTTCCATATCCTGAAACAGATACATCATGCCAATGCCGGGAATGGGCACGGCGGTGAAAAAGAATCGTTTTTCTTCTGAAACGATTTCCTTGGTGGTGGCTTGGCCGTTTCTCCCGGGCATGGAAAAAAAGTCCTCTTTGGGAAACAGTTTTTCAATATTCATCCCCACCATTTCTTCCCGTTTGCGATTAAGCAGCATTTCGCAGGTGAAGTTGCAGGAAAATATCTTACCGTCTCCATCGGTGGCCAACAGGCCTTCCGGCATGGATTCCAGCATGGAAGCCAATTTGGAATTGCTTTGGGACTCGATAAGCTTGCTGGCAATCAGTTCGGACATGCGGCGAAGAAAATTCAGATAGGTGCCACTTTTTGATGACATTTTTTCTTGCTGTTTGGGGGTGAAAGCAACCAGGCCGATGATGCCGATGATTTGATTTTCCACCTGAATGGGGCAACT
This sequence comes from Anaerovoracaceae bacterium, assembly GCA_963676385.2. Taxonomy (GTDB): domain Bacteria; phylum Bacillota; class Clostridia; order Peptostreptococcales; family Anaerovoracaceae; genus UBA1422. Next base: position 53,812 of record CAXXMM010000005.1, read on the forward strand.
GATTTCGGCAAATTCCCCCTCTTTTTGGTTATAATTGAGATCCTTTCGAACGTCCATACAAACATATTCCCGGCCGGTTCGCAAAATAGACGCATAAATGTAACTGGAGTCCAGCATCCCGTCTTCCTCCAAAGAACCGATTTTTTTTACGTACCTTCCGGTGCCGCCGATGATGCGAAGTCGTTGGTCCACAATTTCTGTTTCAATATCCAGGGCAGCGGTAATGGCTTCGGCCACCTGCATAACGGTATTTTGAATAGATGAAAGTGTAAGCATAGAAATCCCCTTCTTTTTCTTTCCTGCGTTGTTAGGAGCATTGTATCATCCGGTGGAGATAATTGTCAATTTTAACAATCATCATTGTCATATTTGACAACTCGGTGGCGCTTTCTGGAGAAAAACCTGGACTTCGGGGGTGAAATCATGACCGCAAAAAAACCTGCAGCAAACTTTTTCAGCGTGTGGATCGTTTCAAGTCTTTTCAAAAATCCTTGCAGATTCAAGGTGTTTTCAGGTTTTGGAAATATCATCAGCATTGAAGATGAAAATTTGGCGTAGCGTTTTGGTTGGGATGATGGCAGAATCATCTTGTTGGCATGGGACTTGCACCTATATATATGACGTGAAGAGAAACAAAGTAATGAGACATGAAAATGTTTACAGATCCATTTAGGAAAGGAAAATGAAAATGATTAACAGAGACAAACTCAAGGCTCAGATGGCCAAAGAAATTGAGCTATTCGACAAGAATCACCCTAAATCCGGCGAACTGTACAAAAGAGCTCAGGGCAGCCTGCTTCAGGGTGTTCCTATGAATTGGATGACCAAGTGGGCAGGAAGCTATCCTGTTTTCGTTGAAACCGCCAAGGGCGCCCATTTCTGGGATGTGGACGGAAACGAATATCTGGATCTCTGTCTGGGAGATACCGGTTCCATGATTGGCCATGCCGTTGAACCGGCAGTGAAAGCAATCACTGAATACGTACAAAAAGGCACCACCCTGATGCTTCCCACAGAAGACGCAGTATGGGTAGGAGAAGAACTGAACAGAAGGTTCGGTATGAAATACTGGCAGTTTTCCACCAGCGCGACCGATGCCAATCGTTTTGCCCTGAGACTTTGCAGAGAAGTCACCCAACGGCCAAAAGTTGTGGTATATAACTGGTGCTACCATGGCTCCGTTGACGAAACCGTGGCAGTCATTGATGAAAAAACCGGCAAGACCGTAGCAAAAGACGGTAGCTTAGGACCCCAGTGTGATCCTGCTATCACCACCAAAGTCATTGAATGGAATGACGTGGCAGCTCTTGAAAATGCGTTGAAAGACAGGGATGTGGCCGCTGTACTGGCGGAACCTGTTATGACCAACTGCGGAATCGTTCACCCTATTCCCGGATATCATGACAAGCTTCGAGAGCTTTGCACCAAGTACGGTACATTGCTGATTATTGATGAAACCCACACCATTTGTGCCGGCGTTGGCGGATGTACCAAAGAGTACAACCTGAAGCCGGATATGGTCGTTGTGGGCAAAACCATTGCTGCCGGCATCCCTGCAGGGGCATATGGATTCACTGAAGAGCTGGGCAAAAAAGTGGCCGCAGCCATTCCTCCCGAACTATGTGATATCGGCGGAATCGGTGGCACTTTGGCAGCCAATGCGTTGAGCATGCATGCCATGAAAGCCGTTCTTAGCGAAGTTTTGACTCAAGACTATTACAACAAAAACATTCCGCTGGCTGTCAAGTTTAATCAAGGCATCCAGTCGGTCATCGACAAGTATGACCTGCCTTGGAACACCACTCAGCTGGGCTGCAGAACCGAATATTGGTTTAGAAAGGCACCTGCCATGAACGGTGGAGAAGCCGAAGCAGCCGTAGACTTTGAACTGGACCAGTACATGCACCTTGCTTCTTTGAACAGAGGCATTTTGATGACACCTTTCCACAACATGGCGTTGATTTCTGCCGAGACGTCAGAAAAGGACATCGACCATCATACGAAAGTGTTTGACGAAATCGTCAGCAACATTCTGTAGTCATGAATAAATTTATTGACTTTACAGATCGGATTTGCCTGGTAACCGGCGCTGGCAGCGAGTCGGGAATTGGGTTTCAAACAGCCAAAATCCTTGGACACTTGGGAGGCAAAATCATTTTGACCGCAACCACGAAGCGAGTGTATCAACGAGCGGAAGAACTTCGAGGCTTGGGCGTTGAGGTAGAAGGGTTTGTTGCAGACTTGATGGACCGAGGCCAGGTGAACGAGTTGGTGGAAAACGTCATCCAAAAATACCGGGTTATTGATGTGTTAATCAACAATGCGGGAATGATTCAAGTTGGTCAGGAAGACGAATCCTTCACCTTTGACCAGCTCACCGATGAAAGTTGGGATTCCTCCATTGACCGAAATTTGAATATCTGCTTCAATGTGACGAGAGCAGTATTGCCCCACATGATTAAAAATCAATATGGGCGTATCGTCAACACCTCTTCGGTTACCGGACCTGTGGTCAGTAACCCCGGGTCGGCAGCCTATGGTGCGGCAAAAGCCGCCATCATTGGCATGAGCAAATCCATTGCCATTGAGACGGCTAAGTACAACATTATGATCAATAACGTACTTCCCGGCTGGATTGCCACTGCATCCCAAACGGAGGAAGAAGCGGTGGGGGCCCAAAACACTCCTGCAGGGAGAGGCGGCACCCCGGAAGAAGTGGCCAATATGAATGTATTTCTGGCATCTGATAAAGCCTCTTACATTACGGGGCAGGAATTTATTGTAGATGGAGGAAACACCATTCAAGAGTACAAAGGCCCGTCAGACCTTTATTATTAAACAATCCCTCATAACAATATCTCAAATTGATTCCCTAAAGATCAAAACGATCTTCACAAGCCACCATCTGAAATGAGAACAGATGTTGCCGCCGGCCATAAAATGGTCGGCGGTAGGCTTTTTTTGACTGGTTGCAAAGATCGAAAACATTTTTATGTTGTACTAGCATGTATAATATGATATAATATATATAAATAATTATGAAGGAGGAGTTTTTATGGTTCGCATACAACTGGAGCAAGTGAGCATTTGTCCTCCCGGAGGCAAAAGGTAATTCTTTTGTTTTGAGTTTCAATTTGAATTCTGCCCGGGAGGAGTTTTTCGCCGGGTATTTTTATGCCCGGAATAAATGGTACCCGGGTATTTTTATGCCCAAAGTCGGTAAAACCCGGGTATTTTTCACCCCGAAAATAAAAAAATTATGGAGAAATCAAATGGAAAACAAAAGATATTTAGGAAGAATTATTTCCCAGCATCATCAGCAGTATGAAGTCATTACCAAAAACAATGAAACTTCCTTTCTTGGGGTTTTGTCGGGAAAGCTTGCTTATGAAACCAAAAAAACATTAGACTACCCTCTTGTAGGGGATTGGGTGGAGTTGGACCGAGATACGGACCGTGAGGGAGATGCTGTCATTCTCAGCCTGAAGCCTCGAACTACGCTTCTTCAAAGAACCCAGGCAGGCACCAGTGGAAACACTCAAGGAATCGCAGCCAACGTGGACATTTTGTTTATCTGTATGTCATTGAACCACGACTTTAATAGGCGAAGGTTGGAACGATATTTGGCGGTGGCCTATGGATGCAATATCCGACCGGTGGTTTTGTTGACCAAAGCGGACTTGACAGAGGAAAAAGAATTGTACCAAATCGAGATTGAAAAAGATCATCCCGGCGTGGAGGTATACCTTTCCTCCAGTTTTACCGGGGACGGTTTGCCACAAATCAGGGAATTGATTCACAGAGAAAAAACCGTTGCCTTTGTTGGATCCTCCGGTGTGGGAAAATCAACCATTATCAATGAATTGCTTGGCAAGAAAGCCATGGAAACCGCTGAAATTCGACAGGATGATGCCAGAGGTAGACACACCACCACCTACAGACAACTGTTTGTTTTGGAGGATGGCGGCGCGGTCATCGATTCCCCGGGGATCCGGGAATTGGCCTTGGATGAAAGTGATGTAGATGAGGTTTTTGAAGACATCATTGACTTGGCGTTGGAATGTCGATTCTACGACTGTACCCACGGCAATGAGCCGGGGTGCGCCTTGAAACAGGCCATCAGAGAAGGCAAGTTGGATCCCAAACGGTTTAATAGTTACATGAAACTCAAAGCGGAAGAAGAAGCAAGGATTTTGCGGAAAACCACCAAGAAATTTGTTCCGCTGGTTTATAATAAGTGGTAAAATATCAGGGAAGAATCCCGGGAGAAAGCCCCCGGGAATTCCCTTGATGAAATCCAAGAAGAAGAAAGGAATGCCCATGGAATTTTTTTCGATAAAAGATAAAGTTGCTGTGGTAACCGGCGCCGGTTCCGGTCTGGGATATGCCACCGCCAAAAGGTTTGTTGACGCCGGGGCCAAAGTGATTATGGCCGATATCAATGAAAAAACCGGAGAATTGGCTACCCAACTGGGTGCCCGCTTTATCCAAACGGATGTAAGCAAAGAGGACCAGGTAGAAAGGTTGATGAAAGACGCTGCCAATTACGGTGGCCCCTTGGATATTGTGGTGAACAATGCAGGGATTATCAGCCCGGAAGAACTTTTGGCAGACACCAATCCCCAGACCTTTCAGCGCCTGATGGGTGTGAATTTGATGGGTGTTGTCTATGGCATAAAATATGGTCAAAAATACATGAAAGACGGTGGGGTAATTCTCAATACCGCTTCCAACTCCGCCAATGGGGATTACGCCGGATACGGCGCCTATATTGCCAGCAAAAGCGCAGTGGTAGGAGTGACCAAAGCCGCTGCCATTGAACTGGCCCCACGAGGCATCCGGGTCAATTGCATTTGTCCCAATACCATTGACACCCCCATGGCCTATGCCGACGGATGTGAAACAGAGTTGTTGGTTATGAAGATTCAAACCCCTTTGGCCAGAATGTGTCAGCCGGAAGAAGCGGCTGCCTTGTATCATTTTTTGGCGGCAGACGATTGCAAATATATTACCGGGGAAGATATCTATATTGACGGTGGTTTGAAAGCCGGCCCGGCCAATCAGATGATAGAAGCCATTTTAAAAAGCCTGAAATAATCTGTGACCCTTTAGGCAGCTATGCAATATAGTTGAAATCAGTCTCCTGAATGTATATACTGATATCAGGAAGACAAAGAAAGGAAGTCGGAATGGGACAGGGGATAGCATATAAATTCATAGCCAAACCTAATTAGAGCATTTTTGAATGCTCTTTTTTGATGCATCCCAAGCCAATGGAGAGGAATAAACCATGAAAAAGTTAGGAATTCTTTTGCTGATAACCATCATAGGCCTTTCCCAGATTGCCTGCGGCAAGACCGAAACGGTAATAAAAGACGTCAAAGAGTTGGAAGCCGTGGAATCTTTTGGAAACCAAAGAAATCAGCAGTGGGGGGGGACATCTTTTGTTTTGACAGGGAATTGGCTATTTGGACCTGAAGAGTCAGAACATATTGTGAAGCAACGGCTTGCAGACAATGCAGAGCTCGAAATCTTTTTTGCCACATCGCATGGTAATTGTGAGCTAGGCAATGTGGCTGTCTTTGATGGGTGGATTTATTTTACGGCAGAAGAGGCCCTCTTGGACGAAGTTGGCGATACAGACATCTATAGGATAAGCAAAAATGGGAGTGTCCAAATGAAATTGCTGGATGGAGATGATTATTCGGGGAATTATGTTATTGCAAAAGAGGGAATTGTATATTTAAAAGGTGGCTCGGTATATATCATGAGCTTGGGAGGGGCAAATAAGAGGCAAATTCCAATTGCCGGAAAAGAACTTAAAAGTGTAGAAGAAATTGCCATTGACGACGGTTGGATTTACTGTTCCGACTATTATAATCTTTTTAGAATGAAACCAGATGGAACAAAAACCGAGAAGATATTACAACTATCCTCCGAAATTGGGGATTACGTTGCGGATAAAAATGAAATCTACTATGTTAGAGTGGATTATGGGACAAATAAATGTTACTTACTCAAGAAAACAATTGGGGGAAAAGAAATAAATTTGGGGAAGGGGCCGATTGGCACTTTCAACTGCTTAAACATTGAAGGAGACTGGATATACTTCACCAGAGGCAATACGGTTTATAAAATGAAGAGGTCCGGAGAGGAAATAAGGCAAATGATTTACGTAGATGATCAAAATGAGCAGATAAATAGTTTGTTGGTATATAGCGGAAATGTGCTGATCAACACCGACACGGGAAATGTGTACATCAGAAAAGATGGTACAACAATAAATATGGAATCCCCCTATTAGTCTTTCACAATTTCCTGTAATACTTTGTTGGCGATGCTGCCGGCAGTGCTGCTTCCTGAGCCGCCGTTTTCTACCAGCACAATAAAGGCATAAGGATATCCATCATTTCTAATAAATCCGGTGAACCATGAGTTGGGTGCCTTATTGCCGCCGACTTCTGCTGTGCCGGATTTTGCGCAAAGATTCAGCCCGGGGAAATTAGACTTTCCATAGGTTTCAACCACATTGTTGTGCATGTATTTTTCCAAGGTGGTGGCAGTGTCAGCACTGATTAACTCGTCGGTTTTTCGTGAAAAGAACAGTCCGGCGGGAAGGCCGTTGCCGAACTTGACACTTTCAATTAATCGAGGCACGGCAGCTTTGCCCCCGTTGGCGATGGCGCCCACATATACCATCATGGAGCAAGGGTTAACCAAATCTTTGTTTTGTCCGATGCCTGTCCAAGCAAGGGTTACTTTGTTATCGGGGAATTGAAAAGATCCTTTGGCAGTTTGAATACCGTTAATTGAATAGGAATTCATCAAGCCTGCCTTTTTTGTGTATTTCTCCAGGGTTTCATTTCCCAGCGTCAAGGATAATTTGGCGAAGGCACAGTTGCAACTAACGGCCAAGGCCTCTTTGAAGGTGACTTCCCCATGGGCGGTGGGACAGGTGACCCGATCCGTTTCTGCAGTACCAAGGCTGTACTCGCCGGTACAGGTATAGGTCCAAGAGTTAATATCCGATATTTCTTCCAAAGCGGCGGCAGCAGTGACCAGTTTGAAAATAGAGCCGGGCACAACAGTGGATGAAGTAAACCGATTGACATAGACCCCGGAGGTGTCATCTGAAGCGATGGTTGGCGGATTCGCCGGATCGTATGTAGGCGAACTGACCATGCAAATGATTTCTCCGGTTTTATAGTTATAAACTCCAACAGTGCCTTTTCTTCCATTCAAAGCGTTGTAAGCGGTTTTGCACACATCTGCATCCAGGGTCAGGTAAAGCTGGCGGCCGGTTTTCTTCGAGGAATAAGTACCGGTGAGCAGGTTGTAGCCAACCAGTCGTCCGGCAAACGCTTTGTTGGCGCCGGTGATGATGTTCCCATCTGCATCTCCGGTGGCATGAAGCAGTGCTTTTCGAATAGAAGTATCGCTATTGTACTTGGGCGTACCGCTGGTGGTGTTTTTCATGAGAAGAGTACCGTTCACATCATAGACGCTGCCGGTGCTGATTTTCCCCTTGGCATAGATGTGTTGGTTGGCAGGATAACTTACCCAGGTGCTGCCATAAATCACAACTTTGCCAATATAGAAGCAGACGCCCAAAAAAAGGAATGCGGCAAGGGCCAAACACATATATGCACGTTTATCCAGCTTTTTCATAGGGTACCTCCTTCCAGTTCCTCTTCATCGACACCCCTCACAGCCAAGCTGGCATCCTGCCGAGTATCGGTCGCCTTCACAAAGGCAAGCAACCCCCAGGCAGCCATCATGCTACTTCCTCCGTTGGAAACAAAAGGAAAAGTTACCCCTGTAAGGGGGAACAAATCTACAGAACCAAATACATTAAGCATGGTCTGGAAAATAAACAGGGATGTTGCGGAGCAAGCCGCAATGGTATAAAACGCCGAACGGCCGGATAGAATAGACCGATAGGCAAAAATTGCAAGAACAAAAATGGAGAGGACAGCCAACACAGCAATAATCAGCCCCCATTCTTCGCAGAGGATGCCAAAGACCAAATCCGTATCTGCCGCAAATACGTTGTGAAGCCAGCCTTCTCCGCTGCCCAATCCCAACAAGCCGCCGCTGGCACCGGCTGTCATAGTTCGGGTTTGTTGAAAACCGCCGGCATCCGCATATTGCCAAGCATGTCCCCAGGTTTCAAACCTGGCAGCAATATATGGCTTGAATCGAAGAATCATCAGCCCGGCACCTACAGCGCCGCCTACCGTGAGAAACAGTTTGGAAAACTCTCCGCTTCGGAGAAAGGAGATGACCAGGTAGGTGACAAAAAAGATGGCGGCCGTTCCAAAGTCTCCCATGACTGCCAGACATCCCAAGCAAAACAGGGAAAATACCATAAACAGGCCTAAATTCTTCTTTTGGTACAACTCTTCCAAGGTTGCAGAACCAATGAAGATAAAGGCGATTTTCACAAATTCTGAAGGTTGAAAAGAAAATCCCCCCAAGCTCACCCAGTTGGTGGATCCGTAAGTTAAGGTGCCAAACACCAGATTAACCAAAAGTAAAAGCATACTGCCTCCCACCAAAATTCGGCGAATCAGCAAGGTGCGGCGAAGATCCCGAAGATAAAGGCACATACCAAAAAACAAGCAAACTCCAAGGAATATGGCGATAAGCTGCTTAATGACTTCGTCAGGGGAAGACGTGGCGGTGACCGCCAAATCCAAAGTGCACAAGAAAAATGCGATGGTCTCTATTTCGAAATGCCGCAATTGCAGGGAACGAAGAATCCCCCAGAAAATCCACATAAGGGCAGACAGCCCCAAAATGCCAATCATAACAGACAGGGTTAAATCTTTCCCTTCTGCCACAATCAGTTGAATACAAAGTAAAAACTGAAAAATCGTCAGGGCCACTAAAGAAGAAACCGGGGAAGCGGCAAAGGAGGTCTTTCGTCGTTCATCCAAGTTATCCAGTTTTTCTTCTAAACTGGCAGGAATAAACAGGCAGTCTGCACCGGCCAGAGAGATGGTATCCCCCGCTTCGACCGGAGTGGACTTGTAAACGGTATGCCCATTGACTTGGGAACCGCCGCTGGATCCTAGATCGTTGTAACGCCAGTTTCCCAGTTCATCTCGTACCAAAAGACCATGATTCCGGGAAACCGTCATGACGTCTACCACCACATCGGCGTTTTTGGAACGACCAATCACGCTTTCCCAATGGGTTAGGGGGATATGGTTTCCGTCAGGCAAAATAAGGTAAGCCCAAATTTCAGAAGCGCCTCGTGAAGCCCAAAGGCTGCGAACAGATTTAATGACAATAAACAATGCCAAAATGACAAAGACCCACCGGGCAATGGTGGTATAGGTATCCGCAATCCATTCATTTCCGTGAATGACATGGGAAAGCCAGGTCATTAGGGGAGCTCCCGCTTCATTTATTTTTTCAAAAAGACCCATGAATCAAACCCTCCATAGGTGCCATTATACCACAAACGAAGAAATTGTTGAAAACAGGTTCAAAAATACATATAATATCATCATTATTTATACTTTCGTTTAAGGAGCAAGTCAACGGGGAGTAACATGGCAGACAAAAAAAGAAGAGGGGATCGACGGGACGGTCGATGGATTCGTGATATCGACGGGTTTCATGCAGTGATGATGAATCTCTTTCCCAATCGGACTGAGGCAGAAATCTACAGCAAAGAGCAGTTTGACGTAACTGCGTTGCTTCAATTGGTTCAGGACAGAAACAAAGAGAACCCAGAGGTTCAAACCAAGGTGTTCCATGCATTTGTAGCTGCCATTGCCAAAACCCTATGGCACAGGGAAATGCTGAACCGATTTGTGGCTGGGCGTAGAATGTACCAACGGGACGAGTTGACTTTTGCCTTTGTGGTAAAAAGACAACTGAACGATTATGGGGAAGAGCTTCTTTTGACCATGAAAGTAGACGGTGGAACCACATTGGAGGACATTAGCCGAACCATTCTGGGTGACACCAAAGGTCTGCGAGATAGTGGAAAAAGCGACCTGGACTCCACCATCAATCTATTTGCACGACTTCCCCGATTTTTGCAACGCCTTTCCATGAGAGGATTTCGGATTTTGGATTTTTATGGGAAGATGCCGGCGTCTCTCACCGAAGGGGATACAAACTACGTATCTGTGCTTCTTTCCAATCTTGGCAGCATCAAAAGTGATGCCACCTATCACCATCTTAACAACTATGGAACCAATTCAATTATGATTACCATTGGCGAAATCCACAAAGAGCAACTCATCGGTCAAGATGGATTGCCGGTGATTCGTGATGTTGTCAACTTTGGTTTTAACGTAGATGAACGGATAGCCGATGGATTTTATTTTGCCAAATCTATGAAATTAATGCGATACATTATTGAACATCCGGAAATGTTGTTGCAACCCTTACAAGAAGCCATTGGCTATGACGGCGAATAGGCCGGGAAGGATTGAATATGACCATTAAAACACCATGGTACGCTTCCTACGGGAATATACCCCAGCATTTGGATTATCCAGACCTTTCTATGATTGATCTCATTGAAGAAAACGCAAAGGCTTATCCTAAGTTGGAGGCCTACAATTTTCTGGGAAAAACAGCCAGTTACGATGCTTTTTTGGCTAAAGTTCACCAGTGCGCCAAAGCCCTTCGTTGCCTTGGAATCCAACCGGGGGATAAGGTCACCATCTGCATGCCCAACACCCCACAGGGCATCATTATGTTTTATGCCTTAAACTTGATGGGGGCCATTTCCAATATGGTACATCCGTTATCTTCACAGGGAGAAATAGAATTTTACCTGAACCTTTCCCAAAGCAAAGGCATGTTGGTGCTGGATGCTTTTTATCCAAAAGTAGAAGCCATACGGGGGAATACCCCAACGTTGAAATACGTCATTGTTGCATCCATTGCCTCAGAATTGTCATTTCTCAAAAAAATGGGATTTCAGGCAACCAAGGGTCGAAAAATCCCAAAAATCTCCAAGGATGCCCCCATGATTACCTGGGTGGATTTTATGGAAAAAGGATTGAAGTGGCAGGGGCAATATTTGGCCCATAAAAGGGGAAACGACCCGGCGGCAATTTTGTACAGCGGTGGAACTTCCGGGATTACCAAGGGGATTTTGCTGTCCAATTTGAATTTTAATGCCTTGGCCATGCAAACTGCGGCTTCCGGGGAAACCCTGAGGCCCGGACAAAAGATGCTTTCCATTATGCCGATTTTTCATGGATTTGGTTTGGGGGTTGGCATCCACACATTTTTGCTGGTTGGAGGGTGTTGTCATTTGGTGCCTCAATTCAGTGCGGACACCTACGCAAAACTATTAAAAACCGTACAACCCAATTACATCGCCGGAGTGCCAACTTTGTATGAAGCCCTTTTGCGGAATAAGCGAATGGAAGGGGTGGATTTGTCTTGCCTGATTGGGGTCTTTTCAGGGGGAGATACCTTGTCGGTGGAGCTGAAAAAGAAAGTGGATGCATTTCTCCGAGAACATGGGGCTACCGTCCAGCTTCGGGAAGGATATGGCCTCACCGAGTGCGTGACAGCCAGCTGTATTACTCCCAAAGATTTTTACAAAGAAGGGAGCATTGGCATTCCATTTCCTGACACCTACTATAAAATCGTCAAAGCCAGCACAAAAAATGAAGTGCCCTATGGAGACGAAGGAGAAATTTGTATCAGCGGCCCATCGGTGATGCTGGGGTACTTGAACAATCCGGCCGAAACGGAATCCACCTTACAGCAACATGAAGATGGGAGAGTGTGGCTGCATACAGGGGACCTGGGGGTCATGGATGATGAGGGGTTCATCCATTTTAAGCAACGATTGAAGAGGATGATTATTTCCTCCGGGTACTCTATTTACCCATCTCAGCTGGAGAACATTATTGATGGTCATGAAGCTGTATTGATGAGCTCCGTCATCGGTGTGCCGGATCCCTACAAAATGCAAAAGGTAAAGGCGTTTGTGGTACTAAGACCGGAGGTGCCCTTGACAGAAGAGGTGAAAGACTCCATTTATCAATTATGCAAACGAAACATCGCTCATTATGCCATGCCCTACGAGTTTGAATACTTGGATAAGTTGCCTCAGACGCTGGTGGGCAAGGTGGCCTATACGGTTTTGGAGGCGCGGGAACTGGCAAAAATTCAGGACCGGGACGGGGTTACCAAATAAGAGTAGGCTTGCATAAATATAAAGATATGTTATTATAATATTCATAACATAATAATATGTTGATACCAAATGATTTCAATTCAAAAGGGAGATTATACGGTGAAAGAGATGAACACAGGGAAACAAAGGGGTTCGTCTATTCTGATGAGCCATCAGGAGACATTTCTAAAGGTGCTGACCTTATTTTTTGTGATGGTCAGTTTTTTAGTTGGAGGGCTTTTTTTTTGAGAGCGGCCATGTCTATGGTGCCACCACCTTTACCGGGTATATTTCCAGCATTGAAAAACAAGCCACAGCCTATGAACTTCTCCAAAAAGTCAACACTGCACGAAAAAGCGCTTCGGTGGGTTCCCTAAAATGGGATGCCACTTTGGAGCAGGCGGCAAAGGCTCGAGCGCGGGAAGCGGCCATATACTTTAGTCATACCAGGCCAACCGGGGCTGTCTGGTACTCGGCGTCAAGTAAACTTAATGGAGAAAATTTGTATGTGGGATACCTAGCTACTGCAACCAAGGCCAACAGCAGTTGGATGGGGTCTTCCGGCCACCGGCACAATCGCCTGACGGGGAGCTACAAATCCTATGGCGCTGCAGCGTTTCAAAGCCCGGATGGGTACATATATTGGGTGGAAGAATTCAGCAAATCCAGTTCTTCCAGCACATCTCATGAAGGTGCCAATGTTAGTAAATCCAAGGTTGGTGTTAAATTATCCGATTCATATCTAAAGCTTAAATCATACATTTCAACCACTGACCGAAAAACCATTTCAGATACCTCCCTTCGTGTGGGGGGCAAATACTACATGAGTCTAAAAAACTGGAATCGTGGTTTTTCGGCTTCCTATTGTCAGCTTGCAGCAGGAGTTTTTTCCACCACCAATACGGGGGTGTTGTCTATTAACAGTGGCACCGGCGCAATCTATTGCAAAAAAGCGGGGGTCACCAAGGTAACCGGCAAAGTCGCCGCTGCTTCAGGTGTCACCATGAGCAGAATTGTTGTTGTCAGGCCGGAACGGGTTTCTGGGTTGGTCTTGGCGCCTCTTAGCAGAGGAGTATCAGTGGCGTGGAGTGGCATTGCAGGGGTCAAAGGTTATGAAGGTCTACCGATCAACAACAGCCACCGGAACATATTCCTGTGTTGCTACCGTGGCGGCAGGAACAACCACCTATGTGAATGGCGGTTTGATCACGGGTAAGACCTATTACTATAAGGTGCGAGGTTATGTGGTGAAGTCCGAGAGCACAACCCGATATGTTGGGTATTATTCCTCGCCTCTTTCGGCTACGGTGCTGTGAGGGAAGATAAAAAATATAATTTATTGTCAGCAAACCTGCCGGCTATCACCACCAAATTAACAAAGGATTAGCGTTTTAAGAGTGCCGGTTTCAATAAAACCTTTTGGGGTTCAATTGATTCTAAACCGAGCACTTCGAAAAGCTTGAGGTCAAGCAGCTTGACGGCCAGCTCAAATGGTTGTAACCCATTTGAGCTGGCCCTAGCTATGCTGTCTGATAGGCGGCATTGGGAAACACAAAAGAAGGATAAACGAACATATTTCTTTTTTTTGCAAAAAAACAAAAAAATCTGAAGATATTTAGAAAAAATGCCCATAGCCCATAATATATTTAAAAATCATGCTTATGTTAGCGAATTGCGCCACAGCTAGTAAAAGCCAGTAATAAACACTCTATAAAAAAGGAATTCCCAAAAATGATCCCGGGCGATTCTTTTTACAGATTCTTTTTTTTATAGGTTCCGCTGTTTTACTTCTGCCACAAAATGGGGTATAATTATTTCTACAAATCCGTTTTTTGATTCAGATGAATCGAAAAAATGCATACCTTTAGGAGGATACCATCCATGGAAAGTCACAGTAGTACTGCGGCCATTGCCATACTGCTGCTAATCGGCTTGTCAGCGTTTTTTTGCCGCAACCGAAACGGCTTTTACTTCATTAAACCGAATCAAGATTAAGAACCTTGCCAATGATGGCAATCACAAGGCTCGTAGGGTCGTGAGATTGTCGGAACAATATGACGATTTATTGTCAACCATTTTGATTGCCAATAATATTGTCAACATTGCGGCCACATCCATAGCAACCGTGCTGTTTATTAACTTATATGGGGATTACGGTCCAACCATCGCAACTATATTCAGCACTGTTGTTATTCTGATATTTGGAGAAGTCACACCTAAAACCGTTGCCAAAGAGGTTCCCGAAAAATTTAGCATGTTTGCAGCCCCATTTATTCAAGGCTTCATGGTGTTGTTTACCCCGGTTACTTTTTTCTTTGCGGTTCTCAAAAAAATTACCATTCGCCTTTTCAAAGTCACAGGGCATCATACCATTACCGAAGATGAACTGATTACCATGGTGGAAGAAGCTGAAACCGATGGGGGCATTGACGAGGGCCAAAGTGAATTGATACAAAACGCCATTGAATTTAACGACTTGGTCGCCATTGATGTGCTAACACCCAGAGTTGACATGCAGGCACTGGATATTGACATGAGCAATGATGAAGTGGCGGAGATTTTTCGGAAAACCGGGTATTCCAGACTGCCAGTGTATGAAGATGATATGGATGAAATCTTGGGCGTGTTAAACCAAAAAGATTTCCACAACTATATTGCAGGAAAAGAGAAGTCCATTTCGGATTTTGTGAAACCGGTTGCCTTTGTGGCCGGCACCATGAAACTATCAAACCTTCTTCGAAAACTTCAGCAGATGAAAAGCCATATCGCCATCGTTGTAGATGAATACGGTGGCACAGAAGGACTGGTTACCATGGAGGATATTATTGAAGAGTTGGTGGGAGAAATTTATGACGAGCACGACGTGGTCATGTCTCAGCAGGTGACGGTGCTTCAAAACGGCTCCTACCGAGTTATGGGCAACGCAAATTTGGACAACGTCTTTAACTATTTTGGGATTGACGAAGATGTGGATGCCAATACAGTAAATGGTTGGGTAGCGTTATGCTTGGACAAGTTGCCGGATAAGGGAGATGAGTTCTCCTACAAAGCAGAAGGAAAATTGTTTAAGGGGCGGGTAACAAAGGCCAATGGCAAAAAAGCTATTGAAATCAATTTGGTAATAGAATATTTGCCGGAAGAATGAGAAGGGAGAAGACCCAATGGGCTTTATGGAAAAAATCTTTGGAGACCTAAATACCAAAGAAATCAAAAAAATAGAAAAAATTGCGGTTACAGTAGATGCATTGGATGAGCAAATGCAAGGATTGTCAGATGAGGAATTAAAGGCTATGACACCTGCCCTGAAACAGCGGTTGGCAGATGGCGAGACTTTGGATGATATTTTGCCGGAGGCCTTTGCCGTTTGCAGAGAGGCTGCATGGCGAACCTTGGGAATGAAACATTTCTTTGTTCAGATTATTGGCGGCATCGTGTTGCACCAAGGCAGAATTTCCGAGATGAAAACCGGCGAAGGAAAAACTTTAGTCGCTACCTTGCCAGCCTATCTAAATGCATTGGAAGGCAAAGGCGTTCACATTGTTACAGTCAATGATTATTTGGCAAAACGTGACATGGAATGGATGGGCAAGATTTATTCTTTCCTAGGCTTAACTGTAGGTTGTGTCATCCATGGCATTACAGAAAAGCAAAGACGGGACGCCTATCTTGCAGACATTACCTACGGAACCAATAATGAATATGGGTTTGACTATCTTCGAGACAACATGGTGATTTATCGGGAAGATATGATGCAACGGGATTTGAACTTTGCCATTGTGGACGAAGTGGACTCCATTCTTATAGATGAAGCCAGAACTCCATTAATCATATCCGGCCAAGGGGACAAATCCACAGATTTATATGGTGTGGCAGACCGTTTTGTGAAAGGTCTGAAAGCCGGCGTAGACTTTGAAGTGGAAGAAAAAGACAAGCAGGTAGCCTTGACGGAAGAAGGAGGCAGCAAATGCGAGGCTTTCTTCAAAGTGGACAATTTCTCTGATCCTGAAAACATGGAAATCAACCATCACGTTATGCAGGCCCTTAAGGCTCGAAATCTTATGAAACGGGATGTGGATTATATTATCAAAGACGGTGAGGTTATTATCGTCGATGAATTTACCGGTCGATTGATGTTTGGGCGACGATACGGAGAAGGACTGCATCAAGCCATTGAAGCCAAAGAAGGTGTGTTCGTTCGGTCAGAATCCAAAACCTTGGCCACCATCACGCTGCAAAACTACTTTAGAATGTACCAGAAACTGGCGGGCATGACGGGTACTGCCAAGACGGAAGAGGGAGAATTCATTGACATCTATAACATGGATGTTTTGGTAATCCCAACCAACAAACCCATTGTGAGAGAAGATAAGGCAGACGCGGTTTTTGCCACAGAAAAAGGAAAATATAAAGCCATCGTCGATCGAGTAGCAGAGGTTCACGCCACAGGGCAGCCGGTTTTGGTGGGGACCATCTCCATTGAAAACTCAGAACTAATTGCCAACTTGCTCAGCAAACAGGGGGTTAAGAATTACAAAATCCTCAACGCCAAGCAGCATGACAAGGAAGCGGCAATCATTGCAGAGGCAGGTCGGGAAAATGCCATTACCATCGCCACCAACATGGCAGGACGTGGTACCGACATTATTCTGGGAGGCAACCCGGAGTTTGAAGCAAAGGCCGACTTGGCAAAACTGGAGATTTCTGAAGAGGTGATTGCCTATGCAGCCACCAATATTCCAACGGATGACCCGGCGATTTTGGAAGCCCGGGCCAAATTCAGAGAATTTTATGACCAATACAAAGCGGAGCGTGCCGACGAGCAGCAACGAGTCATTGACCTTGGAGGGCTTTGTATTGTAGGAACAGAAAGACATGAATCCAGGCGTATTGATAATCAGCTTCGTGGACGTGCCGGAAGACAGGGAGACCCGGGGGAAACCCAATTCTGCATTTCCATGGAAGACGAACTGATGCGGCTGTTTGGTGGAGACAAAATGCAAAACGTGGTTACCCGATTGGGGGTAGCCGAGGATGAAGCCATTGAGTCCGGCATGGTAAGCCGTTCCATTGAAGGAGCCCAAAAGAAAGTGGAAGCCCGAAACTTTGGTATCAGAAAATACGTTCTACAATATGACAACGTCATGAACAAACAAAGGGAGATTATCTACGAAGAGCGACGCAAAGTACTGTTTGGGGAAGACCTGCGGGAATATATTATGAACATGACCCGTGAACTGGTGATGGAATGTGTGGAACCCATTACGGTGGCATCCAAGTATGCGGAAGAATGGGATTTGGATTCCATGAACCTTCAACTGAAACGAATCTGCGACCGATTTTCCGGCCTGCATCTTACGGAAGAAGAACGGGGAGCCTTGACAGCGGAAGACTTAAAAGCCTTGGTCATGGAAGCCTTTGAAGCATTGTACCAAGACAAAGAAAAAGAGTTGGGCACAGAGCGAATGAGAGAATTGGAACGAATGATTCTGATTCGAGTTGTGGACAACAAATGGATGGATCATATTGATGCCATGGACCAACTGAAACACGGTATAGGTCTACGTGCTTTGGGCCAACAGGATCCTGCTGCCGCCTATGCCCAAGAAGGATTTGATATGTTTGAATTGATGATTCAAAACATCAAAGAAGAAACTGTCAAGTTCTGCTATAACGTTACCATTCAGACCAGTTCTGAGAGAAAACAAATTCTTGGGGCCGGCAAACGGCTGAAAGAAGGATTTGAAGATGCGACCAAATCCATTCCCGGTGCCGGTGGATTGGATATGGAAGGGGACGAATTGGGACAGGGTGGACCCAGACAGCAGCAGATTCCCGAGCGACAGAATAAACAGGAAACTGTGCGCAGAGAACTGCCAAAAGTAGGAAGAAATGACCCTTGCCCCTGCGGCAGCGGAAAAAAATATAAGTATTGCCATGGTCGGGAGGAATAATACCCATTGATAAAAAACCGACTGATAAAAAGGAGAAGAATATGCTACAATTGGACCCCATCAAAAATGCCATTCCGGCGTTGAAACAAAGCCTCAAAGAAGTCGGAGACTCTCTTTGACCCGGCTGCAATGGAGATGGAGTTGAGCAAACTCAACGAAAAAACTGAGGACTCGGGATTTTGGGATGACCATGAAAGTGCCCAAAAACTATTAAAAGAAAAAAAAGCAATCGAGAACAAACTTAACGAATTTCAGGATCTGAAGCAAGGGCTGGAGGATATGGAAGTCCTTATTGGTTTGGCAGAAGAAACTCAAGATGAAACCGTTGTGGCAGAAATAGAAGAGATGTTTCAGCGAGTCCAGACCGACGCAGAAACCTTGCGAATTAAAACCTTACTCAAAGGAGAGTATGACGGGAACAATGCCATCTTGCATATTCATGCCGGATCAGGGGGCACCGATGCCCAGGATTGGGCGGAAATTTTGCTTCGCATGTATACTCGTTGGGCCGAAAGAAAAGGATATAAAGTCAAAATCCTTGACCTTCAAGAAGACACAGAGGGGGGTGTCAAAAGCGCCACCGTGCTCATTGAGGGCGAGAACGTTTATGGCTATTTAAAAAATGAAAAAGGGGTACACCGACTGGTGCGCATCTCCCCCTTTGATGCGGGAGGCAGGCGACATACCTCCTTTTCCTCCGTGGATGTAATGCCGGAAATTGACGAGGATCTCAGCGTGGAAATTGACGAAGAAGATTTGCGAATTGATACGTTCCGAAGCAGCGGCGCCGGGGGACAGCACGTGAACAAAACCGATTCGGCCATTCGTATCACTCATATCCCAACCAATGTGGTGGTTTCCTGTCAAAACGAAAGATCACAACACCAAAACAAAGAAGTGGCTATGAAGATTTTGTTGTCCCGGTTGACCGAGTTGAAACTGGAAGAGCACAAGGAAAATCTCAAGGAGCTGAAGGGAGATTTCAGCCAAATTACGTGGGGCAGTCAAATACGCTCCTATGTGTTCCACCCTTATACCATGGTGAAAGACCATCGGACCGGGGCAGAAGTTGGCAATGTGGATCGCGTCATGGATGGCGATTTGGATTATTTTATCAACGAGAAGCTGAAGCAAGGCTAGCCGAGAGAATTTGCAGGACCGTGGAATCATCGTAACTCCGGCCCAAAAAGTATACAGTATTTATAGCGGTTCGGGCAAATAAGCCATTGTAAAAACCAGGGTGGTATGTTAGTATTTTAGCGGTGTGGATTTCCCACCGCTTTGTATTTCCATTATATAAAGGAGAGAAAAAGATGATCACCGATACACTTATCAAATTCTCCAAAGACATGGGACTTATGAATATGGACGTCCGATCTCTCATCATGATCGGCGTTTCCCTACTGTTCTTGTTTTTAGCCATAAGAAAAGGCTTTGAGCCTCTTTTGTTAATCCCGATTGCCTTTGGTATGCTGCTTTCCAACTTGCCAATCACCGGGATTTTTGAAGCCCATCCGGATGCATCAACTGCATTTAGTGAGTATGGACTTTTGACCGTGTTTTATATGTTAAAACCCATATTGCCATCCCTGATATTCTTAGGCGTTGGCGCTATGACGGATTTTGGACCCCTGATTGCAAACCCCATTTCATTGTTAATGGGTGCAGGGGCACAGTTTGGTATATTCTGCGCGTTTCTGCTTGCTGTTTTGCTGGGATTTGATGCTCAGGAAGCGGCTTCCATTGGGATTATTGGTGGCGCAGACGGCCCGACGGCCATTTACTTAACCCAAAAGCTGGCACCTCAAATATTAGGCGCTGTGGCCGTGGCGGCGTATTCCTACATGGCATTGGTTCCGGTCATTCAACCGCCTATTATGAAGCTGATGACCACAAAGCACGAACGGGTCATGAAAATGGATCAACTTCGTGTTGTCAGCCAACGGGAGAAAATTTTGTTTCCCATTATGGTTACCATCGTTGTGGTATTGCTACTTCCCCCGGCGGCACCCCTCATCGGATTATTGATGTTAGGGAACTTGTTCAAAGAAAGCGGCAAAACTCTTCGACTTTCCGATACCAGTGCCAACGGGCTGATTAATACGGTTACCATTATGCTGGGATTGGCTGTAGGCGCCTCTGCTCAGGGACCGACTTTCTTGGTTTGGGAAACCATCAAGATTGTTATTCTTGGAGTCATCGCCTTTGGGTTTGGAACCTTCGGCGGCGTAGCCATTGCTAAATTCCTGAACTTGTTTGTGAAGAAAAAAATCAATCCCCTGATTGGTTCCGCCGGAGTATCTGCCGTGCCAATGGCTGCTCGCGTATCTCAAAAAGTGGGACAGCAATATAATCCGGGGAATTTCCTGTTGATGCATGCCATGGGGCCTAATGTGGCCGGCGTCATCGGTTCTGCTGTTGCGGCAGGGGTTATGCTCAGCATGTTTGGTGGATATTAATTTTTCCCAAACATTCAACAATACTGGAACTTAATGACTTGCAAAAAAAGTAACAGAAAAGTAATGGATGTGACAGGCGAACCCAAGCCGATGGATTCGCCTGTTTTTTGTTTTTGTGAAAAAGGATTATGCCTTTTCGGGAAAGATGTGGTACAATTTCAATATGATGAATGATATAAATAAACAAGAAAAACAAATGGATGAACAGGCGCTTTGGGAAAAATCAGTTGCATTTCATGGACATGAGTGCGGCGGCCTTTTAATTGGATTTAAGGCAGCGTTGTATGCCATGGAACTTTTGGGAATTGGATTTTCTACGGATGAGCAAGTGGTTTGTATTTCCGAGAACGATGCCTGTGGTGTGGATGCCATTCAGGTTGTGCTGGGTTGCAGTGCGGGCAAAGGCAATTTGCTTTTCCATATCAAAGGCAAGCAGGCATTTTCCTTTTATAATCGACAAACAGGTCAATCGGTTCGCCTGGTTCTTCGGGAAACGCCCCAAAAGGATAAGGCCGGACGGTTTGCATATATGAAAGAATCCAAGCCGGCAGACTTGTTTGATGTGAAGGAAGTAAAAGAAGCCCTGCCGGAAGACGCAAGGATTTTCATGTCTTTCCCATGTAGTGTTTGTGGAGAAATGACGGCGGAACCCATGCTTCGATTACAGGGTGACAAAAAAATATGTCTGGACTGTTACAAGCCTTATCAGCGTTTTCAATAGTGACAGAAAGGACATCTTTATGACATTCCCACCAAAACCAGAGGAGTCAAAGGAATCAAATCTTTCCGGCGGCAGCCACTCCGAAGCAACACAGAATAAAGAATTAAGGCGGATTCATGGAAAAATTGATACCGTCCTTTTTGACTTTGATGGAACCGTTATGGACACAACCTCAGTGATTGTGGATTCTTGGCAACATACCTTCAACACCTACGAAGGAAAGGATCGACCCATTGAAGAAATTGTAAAAACCTTTGGGGAACCTTTGCATTACACCATGCAAAGGATTTTGCCTCAAGTGGATACAGAACAGGCCATTGAAACCTATCGGAGTTTTCATCGGGATAACTTTGGAGAACGGATTTCTGTCTTTGACGGGATGAAAGAACTGTTGGTGGAATTGAAACGGCGCAAGTACAAGACCGGCCTGGTCACCTCGAGATTGGCTGGAACAACCTGGGAAGGCCTGCGCAAATATGATTTGGCAGCGTACTTTGATGCGGTGGTCAGCTGCGATGATACAGATAAGCACAAACCGGACCCCACTCCTGTAAATATTGCCCTACAACGGTTAGATGCCAAGGCAGAAAACAGCATTATGCTGGGGGATACCATGTTTGATATTCTCTGTGCCAGAAATGCCGGGGTCCTGTCGGTTCTGGTAGGTTGGGCGGTTGCCCTTTCCCCGGAAGAGATTCATGGACCAAACGGGCCTGACTTTGTTATCCAGCGGGCAGAAGATTTACTAACATTGATTTGACAGAAGAAATGGAGCAAACTTTTCATGCTGCAGATCCATTATGGCCGGGAACGGCTGAACAAAGACAAATTCCTATTTGAACACATTCAAGGCGAAACCCTGTTGATTGTGCCTGACCAATATACATTGCAGGCAGAAAGGGACGCCTTTTTTTATCTTGGCAAAAAAGGATTTATGGATCTTCAGGTGGTTGGCATCTCCAGACTGGGGTCTATCGTTTTGAAAGAAGTGGGTGGCGGACGGGACCCATTGATTAACAAACAGGGCCGGCACATGTTGTTGACCAAAATTATGGTAGAAGAAAACAAGAATTTGGCGGTGTATGGAAACTACCGGGACAACACTGCTTTTATTGAAATGGCCAACAATTTTATCTCGGAGATGAAGCAATATAATGTAAGTCCAAACCAGCTTTCTCAGATTGTTGAAACCATACCTAAAGATGGATTTCTCAGCCGAAAGCTAACAGACATTCATCGATTGTATCACCGATACGAAGAACTGATTTCGGGGAAGTACACGGATACAGAAGATTATATGGGAATCTTCATTGACAAAATCAGCCAGTCCAAAACCATTGGCCGCCAAACCGTTTGGATTTCCGGATTTGACTCCTTTACTCCCAAAAACATTGAAGTCATACAGCAACTTCGCCTGGCTGCCAAGGAGGTTCATCTGGTGATGACCTGGGACCGGGAAGGGGCGGACCGGGATTTGTTCCGCATCACAGAAACCATGATGAACAAACTCCAGCCGGATGACACATCGCAAATTGGCGATGAATGTATTGAGCCAAAAAATCCAGCGATTGCAACCCTAGAAGCCCAGTTGTTTGCCATGCCGGCGAAACCATCTTCCTTGGAAGAGGGAATTACTTTGGTGGCGGCGGCCAACATTTATGGGGAGGGAGAAACCGCTGCAGGGTATATTTTGGAACTGGTTCGTGAAAAGGGACTTTTGTACCGGGATATCTTGGTGATCTGCAACGACTTGAATACCCGCGGCAGTATTTACAAGCGGGTTTTTGCCGAGTACGGCATCGAATTATTTGTGGATACCAAGCGGGATATTATGCACAGCCCGGCAGTTAACTATATCTTAGCCTTACTGGATATTCTGGGAAAAGGGTACCGGACGGAAGACATTTTCAGGCTGCTCAAAACGGGATTAAGCAATGTGATAGATGAAGAGATTGAGGACCTTCAAAACTATGGGGCGAAATATAAAGTGCGGGGAAGCAGCTGGAAAAAACCTTTTGAAAAAGGAATTTCGGACCGAATTTTTGGCGTTGATGAAGAGACTCGAAAAGCCCAAATATCCCGAATCGATGGCATTCGAGAAAAAGTCATTTCGCCCATTTCTGCTTTTGGGACAACCTTCAAGGAAGCCAAAACCGTGGAAGGCCGGGTTCGAGCACTTTATGACTATTTATCCGGGCCGGCCATGTTGCCTGAAAAAATTGAAACCCTGTTGGATCAGCAAACGAAAGAAGGACGTCTGGAACTTGCCCAGGAGACCGGGCAAATCTGGAACATCGCCATGGATAACTTGGATCAACTGGTGGCCATTTTGGGAGATGAGACCTTGCCCATGGAAACCTTTGGGAAATTATTAACTGCGGGATTTGAGTCTGTGGAAGTTGGCATTTTGCCTCCCACCTTGGATGGTTTGATGATGGGCACCATGCAAAGAACCCGAAGCGGGAAAGTGAAGGCCATGGTGGTTCTGGGCGCCAACCAGGGAGTATTGCCTCAGGAAAAAGGTCCGGACACCCTTCTCAGTGAAGATGAAAAAATGCTTCTGCTTGAAAACAACATTGAAATTTGCAAGGTGGACCAAATCCGAAGCATGGAAGAGAACTTGGCCATCTACCGGAATTTAACCAAGGCCACGGATTACCTTTGGATAGGCTATGCCGGCTCCGATGACAAAGGAACGTCCATCAGACCCTCGTCCATTTTTGAGAAAATCCGGGAAATCTTCCCTGCCATTAAGGTGGAGAAGGACGTGTTGAACAGAAATGAACCAATGGATTACATACAAGCGCCGGATGCAACCCTGCGTCATTTAACTGCCGCATTAAGGGAGGCAAAAGCAGGGGCACCCCTTCCTAAGATTTGGGAGTCGGTGGTGGAATGGTATAGAGAAAACCGGTCGGAACAACTGGATGCCATGGGTCGGGGCCTGTCTTTTTCCACCAAGTTGGAACCTGTGCCCAAGGATATCATTAATCAACTATATAAAATCAGCGAGGACACCCCCTTATCTTTAAGTCCATCTCGACTGGAGAAATTCGGTCGCTGTCCCTTTGCTCATTTTGTCCGATATGGATTGCGTCCTGAAGAAGGAAAGCCCTACCAGGTGGGACCGATTGAAATGGGAGATATTTATCACCGCTGTTTGATGCAGGTTTCCAACCGGCTGACCAAGGGAGATTCTTTATGGATGACCATTTCCAAAAAAGAAGCCGAAAACCTGGTTTCGGAATTTATGGCTCAGGAAAAAATAGAATTTGGTGAGGGAATCTTGGCCAGCAGCAAAGAGCAGGAATACCGAAGTCAGCGAATCCAGACAGTTTGTAACAAAGCAGTATGGATGATGATTACCCATGTGCGGCAAGGACAGATTGAGGCCATGGAGTTTGAAGAAAGCTTTGGAAGGGGACAACCTCTTCGTCCCATTGAAATCCAAGTGGGTGGAGAAAAAGTTCTCATTGAAGGGAAGATTGACAGAATTGATTACTTGCCGGACAATCGAGTCAAGATTATTGATTACAAATCCGGGACCGATGCCTTCAGCGAAATAGAGGCCACATCCGGATGGAAACTTCAGTTGATGGTGTATTTGCGTGCCGCCATGGAAGATACCAAACAGCCGGCAGGGGTATTTTATTTTCACATCCAAGAACCAAAAGTGGATGGATCTTTACTTCCCGGCAATCCAAAGGAAATTGAATTTCAAGACAAATTGGAAGATGAAATACGAAAAAGTTTTATGATGGATGGGGCCATGATTGATGACCCGGAAATCATAGCCCATATTGCAGGAGAAGATCTACGAATTATCCCCCTGAAAAGTAGAAAGAATCTGTATTCGCCAGAGGAATTTGCTGCTTTTCAAAAACAGGTGGACAAAAAAATCGCCTCTCTGTGCACAGAACTTTCTAACGGAAATATTAACATTTCTCCTCTCAAAATCAAGGAAAATACGGCCTGTAAATATTGTGAATATAATGGGATTTGTATGTTTGACAATCGTATGGAAGGATGTTATTATGTTCTGGCGTGATGCTACTGTTTGATCGGTAGCAAGGCGCATTTATGCTGGAGTAGCTCAGTTGGTAGAGCAGCACATTCGTAACGTGCAGGTCAGGGGTTCGATTCCCCTCTTCAGCTCCATTGCAAAGAAAGACTCCTCAAAAATGAGGAGTCTTTCTTTGCATACAATCATGGAATGAGGGGAATCGAACTGAAGAATTCTAACCGGCTTTCACCGGGGAATTCCTGTATGGCACCTACCAGACATTTGCTGGCACAAATGAGGTTAGGTGCGCAACCTGAAAGGGCGTTGGCGTAAGGGAGGCAGCCCTGTGGGCTGACGAGTAGCCAACGGGGCAAGGCGACCGAGTAGGAAGCCACAGCCCGGCAGATGCGCAATCTGAAGAGAAGATAGAAGGCGGAGAAGCATATGCGTAATTCCCCTCTTCATCTCCATTGCAAAGAAAGACTCCTCAAAAATGAGGAGTCTTTTTTTGCATACAATCATGGAATGAGGGGAATCGAACTGAAGAATTCTAACCGGCTTTCACCGGGGAATTCCTGTATGGCACCTACCAGACATTTGCTGGCACAAATGAGGTTAGGTGCGCAACCTGAAAGGGCGTTGGCGTAAGGGAGGCAGCCCTGTGGGCTGACGAGTAGCCAACGGGGCAAGGCGACCGAGTAGGAAGCCACAGCCCGGCAGATGCGCAATCTGAAGAGAAGATAGAAGGCGGAGAAGCATATGCGTAATTCCCCTCTTCATCTCCACAAAAAAGGAAGCGTGTAGTTTTAGGGCTACATGTTTTCTTTGTTTTTGTCCATAATCCCTTCAAGTAGAATAGAAAAGGTAATATCTAATTGATTTTTACATTTTTTCTTGCTGATTTTAGGATCTAACCCAAAAATTGCAATATAGTAAATCCCCATCAAAGATTGGGTAATCATATCGCAATCATAGTCGTTTCGAAAAATTCCTTTTTGTTGTGCACTATCCACATAATCCACAATGAAATTGTTGATTGCGTCGTGGGCGACTCTATTGTAAACGCTAATCATAGCGGCTTCTCTTGCCACGTTTCTCCATGAATAGATATCATCAATCAAGCTGTAAAAGCTTTGGCGAATCATTTCCACCGGGTTGTCTTGATTGGGGAAGTTTGCCAAAGATTCCTTGACGCCATTTACAGAATTCACTGATAGTTTCACAAGGACAGCCTCTTTTGTCACAAAATAATTATAAAAAGTGCTCTTGGAGACTTCCGCAACTTCCGCTATATCATCAATACTCACCGAATCATACCCGTTTTTTTCAAACAACTGCAAGGCGCTGTGAGTAATTTTATGTTCGACTTGACGTTTCTTTTTTTCCCTTAATGGTATTTTTTGTTCGTTGCTCATTATTTTTCACCATTTCTTTCTTGGGTCTTTCTTGGGTCATTATACCTAATTTTTTTCAAGCTTTCAAGTATTTATAATCTAAAGTAAAATATTACACTTGAGTGTAAAAATAGGCTTGACAACAAAATTATGCGGATGTAAAATGACCGCAGAAAAAGAGTTTGGCCACACTCTCGTTTTACTTATGCGATATTGTTGCAAATGAAGAAAGGAAGCAAGACAATGGAATACATTTTGTCATTCGACGTGGGTACAAGTGGAATGAAAGGTGTTGTTGTTGACAAAAACGGACATATTATTGGGCAGGGCATTGCGGCATATGAAGTTACTTATACCCCTGAAGGTTTTGTTGAACAGGATCCTCAGGATTGGTGGAATGCCGTTGTGGATATTTGTGGGCAGATTAAAAAATCTTCCGGAATCAAACCCAAAGATGTCAAAGGCATTGTTTTTGCCACACAAGGCGCTGGGGTAATTCCAATCGGCAAGGAAAACGGAGAAGTGATTTATCCGGCCATTATATGGCTGGATGGACGCGCTCAGGATGAGGCAAATGAAATCATGGATTTGTTTGGCGGGAAGGAAGCTTTTGCAGAGGCAACCGGGGTTCAGCTAATGGGAAAAGACGTCTTGGCCAAGGTGCGATGGTTGTACAAAAACAAGCAGGAAATATTTCAAAAAATGGATTGTTTCCTCGACGTAGCAGGCTATCTGGTGTATCAGGCCACAGGGGAAAAAGTTTACAATATTTCCAGTGCATCCGCTATTTGTTATGATTGCGAGACCAACACAATGATGGCACCTGCCCTTGAAGCGGCCGGTATTGATCCAGACAGTTTTCCCAGATTGGTGGGTTGTGACCAGTATGTTGGAAACCTGACAGCAAAAGCCGCCGGGGAAATGGGACTGACCACGGAGGCAAAGGTCTATGGCGGAACCATTGATATTGCGGTGTCAACCCTGGGATCCGGAATGTGCATGAACGGTGAAACCCATTTCTATCTGGGAACATCCTCTTGGGTCAGTGCTATTTCAGACCAACCTGCGTTGCTGTCATCCGGCGGATTCTGCGGACAGTCGGCCGAACCCGGAAAACTTCTTTGGCTGTACACGTCTGAAACGGCTTGCGCAAATGTGGATTGGTTTATTGAACAGTTTTTCCGGGAGGAAAAAGAAAAACGGTCAAAAGCCGATTTGTATCGGTTTGTGGATTCAGAAGCGGCAAGCATTCCCAGCGGATCCGATGCGTTAATTTTCTATCCTTGGACCGCAGGTGAACGCTCTCCGATTTCCGATGTATATGTTCGGGGAGGATTCCTGAACTTGGACCTGTCTCATACAAGAGCCCACATGATTCGCGCGATTTATGAAGGCATTGCTTATAATTTGCGGTGGGCGTTGGAAGCGTTGGAACACGACATGGGCATCACAGTGCCTACAATTCGTATCCTTGGCGGCGGCACAAAAAGTGCTGTGTGGATGCAGATCTTTGCCGATATTTTCAACCGCCCGGTGGAAATCGTAAGGGATACCCAAAATGCCGGAGCGATTGGTTCCGCTTTCCTAGCCGCAAAAGGACTGGGAATGTTTTCAAGTTTTGAAGATGTGAAGCAATGGGCCAGAATTGAAACCGAATACCAACCAAAACCAGAGAATGTGGCAACTTATCAGAACCTTTACTTGAAATTTAAAAATTCCTACAATAGTCTAAAAGAATTTTACTTCGATTTGAACAAAAACCGTTACTGCGAATAAAAACCGATATTGTGAATAAAAAGATTTAGAAAGGAGCATCATCATGAAGGAACCTACCAGTTACAAAGTATATCCATATCGTTGGGTGGTGTTGGTAAACTACATGTTTGCCGCCGCAACAATTCAGTTGCTGTGGGCTACATTTTTTTCAATCACAACGGAAGCCGGAGCCTATTATGGGTTTACCGATGCGGCAGAAGGAGTGAATGCCATCAGCACGCTTTCCATTGTATTTATGATCGGCATGATTGTCATATCTTTTCCTTCGTTAGCGGCCTTTGAAAAATTTGGATTTAAGAAAGCGGTGGGATTCGGCATTGTACTGTCCGGTGCGGCAGCATTGGTCAGAGGCATTTTTGGAGACTCCTATACCGCAGTATTGATTTGTACCGTATTTTTTGCCATTGCCCAACCGTTTATCCTAAATGCAGTAGGCATTGTAGGAGGGAAATGGTTTCCGGCCAATGAACGGGCTACGGCAAATGGCCTTGCAGTGCTTTCCAATTTTGTGGGAATGATTGCCGGACTGCTTGTTACACCGCTGTTGTTGGAAGGCGGCATGACCATCCAACAAATACTGCTTGCCTACGGAATCTTTTCGGTGGTGGTCGCATTGGCGTTTGTGCTATTGGTTAAAGAGGCACCTCCCGAGCCCCCCTGTGCACCGGAAGAAAGTCAGCGATCCGGTTTTATCAAGGGATTGCGCGCTCTTTTCAAAAAACCCGAGTTTGTCAAAGGGATGCTGATTTATCTAATCATTTTAGGAATTCTGAATACATTCTTTACTTTAATCGAGCCTATCCTGAGACAGCTTAGCGGCGATGGGGTGAGCGTAACGCAAACCGGCGTGATTGGGATGATTGTCCTGGTGACGGCTATTATTGGGAGTTTTGTAATTCCGTTCCTATCCGACAAAGATCCGTATCAGCGTAGAAAGCGCTTTTTGGTCATCAGCATGATTATCGGTATTGTAGGATTTGCCTTGTTCTTATTTGTTGGATCCTTTGCCGGAAATATGACAGCCGCAATTATCTATGGAATCTTTGGCCTTGGTTGTTCTCCGCTGGTTCTGACGTACTGCGCCGAAGCGGCCTACCCAACATCCGAGGGCACTTCAGAGGGGCTATTGATGTTTGGCGGAAATGTGGCCGGCGTGGTTATTTTAGGCGTATCCGGTTTGCTGAATGGTAATTATGTTGTACTGATGTGGGGGATGGTCATCTTGTTGGCAATCGGCACGGTTCTCAGTCTGGCATTGAAAGAAAGCAAAAAATCGGCCCACATTGGTAAAGGAGTTGACGTATAAAGATGAATTCACAATATAGTATTACAAACTGGCCTGATGCTGTCGTTATTGAAGAAAAAATGGCTCGTCTCCTATCGGACAAAGTGTATCATATCAAACCAGATGCAATGGAAAGATATCTGTCCTACTTCGAGAGGAAATGCCAGGGCTCCAGAAAAATGATTACGGATGCGCAGACCTATATTCCCGGTGGCGTTCAGCACAACCTGGCATTCAACTATCCGTTCCCTTTGGCCGTAAAAAGCGCAGAAGGCGCCTATCTTTACGATGTGGACGGGAATCGGTACATTGATTATCTGCAAGCAGGCGGGCCTACCCTTTTGGGGAGCAACTACCTTCCGGTTCAGGAAAAAGTCATTCAGGTGATTCGGGAATGCAGCCCATGTACCGGCCTGTTTCATGAATATGAAATGAAACTGGCAAAGATAATCAATCAATATATGCCGTGGGTTGAAATGTTTCGAAGCCTTGCAAGCGGAACCGAAGCGGATATGGTAGCCATTCGTACGGCACGCACGTTTACGGGAAAGAAAAAAATTATTAAAGTGGGCGGAGCCTATCATGGGTGGAGCGACCAGCTGGTATATTCTCTCCATATTCCATTTACCAAACGGCTGGAAGCCTGCGGAATTCCCGAAGAGTGCACGGCCCATACCCAAGAAATCAAACCAAATGATATTGACGGGCTGAAGGAGCTTCTGGAAAAAAACCAAAATGATGGGGGAACCGCCGCTGTTTTGGTGGAACCCATCGGGCCGGAAAGCGGAACCCGTATGGTAGACCGGAACTTTAACAAAAAAGTTCGTGAGTTATGTGACCAATACGACACCCTGTTGATTTTTGACGAGGTAGTGACAGCATTCCGTATTGGAATGGGTGGGGCCCAAGGATATTTTGACGTACGTCCCGATCTCACCGTATTCGGCAAAATTGTTGCCGGTGGATATCCGGCGGCCGGCGGTGTCGGTGGCAGCCGGGAGGTTATGAACTGTCTTGCGGCGGGCGTCATTACCGGAAAACCCAAAGCGTATGTGGGCGGCACATTGTCCGCCAATCCCCTTAGCTGCGCGGCGGGATATTACGCAATTGAAGAAATTGCCCGCACCCATGCGGCCATCAAAGCCGGTGTTTACGGTGACAGACTTTGCGCCGGGATACAAAGCCTGATTGATCAATACCAACTTCCGTTTGTGGTTTGGAATACAGGATCAATTTTGCATTTTGAAGTTGCAGGCATGATGTATCTTTCCGCCGCAGACCCGGACGTGGTCAACAAGTTAAATGAACGCAAGCATGCGGTTTCTGAATTCGGAGCGGCCTTGACCGCCAACGGCGTGATTACCCTGGCCGGAAGCCGTATTTACACCAGCATGGCGGATGATGATGAGACGCTGGATGCAACATTAAATGCATTTGAGGATGTTTTTTCCAATATCCAGAAGTGAAACGGTCAAAATGAAAGAAGGAAGATCGTAAACAGAATAGGAACAGAATAGAAACAGAAAGAGGTAAAAATTATGGAAAAAAATTTGGCTAAAGTTAATATGATGCATGCTTTCCCGGAAGTTGCTTTCTCCGAAGACTATATCATCGGCACCTATCAGATTGTGACAAACACCAAAAATATTGAAAAACTGGCGTCGGCTATTGCAGATGAGCAAACCACCGGAACATGGATTGCCGTATCAAAAGAAACGGAAGACAAGAAAAAAAGGTTCGGGGCCAAGGTGGTGTCGATTTATGAAGTTCCTGATATGGGTTCTGATGGATTCCCTCAAGAAGAGAGCACATATATTGTGCAAATCGCTTATCCAATGGATAATTTCGGTGCCAACCTTCCCATGATGTTTTCTACGGTTTTTGGGAATATTGCGTCCTCCGGCAAAATTAAATGGATTGATTGTGCGTTTCCAAAAAGATATGTTGAGAAATTTCAAGGACCTAAATTCGGCGTTGAGGGCTTGCGTAAGCTTTTAGATGTACATGGCAGACCTTTGCTCAATGCCATGATCAAACCCAATATCGGATGGACTCCGAAAGAAGGTGCAGAACTGTTTTATGAGGCTGCCCGTGGCGGTGTGGATGTCATCAAGGATGATGAACTTCTTTCCGCAGATATGCCGTTTTGCCCTATGGCAGAGCGGGTACCGCTTTTCATGGAAATGGAAAAAAGAGCATATGAGGAGACCGGGGAACACACGCTGTATGCAGTAAATATTACGGATGGTGTTTCAAAATTAAAGGAAAACGCATATCGGGCCATTGAGCTGGGCGCAAACTGCCTGATGCTTAATTACTATACGGTAGGGTTTGATGCAGCCAGGATGATTGCGGAAGATCCCAACATCAATGTGCCGATTCTGGCCCATGTGGATTTTGCAGGCGCATATTGCTCCTCAACGTATACAGGGATCAGTGCTCAATTGATGATGGGAAAACTCATTCGTCTGGCCGGAGCGGATTTTGCGATTTATGGTACTCCATGGGGAAAATTCCCTGTATCTGAAAAGTTTTTCCACCGGGGATTCCGATTCTTCACCCAAGACTGGTGGAACATTAAACCTTGTATGATGGCCGGATCCGGCGGAACCACCCAGTTTATTGTGAACGATTGTGTCAAAGCCATTGGGACCGATATGATTATGGCTGCCGGTGGTGCGGTCCACGGTCACCCGGACGGAAGTTACGCAGGGGCAAAATCTATGCGTCAGGCAATTGATGCGGCCGTCAATGGGATTGATTTGTTTGAATATGCAAAAACGCATAAAGAACTTGCCGTCATGATTGAGCGGCTCGGTGGTTCAGCAGCAAAGAATTTTGACTTGATGAAATAAGCAATCCAGGAAGGGAAAGCCGGATTCCAGCAATTTGGCTTTCCTTTTTTAACATCTTTTCAACAGCCATAAGCGGACAAATTTTTTTGCAAAGCGGGAGGTGCGGCATGAACCAGTGGATTGCATTCTTTGATTTTGATGGAACCATAACGTCGGAGGAAACCTTTTATGGCAGTATGCTCCGACTGAATCCAAAGTCTCTTGAGGAATTGAGGCAATCTTTTTTAAACGGAAAAGTAAACCTGCGGGATGGATTGATCCGGATTTTCGCGGAGACCCCTTCGGAAAAATTTCCTCTTGCCCAGGATTATATTAAGGAGGTTCACCTGCGCAACGGCTTTCCGGAACTTCTACTGTACTTGAAAAGCCAAAATATTCCTGTGGTTGTGATTTCCGGGGGCATCATGCAGTTGATTGATATGATGCTTGAGCCGTTTCGTGATTTGATTACAGATGTTTATTCCGTTTTTCTTGATTTGTCAGAAAAACACATGAGGCTTGTGTCAGAATATGACGATGGCGAAGAACTGATGGCAAAAACAACGGTGATGAATCGTTATGCTTACCAAAACGCCATTTGTATCGGCGATGGAATTACGGATATTAAAATGGCAAAGGAAAGCACGTTAGTTTTTGCAAGGGATGATCTCAAGGCGATTTGTGACAAGGAACATCTTCCATATAATGAGTGGAACGATTTTTTTGACATATTAAACGTCTTGAAAAAGTCTGGAATTACAAATAACCCGGATACGGGTACAAAGAAAAATAATTTTCCCGAAGGAGGTAGTGATGATAGAAGTTGAGATTAAAGCAAAAATTCTTGACGGGGCAGCGTTGGGAAAAACAATAGTGGCATTGGGTTTTGTTAAAAAAGCGACCTTGAATGAGCAGGATATTTATTATAACGGAAATGATAGGGACTTTCGCAAAACAGACGAAGCTTTGCGCATTCGTAGCTGCCGGGAAATTGAAGATAATATAGAAAAAAACGCGTTGACCTATAAGGGACCCAAGCTTGGAAGCGAGTCCCAGACACGACAGGAATTAGAAATCTCTTTTAGCGATTCTCAAACCATGGGGCTGATTCTCTCCGCCCTAGGTTATTCTCCCATTCTGGAAGTAAAGAAGCAGCGCAAAGTGTATGGGATGGGAGATATTACAGCATGCATTGATTGTGTGGATTCACTGGGGGATTACCTGGAACTGGAAAAACTGGTTGCCGATCAAAAGGATTATCCAAAAGCGGTGGATCAACTTTATGAGTGGCTTTCAAAACTTGGAATTTCAAAAACCTCCCTAACCCAATCCTCTTATTTGGAACTGTTAATTAACCGGATGAAGTAAATCGAGTAATAATGGTAGGGCTTGTCGTGAAAACCAATTGACAAGCCCCATGCCAAGATATTATAATACCAAAGTACGAACATTTGAAGCAACCTTACATTTCAAGGGGAATTAGCGCAGATGGGAGCGCGCTTGACTGGCAGTCAAGAGGTCAGGGGTTCGATCCCCCTATTCTCCACCAAAAAACATTAGAGCTCTTTTGGGCTCTAATGTTTTTTTGCTGTTCTAAGGGGGATCGAACCCGAAAGGGCGGCGAATGGCCCCGTAAGGCAACGGTGTTGCCTTACGGAAAGAGACGGTCCAAGGCTGCTGAGGAAGCAGGCGTAGGACGGCAGCTGGGACCTAGGCCCAGATGCATAATCCCCCTATTCTCCACGGGGGGAAACTGGATCGAACCCCTGACAAGAGGGTATCGGGAGAAGTAGTCTCCCGATTGGAGTAAATTGCAAAATCCGTCCCAATATGAAACCAAGGCGATGTGCGGACGACCTCTTCGGGGGTAACAGTCAAGCCGGAAACCCCAAGCCACCACCCACATACTCAGACGCGTCGACGAAGGCTTGACGCCGATAGGGGGCAGCGCCCCATGCGGGACATGCGGCAGCATGTCGGGAAGGCGGTTCAAACTGAAGAATTCCTGAACAAAAGTAACTTAACTAAGTGTCCACTTTTTCTTGACAAGTTCAATATGATTGCCCAGATCAACTAAAGAAATTTCGACTCAGTTCAATCGTCAGACGCTCTCCTGGGCCTCTTTTTTATCGCCAAATTGCGTAAAAGAGACGAGTTTCACCCTCAGGGCATATAAGTTTCGCCATGTTGCAGAGCAAAATAAATTTTTGTGATATAATTCATCCGTCAGTCATGATTTTTAACCATTTAATAGACTATATACTTACAAAAATAAATGTCAAGATTATTATACAACACAAAAACGCATGCCTTGAAAACTTCTTTTCCACTGCGAAAAAAGAGCGCATCTACAGAAAGGAATATGGTACACTGGAAAAAGTGAAGTCAGATTTGTTCGAATACATCGAACTGTTTTATAACCGGAAGCGTATGCCTTCTCATTTGGGATACATTTCACCCTGTGATTATGAAAAAATTCTTGCACAAAAGTAATTTAACTAGGCGTCTACTTTTTCTTGGCAAGTCTAAACATGACTGCCCAAATGTGCTAGACAAATATCGACGCAGTCCATTCACCGGTTTTTAATTTTCCGCACAAACTTTTTAGATACCAAAGTCGCAGAACGCAACCAAAGCGCGAAAAGATGCAGAGAGACCAAATTTTATTAAACCAAAGACAACAAGGATGTCCGCATATGAACATCGTGACGAGTATTGGCCAGGATAAGTAGCATTTAGAATCAATGGCTTGAGTCGTCAAAGATTAATTATAATACAGCCGTAGGAAAATATTGCATGTGAAGGTGAAACACTTTTGACTGTCGTTGCTCCCTATCAACAGAAACCATGGAAGTGGACGGAAAAGGACAGAAGAATTGTCAAGGTGTATCCATAATTATTGTAAGATTATTGGAGGTGTGTTATGCAGGGAAGGGATACTGTGAAAAAGGATAATACCCAAGCCATAGCAATAGGGATTGGAACAGCTATTTTCATTTTTCTTATTGGATTTGTGGCAATGTGGATTTTTTGGCAATATGAAAAGACTGGGTATCTGTTGAATAAGGGGTTTTGGTATTGGAAAGCAGCCACCTGGGGTGATGGACTGTGCTTGTCTGTGTTGGTGGGGGCACTTGTTGCCTATAAGAGATTGTTAGAAAAAATTCAAGATGAGATACAGACACCAAAAGAAACGGTAAATCGACAGAAAGCAATTAGCTATATATTCGGGAGCACTTTTGGAATGGCGGCTGTGGTTATTCAAGCTTCTTGGTTAATAAGCAATGACACGAAACCTAATTGGACAATACCAGATACTCATCATTTTATGCCATCTGGCTGGTATCATGCAGGATACTTTGTATTTATGTTTTTTCTGGTTGCTATGTTGATGTGCCAAGTGTTCTTTCTTCGAAAAAACATAACGGCCAATTATGCGATTTTGCACAATAATCCTATTCACAAAACTTTATTATCACTAGTCTGGTTTTCCGGATTAAGTTATTTGTTTATGCATAATATTGACGATTATTATACTTCGGAAAATTATTTATTTGTTACAATTACCACGCTTGGAGTTTTTGTTTGTATTGGAACAACTTATTGTATATTGTCAAATAATGCTCAGCCAAGGAAGAACAAGATATTTTATGATCTTCAAAATGTTTTGGCGGGATCATTTTGTGCACTGGGCTTTGACTTAATGGTATATCGTGGGGTTGAAGATTACTATACCCCCTTGGTCTGTGCGCTACTATCCATCACACTTATCTTCCCATTCTATAAACATATGGGGAACACGATATTCTATATTCTTTTTATTTCGATACCAACGTTTTGGGTTGCAACAACAATCTCAAATGAATATGGGAACTATATTTTTGTATTTGCATTTTTTACTATGATTCTACCAGCAATCTTATCCCGGGGTCAGGGGGAACGTGTAAACAGCACATCCGACAAAAGCCCTTCCTTCTGGGTTCCCTTAATTGCAATTTTCTCAATACTGCTTTGTAAAGTCCTAGATGAATTGTCATATTTTAACAATCAATTGTGGTTGTCATATCTACAGGGAATATTTGTTGCAGTGGTAAGTATATTAGTGAGTACAAATATTAAGGTAACGTTTACTCAAATTCTAACAACAGAAAAACAAAAAGAAAAAAACCCTACTGAGGAAAACTGTAGAAATCTAGAAAAAGCGACACTTGTGACTTATATAATTATTGGGTTAGTTGCTTTAGGAACAGTGCTTTGCATAGTAAAATATCTTATGGATTCAATTGGGCGTCTAGATGTATCTGACTATCCAATTGCCTCCAATTTATTGTTGGGAGAAAATATACATATTTTTGTTTTAACTGTTTCCTCGGCACTATTGCTATGGTTGGGAGGACAGCAATTTCGTTCAAGGTGGGGGCAAGGGTTACCGTACAAGTTAACTACCATATTTCTACTGATTTTAGTTTATTATTCTTTGTTTAAGGTTACAATAATCTCTGGGCTTGAATACTTAGCTAACATTTGGAGCCTATGGAATATTGTAGAATTTGTATTGATTATTTTAATTTCAACATTTGTATCAACAGGCCTTTATGCTAATCTCATAAACATTCGAGCAGTAAATATAAAGGATGAAGTCTTCTCGAGCTTTGGTAAAGTACTATCTTCGGTAGTTTTTGCTGGTACCTTTCTCTGTCTGGTTGTTGTTTTTTGTTATCCAAATAACTATGGAAACGTTTCACCCTCTTGGGAACAGTTAATTATGTCTTTGCTAATACTGTTTTTTTGCCTTCTTGTTTTGCCACTGTTTGTAGGAAGAACTCTACTTCGATCATTTGAGGAAGGCAATCAAGCAGGCGTTTCAACTCCACTTTCGGGAGTAGGCCATGATGGGTTTTTAATTATGTTCGTGGCGATAGTGAGTGTATTAATCCCAATATTTGTGATTAGCACTGCCCCAAAGGATAAATGCATTCCATGGTTGATAAATAGTTTGATTATTGTGGGGGGGTTATACTTTCCACTAACATTCTCTTTTGAAAATAATGTTAATATGATGAACCAATTGATAGAGAAGTATCATACTATACCACAAAAGCAAGAATCACTGCATTCAATAAGTATTCATGTTAGACGACAAAATATTTTGGTTTTTCTCATTTTACTACCATGGAGCATAATACCTTTTGCAATCGAATTCCTTCTTTTGGCAATTTCAAAAACAACTTGGAGAGATCAATCTATCTTGATAAATCAAGATAATCCCAATAATATGCTGAAAAATCAGTCCCTAGGTAGGCTGTTCTTAGATAAATTTTTGCCTAAGAAATACATTATTGAAAATACTAATGTGAAATAAAAAGGTAAACCGATTGTATAAAAAAGTACAACATAACTGAGTTAGGCATAAGTTCAAAGAAGTGACTAATGTCACCACCAAAAAAGCAACCCTTGTGGTTGCTTTTTCTTTCCACAAAGGAAAATCCCAGACGGTGACCTTCACCAAACATCCCGCTGCTGACCTTCGCCAAACATCTTTCTACTTCAAAATTGCTTATTTTTTGCAAAGAAATAAAAAAATCTGGGTCAAGTCCATTTTTGTGTGTAAATTCGTTCGGTCATCGTCTGCAAGCGAGCGTGCTAAGCGGCTCTTAATAATTTTATCTGTTCACTGGCCACTTCAAGGAGCAGTATCTTTGCTTCATGTATCGCCTTTGACAATTTCATTTTGGAAAACAGTGAATTCCTTGTGCTCATCAAGTCATGGCGTTCCATAAGGGTGGCGCCCATCAATCTGTTTACGGAGGCTACATTGGGGAAGATTCGGATAACGGAAGATCTTCTTTCCAGTTCTCCGTTTTCGCGTTCCAGATGATTGGATGTCCGCAGGGGAATTCGAATCTCTTCCGGTAGCAGCATCACGGTCATCGCATCTTCAAATCCTTCATCCAATATCCCCATGGCTTTATGGGCGACTTTTTGGTAGTCTTTGATGATTTCATCTCTTCGCCTTCTTGCTTCTTTTATGCTTTGTGCCTGGAACATTTCCCGAAGTTCCGTCCGTAAGCCTTCCTGATCCTTTTTCGGTGTTTCCTGAAGGATATTTTTTGTGAAGTGGTATTGGCATCGTTGCCATGCCACCTGAGGGTAAACCCCTTTCAAGGCGGCGATGAGCCCTCCATGTGCATCCGAAGTAATCATGTGGATATCTGTAAGCCCCCGATTCTTAAGGCCGGACAAGAAGCGTTTCCAAGTAGCTTCCGACTCTGTTTCATAGGTGTCAAACCCAATGATTTCCTTGTGCCCGTCTTCTGTGATTCCCATAGCTACCATAAAAGCCTTGGATACGATGGCATGATTCTCTCGTACTTTCAGATATTTCGCATCGGTTATGACAAATGGAGATGAAGCAGTCAGTTGCCGATTCTGAAATTGATGGATACCTTCATCCAGTTCTTTGCAAAGCTGGGATACAGTTGATTTTGAAAAACTGCCCCCACAAAGTTCTTCAACAACATTGCTCACTTTGCGGGTGGAAACCCCTTGGACCACCATTTCAACCATCGTTGCGATTAAAGCAGCTTCGCTTCGTTGGTAATTATCGAAGATCATTGTGGTAAATGGAACGTCTCTGTGGCGTGGAACTTTTAGGGTGATTCGTCCTACCCTGGTGACCAGCGCCCGCTCCCTTGTTCCGTTTCGATAATCCGTTCGATTTTCTGTGCGCTGATGCTTGGTCGCGCCTATCTGCTCCTCGGATTCCGCCATCAGGAAGGCGTTTAAAATCTTTTCCATCAAATATCCAAACGCTTCATTCCGATCTTTTGATAAAAGGGCTACCACTTCTTCGTAATTTACTGTAATATTGATTTGAGACATGTTTCTTCACCTCCGGTTTCGTGTTGTTGTGGTAACTACATTGTAACCGAACGAAGAAACATGTTCTTCTTTTTTGTTTTTTAATTTACACCATTATATGGGCACAACCGAAAAATGCCTACAGCCCATGAGATATTTAGAAAAAATGCCCATAACCCATAATGTATTTAAAAATCATGTTTATGTTAGCGCATTGCGCCATAACCAGTAAAAGCCAGTAAACCCATGATGAACATTTGCACTACAACGAATTGTTATGTATAATAGCACCATTAACACAAAAGAAAGAGGGAACCGAATATGGGAGAGTTTTTATCTGCAGTCCTGGACAAAGCGATTTTTTTTGCCGGTATTGGGGCGTTGCTTTTGGCAATTCCTACCGCCATCTATTTTTTTGGCTTCGCTACCAAACAGGAAACCGCCGGAGAGCACGATTTTATGTGCATCTTCTTGTCGGTGGTTTCCGTTGCAATCCTTGCCAGCCTGTTTATCAAACTGCTATTTTAATGAATCATGGTAAATTTCAGAGACGCCGGGACAACCGGTGTTTTTGTTTTTGGTTATGATTTTTGTTTTTGCCGAAAAACCCAATATGAAGTATAATTTTCATATCGATAGATGGCAGTAGAAAGCTGTGAGGGCAGCAAATCATCCGCCATCCACAGAAAAATTTGAGGAGAGAAAAATTGACAACTGATTTTCAATTGGAGCAATACCTGACCCAAGGGGTGGAGGGAATTATAAAAGACATGACAAAAGTGTCGGCAAGAAATCCCAAGGCCAGCCTCTTTATGTTACAGTACGCCGCAGCAAGCAAGCGGGCCATGGCCACACGGGAAGCCATCAAAGAAAAAGGCGGACATGTTCCACCATTTCTCATAGCCAGCGTCACCAGTAAGTGCAACCTTCATTGCCAAGGATGTTATGCCAGAGCGCGAGAAGATAACGGCTGTGCAGATCATGAAGCGGCAAACCAATTGTCCGATGAAGAGTGGCTGGGGATCTTTGAGGAAGCCAAAAATCTGGGCATTGGATTTGTTTTGGTCGCCGGGGGGGAACCCTTGATGCGCAAAGAACTGATAAAGGGACTGGGGACTCAAAGAGACATTCTTTTTCCCATCTTTACCAACGGTACGTTAGTAGATGAGAACTACTTAAAATTGTTTGATAAACATCGCAACTTGATTCCTATTTTAAGCATTGAAGGCCTTTCGGAAAGCACCAATCAACGGCGTGGTGACGGCATTTATGAACAAATGCAAGGCATCATGGAGCAA
Source organism: Anaerovoracaceae bacterium (assembly GCA_963676385.2). Classification (GTDB taxonomy): domain Bacteria; phylum Bacillota; class Clostridia; order Peptostreptococcales; family Anaerovoracaceae; genus UBA1422. The sequence continues at coordinate 94,557 of CAXXMM010000005.1, forward strand.
TTGAATGGAAAAAAGATTATCTATGGCGTGTCCATTACCGTTCACAAAGACAATTTGAAAGAGGCATTTTCTGCTCAATTGCTGGAAGAACTGTCTGATCGAGGCTGCAAGGCAGTGCTTTTTATTGAATATGTGCCGGTGGATGAGGAGGCGGAACCGCTGGAATTAAGTGACGCCGAAAGAGGGTACCAAGAAAAGCAGATGGCAACCATTCGGGAACGATATCCTAACATGCTGTTTATTGCATTTCCCGGGGATGAAAAAGAATCCGGCGGGTGTTTGGCTGCGGGACGAGGATTTTTTCATATTAACTTTGACGGCAGTGCGGAGCCCTGTCCTTTTTCTCCTTATTCGGATGCCAATATACGGGATATGACCCTGATGGAAGCCATGGAATCCCCTTTGTTCCGTCGGCTAAGGGAAAGTGATGTTCTCATGGAAGACCACACCGGCGGATGCGTGCTGTTTGACAAAGTGGAGACTGTTCGCGGGTTTTTGGACCCGCAGAAGTAAATAAAATAGTTCCTTTGTAACAAAGTTACGGAGGGGAGGCAGGGATTCGCGGTATAACTAGATGGTAAGGCAAGGTTCCAATGACAGGGGACCCCAAATTGCCCGGGAGAATGAAAATGACCAAGACCCACAATGAAACAACAGAAAAAATTCAAAATCGATATGAAGAAGAAAGCGTTGGCTGCTGCACCTTAGGTTGCGGCAATACCTTGGAATCCTTAGGGATTCTTCCGGGGGAAGAAATTCTGGATTTGGGATGCGGCCGAGGAGAAGAAGCCTTGGAAGCCGCCGTGCTGGCCGGCCCCAACGGCATGATTATGGGTCTGGATTTGACGTCAGCCATGGTGGCAAAGGCCCGCCAAAATGCACAACAATCCGGTATTGACAATGTGGGCTTTGTTCAGGGAGATGTGGAATATCTGCCTTTTAAATCTGATAGTTTTGATGGGGTAATGAGCAATTGTGTGATTAACCACGCACCGGACAAAGAAAGGGTATACCGGGAAATCAGGCGGGTGCTTCGTCCGGGCGGAAGGTTTGTGGTAGCCGATGCGGTGACCAAAGAACCCCTTCCCCAAAGTGTAAAAAACGATTCAGAGGCCTGGGCCCAATGTTTCGGAGGGGCCATCACCGAGAAGGAATACTTGGAGGCCATAAAGTCTGCAGGATTTCGTAGAATTGACATTCTCCATCGAAGAGAATATGTCAAAAATGGTTATGATTTCATCAGTTTGACCATAAAAGCTGTGAAATAAATGAGAAAAGGGAGGAAATAGAATGAAGAAAGTCACAACGAAAAAAGCAAACACTTCTTGCTGCTCCAACTTTACGACAGCCCAGTGCTGCTCCAAATCTTCTAAGATTGTAGCCGGTTGTCATAACTAATTCAACGAGGCAGCTTTCGGGCTGCCTCAAACTTTCTCTATGGAGGATCTATGTACATCGCAAAGAATAACATTATTGTCAAAATGGACAGGAAACTTCCTGTGGAATACGCCATCTTAAACCCGGTGGCCGGCAGTTTTGATGTAATGACAGAAGAAGAACATCGCCAATATATGAAAATCGAAAAGGGAGAACCGGCAGGGGCCAAGATGACCGACTACCTCTTGGAAAGAGGGTATGCCTTTGAAACTCAAGAGGCGTATGAGGTTTCCCGAAAAGAAGCCTATGAGGCCTTTCAAGGAGAAGTGGCGGATGCCCAGGTGCAACTGATGCTGATTCCCACCTACGCCTGTAATCTGGCGTGTACCTATTGTTTTCAGCATGGCATTGACGGTAGACCCCAAATGATTTCCAAGGAAACGGTAGACAGCTTTTTTGATTATGCCCGACAAGAGTTTGCCCATGCCAAGGTAAAACCTTTTATCACTCTTTTCGGGGGAGAGCCTTTAATCAATTCCAAGGCGCAAAGAGAAATTGTGGAACACATTGTGAATCATTGCGCCGAAGAAGGGTATGAAATTGCGGCAGTAACCAACGGTTACGATTTTGGCGAATATGTGGAGTTGCTTTCCAAGGCAAAGATTCGAGAAATCCAATTTACCCTAGATGGCAGCAAGGAAGTCCATGACAAAAGGCGAATGACCGCCAACCAAAAAGGAAGCTTCGATCGTGTCATTCATGGGATGGAAAAGGCGGTGGAACGGGGCATTCCCATTAATCTTCGATCGGTGATTGATAAAGAAAATATAGAGGATTTGGTGCCATTGGCACAGCTGATGGATCAACGAGGCTGGCTGGATCTTCCTCCCCAATTGTTCAAGACACAAATCGGACGAAACTATGAGTTGTTTGAGTGTTACGAAAAACCCCAGCATCTTTTTTCCCAAGTAGAGATGTGGGCGGCTGTAGCCAAACTGGCGGAACAGCATCCTGTTTTGAAGAAATTCCATCGCCCCGATTTTATGGGCGTTCGGTATTTGGTGGATACGGGAGAAATGTATGTGCCTAGCTTTGACACTTGCCCGGCAGCGAAAACGGAATGGGTCTTCGACTTGTATGGGGACATTTACGGCTGCACAGCAAGCTGCGGACGGGAAGATTTTAAACTGGGGACCTACTGGCCCACAGTGACTAAAAATGAAGCCGCCATTGCCACCTGGAAAAAACGGGATGTCACCCATATTGAAAAGTGTCAAAGTTGCAAGTACGATGTTATTTGCGGCGGAGGGTGTGGGGTGATTGCCACCAACAAAAACCACGGAGAAATTCTTTCTCCGGATTGCAGACCTATCCAGGAGCTATACGATATTGGCATCAACTTTTATCAAGAGGAGATTCAACAGATGATGGATGATGAGACGCCAGGAGAAGTGCAAACCGGTTGTGTCATCTGTGGCGAACCCCTGGTGTATCTTGAGACCCCACGGCAAAACACCTGCGACATTTGCGGGGAAACCTTTGAATCCAATGTGGCTTGTCCTAAGGGGCACTATGTTTGCGACAACTGCCACCGGGGGGACGTGCTGGATCATATGGCGGACCTGCTTCTTAAATCCAAGGAAGCGGATCCCATTGGACTGGCAGATCGAATTTTTCACCTGCCAACCATGAAAATGCACGGGCCGGAACACCATAGCATGGTCCCGGCGGTGTTGGAAACTGCCTATCAAAATAGCTTGGCCATTCGAGATGCAGGTAAAATCAAAGAGGCAATTCGACGGGGCAAAGACATTAAAGGCGGAAGCTGCGGTTACCATGGAAGCTGTGGCGCCTGTGTGGGTGTAGGCATTGCAGAATCCATCCATTTGGGGGCGAAGCCCAACTCCAAAGAGGAACGGGGAATGGCAATGAAAGCAACGGGAAATGCTTTGTTGACCATCAGTGAGTTTGGTGGACCCCTTTGTTGCAAACGAGACAGCATTGCGTCTATTGAATCCTATATGAAAACCAGCCGTCGGTTTGACGGCATCAAACCCATAAAATACGTTTGTCATTTTTCAAAGTATAATAAAGGGTGCTTAACCGTAGACTGCCCCTATTTTCCAAAGGCAGGGCGGATTGATAGCACCGGATTGGAGGGAACCGTATGAGTAAATATATTGAGTATGTCAATGGGGAACAGCTGGAGAAATTAATTCAAAGCAGCAAGATGCCGGTGATTATAGATTATTTTTCTGATGAGTGCCCACCTTGCGAGGTGTTGGCCCCTATATACGAAAAAATGGCGGAAAAATACTGGGAGCATATTAAATTTGTCAAAATCATGAGACAAGATAATCGGGAAACGGCCTTAAAAATGGGGGTTTCCGGCAGCCCAACGGTACTCTTTTTTAAAGATCAACAAGAAGTAGGCCACCGGCTGAGCGGGTTTATGACCAAGCCTCAGGTGCGAAAAGCCATTGAGACTATTTTGGGGGATGTGCTTCCACCGGTGGAAGTGAAACGGGTAGACTGTGACTTGTTGATTCTGGGAGGGGGACCGGCAGGCTTGGCAGCGGGACTGTATGCCGGACGAGCCAAATTGGATACCATCATTGTGGAAGAAAGTATTTGCGGCGGGCAAATTGCCACCACCAACCATGTTTCCAACTATCCGGGCACTCAAGGAACCACCAATGGCAAGGTGCTTGCCGAAAACATGAAAGCTCAGGCCCTGTCCTTTGGGGTAAAAATTGACGACCTGAAAGAAATTTTCGAAGTGAAGCTGGCAGGCCCGGATAAGGTAATTCTCACAGAGGACACGGAATATCATGGGAAGGCGGTGATTTTGGCAACCGGCGCCAGACCCAGAGCATTGGATGTTCCCGGAGCAGAGGATTATAAGGGAAGAGGCATCCATTACTGCGCAACCTGCGACGGGGCCATGTATGAAGATGCAGATGTGTTGGTCATCGGCGGTGGCAGTGCAGCCATTGAAGAAGCTGTTTTTCTGACTCGATATGCCAACCATGTGACCATTGTTCATCGGCGAGATGGTTTCAGAGCCGCGCAAATGGAACTGGATGAGGCCTTGGCCAACGAAAAAATCACGGTGCTCACCAACAAAGTGGTGAAAGAAGTGATACCAGGAGAATTTGTGCTAAAAGAAGTGGTTTTGCAGGATGTGAAGACCGGAGAAGAGACGGTGGTGCCGGCAGCCGGGGTGTTTGTCTACGTGGGAAATGATCCTCAGACCAAGATGTTTGCGGATCAGTTGGAACTGGATTCCACCGGGTATATTGTTGCTGGGGAAGATACCAAAACTTCGGCGGAGGGTGTCTTTGCAGCGGGAGATGTGCGAACCAAGGCAGTAAGACAGGTGGCAACAGCCACATCGGATGGAGCGGTTTCCGCCATCATGGCAGAAAAATTCATTGACACCATTAAGTAATGTGAACCGGGAAAGAAGCCGGGCAAAAAAACCGGGACTTCTTTCCGTTTCATTTAAGGTTTGCTGTGATATAATATAATAACAAAGTTATTGTTGGAAAATTGGAGGAGAGAATATGTGTAGAGAACCTAAATTTTATGTTTGTAAACATTGTGGAAATATGGTCAATATGCTTCATGACAGTGGAGTGCCTATGATTTGCTGCGGCGAGGAAATGACAGAGTTGGTGGCCAACACCACAGATGCAGCCCAAGAAAAGCATGTCCCGGTGATTTCTGTGGATGGAGATGTGGTTACAGTCAAAGTAGGCAGCGTACCCCACCCTATGACACCGGAACACAAAATTGTTTGGATTTACCTCCAAACCGAAAAGGGCGAGCAGCTGAACTGTGTTGACACTCAGGACAAAGCAGAAACCTGCTTCAAACTTTGCAAAGAAGACAAAGTGATTGCGGCCTTTGAATATTGCAATTTGCATGGTTTGTGGAAAGCAACCGTCTAAAATCGGCGATAAAACAGTAATTTTTAGGCAGAAATTTTTTTGAGTCAATCTGAGTCGGAGTATTTGGGTACACTTACTTGCGTTTTTGATTGGCATCCGATATAATCGGATTTGTATACAAATACGTACAGTAATCTCCCAGGGAGGGTGAAATGCTTCGATTAAATAAAATGACAGACTATGCGATTCGTGTAGTGCGGGCAATCTACTTGAGCCCGGACCAAGTGGTAACCTCAGTGAACATCTCGGAACAAGAAAATATTCCACTACCTATTTTATTCAAAGTTTTGAGAATATTAAATGCCGCCGGCGTCGTGGCATCTCGGCGAGGCAGAGGGGACAAAGTTGGAGGATATGAGCTACTAAAAGATCCTTCGGACCTGACTTTGCTGGATATTGTACAAGTCGTTCAGGGAGATATCTTCCTCAGCGATTGTCTCCAAGATCCAACGGTTTGCTGCCACCAAAACGGCTGCGGCGTTCATTTGGAGATGCAGCGAATCAATGATGTTCTTCGCAAAGAATGTTCTTCAAAGTCCATTCTGCAGATTATATCTGAATCCCCTAAGCGGGCAAAAAAAGTTGCTGCAAAGTAAGCGATAAAGTATCATACAAAAAATGGAAAAACCTGCATTTTATGCAGGTTTTTCTTGTTCTTTGCCATTTTGGGTTTGAAGACGAAAATCTATAATATTCCCCACAAAAGTGTTATAATAAACCCAAATTACCAATTTGTCATAATAGTGTGAATTTGGAAAATGGGATGGAATACAGGCGTTTCCTGTGATATATTATCATTTAAGCGATTATGCCCAAAATCCCACAATAGGAAAGGAACTATATGGATAGTGACACTGAGCTGAGAGGCCAAATTGCTCAGCTAAAAAAAGAAAAAAATGCTATTATTCTTGCCCATTATTACCAAAATGATGAAATCCAAGAGGTAGCGGATTATATTGGAGATTCCTTGGAGCTAAGCAAAAAAGCCGCCAACACAGATGCGGATGTCATTGTCTTTTGCGGCGTCCGTTTTATGGCTGAAACTGCCAAAACATTGTCTCCCAACAAAACTGTATTACTCCCGGCTGAAGATGCAGGCTGCTTGATGGCAGATATGATTTTGCCGGAGGATGTGTTGGCCATGAAGGCGGCTCATCCGGCTGCTGCTGTGGTTTGTTATGTGAACACCACAACAGACATTAAGGCAGTAAGTGACTACTGTGTAACCTCTTCCAACGCGGTTTCGGTGGTACAAAATGTGCCCGAAAACGAAATCATCTTTATTCCAGACAAAAATCTTGGAAAGTATGTGGCAGAACGTGTACCCCAAAAAACATTCTATTTCTTTGAAGGTTTTTGTCCGACCCACCACTTTATCCAACCGGAGGAAGTGCTGGCCATGCGAGAAAAAGAGCCGGACGGAGAAATTATGGCACACCCGGAATGCCAGCCGGAAGTGCTAAAGCTTGTGGACTTTGTGGGAAGTACGGGGCAGATGGTGAAACGAGCCAAGGAAAGCCCCAATCATAAGATTATTGTATGCACTGAAAAAGGCATTTTATATCGGCTTCAAAAGGATAGTCCAAACAAGGAGTTTATCCTATTGTCTCCCAATTTAGTTTGTCAAAATATGAAGAAAATTAACTTGAATATTCTTCTGGATTCCCTGAAGAACATGCAACATCAAATTGAAGTGGATGAAGATATGCGGCAGCGTGCCATTGTGGCCCTTGACCGGATGTTGGCATTCTCGTAGACCGAACACAGAGGTAACGAAGAAGTGAATTATGATGTAATCATCGTCGGTGGTGGAATTGCAGGGTGCTACGCCGCCTTGTCATTTGACTCAAAGGTCAAAGTGTTGATCCTGACGAAAGAAGATTTCCAAGAGTCAAACACCTATTTGGCCCAAGGGGGAATTGCCGCAGTAATTGACAAAGACGATAAAACAAGTTATCACGTCCATGACACCTTGGTTGCAGGAGCCGGGATTAATGATATTTCGGCAGTGCGAACTATTGTGCAAGAAGCAGAACACAATATACATATTCTGCATGAGTTGGGCGTCAATTTTGACGAGGAGTCAGGAGAGTATGCATTGACCCGGGAGGGCGGTCACAGCAGAGACCGGATTTTGCATATTGACGGAGATGCCACCGGCCAAGGATTGATTCGAGCATTGGTACCGGAGTTGCGCCACCGAAAGAATATTTATGTGAAAAAAAGTTTTTGCCTTGATTTACTTGTTGAGGACCAACAATGTAAGGGCATTCGGGTTTTGGATGAAGACCAAAGCATCATTGAAATCTCAGCACAGGCGGTTATTTTGGCCACCGGTGGGGTGGGGATGATTTATGGAGTTACCACCAATGCCACCACCTCTACCGGAGATGGGATTGCGGTTGCCGCCAGGGCAGGAGCAGAAATTATAGATATGGAATTTATCCAGTTTCACCCCACGGTGTTTTTCTCGGAAGATCGGCAACGGTTTTTGATTTCCGAAGCCATGCGAGGAGAAGGTGCGTTGTTGCGCAACATCAACGGAGAGCGGTTTATGCCTTCGTATGATGATCGGGCAGAACTGGCACCAAGGGATGTGGTTTCCAGAGCGATTCTTGAGGAATTGGACAAGACCCATTCCAAATTTGTATATTTGGATGCCACGGTGATTCCAAAAGAACATTTGCTGAAGCGATTCCCCACCATTAACCGAAGATGCCTGGAGTACGGAATCGATATTACCAAAGATTATATTCCCGTTGCGCCGTCACAGCATTACTGTATTGGCGGAATCAAGACGGATACTTACGGAAGAACTAATATTAAGGGGCTGTACTCTTGCGGAGAAACTGCCTGTACCGGTTTGCACGGGGCCAATCGATTGGCATCCAACTCCCTTCTTGAAGGAGTGGTGGTGGGCAAACGGACTGCCACATCCATTCAGTCTCAGCTTTTGCCGGTTCACTACGAAAAAGAACGGTCCACAGAGCAGCGGCAGGGCCCTGAAGGGGATTTCTCTGAAGATCGAGTCCGAATCCAAAACATTATGTTACGATATGCGGGAATCCTCCGGACGGAACCAGGACTTCGTGAAGCGGAGATTCAATTAAATGAAATCGGAAAAGAAGTGTCTGCTCGCGCCACCTTTAGTCGGTCATATTTTGAGACCATGAATATTTTACTGGTTGCCCAACTTATTATTCATCACGCATTGAAGCGAAAGGATAGCATCGGCACCCATTATATGGTGAAGTAACAAGGAGAAAGAAAATGGAATGGTATCTTTTGGATGAAAAGATAAAAGGTTGGCTGGCGGAGGATCTTCCCTACGGAGATGCGACTTCCGATCCGCTTTTTCCCGATGCCCATCAAAGCGTCGGCACCTTTGTGGCAAAAGAGGAAGGCTGCATTGCCGGATTGTTGGTGGCCCAGAGAGTGTTTTCCGTTCTATCCGATGAGGTGCATATGACCTTTCTTGTTGAAGATGGATGTCGTGTTTCCAAGGGTGATGCCATTGCCGGGATTAGCGGTCGTACCAGAGATATTCTAAAAGGAGAACGGTTGGCGTTAAACTTGATGCAAAGAATGTCCGGAATCGCCACCTTGACACGAAAATACGCGGATTTGTTGGAAGGAACCGGGACGAAGATTGTGGATACCCGCAAAACCACACCGGGTCTTCGAGAATTGGAAAAATATGCAGTGCGCATGGGTGGTGGGCATAATCATCGATTTAACCTTTCGGAAGCGGTTATGCTAAAGGACAATCACATTGAAGCGGCAGGGGGGATTACCCAAGCAGTTGAAACTGTGCGGGCAGCGGTGACGCACATGACTAAAATTGAAGTGGAGGTAGAAAACCTGTTTCAATTTGAAGAGGCTATGTCTGCCGGTGCAGAAGTGATTTTGCTGGACAACATGGACACCGAAACCATGGCAAAAGCCGTGGCCATGAAACGAGGTAATGTTCTTTTGGAGGCATCGGGAAACATTACTTTGGATCGAATCTCAGAAATTGCCAAAGCCGGGGTGGATATTATTTCATCCGGGGCACTGACGCATTCTGTTAAATCTTTGGATATTAGCCTGGATCTTCACCGGGTATAGGAGAATAATATGTCGGATATTGTAATAATTGGAAATGGACCTGCCGGGCTGTCTGCAGCTATTTATGCAGTGCGGGCAGGAGTCAATACCACCGTAATCGGTGGTGGAAACAGTTCCCTGTTGAAAGCCGAAAAAATCGAAAACTTTTTTGGACATCCGGCGCCAATTTCCGGAGGCGAACTGTTAAAAAACGGTGAGGAGCAGTGCAAACGGCTGGGTGTTGTGTTGGTGCAAGATGAAGCTGTTGGCATTTCATTTGGAGAACAATTAATGGTGCGCACCGCCTCGGGGCAATCTTTTCCTTCCGATGCGATTGTGCTGGCCACAGGAATTTCTCGAAAGGTGCCAAAAATTGACGGCATAGAGAAGTTTGAAGGAAGCGGAGTCAGCTATTGTGCTGTTTGCGACGGATTCTTTTTCAGGGGAAAAGATGTAGCCGTGCTGGGTTCCGGGGATTATGCTGCCAATGAAGCCCAAGAACTTTTGGCTGTGGCAAAATCAGTGACAATTCTCACCAACGGGGAAGAATTGAAGCCTTCCTTACCTGGCGGCGTTAGTTTGAACCTGAAAAAAATAAAGGGATTGCGAGGGGAAAGTACCTTGGAAGCTGTAGACTTTGAGGATGGGACGTCTTTGGAAATCGCCGGAGCTTTCATTGCCATGGGCACTGCGGGTAGCGCTGATTTTGCAAAAAAGCTTGGCGCAGAGACAGAGGGCAACAAAATTTTAGTGGATGAACAAATGGCCACAAATGTTCCCGGGCTGTACGCGGCAGGAGATGGTACCGGTGGATGGTATCAGGTGGCTAAGGCAGTATATCAAGGGGCGGTGGCAGGAAGCGAAGCCGCCAAGTACTTGCGAGAAAAAAATAGCAAATAAATCGTTTTGAGGTAAACGGATGGGGGTTATTATGAAAAAAGTTCACTTTGCCTTATTGATTGGCATCCTTTTGGCACTTTTCATTCCAAGTCAGGCATGGGCGGTTCCGGCATACAGTGGTGTCCAAACCTATGTACAACCGGATCAAACGGTGATTGAGTACCGAACTATGGGGGATGAGTACTTTCATTGGAAGGAAACTCTGGATGGGGATGTGATTTTTTTTGACGATGACACCGATTACTATTATTACGGGCAACTAAAAAACAACAAAGTGGTGAAAGCGGCTGCCAAAGTGGGAATTGATGCTCCGCCTTTGTTCATTTAACCCGATCGCAATTGCTTTCATTGGCGGATTATGCCATACGAAATGCTGTTTCTTTAGGAAATCTAGTTCAAGTGGCCGACGTTCCGTCCATGGCGGAGCAGGCTTCGACATCTCCGGTTACCTTGGATCCCAGCCAAAATCTTTTGGTCTTGCTAATCAGTTTTAACAACATAACAATACAGGAATCAGATACATATTGGCACAATCTTTTCTTTGGTTCAAGCAGCAGCGTGAACGACTATTATGATGAAACTTCCAATGGACAACTGGCTTTTGTACCAGTGGGGGAAACTGACGGAACTACCAATGATGGGGTTCTTCGTGCTACCCTTACCACCCCGCATCCGCGGTAGACGGCTATAACGACTCAAATGAAATGTATGAAGGCATTAGGGCGGCAGTGGAAACAGCCTTGGAGGAGGAAGCCTCCCAGATAACCAATCTTGAAAATTATGATACAGACGGAGATGGGGTCATCGAAACAGATGAGCTTCATATTGTTACAATTTTTGCCGGATCAGATGCTTCTGCAAGCAGTG
>CAXXMM010000006.1:0-313401 GCA_963676385.2 Anaerovoracaceae bacterium
ACAACTCCTTCGATACCTTTCGACCGTTTTCTCCTTGTACCCCTCTGGGGTCAAACCTTAGATTAACAAGTGTCCCATCCTGGCAACACTTCTGGTCCATCATACCAACTGATTTTACCGTTGCAGTAGGCCCGCTCACATCTCTTCCCATTGCTGGAGATGCATTGTCGCTCAAGGGCTGATAAGCAAACCTTCCATCCGGAGTTGCTCCAACTCGCTCGCCATATGAAATATTAACTGTGATGGACATATTGCCCAAACACCATGATCCGCCTCTTGCATCTTTATACTGCTGAACGTGCTTTGCACAGTAATTAACCACTTCCCTGGCAATGCCATCTACTTCACCATTGTCATTTCCAAATTTTGGCGCACCATTTAATAACATTTGTCTTTCTCTCTCATGTCCTTCGAAATTATGACTAAGGATGTCAAGCAAATCGGCCATCGAAAGTTTCTTTTGTTTAAATACAATTTCATCAATTGCCATAATTGAATCGGCGATTGTTGCAGCACCAGTGAAAAATGTTCCTGTATGGGTGTAGTTTGTCCCTCCCTGTTGTACTGACATACCTCGCTGTATGCAGCCCTCAACAATCATGGAGGCATACATAACCGGTAACCTCTGAATATGATTTGGTACTACAATTGAGTATCCTTCATGCATCAAATCCCAGAAGTATATTAACTGTGCTTTCGTTGCATCCATTACCTCCTGCCTTGTTGTAAATTTGAGAGGGTCACCTGTTTTGGGTCCAATCTGTTTTCCTGTGAGGGGGTCAACACCATTATGCAATGCCAGTTCCATACATTTGGCCGCGTTCATCCAACCTCCAGTCGTACTGCCATCAGTACCGCCGCCACCTTCGTGAGGTTCCACACAACCGATAACCGTCCAATCTCTCGCATCCTCAAGGGAACCCCCTTTATCAAGCACTGTCGGGATTGCAACATGATCGTTAAAGAGAGCAGGATTTGCCAATCCTTCCTGTATCATCTCTGTTGCTTTTTTCATGAGTTTCTCAGGCATTTTATCATGACACCTAAGCGCAATCGGTGGGTTTGCAAGATGGGCTTCGCATGCCGCGTCCATAATCAATGTATGTGACATCTGTCGTAGCATCATTCCCTTCTCGGTCTATGCCACCAAGCATAAATAATTGCCACAATCGGTGACCCGGCAAAAGAAACGGCATACCAATGATCCGCAATACAATAATATTCACTCATTTTAATGAAAAAGCACTGTAGTATTTCTTTCGCTGTGTTGTAATCTATTTTCCCTGCTTTTATATCGGACTGATAGTATGGATTTAAGAATTGATCAACTCTTCCATATCCGCAACCTGAAGTATTGCTTTCAATATATAAAATCATGTGCAAAAGAAACATCATCTGCATTGCTTCATAAAATCCATTTGGTTGGTTTTCAGGAACGTGCCGAAGGTTCTTTGCTATCGTTAGTAGTTCCTTTTTGCGTTTTTCATCCTTTTCTATTGAGGCCTTTTCTTCTGCAAGATCTGCATATCTGTTTGCAAACCTAATGATTGCCTTGCAAATTATAATACAGCCTTTCCAGAAGTCGATTTTTTCCTGTTTTTCCTTTGTCCCGCCTCGTTCGAGTTTAATGTTGCCTTCGCACTCTTCAATATATCCTTTTAGTCCGATTTTCAATATCTTTTCATAGCACGGAAGTGTATGGCTTGAAGGGTATGCCCTACTTCCTACACTAATTACCCCATATTCAATTGCATCTTGTATTTCTTGGGGCAGAAACTCGGGTGCTAGGTCTTCCATCGCCTTACCATCCCAATAATTAAAATATTCAAGCATCGTCTTTTTATCCTCTGGAGTGATGTCGTATGGATCTTCATCTCGCACTGGAAAATCATCCAACTCATCTCTTACCCATGACGTTGATGCATATTCCATATGAAGCAACCCACCTTTATAGGTATTAGTTACATTTCCCACAATCAATTCGTCATTCCAAATGAAGATTGTCATATTATCCAATACATACTCCAATACTTTGGCTCTGAAAATCGGAATAGCCTCCCCAGCATACTTTTTATATGCTTCCGTCGCTAATACAAGCCTTTCTGCAGTAATTGATTGCCTCGTTTCAAAAAACCTTTTTTTTAGTCTCTCAATTCTATTCGTTAACATGCGTTTACCTCCATTCCACCTTGAAATTCATTGCTTCTCTCCCATAATGGTTGTATGGATACCAGCATCAATGAACATTTTTTTTATTCTTTGCATTTGCGAATCTTCTGGCGCTTCAAATTCTTCCGGTCGTTCACCGATGTTTTGCTTCTTGGAAATCCCCAGATTATGGTACGCAAGAAGATTAACTTCAGTTAATCCATTCTCTAAATAGAACTTAATAGTTGTTGCAAGCGTTTCATCATCATCATTAATTCCTCGTATTAATGGCATTCTCATTATGATTTTTTTTCTGAGTTTTTCATCCTTTGTTAGTTTTACTAGCGAATTTAGGATGATTTCATTGCTTACACCCGTCATCTCAATGTGCTTCTCATCAATTATCGTTTTCATGTCATACAATATGTAGTCGCATACTTCCGCAAGATTATGCAACTGTTCATATTTTCCATACCCGCTCGTATCAAGCGCAATATTAATTCCCTTACTTTTTGCACCTTTTGCCAAGTCAAGTGCGAGATCAATATTTGACAATACTTCTCCACCACTAATTGTGAGACCACCACCCGTGTTTTTGTAGAATCCAATGTCTTGCATAACAATTCGAAGAATCTCTTCAACAGTCATTCGCATGCCAACAGCTGTTAATGCCTTTGCATAACAAATTTCCGAACATCTCATGCAATGTGTACATTTACTCCAATCCAAATTAATTACGTTATTTTGACAGGTAATTGCATCATGTTGACAGATATTTAAGCAACTTCTATCTCCGATGCACTTGCTTTGGTTCCATAGAATCTGAATCTCTGGGTTTATTAGTTCAGGGTTATGACACCACTTGCATTTTAACGGACAACCCTTGGTAAATACTGTCGTTCTAATCCCCGGCCCATCTTCTAAAGAAAACTTTTGTATCCCTCCAATAATGTGTGTTTCGATTTGGTTGTGCATTGTAATCTCCTTTGTCCGAAATTCTACTTTCAATATTGTATTGGCTTTGCCACAGACCAAGCTCCATCAACAACAAGCACGTGTCCGCTAATATAGTTAGATGCGTCGGATGCAAGAAAAATTGCGGTACCAACAAAATCATCAGGGTACGCCATTCTTCCAAATTCATGCATTTTTACTGCTGCATCCAAATAACTTTGAGATTCATCTTCAAGCATTGGAGTCATTATCCATGTTGGTGCAATGCAATTCACGTTGATATTATATTTTCCCCATGCTGTTGCAAACGTCTTTGTTATTTGATGAACGCCTGCTTTTGCGGCTTCATATGGCATTGACTCATACGAATGGCATATTAGACCTGCAACCGAACCAATATTGATAATTTTGCCGCCTCCCTTTTTTATCATTGCCTTCCCAACAACTTGCGTTACAAAAATTGCCCCAACAAGGTTAATATCAATTACATCTTCAATAAGTTCTTCACCAAAATCTTCTGCTTTATCGTTAGGAGCGATTGCGGCAGTATTAAATAAAACATCAATTCCGTTATATTTTTTCTCAATTTCTCCAACGACTTCTTCAATTTGGCATTTGTCTCGTTGGTCCAATAAAAACGTGTCAAAATTTTTAAAGTTTTCCTCCAATAGATCATTTGTTAATTTTTCCAGTTTTTGCTTATTCCTTGCAGTAAACAATACACATGCTCCGTTTTCCATCAAAGATTTACCAATATGGATGCCCAGTCCACCAGAACCAGCAATCATAATCACTTTATCTTTTACTGAAAACAAGTTAGATACATTATGTTCCCTTATAATCTCTTTCATTTTTTCTTCCTTTTTATTAATAAAATAAGTAACAAATATATTAATACAGTACAAGTGTTTGCTGTATATTTTGATAATAATTACGATTTAACGATTTGTCAAGTTCTAAATCGTATACATTGTCTCTCTCCTTGCTATAATTAGACACAAAAAAGTAGAGCTGTGAAAAGCTCTACTTTTTCATAAACATATATTCTATAAAATCTTCATGCTACCACGATTGCAAAACCGAATTACCCTCATTCTCCAAAATATTCTTTGATTGCCTTCCCTACATCCTGAAGAATTTCTTTTTTTATCTTGTAATACACGTGCTTTTTGATTCTCTTTGTCTCAACCAACCCCGCTTCTTTAAGAATTTTTAACTGTTGCGATATCGCACCAGGAGTAATACTTATTACTTCAGACAATTCTGTTGTTGTTGCAAAATCATTCCAGATAAGACTAATTATTTTAAGGCGAGTCCTATCATTTAGCGCATTAATATAAATTAGAAGCTCCTCTGGAAATTCTTTTTCAATCTGCGCAGTTCTAAAATCCGCATTGTATGTGCCCACAACCATATCGTCAATTACATTTATCATAAGATGTGGGGACGCAAAAACTGATACTAGCATTCGAATATGCTTAATCTTTGAAGCCTCAATTCCAAAATCAGGATCTTTAATAAACAAAAACGTTTTCCCGTCATATTTTACATTTTCGTGCATTTCCTTCAAATAATCTATCGGATTGTTTCTAGCCCATTTGATTTTTTCCTCTTCAAGCTTGTTTAAAATATAACTCTCCAATTGTGGCCAAGTGTATTGAAAAATGCATTGCCAATAATGTTCGATGACCTTTTTCATCCGTTTTTTTATTTCATCAGCGTTAAGAAGATAATACTCAACACTGCTTCTATCTTTTATGTTATTTAATATCTCCTGCCACTCTTCCTCATCAATTTTTTCTGGGTGCCCAATCCATTCATTCGCCCTTTCTGGTTTGATGTTTGTTGTACTTAATCCCAAAAAAAGATATGTGAAATAGGGTTCTCTCATATTTATGACTTCATTAACTCCCTTTTCAACATTTTCCAAGGTATCCACCTTCATGGCTACTCCAGGAGTTAATGTCCAAATATCTGCAATTAAAAGCCATTCACGATAATTATTATAAAAAAATATTATTTCCTCGTACAACCATTTAGGTAATTCCTTGATAGTCGCTTTTGCCCAATGAAAACATCCCGTATGATGTTCAGGATTACCTATTACATGCAAGCTTTCTACCATTTCATATCCAGGTGAACATAAAAACTCAATGTCGATTTCAGCTTTTAGGGATTCGTTTATTATTGGCATATATACTCCTTTTATTTGCAACGCCTAAATCACATAGTATCATTTACTCACAGTTGCCTCAACTAGTACTATTGTACCACTATTATACCAGGGAAGAAACCGCCTTTTCAAACGGAACATTACCGGTTTTTTCGAGCTCTTTCCGACTGCTACTATCAATCCAACCTCATATCATTTTTCATCTCTAATTGGCGTTGGGCCCCTCGACTTGAGAATTGTATGGTTTAGATATAATTCAGACAATTGAATATTTAAAGGGATTTTCTAAAACAGGAATTTTTAGGGCCCCCATCAAAATGTTCTATTCAAATACTTGTACTTCTCCGTCTCGAAATTTCTTCAAATAGGTCTTGCAGCGCTGGTCTCGTCCAAAGAGCGCCTCGCTGGCATAAATCATTGACATTAACCGCTTGTCCAGCGGATCAATGATTGCCCCATCCATTCCTGCATAAATTGCAGCCACCAAAAACGTCTGATTAATTAATTTTCTGGATGGCAAGCTGAAGGAGATGTTGCTCAACCCACATGCAATATGGGTCATGGGGAATTCTTTTCTCATTTGTCTGATGATTTCCAATGTCACGTTACCATTTTGTGAGCCAGTGCTAATGGGTAATACAATGGGATCCAAATATATGTCCTTTTGTTCAACCCCCGCTTTGCAAAGATTCTCCACCAGCGTGTCCGCAATTCGCATTCTGTCCAAAACTGTAGCGGGAATTCCGCCTTCACCCATGCAAAGGGCAATCACGCTGGTTTTGTATTCAAGGATTAGCGGCAGCACTTCATCAAAACGCTTTGGTTCAGCAGTAATTGAATTAATCAATACCTTGGGATTTTGATTTACCTCCAGGGCACGTTTTATGGCCTTTGGATTGGGGGAGTCTATGGCCAATGGCACATCAACCGCTTCTTGGATTACTCTTGCCATCCAAGCGATTCTTTCCGGTTCCTCATTAACAAACATGCCCGCGTTAATGTCAACAAAAGATGCCCCTGCCTCAAATTGTTTTTTTGCAAGGCCTACAATTACTTCCTTATCATAGTTTTCTATTGCTGATCGTATTGTTTTTATAGTACTGTTAAGTTTTTCACCGATAATAATCATTCATGGCCTCCTTTATCACCAATGACTCCGTTGTTTTTCAAGGTTTTTAAGATGTCCAATACCATTTGAGTCCTTGAAAATGGAATAATCATGTAGAACCCGTCCACATCCGGTCGAATTCGAGTTGCGATTTCCAGTGCAATTCGAATCCCCTCCCTTTCGCCTTCTTCTCGGCTCATCTCTTTGAAAAATCGCCCTACAATATGGTCCGGCACCTGAATCCCCGGAACTTCATTGTTGAGAAAAACCGCGTTTTTGTAGCTAACCAACGGCATAATTCCGGCAATGACTTTTACGCCAAAACGTTTTCGCACATGCCTTAATGCATCGGCTGCCCTTTCATCAAAAATCGGTTGGGTAAAAAATACGTCGGTCCCCTTCTCCGCCTTTTTCATCATGCGTAAATACTCTTTTTCTAAATCTGCGCCGTTCAGATTTAATGCCGCCGCTACTGTAAATGCTCGATCCGGGCACATTTCTCGATTCATCACCTGAATCAGATCTATCAAACGGTATGCGTTTAGGTTGAATACACTCTTTGTGGTAACCTTATCCGCTTCCAAAATGGGATCCCCCGTCACAGCTAAAATATCTCGAATTCCCTCGACGTGGCAAGCCATCAATCCGGAACGAATGGCATTAATGTTTTTATCTCTGCAACACAGATGAGGCATGACCTCCATTCCGGTTTCTCGATGCAAAAGCACCGCCGTCATCAGCGAGTCAACTCTGGCGATACCTCGGGGAGAGTCGGCAACGGTAATCAAATCTACTCCGGAAGCAGCGCAAAACTTGGCCTGTTCAATCATTCGGTCCATTTGAATATCGAAGGGCGGATCCATTTCAACGGCTGTAATAAAATCCCCCCGATCCAGTTTTGCCTGAAACAGGCTAATCTGCCGATGCACTTTCCCTTTTGGAATTGTATAGACAGTATGGATGGATTCAGGAACCGCCTTCACATGACCCAGTAACTCCGCCAACGCTCGAATATGGGCCGGCTTTGTTCCACAGCAGCCACCCACAATTTGAACCCCCTGGGTCACCACATCTTCCATAACAGAAGCAAAATATTCGGGATTGTTCACGTAAACCGTCCGCTCGTTGACCACTTCCGGGTAGCTTGCATTTGGCAACACAGAAAACGGTTTTCCTGCCAACTTCACATGTCCAAGCAGTTTCCGCAGCTGAGAAGGGCCGGACCCGCAATTTATGCCGCAAGCATCAATGGCATCACAGGTTTCAATTTCCTCAAATATGGTTTGGATTCCAAAGCCATC
The DNA here is from genome assembly GCA_963676385.2 of Anaerovoracaceae bacterium. Classification (GTDB taxonomy): domain Bacteria; phylum Bacillota; class Clostridia; order Peptostreptococcales; family Anaerovoracaceae; genus UBA1422. The sequence continues at coordinate 7,685 of CAXXMM010000006.1, forward strand.
CCGAGTCAACCCATCAGATGAAAATGCAAACTGAGTTAACACAAAAGCATCCGGCGCCCATTCCTTAATGGCCCCCGCAATGGTGGATAAAAATGTTGTATCAGAAAATGTTTCAAAGACAAAATTCTTTGCCCCTGCATCTATCAGTGTTTTCGCCATGAAAAGGAATTCGTTCAAAATATCCTGTTCGTCTTCCTGTCCGGTTCTACGTATTGGCCCAATGCTCGCGGCAACAAATGCATTGGTGCCTTTTGCAGCCCGGCTGGCAATTTCCAACCCTTTTGTTAGAATTTCGGTTTGTTCTTCTCGAGAAACATTTAATGCATAACGATTGGCTGCAAAGGTGTTGGTGCGAATTAATCTAGCCCCGGCTGCCAGATATTCTTTGTGAATGCCATAGATAATTTCCGGATTTTTCACATTGGCAAATTCACAGAATCCTCGTACATCACCGGTTAGTTCTGCATAATAAGTTCCCATGGCTCCATCAGTTAAAAGAATCGGAGGGTTTTGATTTTCTTCGTTGCGCAGGAAATAGTCGTGTATTCTCATCTTGGTTTCTCCCTTTTTATTACGTTAGATGATACCTTCATTGCCCTCTCTTTGCAAGTAAAATGTATCATACCGGCTCCGTTCTATGCATACGATACCAAGGCATACACCGTTTTTTTTAGTTCATGTCAGTACCGGAATGTACAATCCTTCGACTATTTCTTGAAAACCAACTTTTGATCCACGAATATATTGCAGTGAAAATTTAGAGTTGACCCGATAGAGACTTTGACTTCTTCCCCGGTTGGCAGTTTTCCCCATAACTTTGAGCGACTTGCAAAAATCCCAATATTTTCATCCTGTATGGCTGCATTTACATATAAGGTTTCTCTGACCCACGTATTCTCAACACGTATAACATTCCCATTGTATTCAACTGTCCATTCTCGATTTGAAAGCACTTTCACCAGTAACAAGAAAAATGCAAAAACGAATATTACGAAAAACACACTCCAAAACAACACTGCAGCAAATGTTCCCAATAGTCCATCCATATTTATCATTCCTTTCTGTGTGGCCAAATGTATTGATTTTGTTGCAAAAAATCCCTGCTCTTTCTCACAAACTCCACAACTATCATATTGGGGATCTGCCCCAACTCCATGCACTAATCTGTCATAGTTCGATGGGCTTGTACTCCTCAGCTATCCAGCGACGGGCGTACTCGTAAAACCTTGATGCTGCGCCAGACAGAAGATTATGTTTGCGGTAAGCGATTCCAAGGTCGCGGTAGCCCGGAGGGTCCAGTGGGATCGCCACAATTCGTCGTTCAAAACCCTGTACCATCATTACAGACATCAGACTCATGCCCAGCCCTTTCTCCACCATCGCGATTACGGCGTGATCGTCGCTTTCTACAAAACGTGTGTCTGGGGCAATCCTGTTTTTGTCCAGAATGGCTGTAATCTCATCTTCCACTCCCTCGTTGAGGGCAATGTACGGCAAATTTGGTAGCTCGGAAATGTTGAGTTTTTCCATTCTGGCATGGGGATCCTCTTCGGAAAAAATGCCTACGATGGGGTCTCGGTACAGGAACTCGGACTCAAGTTCCGGTGAGGTTGGGTATCCGACAAAGCCCGCATCCACCCGCCCATCAGCTATCCAACTGACAATCTGAGCATCTGTTCCGTGCAGCAGCTCGAATCTAATTCCAGGGTAATCATCTTGAAATCCCTTGATCATCCCAGGGAGCCACTGTGCAGAGACACTGTTAAATGTTCCAATCCTAACAAGCCCTTCACGAAGGCCATTGATCTCTCCGATCCGCTGGGAAAGTCTATGTTGGTCATGAAGGACCGTTCTTATATATGGCAACAGCAGTTGCCCTTCTGTAGTCAGTTGTACACCGTTTCGTCCTCTCGTCAATAGTTTTACATTCCATTGCTCTTCTAGTGAATTTAGTGCTCTGGTAAGCCCTGATTGTGTGTAACCAAGCTCCTCCGCTGCCTGAGTCATTGTTCCAGTCTCGACAGCTTTGATAAATGCCTCGTATTGTGAAAGACTCATGATTCACCTCCTTGGCCGTTATATGATGATTCTTCATTGAAGCCATGATATACATGCAATTTACGAATCTTTATTTGTATTATATACTTAAAATATAGAATACATCAACTCAATCTTACGGAGGTAACAATATGTTTACAAAAGCCATTACCAAGAAACCTTGCAAGGCGTTAATCGACGGAATATCCACAGCTCAGTTCGTAGAACCAGGGGCAAAGCCAGAATACGAATTGTCCGTCAGACAGCATGATCAATACGTTGAGATTCTTGAATCTCTTGGATTAGAAGTCCTGGATTTAGAAGCCGATGAGCGTTACCCCGACTCCTGTTTTACAGAGGACCCAGCCGTTGTCATGGAGCATTGTGCAGTGATCACAAATCCTGCAAGGGACTCTCGTAATGGTGAAAAGGAAGAAATCCTTCCGGCGATTCGTAAATTCTACTCGGATGACCGGATTTTTCATATCGAAGCGCCGGGAACAATGGAAGGCGGTGATGTCATGCTTGTAGGAAATCACTTCTACGTCGGTCAGAGCGATCGGACAAATGCAGAAGGCGCCCGCCAGTTCAACGAAATCGTCACAAAGTTCGGCTACACTTCATCCACAGTACCTGTAACAGAAGGCCTTCATCTAAAGGATTTCGCAATCTACCTTGAAAACAACAATATGCTTGTTACAGAAACCGTTGACAAGCTAGACGTTTTTAAAGACTTTAACCGCTTCGTCGTAGATTCTGACGAACTTTATGCCATCAACAGTCTGAATATTAACGGTACGGTTCTTGTTCCTAAAGGATATCCTAAGACTCTTCAAATCATCAAGGATCTAGGCTACCCGGTAAAGTTAGTTGATACAAGCGAGTTCAAAAAAATCGACGGCAGCCTCACTTGTTTGTCACTAAGATTCTGATATCAATTCATACCTCTAACGCAGCTTCGGCTGCGTTATTTTTACGGTTCTGTTGCAAAATATCTTTACTGTTTCTCGCAGCCTCCACGACTGTTATAAATTCTCTTCCCTTTTCTTTACAAATTAAATATATGGCAAAGTGTAAATATTAAACGGCATCATGACCATCATCATCAAAATAATAGAAATGTTCTGTAATGTTTTCTAGATATGACATTGAATACTTGGACTTGTATAACCATCCATTTTTTGTTTTCTTTGTTTTGGCGTAGAACCCGCTGGGTGGGGTTGGTTCTCCGGATTTATAATAGAAAAAACCTGCATACTCCACATCTGACACTTTAATTCTTTCATAACAATTAAAATAAACACTATCTGTCCAATAAGAAATAGTATTAACGTCTGTTTTGCTGAAAACGCGATTTAATGTTTGATTCTTAATTTCAATATAGCAATCTTGCACTCCGTTTTTATCCTCGTAAGAGTAACATGCATAAAGTCCATCAATGTCTCTAAGGAGAAACATTCTATCCGCGGCACCTGCGCCATATTCATCAGCTAACTCATCAATAGATTTCTCCCGCCAATCATCATGATAAAACTCTTCTTGATCCATCCTAGATACATAGCTTAGTTCAAGCTTATTATTTTGATTAGTTATTTGGGCAGATTCTCGTACAGATTCAATCAAGTCACTATTTACATTCAGTTTATCCATTTCCTTAACTGATTGTAAAAGCAATTCCTTATTGTCCAAAACCATATTGGTTACTGCGCTATGCTTGTAGAAATGAGGCACATAGGAAATCCAATATACGGCTGCAACAACCAAACATGCAATAATAGCGATTAAGATAATCTTCCGTTTCAATTTGTTATCCTCCCCATTTTTATTAAATCATTATGAACTTTCCAAGCAAACAAAATATCAATCTTGAAATTTTGATTTTTACACAAACCATATACTAGTCCGTGTCGAAATTCAAACCTCTAACTCTATTAATGATGAAATCAAGTGGGTTGGTTGTATATTTATGCCTGTTCATTTTCGTCAGAGGATACTCCCAGCTGCCTCAACTCAGGCAATTCACTGATTAATCTGCGGCGCACGCTTCGTTGCCACATAAACTCCCCAAATATTAATACTTTGTAGATCCTAGGTTCATGAAGTATTTTACCAATTAGCCTTCGAACTGAATATAGGGTCTCAATGGCAGAGATGATTTCCTCCTGCAGCTCCGCCGGTGACATATTCACCGGATTGTGAACGACGCTCCCGTTGCACTTCTCCCAGTTGTCAAAGAGCAGCTTGTCTTTGTGATTTTCGTAGGCAACTGTTCCTGGTACAAAATACATGGATTGAATCAGTACGCCTTTAATATTGTTTCGAAGCACAAAGTCTGTAATCTGCCGACCAACACCCCTTTTATGTTCTTCTGTCCCCACAATAAACAGCCCCCGAACGTTTAGCTCATGATGTTGAATATTCCGGATAGACTCCTCCATCTCCGCGACGGTGCAGCGCTTGTGATACTTTTCAAAAGATTGGTCATCCACAAATTCTATTCCTATGGCCACCTCTATGAATCCAGCCCTCTTGAGCAATTTCAGCATTTCATGGTCAAAACCGATTTCATGTCTCGCCTGTATCGTGAAATTGTACTTTATGCCACTCTCGATGATGGCCGTCAAAACCGTCTTTGCCCAGGCTCTATCTGCAAAAAAATTGTCATCTGTCAGCCAGAGAACTTTGCTGATTCTGGGAAGCCAGCCATGCTCATGAAACTCAATGGACTGCCTGATATCTTCCACAATATTTTCCGGGGTTCTTGTGCGGACCTCCTGTCCAAAGTGTTTCACCACCGCACAGTAATCACAGCTGTGAGGGCAGCCACGGGAAGCATGAACTTGCGCCCATAGTGTATTATGGCTTGCCATTTTTTCATATCGGTACAGCAACGTCCGATTGGGAATAATATCGATATCTCTGGGAGGGTCAAGGGATGAATTTTGAATGAAGTCATCCCCACAGTAATAGGCAACCCCCAGAATGCTTTTCTGCCGGTCTTTGCCCACTGCGTCCAGGAAAGCCAGGATGGAGTCATCCGCCTCTCCCATCAAAACATAGTCGCAATGCATGGCAGCCTCGGAGACTGCAAGGGTTGCATGCAAGCCACCCATCACCACCATCGCGTCTGATTCCTTTCGAATTTTCTCGGCAAGTTCATATCCCCGGTCCGCATTGAAGGTGAAGCTCCCGATGAAGACGATGTCCGCATCCAGAACATCATTCCACTTCACTTCTGATATGGACTCGCTGTACATAAATGTATCCGGATAGTGTTTATGCACCTGTGTTGCCAGCGTTAGCATCCCAATCGAAGGGTTCCTAATAAACCGGTCATACGTAAAAATATTTTTAATTGTACGTCGATATGGAAGGTTCCCCGGTTCAACAAATCGGATTTTTTTTATTTCCATCACGTTTTCTCACTTCCCGTAAGCTCTTACCTTAATAGTTCAGGTGCTTTCGACCCCGGAATCCTACCCCGTGCAAAAGTACAATTGTGTGTTTCGTCTGACAAATATTGTTTTCTTGTGTCATGAATGTGTCCATTACTTCTTTCTATACTTTATCAACAAATATATGGTGTCCAAAATATCAAGCACGAATATCACTTGTAATATAAGGTTGACCACTAATCGGGTAAGCGATATCTTTTCTTCTTTTTTAAGAAGTGCTAGATAACCCATACCGTAAACCGAAGTGCATAGCATGATGATATATGTCATCGTACCTGCAAAAATCATCACAAGTATTTCAGGAGCCAAAAAAATGAATCCCATGGGAAGAATTAGCGGAAATACAGTAACAAAGGCAAAGTAAACAAAATTAAGTAAAAAAAATGGGATGGTACCTACTTTCATGTACAGCATTCCGCGTCTTAGTTGTTTGGATTCATCTTTCTTATATAATGAATAGGCCAGTTTTAAGTGGCAAACGCCCATGATGATAATGACACCTATCGTGACAACCATTAATACATACCAGATTAGTACAATTGTTGGGGCGGGTATAAATTCTGGCATAAATTTCAGCTTTCCATCAATCATCCATTCACTCAACGGTATAATGCTAATTGATGCGCCGAAATTCAAACATAGCATCAGATAGAACCATTTAAATTTAGTCATTGTAGTTCCCTTCCATACACATCAATCCAGATTGAAGCTAACTTGTTTTAAATTGTGAGTTACAGTTGACCGAATAACATAAATATAAAAAAGTACACCAAAAGTGCACTTTCAAAAATCCAATATTCCTTTAACGCATCCGTTCCCTATTATCATAACTCCCCCAAAACTTTGAATCTGATATCAGTATACGATGTGTATCGCCGAGATGCAATCTAAACCTTTTGCCAGCCACTGCACTCTCCGTCATCTATCACGGTAGTGCTCGTAAGGATATCTCCAATCCGATAGCGGAATAACAGTAACATAAGAATTTCAACGGGTGCAATCAGCACCGAGATATTTCGTATTAGGTATCTAAATATGGATATTTTTTCTGCCGGATTTCGTACAGACACCAGTTTTAGCGACATAATACGCTTTCCAATACTTGTCCCACGAGGCAATATATCTTTCAAGAGAATTAAAGAGATGAATGGCGTACCCCACAGTAGCAAATATGGTACATACTGGATTTCATCCACCGGGACGTAGGACAGCGCAAATAGGATAGCAAATGTTCCAAAGCCACACAGGATCCAGTCGATTGCATCCCCGCCCAGTCGTCTCCAAACGATGCACCATGGCGTTTTGTACTTCACCCTGGTAGCGTTGAATAAGGCAAGATTCTTGGTATTTCTTGTAAAATAGGATTGTTCCATAATCTCATAAATCCTCCATGCCGTTTGTTTTATTTCGGTGAAAATTGCTTGCTAGTTCTTCCGCTTTTTCCCAACTCTCGACAGGTATCCTTAATGATATTTTAGCCCCCTTGCCTTGAATGTAATATAATATTACAAGATTTTCGTATTCTATTTTCTGCATTTTTTTTATCGGCTTCTCACTTAGCAATGGAGCACCAATTCCAAATACAGTTGTTTGAATAATAGTATTAAGAACATCAACCTCATCGGTTTGCACCCGTTTCGTTTCAATCTCAACGTAAACTTCAAAAATAGATTCCTTTGTTATTGTAATCCTTTTCTCACCACTTGAGATAATAAAATCACTAGCAGTTTCGGAGACAATGCATTCTGCTCCCTCTTCAAAGGGAAGCCCATGCAAATGATACGTTATTAAATTGGGTGAAGTTGCTTCGATGATCAAATTATTTCTCCTTTAAAAAAGTGATTGCTTGATTCTTAGTTTACCGGCCCCCAAACCATAATGGCGATGCCAGGGGGAGTGGTTGTTTATTCCATGTTTATTCTTTTGGATTTAATTCCTGGCATTTAAGCTTTTCTTCCTGATAAGTTTGCCCAAATAATCATATACAGCTAATGTTTTTGTCCTGAATAATGCAGTCTTTATGGTATCGATAACAATATAATCTGTACAATAACTGATTGAAGCTGAGCTCTATTTTTCAATGACTTTGATTAGTTTCTTCCTGCCGATAATCAAGATACCTAACACGACAATTTGAATTATCACTAAGGAAAGTAAATATTAATTGCTTTTTTTCTTATTGCTTTGTTCAAGAAGCTGATCAATTTTCTCTTCTAATTCTTTGTTTTTCGTCATTAGCTGTTGAAGCATTTGATCTTTATGGTTGGATCTACGTTGAAAGGCTCTCCAAATAAAGAAGATAATTCCAAATAATATTAAGGCATTTAAAATAACTGGTCCAAAAGTAAATAAAACATCCATAAAGATCTCCTTCTTGAGTATGTACTCATCAAGATAATTGTATCATATGTTTCCAAACAAATTTGATAAATGCCGAAACTCATATGTCTACATGGTGACACTCATAGGTTTTGCATTATGGGATAACGTATTAAAGATCGAATAACAGAGAATCCCAATCAATCCACCGATTGTGTTCATGATAACGTCATCAATATCTACGACCTTCCAGCCCATGCGAAAAATCAGAAATGAACCTATAAACTGTATCAGTTCAACACCGACTGATGATGAAACCACAACGAACGCCGTCTTTTTAATCTTCTTCTCGCCTTTTATCATATAAGGTACAAGGAATCCAAGGGGTACAAATACAAGGATATTCCCCAGCAGGTTTCTAACAATAACAAAGTGCTGAGCGCTTAAAATATTCACGAACGGCACAAAATTTACGCTTGGGTTGCTATATTCTCTCCCCACTGCCCACTCACTTGGATAGCATGGAATTGGGAAAAAGAACAACTCTATAAGCGCAGACATGTACAAAATAACTGCGACCCAAAACAAAGTGCGAATCACACCAGTTTTTCTCTTGATATTGACGATTATAGCAATTACCAAAGCAATCGCCGTGACGGGGAGCATCATTTCACCTGTAATAACTGAAATTGGTGGCTGCGCTCCTGTTATTCCAAAGAATACTTCTAACATATATGATTATTCCTCCCCTAATAATTTGTCCCCTAAATATATTTGGGTTAATCTTGTCCCCGCCCACACACCATAATGTCGATGCCAGGCGGGGTGCTATTTTGTTTGTTGAGTATGGGGTTGTCATTATTTACAACACTGCCCTTTCAACAAGGATATCCCTAATTTTCCCACTCTCTTTCATATGTAACAACAGAGCGACGTTCCGTTTACTTAATATTTTTCTCTTCCGTCATTCTTATCATAGCAATTAATTTATCATTGCTTCCTTGTAATAATAATATGATCTCCCCGATTCCTGCGATAAGCAACCCAGCGACAGATCCAACAAATATTGTTGGAAGAGCAACACTCCAATTGAAAGCTTCACCACAATAGCTACCCGATTCACCAACAATGAATCCCCATATGACTGCGAGCCCTATATAAATAAATCCGCAGATTTTTAATGCAGTACCAATTGGATTCGCTGGTGATGAGGCCCATGTATTAGTCGAACTCAATACACTAGGGTTATCGTTTCTAGATTGTTCGCTTTTGGGATTCTTTTCTTTATCTAAATATTCTTGGCGTACAATTTGTCTGCAATCTTCACAATAATAGTTTTCGCTCTGAGCCAGAGGCCTTCCACATCTGTTGCAATTTTTAGCCATCTTCTATTCCTCCTAACAATATAGTTATAACATCATTACCTGGCAGTATTTCTTAACAAAAAAAGCACACATAAATGCGCTTTCAACTATTGCTTATTCTCCTGTAGCATCTGTTTCCTGATTTCATTGATTTCCCCTATTTTTATACAAACTACTTCTCAAATTGCAAAACGCTCAAGGCGCTTCATATATATCAATTATTCGCCATACACCATCAATTTTTTTTACTTTAAATTTTATCGGAACATTCGATGAACCACTATCAATTTCTCCACTACTATCAGTGATTGTATTTGTATAATTCATCCACACGTAGCCACTATTAAAGAGGTGAATAAAAGCCCTTCGGTGCAACTCTATGTTAGCCCTCACATCATCACTAGGAGCGACTCCATAACTGCTATACACATTTAGGTGGTTAAATTCATCTTCAGTCATTATTTGTCCCAGATTAGTTGTATAACCTTGACTCGTCGTCATCGCTTCTTTTACGATCTTATAAATGTGTGGCCCTGTAATAAGTTCCAGCGATAATGCGACAATGAAAAGAATGGCAAAAATTACTAACACTTTTTTTATTTTCATAAATCCACCGTTGGCCTTCTCCGAAACCTGTTTCAGTACTAAATTTACCTTCACCGTTATAAGCAATAAAAAGCACACCAAAAGTGCACTTTCTTAAATCGCTTATTCTGTTATAGCATCCGTTCCCTATTATCATAACTCCCCCCTAACTTTGAATCTAACATCAGTTTAAATGTTTTCGCGCCCCAACGCAACCCACAAATTGTTCCCCCCAAAGATTGGATAAAAATACTTTTGTCAAATTTCCGCGAATGCCAATACCCACTTATGACCTGTTATGATGAGCTATGACAGAGTTTTACATCAATTTTTTTCGTATACCAAGGTGTGATTTCAGAAATCAATCTAATCAACCGGCTATTTGGTTTTGCATAAAATTATGCTGGGTTTAGGTGAGTTTATGCCTTGTTGTTGGGTTGAAAATTATTTGCAACACTATCCAACTACTTTGGAGTCGTTTGTAACTCTGTCCTCCTACCAATCTTATATTTCTATAATTTCCGGTGGGAATACTGTTGTGGCATTCACCCAGACGGAGTACGTTCCTTCTGCAAGGCTTCGAGGCCGTTCAAACACCTTGGGTTTCAGCATTGTCGGCGGAAGTTCGATACCGAGTCGGGATGCAATTCGTTCAGCTTTGAGATTGTCTTCTACATCCAGCCCGCTACAAAGGAAAGTGATATACTTCGGGCCATCGTTCCATACCATTAAGTGGACTTCCAAAGTCCCCTTCTCAGTCAAATAGATTTCTCGGTATAGAAAGCGGCAGTCCGAAAGGATGTTCCCATCAGGTTCTAATGTGGGTTCGATGCAAATGCCATCATCAAATTCAAGGAAGGTGGAATTCTGTAAAACGACTCGAGTGTATGGCGTGATTTCCGGTTGGCGGCATTCTCCATCTAAGGCAAGCAACATTTCGATGTCATTGCCCTGAGGCTGGATTGCTAGAACGGATGCATCATGATATTCCAAAGCAGTTGCGACTTCCGATGGAAGCTTATCCTCTTCTCTGTTTATTGCATTCCACGCGTGTTTTGTCATCCGATCATACTCTTTGCTGTTCTTTTCTTCTTCAACTTTCAGGCGACGATATGCATCCGCAGGAATCAAATCCAATGCAAGAAGTCTTGAATCAACTTCTTCAAAAATCCATTCAGGATAATGGTCTCTAAGGTATTTCTTCACATCCTCATATACTTCGTTAAAGTCAAGAATCAGGGCATCCGCATCAAACGGCTCGCGGTTGGCGAAATCGCGCATCGCCCTAGCTTGTTCCGCTTCCAGATAATCGCGTAATTCCGTTTTTGTGGCCGGGTCGAAAGAGAAACCCGTTTCCTCGTCAATAATCGACCAATCCTTCAGATTAAAATCAGCCTTATCAAGAAGCTCCAAACGGTAATCGTCGTCTGGTACAGAGTTGTATTCCCTCTTCGCATCAGTAATACGCCTTATGAGCGCCTTGTTGTAAAACTTTTTTATCTCGGCTTCTGAATATGCTTTTTGCCGAATTTTCTTCACGCATAGCGTATAATCAGTCTCCTGTGCCAGTTTGTACCACTCTTTTGTCAGATATTTCATTTTGTTTTCTCCTTCTAATCCTATAAAGTTGATATTCCGGCAGCAACGATATGACAATCAAGGTTCTGTTGCAAAAAATCTTTGCTATTTCTCACAACTGCCACGACTGTTATAATTGTACCATTATTGCACCAGGAAGGAAACAAACATGGCTGAAAGCTTATCTAAATGGAAACACTTCGAATCTGATATTATTCTGCTATGTGTCAGATGGTATTTGAAGTACCCTCTTTTCTTTAAGAAAATAGTCCAACCCATGATGGGATTTCATAGTTACAAATCCGCTTGCGCAACCCTTTCTGGAATCGAGGTTATGCACATGATCCACAAAGGGCAAGCCGGCACATCAGATGTTATTTCCGAAATCAAGCTGATTAATCAGCTGTTTGGTGTTGCATAAAATTAGGCTGCGATTTGGGTACGTTTATGCGTTGAGTTTGATGTCGAGATTATTTGCAACACTACCTTTTTGCCCTCGTTCCATCGAAATTAAAGGCTTCACAAATCCCTTGCCGGAATGCCAGAATCAGGGCAACGCGGAACGCATAAAAGAATAAACTAATCGCTACCATTACTGTTACATCCACAGTGAATTCAGGCAAAATGGGAACATCAATCATTGCACTTAAGTGACTGCAGAAAACAGTTCATTATTGGTAAAACTTGACTTTAGTCGATATAGGCATAGAATTAGGGTATATTCATTAATTTATTTACAACAAGGCCTATGGCCAAAAGGAGTGTTTTTCATGGAAGAATCCGTTTTAAAAGCAACTATAAGAACTGACAAGCTCAATAAAGTCCGAAATGCAGGTTTTATTCCAGGCGTTCTTAACAGGACTGGTGAAGCTTCTACCTCCGTACAATTCGAAAGCATAGCTTTGAATAAAGTTATCTCCAAACATGGAGACAAAGCCAAAATATGGATAGAATTCGGTACTGATAAGAACTTTGGTTTCATTAAAGAAGTTCAGAGATTTCCCATTGACGGGAAATTAATGCACATTACTATGCAATTGGTAACCAAAGATCAAGCGGTAAAAATGCAATTCCCTGTTTCCTATCATGGGCAAGATGAATTGGAACATAGCTTTCTACGAGTGCACGTGTTCAAATCAGAAATCGAAGTCTTTGGAAACGCCGAACTGATGCCTGATGCGGTAGTTATCGACATCTCCAAAAAAGTATTAGGTGACAATATCACTGCCAGTGATTTTAATTTACCTAAAGGGTTGAAAATACTTGATACGGAAAATGAAATATATGCCAGCATCAAAGCTATGAAGGAAGCAGAAGCGGAAGAGCCTGTAGTTGTTGCTCCTGAAGAGGCAGTCACAGAAGAATAGCATCACAAAACTAACTAAAAGTACATTGCATATAAAAGTAGCCATTCAGGTTTGTAGTACTGATTGGCTGCTTTTTTGGTTCTGTTGCAAAAAATCTTTACTATTTCTCGCAATATGCTTCTTTTTGATATTAAAATACACATGAACTGAATTGTAACTAAAGTAAATCTATTATTATAGAGGACATGGGTCTACAAAAAAAGCACACCAAGAGTGCACTTTCAAAAATCTCTTATTCTCTTTAAGCATCCAAACCCTAATCTCATAAATCCCCCAGTACCAATACTTCTGCTCTTATGATAATCGGTTTTCTAGTCCAACGCAACCCTCAAAATCCCCCCCCCAAATATTGTGAAAAAAATAATTACGTCAAAATGTTGTCAAAAAAGGAAATAACCACTGAAAACGTTGAAATTTCAATGTTTTTTTGGCGGAGGACATGGGACTCGAATGTGCTGGCTAGCTTATGTTGCCTACGTGTAACCAGGGCTGAAGTGGCATTTCTCATCATTCTAGAATATGGTTTCTAGTCCCGCTTATGACCTGTTATGATGGGTTATGACAGAGTTTTACGTCATTTTTTACGTCACGTTCGTGAGATGGCGAAACTCATATGTCTACATGGTGAAACCTGTAGGTTTTTGATTTTATTGGCAGCTATCTTTGCTTGCCACAATTCCTTACATCCCCCTGAGAGGGAGTTTAAGTTCAAGATTGCAATCTACATCGCCCTCTTCGCCGGACTCCGCAAAAGCGAGATTTTGGGCCTTGATTGGGAACATTTTAATCCGGTTAAGCAGTCACTTCGGATTGAGCAGACTAGGCTTATAGGAAGGGCAGTTGGCGTGTATACGGACTCCACCAAAACCCTCAAATCTGTCCGGACCATTACCATCCCGGTAGAACTTTCCAATATGCTAAGCACCCTAAAAGCACAACAAGAAAAGACTGCAGAACTCCTAGGAGGCGAATGGGATTACTCCCCTGCTATCATGCGCGGGGACTTCGGACGTTCCCTCTATCCCCAGGTGCTGACCCGCTGGTTTACTAGATTTCAAAAGCAACATGGGCTGCGGTACGTTGGGCTCCATGGGCTACGGCATACCCACACTTCTATGCTGGCTTACCTGAACACCGATAAGATGCTTATTAGCAAACGATTAGGGCATTCTCAGTTATCTACCACCCTCAACATCTACACTCACCTATTCGATGAAGTAGACAATACAGCGGCTGCATTATCCAGTGAGTTTTTGCCGAAGAGGGATTTAGCATCCGCTCAGAACTGAATTTCGGAAAATCTCCGCAAACAAAAAGCACCTCTTGGGTTGAATGAACAACTTTCGGGGTGCTCGTCTGCGGGGTTATGAATTATTTGCAATATAACTCGAAATATTCTTTATTGCTCTTTGTGATCAAGATTCTCCATTAGCAGGGCCAACTTTTGCTCGATTCTTACATGCACCTTGTATAGTTTTACAAAGTACAAAATGATGCCCCCGATAATTGCCACATAAATGAATAGCAGTATAAAGGTTGGTGAAAAATCAATAATATTTGCTGACATATCATACCTCCTCTTTGTTCCCTTTACTTATTTCAAGAAGCTGGTTAGCCTTCTCTTCCAAATCTTTGTTTTTTGTAATCAACTGCTGGAGCATTTGGTCCTTATAGTCAGACCTGCGTTTGAAGACCCTCCATATAAAGAAAATAATTCCAAATAGTATTAAAGCATTTAAAATAACTGGTCCAAAAGTAAATAAAACGTCCATAAAGATCTCCCTCTTGAGTATGTACTCATTATAATAATTGTATCATATGTTCCCCAACAAATTCGTCAGATGGTGAAACTCATATGTCTGCAGGGTGAAAGTCGTAGGTTTTTGATTCTGTTGGCCGATTTTGGAAGCTGTAAAGGCCCTCCCACCATAATGGCGATGCCAGGCGGGTTGCTTGTTTTATTTATTGAGGTTGGCGTTGAAATTATTTGCAACACTACCCTTTCTTGATACTATACCGCACTAAGGAATTGTGGTCCGCTTTTTTGAACAGTGACACATGTTGCATACACTTTTTTAACAATTATTCTCAAATAGCCTTAAAGCTGATTTTTCTTTAACTCTTCAATGAACTCATACCCTTTTTGGGAAACTACGAAAACTTCTCCTGTTGAACCCTTCTCTGTAATAAACTCATTCAACAACAGTTCTTCGAAGCACTTTTCCCATTCTGCGACATCTCTCCGTTTCTGGGAAATAACGAATTCTTTTCTACCAGCTTGCAGTTGGAAACCCGAAAAGGAACTAGTCTTAATTATAGTTCCATCCTCGTCTTCACAAGCAGTTTGCAATAAAGATTCTGCACCACGGCTTATTTTTTGTATGGGTGATTTGATTTGTGTAATTGATTCGATAAATTCATCTCGCTTGTTTTCCCAACGAACACCATTTGTTGGGGATAAATCAAACTCTCTCACCAATATTTCTTTCAGTTGATTGAGTTTATCCTTCACTTCAAGAATATCAACATCAAATTTCAAGCCTATTTGTCTTGGGTTGACAGCACCTTCAATTTCACAAAATTCAAAACCCGGGTGTAAAATTATCGTATACTTATTCTGCAGCACCCAGGCTGCTCCCATTTCGTTCAAACATGGAACACTTTTATAATAATTCCTAGATAATATTAAAAACACATGTAAATTATGGTTTTCAAACTGTTCCTTAAGATAGTCATAGATATCCATATCTATAGGGATTCCAAAACCCGATACCGAAGAGCAAATAATATGTTCTTCAGTCAAACCAATATTTTCGAGGAATCCAACTAGCTTTCCAACAAAGTCATTATCCTCACTAGAATGACTAATGAAAATCTTTGGCCTTTTGGGCAAAGTATTCACTGTTTCCACCACTCCAAGTACTTGGTTAGTCTCAGATGAATAGTACTTCCCAATGTTCTTTTTAATCGCTTTTAGATTTGCACTTAACTCGTCAAATGATCTTTCATCATGCCAGCCACTAAATTCTTCCTTCAAATGTGCTATTGTGTCCAAGATAAATTTGTCTTTTGTCTTATCATAGATGGACTGTAGCTCCAATAGGAGTTCCTGCTTCCATTCAATAAATTCAGCTTTATCAGAAATCGTATTCATTAGAGGTGTTCCCAATCCCTCCGTAAAATGAAAATAAGATTTTATTTGGTCGATCTGATCAATAAGATTTATCAAATCGGTTTTCATATCTTTCATCCACCCTTCTCATTTACAACAATTTTTATTTTTCGATTATTGTTTACAACATATAGAATTTGGATTACGTCAAGATCCTTCTAGCACATTTTGTCTATCATAAGCAAGAAAGCCATCTAAAGTGCACTTTCAATTATCGCCTATTATCTTGCAGCATCCAAACCCTGATCTCATGAATATCCCCCATACCTTTAACCTATATCAGTTTACTCGATTCTTTATTCCAAATCAATCTATAAAATTGTCCCCAAAAAACATTGCGAAAAAAATAATTGCGTCAAAATGTTGTCAAAAAAAGAAATAATCAATGAAAACGTTGAAATTTCAATGTTTTTTGGTGGAGGGCAACGTTCGCCTTCGGCTCACTCCTACGCTCACTTCTGCATTTGTGGTGTTCTCTACGCTGTCCCATTTTGCACTGCGGCTTGCGCCGCGCAAAATGGGCATGGGACTTTCTCACCCACTTCGTGGCTTCGTTCAACGGTGTCCGCCAATAATAAAAGAGCACCGATAAATCGGTGCTCTTTTATTATTGGCGGAGGACATGGGACTCGAACCCACGAGGCTGTTACACCCTACCCGCTTTCCAGGCGGGCTCCTTAGCCACTCGGTCAATCCTCCGCATAGGCTAAATGTGGCAGTCGTCAGCCGACAGCCACGTGTCAATATATCACAGAGACAAGATATTTTCAAGGGGAAATCTTACTTTTCCGTCATTTCACCGTAAAAAGTTACGGCTCTGGAATCGGTCAACTTCACGAAGTCCATCAGCTCGTGGCTGTATTCGGAATTCATGAATCGAGAGGTCATCAAAAAGTCTGCAGTTGCTCGGTTATTGGCCACCGGTACGTCATAGACGCAGGCAATCCGAAGCAGGGCTTTGATGTCCGGATCATGGGGTTGCATTTCTAGTGGGTCGGAAAAAAAGATAAGCATATCCAGATTTCCTTCAGCAATACGCGCCCCGATTTGTTGGTCGCCGCCAAGGGGTCCACTGATCAGTCGCTCCACCGGAAGTCCGGTTTTGTCTGCTATCAATCGGGCTGTAGTTCCTGTGCCGCAAAGAAAATGGGTCTTCAGCACGGCCTCGTTGTTTTGGCACCATCGAACCAAGTCATCTTTTAAGTTATCATGGGCAACCAGGGCAATTCGTTTTTGTGCCCCCATGGTTATTTTTTTTATTGTCATTCTATCACCTCCTTTCAGATATATTATAGGACAAAAACAGCGGGAAGTCCGCTGTTTTTGGAAGAATTAACACAATATTAACGGTCCTTTAATGCAGTCTTAACCGCCGCCGCCATTTGATCCACTTCCACCACCTCTTTGTGGCGAATCGGCTTGTTTTGAAGTCCCAAAAGACCGGAGGGCACGGGCACCTTGGTTGCCTTTTGGATGGCGTCCACCGAAGCAAACCCGTCTTTTCCTTTTCCTATGCCAATGGCATCGGCCACACTGTCTGCAAACTTGTAGGCACTGGCTGTGGAAGCGATTAGCGCCGGTGTATGGTCCTCTGTTTCCGCCAGGTAGTTTTCATATACCTTGTAAGCCACCGCCGTGTGGGTATCCATCAGATAGCCGTTTTGGTTGTACATTCTCCCAATGGTCTCATTGGTATCCTTCATGTCCGCAAACCCCCCGTAAAAGGGAGCCAGCGCCTTCTTCATGGCCGGAGTCACCTGATAAACCTTTTTCTTTTCCATCTGTTCCATAAGATTGCCAACCAAAGCACCGTCATTGCCGCTTAGGTGAAACAGCAGCCGCTCCAGATTGCTGGAAATCAAAATGTCCATGGAAGGTGAATTGGTCAGGTAAAAGTCTCTGCGAAGGTCGTACACACCGGTATTGATAAAATCCGTAAGAATGTTGTTTTCGTTGGAAGCGCAAATCAATCGATTCACCGGCAACCCCATTTGTCCCGCATAATAGGCCGCCAAAATATTGCCGAAATTTCCCGTTGGCACCACAATATTAATGGCATCTCCTGCCTTGATGGTCCCCTGCTCCACCAATTTCCCGTAGCCATACACATAGTAGGCCACCTGTGGAACCAGCCGTCCGATATTAATGGAGTTGGCGGAAGAAAGCTTACAATTCATGGCTGCCAGCTGAGCTCCAAAATCCGAATCGTTAAAGATTTTTTTGACCCCTGCCTGGGCATCGTCAAAATTCCCGGAAATAGCATACACATGGGTGTTGGCTCCTTCTTGAGAAGTCATCTGCCGTTCCTGCACCAGGCTCACCCCCTGATTGGGATAAAAAACAATAATCTCCGTCCCCGGCACATCGGCAAACCCTTCTAGGGCAGCTTTTCCCGTATCCCCTGAGGTAGCGGTCAAAATCACAATCTTTTTTTCTTCTTTTTCTTTATGAAGGGCGGTGGTCATCAAATAAGGAAGAATGGACAGGGCCATATCCTTAAAGGCAGCTGTTCTGCCATGATAAAGCTCCAGAAAATACCCTTCCCCGGCCTTGACCACAGGAACAATATCTTGGGCGTCAAACTTACTGTCATAGGCGCCGTCCACACAACGTTGAAGTTCCTCATCGGTGTAGTCTACAAAGAATGCCTTTAATATTTGAAAAGCCACTTCCCTATAATTCTTCCCCGGCAGCTGAGCCAGGTCAATGGGAAGGGCCGGAATCTGCTCCGGAACATAAAGCCCCTTGTCTTCTGCGATGCCCCGGATAATCGCCTGGGCCGAAGACAAATGGTTACTGCTTCCTCTGGTACTTTGGTATTTCATCATTTACTTTTCTCCTTGTTGAATTTACAATAGATTATATCAATTACCGGACCATAACTCAACGAAAGAAAGGGCAAATCATGAAAAGAAAAGTATGTTTTATGTTTATCAGCCCCGCCTGCAAAGAAAATCCCATGAAAACCATCATGGATTTGGGCCAGGGGGAAATGATTGTTATAGGAGTGGGCAGCTATGAAATGGCCTGCCAAGAGGCTGTCAAGCTGGCAAAAGAAGGAGTCATTATGATTGAGCTTTGCGGCGGATTTGGCACCATGGGTCACGCCAAAGTCACCGAGGCCCTCAAAGATGTGGAATCTCCTTCCGGAAAAGTCTGGGTAGGCGTGGTTCGCTTCGACAACCACCCCGGATACGACAACCAAAGCGGCGACACCAAGTGGATGGCATAAGGGGAATTCCAAATCTAGCCTTCGGGCACAAAACTTCAACTGGACAACCCACCCAAAAACCGCTATAATGAGTTTTGCGCGAGGCCTCGCAGGCAAAATACCCGTCGCCTTACGCCAAACATGTCCCGTTGGTCAAGTGGTCAAGACGTCGCCCTCTCACGGCGGATTCAGGGGTTCGACTCCCCTACGGGATACCAATTTCAAAAAGAGACTCTCTTTCGAGAGTCTCTTTTTGAATTCTCTTAAACCGGAGGGGAGTCGAACCTGAAAGGGCACGAGCGTCAGCGAAGCAGTCCTGCGGACTGATGAGTAGAGAGTGGCCCAAGGCGCCTGTATGAGGCGCCGCAGGGCGGCAGTTGCAGAACCAAACTGCCAAAGCAACTGCATAACTCCCCTACGGGATACCAAGAAAAAATCGTTGAAATTTGAACAATATAATCGATTTTTTTATGTCCGTGTTCCAAGCTAATTTCCTCGTTTATGCCTTGTTTCCCCCCTTTTGCTCAAGGGTGAGTGGGCAACATTGTGGGTAAAAGTTATTAAAGAAAAGCCGGCAATCAGGCATGCTGCTGCGCCGACGTGGGTATCTGTTATGCCTTGATCTGGAGGCCGCATAGAGTTACGGGGTGGTGAATAATTGTTAGTCACCATCATTAGGATATGCGCTTAGTTTTTATACAGGATTAACTTTATATATCATTGCAATGATTCAACATTCTCCATCATATTACTTATCAATTCAAAATAATTCTCAATATTGGCCTTAATAATTATTGCCGTAATGATAAGCGAAGCTACACCTATTATGATACCAAATATGGCAAATGTTTTTCCTTTTTCATTTTTCCGTTTATAATTTATCAAACCCAAGACAGATAAAACAATTCCTGCAATAGACAGAAGCCCTTGAAAATCGAAAATAAGTGAAATCCCCGATAGCGTGAATCCGAGAACGCACATAGTGTTGTAAGACACTTTCTCATTCGGTGCCTGATTCACCGAAATATGAGGGTTGGTATCATTGGAAATCGGTTGTGATGAGGGTTCCAGTCTCCCCGCTCCACAATCCTTACAAAATACAGCGCCATCAGTTGTCTCTTTTCCACAAATTCTACAATACATTTTCACCGCCCTCCTATATTTTCTTAGTTTTTTGAGATGTTGGAATTGGCAGTAATTGCATCCGGAAGATTACCAATAATTTTGCATGTGAAATTACATATCCCCACTGCTATTTTTCCGGCTCGTCCTTTCATCTCAATCGTCACCTTCCTCATCGTTCCATGTTGATGTGCAATGAACTTCACCGCTATTTATATCCATAGCCATATCAAAAATTAGTTTACTCATAATTGATTTTCCTCTTATAATTATTCAAACTCATTACGAATGTTGATTATTTGATTATATGTATTATTCAAATCTTCAATTAGATAATTGATTTTTACTTCTTGTGATTTATTTTTTGATTGAATGATATTTGTTATCAACCCACCATCCGTTCCTCCGAATAAGGCTATGATGCTTTTTTCTTCGTTGAAGCTAATATCATTCAAGATGTCTTTTGTATAATGATCTCTTATTTCATTGTAAATTGAATCCTTTGGCAAGCCATGTCGAGCATCTTCTGCGTTAATCATATTATCAATTAATGTCTTTAATTTAGTGTATGTGTCTCGATTGTGCTCAATGGATTTTCTTATTGCAAATTCGACTAGTCCATGATTATATTTTATCAAATCATCCAATACTTCGGAAATGAAAGGGAATATGAATCTATGTTTTCGTTCAATCCCATCTTCATATTCTATTGGATCCCTAATGTCAAATCCATTCGTAAAGTAATCAACAATCTCATTTGAAGAAGCTGCAATACCGGCGATTAGCTCCTTATCATAGTATTTATTCAGATCAGTTTTACATATTAAAAAATATGATGCATTATAATATTCTGGGATTTCTTTTGCCCGTAGAGATATTAAAATCTTTAAGCTATTGTTTTGGACAGCAAGTGCGATGAGTTTCATTCTTAATTTTTCATTACGCAATTGCTGCGGTAAATAGTAATCAACATTCCCTATGTTTCGGTCTTTTATGCTTGTCCCCGCCCCAAACTTATTATGAGGATTCTTATCCTCCGCCTTATCAAACCAGATAATCTTTTCATCAAACAGGTACTCAATGAAATCAAAATTCTTAAATTTTATTGCATAATCAAGCACTGTGTTGCTGTACTCATCTGGATTCAGAAAAGGTCTATCCTTATGATTAATATATTCTTCCCATAAATGCTTGTCTCTTGAAAAGGCAACACCATAATTGGTCAAGTGATTTTTCTGGGGCACAAAGGTCTTTTCGGCGCTTAATATCTCCTCACATGTAACATCCAACAGTTTCGTAAAAATTGGCAAGTCATAGGTTTGAATTGCTTTTTTGCCTTGTATCATTTGTGAAATCCGGTTTGCCATTTTTCTTGTTTCATCATCGTTTACTTCTCCACCCACATATGATATGTATGCTTGGCAAAACCTTCTCTGATTCTCGAACTTTTCAGTTATTAACTTTAGAAGATATTGTCCTATTATTTTGTTATTTTGTTCCAAATCAAACATTTCAAATGCCTCCTTTGTTATTTTGATTCAATTGTACAACAAAAAGCATATTATTATATCCTTTGTTTGTGTACACATAAGGCATACTTTTTTATCATTATCTAAAATCATATACTTTTTGCATACAATATAGAGCCACTGGGGAGCAGTTCTTTTATGGATTATTGAATAGAAATTGCCAGTTTGTAGGTTGACATTCAACTCAAAATGCTCTGATGGCAACAGCCATTGGTTTTTTGAATTTGTCGAATCCAGCTTTAACAACATACAATTTCCTGTCAAATGCTAGTAGCCTCAAAAGCGTGTAAAAGTGTAGATAGTTCTTCATTATCTTTAATAAACCCAAATAAATAGGATTCTGTTATTAGGAACTGTATATTTTTATGATTCTTTGTCGCCATTATTTGGCCTTCGTCTACTGTAACTTGAAAACTGTGAATAATCCTGTTTCTCTTCGATACTATCTTTTCAAAGAGTTGAGCAATCTTCGTACCAGACTTTTTTGAAATAGTCTCTTTAACTAGCGGTGCAGATCCCCAGAATTTTTGTCTATAAGTTCAAACCAAGAATATTTTTGGGGTTCACCGACTCTCAAAATGTTTTCAATAATAAAACTGGGATTAGAGTTAAAGACGCATATTGCACTTCCAAGCAATTCTCTAT
Source organism: Anaerovoracaceae bacterium (assembly GCA_963676385.2). GTDB lineage: Bacteria > Bacillota > Clostridia > Peptostreptococcales > Anaerovoracaceae > UBA1422. Next base: position 30,069 of record CAXXMM010000006.1, read on the forward strand.
ATTTTTTTGTCGAGAATGCTTGCCTAGTATATTCTTCGTACATCGAATACTCCTTTAATCACTTTTTGATTGTAATTATAGATCAAATATCTGAATCGATTTACCACTGACCACAACAAAAAAGCACACAAAAGTGCACTTTCAATTCTTGGTATGCGTCAAAAAACGAGTCCTAGGTATCGTAATTTCATGTATATAGAAACCGGAACCTTTGAAGGCCGCTTGTTCTTCAAGTCATATATTTTTTTACAGTTCCCACAGGACCAATTTACGAGGTCAACTACAACAAAAATTGCAGTTACTTATATAATACCACCATTAAATTTACAAAGCCTCAGGGGTTCAACTGCCCTGCAGGATGTCATCAAAAATACGTCTGAATTTCAAGGGTTATATCCGTTTTTATTATATATGCCCCTCGCAAATCTACTTCATGTATTTCGTTTGCGCCTTATACGTTCGAATCATTTCTTCCACTATTGTATTCATTTCAGCATCCTTCCCATAAGACCGTACAAGCTCTTCACATTTCTACTTGGATACTCTTCTGCAAGCATCTTCAAATTTTCAAGATTTATGTTGCTGAGTTCCTGTTCATCAATCCGCAAATCAACAAATAAAAGATTCTGAAACTCTCTATAATTGTTTACCGGCCTCATCTTATACAATTGGTCGCAAAGCGCTTTTTCTTTTGATGCTATCATAAAGGAGTAGCTGCCTTCTTCTATTATTTCCAGCCCCATGGAGTAAACTGATGATGGAACATCTCTATATGTAAATGTTCTAAAGGAATTTACAAATCTTTTCTTTTTTCTCTTTTCAAAGGTTGCTGACGTAAACGTATACACAGCCTCCGGAATCATCCCATAATACCCAAGAGCAAATTCAAATGACAAATAGGAGGGGCCATAAATACTTCCTGCCAGCAGATAGCCGGGAGGAATTCTGTCTGTCTCATAAAGTCCCTTGGTAATCTTTATATATTTTCCCTTCTAAGCCATGCGTGTCAATTTGTGCATAGGACTTGCATATTTTCTCTGTTCATTCAGAATCACCGCCGTTGTTTCATTTCAATCCTTCCACAACAATTGCTTAATCCCAATCACCACCAGAAAAACAACTCCTCCGGCACCTACAACAAGAAAGCATACAGGAATCAACGATTCCATTGCGGTCAAAGGATGGTCACTATCCGAAAACATCGTCTTAAATAACCCATAGTTCTGTATTGACAGCCAAATGGCAGTCCCTAGATACAACAATCCATATAGACCTCGTTCCTCATCCTGTTGAAAAGCAGTTTGCAGCATGCCATTTTTGATGACGTGTTGACCGTACACATTGGTTTTCGACCCATTTATGACAAGTGTATCCACTTGATTTTTTTTATACCTGACATTTCCTGCAACCAGCACCACCCCATCTATGATAAAAACCAACATATAGATTGAAGATGCCGTTATCAGGGTCATGGCAGGAATACCCAAACGTTCACTTCCCACCAACTGCAATATAAATAGGATTGCGCCAACGGCAATCAAACACCAGTTGAAAACAATCCACTTCTTACCCATTACTTTAATGCTGATTCTGTCATACGCCCAATCAAATTTATTGTTCATTTTACTTCCCCCCAAACTATTTTTCCAAAACATCCTCCAAATGAACATTGGGGCAAGTATCCCTACGTTCACAGATATCGCAAGGTCTAATTCGATTCTCATCCTTCTCCAGTTTGAGACCTAATATCCCTGAAACTGTTTTTTTGGGATGCATCATATATTTATCATTTAACGTTACCCCGATTTCACCGGGCATCAACAACTCAAAAATCGGTGTTTGCATTTCCAGTGGAAGATCCGATTGGCCGGGACTAAAAGAATAGGTTGCATAGATTCCCTCTTCTTCTAAACGTTTGGCAATGGTTTTCGTAACCCATGAATCCGCGCATTCAATAAAAGCCGTCCCCCAATGGTCCAAAAATAATTTATTGAACATGTTCTCCTCTGCTTCATCCGCCTCTTCATAGCCAAAGAGAGTGGCAACATAAAAAACAAGCTCAAAAGAATTGCGAAACACCTCAGACAGTATCTTCGATTCTAACACCCTGCCATTTTTTAATGTTAGCAAGTCGCCATTAATCTCCTCCAGTTCATAAGATTCATAAATGGCTTTCATTTGAAATTTGTCATTGGCAATGGTTTTCGTCATGTCAAAGGCTTTTTTGTATTTCGGGTGGATGTTGTTCACATCAATCTTCAGCATTTGCCCAAATAATTTTTCAATGCCCATTAACTTCTCTACCGGAACGTCAATGGTTTCCCGTTTTACTTTATTCACTGTTCAAGTCCTTTCAATAATTTTTGCCACTTCCGGCACCTTCCTTTTCAGGCAAAATCCTTTATTGCTTCCCCACCACCAGATAGTCTGTCCACAAATTCTTATTGTCCAAATCTAAATATGAAATCCAAACTTTATCATCCAATAGATAAAGGGTATATCCGGTATCTGTATTTTTTGAGAAAACTAAAAAGGCCCTTTTCGTGTCGAATTTGGATAAGTCAATTCCCTTTGTTTCCTCATCCGTTAAGGATAGGGTGTTGCCCAAACCAACCGCTTCGTAAGACACATCCGTAAAGCACTGTCCCTTGATGGATGAATCGGAAGCATTTTTTGTATCTACTGTAAATTCGTCTGTTCCAACAACAAAAGTCACTCCTTTGTTTTGCTTTAAAAATTCATCTTTCGTCAAAGCACTTGTGGAACTAAGGTATTTAAGACTGTCTATTCCGAAAGTGCCTGTGGGCACCTCTACTTTATCCTGGTTTTGGCAACCACAAGTGGCCACCATAACTGACGCAACTAAGATAATCAGCCAATATTTTTTCATTTAGTTTTCCTCCGGTCTTCCCTCTGCAGTTTCTCCAAAGCTGTTTCCATCCTCTTGTTTTGCTCAATCAGTTGCTGTATCTCTTGATCCCTTTGCCTGATTTTGCGGGAAATAATTCGCCAAATCAAATACGCTACGCCCCCAAGGATTGCTACATCCAAAATAAGCGGTACAAATGTTATTAAAATATCCACTTCTCAATACCTCCGTTGCCACATTACACAAAACATTGCGTTGAAATCATACCACAAAACACCCCATGTTCCATGACTCATGGCGAAACTCATGTATTTTGATGGTGAAACTCGTTGTTTTTTACCGTATTGATTATACCTTTGATTCTTGTTAAAATACACATGGAGATTATGTATGCCAAATTTTTTCGAAATTGAGTAGTTCCAACTTTGAATTATCATGTTTTGAATGGGGGTTCATGATGCTTATCGATTTCAATATCATTTCTTTCTTGGTAATGGTTTTGCTATTTGGCCTGATTGGTTTGTTCCTTTTCAAAAAACGAAGCAAGAATAAAGTTTATCTGCTTATCTATGGAACATTTTGCCTTTATCTAATCAGTGTGGCCAGCGTTTCCATTTTCCCCCTTGCCTATTTTGGCAATAACGCCGTATCCAATTTACGGCAATCCTTTGATTATATTCCTTTGATTGGTTTGTTTAACAAGGAAAGTTTAATGAATTTGGTTCTTCTTCTACCTTTTGGTGTGGCCTGGCCGTTTATCCGGGTTGTTCCCAGTGCCTTGCGAATGCTGCCGGCTATTTTACTGCCCGGGCTCATCATTGAAGGGATACAATGTTTAAGCGGAATATTGTCCGGAGGTTACACTTGGTGGCAAATCAGTATCAATGACTACCTAAGCTATACCTTGGGGGTGGGTCTTGGATATTTGGTATTCCGGTTCGCCGCATCCCTAGTTTTGGAGTTGTTTCCCGTCCAGGCAAATGATGAAAACCATTATTTTCGTCAGGTCTGCGAGAGAAGCGTTCCCCACACTATTATTGTAGAAGCGTCTGACGGAGGTTATTAACCACCAAAATCTTTAAATATGTTGTTTATGTGTACTTATGGTGTATACATTGCCCAAAAGGTTGCAGCCCCCCTTCACCAGGTGTATAATGACCGGGTATTTAACTTTACTGGAGAAAGGCAATTAATTGTTACCACAAACCCACATGATTATCGCAAACGTCATCTATGAAGACATCCGAGCGGATCATCATATCGAATTAAACAAAACAAACTTGATATATGGAAGCATCAAACCGGATTTTTATTCCGGGTTCCCCAAACTCAAGCACTTTAAACCCCAGTCATTTTCAACAATTTGCGGCGAGATTTCAACTCTTTCCGGAGAGCGAGTGGAAGACAACCGGGCTGCAGTTGCCAGTTTGTCAAAGCATATTGGCATTGTGACCCACTATGTGGCGGACTATTTTTGTGCCCCCCACAATGACCGGCTCACCTACCAGCATCATATTATTGACCACATTAAATATGAGAACAGCCTCCATCAAGTCTTTGACCAAACGGCTCTGATGCAAAATAAGGTGATGCCTACCCAGTGGTTGGATTTTTCCAAACCGGAGCAGGTTATGAACTACTTGGATGAGCTTCACAAATATTACGTTGAAGGCCATGAAAGTTTTCTCAACGATTTAATTGGATCCCTTCAGGCAACTCGAGCCGTGGCATCCATGATTGTCCGAGAAGCCTTCGGCGGCGGAAACAACATATTGTTGGCTGCATAAACATAAAATCAAAGACCCACTCAAAAGTATTTTAGTATTTTACTTAAACATGGGCCTTTTTTGTTGCTATAAATCTGTGGGGGCTGAAATGTTTTTGCCCGATAAGTCAATAACCCGTATGAATCCTTCCCAATCCTTTAGCAGGCTGCTGCCGGATGTGGGGATGCAGATAATTCGGTCTCTGCCTACTTGATCTATAAAGGTTCGTACCGCCGGTGGAAAATTGGATGCCCAAATGGGAAAGACCACCACGATGGTCTCTCCATCCATTGGAGGCTCATATTGGCAAGGAATACTCTTCCCCCTGCTGGCATACATACCGGCTCGGATAAATCCAACAATCCCTTTCCAGGATTGCCCGTCATCAATTTTATTGGTCTTAAGTCCTTTGCGTTCTGCCAATTCCCCAGCGATTTTTTCGCTTCGGTGAGATCTTGTGAAGTAATAGATTTGCATATCGATTCCTCCTTTTCTGTTAGCCCATCGCTTCCATACAAGGCAACACCATAATGTTTCGACCGGTGCGTGCACGCTTGTTCATAGAAGGCTTCCTTTTGTTGCTTTTTCAACCAGCATAGACGATATACCTATTTAATTGCTTTTACAACTGTTTTTTCAACTTTTCCCTTTGAACTTTTCCATGTATAATGAACCCATATCCTGTGATGATGTCTTGTAATGACATCTTTTCTATCACACCATCACTTTGATGAATCAGAGAGGAACAAAATTTCATGGATTATAAATATGTTATTCGTCGCCGAGGCACTCGACCCGGCACAGACACCTCTATTTCTTCAGTGGCTGTTGCCAAAGAAAGCCGACGTTTTCATGGCACCATCCCCGGCTATGCCCCGACCCCTTTGCTTTCCCTCCCTGCCATGGCAACGGAAATTGGGATAGATCGTCTATTTGTGAAAGACGAATCTTCTCGGTTTGGGCTTAATGCTTTTAAATCCCTTGGCGGAAGCTACGCGGTTGCTAATATTTTGGCGGAAAAAATGGGAAAAGCCCTAGGTGAAATGGAGTTTAAAGATTTAATTCAAGGTACCTCCCCTTTGATTCCCCAGGATATGACCTTTATTACGGCCACCGATGGCAACCACGGGCGGGGATTGGCCTGGTTTGTCAACAAACTGGGATATCGTTCTGTGGTTTATATGCCCAAAGGAAGTTCCAAGGAGCGGTTGGATAATATTTTGGCAGAAAACGCCGATGCCCACATTACACAATTAAATTATGATGGTTCCGTCCATCTGGCAGAACGGGATGCCGGGCTTCACGGATGGACTTTGGTTCAAGATACTGCTTGGGAAGGATACGAAAAAATCCCCGGTTGGATTATGCAAGGTTATATGACTTTGGCAGATGAAATTCATGAAGCCCTGTCCCGGTTGGGAGAGGAAAAACCTACCCACATTTTCCTTCAAGCGGGGGTAGGCTCTTATGCCGGTGCCGTATTGGGATACTTTACCTCCACCTATGGGGAAGATCGTCCCATTACCATTATTGTGGAACCCACCAAAGCGGCCTGCCACTATCGTTCTGCCAAGATAGATGATGGCATGGTACACTTTGTTGAAGGCGACATGCCCACAAATGATGGCGGGGTTGGCTTGTGGAGAGCCTAGTATTATCAGCTGGAAAATTCTTGATGCCTATGCAGACGCTTTTATCACCTGCCCTGATTATGTGGCTGCAACAGGAATGCGAATGTTGGCAAGCCCCCTCCCCGGTGATCCGCCAATTGTATCCGGTGAAAGTGGTGCGGTAGGTGCCGGCCTGATTCGGGAAATTATGAAAAATCCAGACTTGGCAGAATTTAAAGACTCTTTGGGCTTTGATGAGAAAGCCCGTGTGTTGATCATAAGCACCGAGGGTGCTACCGACCATGCCCACTACAAAGCGGTGGTCTGGGATGGCAAAAATGCCGGCTGATTGCCGGCATTTTTCTTTCATATAATTTGCGTCCCATATGGGTTCTCTAAATAGCCAGGATATTCATATCTCCACTGACAGTTTCCATATCAATTTTACAGGAACCATTTTTGTATGTGGCCATACTCTTATTGATGGTTACATTAAACTGGCAGTCAAAGTCTCCGCTTACTTTGTCATAGTCTACTTGGAAACCCTTGTTTTTCGGAAAGCCTAAAGTGATAGAGCCGCTGACACTTTCCAGATCCATTTCCGAAGGCATGGTTTGGAAGGCCATTTCAATCTTACCGGAAACGGTTTCCATGGTTACGTCATCCATGGAGCCCCCCTTACAGTCCATCTTTCCGCTGACGGTCTCCCCATCAAACTGGTTGGTAGAAAGTTTCTCGAGGACAATGTTTCCGGATACTGTGGAAACATCTGTACTGCCACAGTTGATTTGATTCATTATAATTTGGGCCGATACGCTGTCAATCTCTACTTCATCAAACATAAACTTCTCGGGAACTTTTACGGTTAGTTCCTTGGACATATTTTTGAATATCCCCTGGAGCTTCACTTTGGACTTAGCAAATTTAATATTCAACACACCGTCATCCACTTTATATCTCATTTGGTAGTCACTGTCTAAAGAAGTATCGCTATCCTCCTCAATGATGATACTGTCCCCCGAATAAGGGACCACATTCACCGCACCGGACGTCCAATCAATTTGCAGATCACTGACATCCGATGGGGACACGGTTCCACCTCCAACGGTATAATCCTTATCATTGTAACTAGTACCGTTGCCACCAAAAAGATTAAAGCTGAGAAAGTTTAGGTTGTGGTTTCCCCCAATCCCCCAAATCAGTACGCCGGTCAACACCATGGCTATGAAGGCATACACAAAGATTCTAATAATTGCAGATGTTCTCATTTTTGTGCTTCCTTTCACTTATTTGCTCATGTCAAAGAGGGCTTTTACAATCCCCTCAATGGCACCAAGAATTAAGAAAATTACCCAGGTAATATACCATGCTCCTGTGCTAAAGCTTACCAGAAAATAGATGACAACACCAATGGCCCAAATAGCTGAAATCACAGATTTTCGCAGCTGAGTTTTGCCGCTGTTTCGTTCCCGCCACTCTTTGAATTCGTCAACCATAGTGTCGGGAACCGGCTGATTCCTAGATTTGGTAATACCGTTGTAAACCAAAAGTCCGGTGGCAATGCCAATAAATGCAAAGAGGAAAACCAGTCCGATTTCATTTTGAATTATGATGACCGGAACCGGGCTGAAAATATATAACCCAATGGCAATGGCAGACATTAGCGCATTTTTGTTTTGTCGTTTTTCGTTCTCTTCTGAAATTTTATTATACTGCTGAGGCAAACCTTGAAGTTCCCTAACTAAATCGCTTACATCTCCAATGGTGGCCACTGCGATATTAAAGGCCACGTCTTCGCTTTTTCCTTCTGCAATCAAATCATTGTACTTATCTGTTAAGTTTTGTAAAATTTCTTCTTTGACCTCAATTGTCTTGGCATTGGAAGGTGCCGTGGCAAAAAGGTTGTCGATATATTCTCTTAGTCTGTTATTCATTTTTTGGTTCCTCCGTTACAATGAGTTTGTCTATTAGTTGTTTGGCCGATTTCCAATCAGTGAGCAGCCGTTCATAGGTCTCCCGACCTAAGGGGGTGATGGAATAGTATCTTCGTCGTGCGCCGCTTCGTTCATCTCCCCAATAAGCGCTGATGCAGCCCACTTCTTCCAGCCGCTTAAAGGCGGAATATAAGGTTGCTTCCTTCAGTTCATACCGATTCTCCGTTTTATCTCGGATGGCTTTATTTATTTCGTACCCATAACTATCTTTGTTATGAAGCTGTGCCAGAATGATGGTATCGGTATGCCCTCGAATAAGATCTGATGCGATTGACATATAGACTCCTTTCAGTAGTTACTATCTCTGTACGAGTAGATACTAATACAATATACTTCGCCTGTCAAGGTATATATTATAAAAAAAGACAAATTCCATAATAGAAGAATTTGTCTTTTGATTCCAAGTTTCGTTTCATTTATACAGACTCGTAACCCTTCCGCTTATTTCAATCTTTGAGGATGTCTCTGGGGTAGATTGGACAAAAGCACGGCCAGAACGATAAGAGCACTGCCAAAAATCATAGGCGCGGTTAAAATGTCGCCAATCAACACATACCCTAAAATGCAAGCCACCACTGGTTCAAAGGTGTTAATAATGGCAGCGTTGCCGGCACTAATGTTTTTCAGTCCGATACAGTAGAACAAAATAGCAAAAAAGGCACATACCACGGCAAGTAGCAGTACATAGACCAGCTGGGATGGCGCCACCGCAAACAGTGGCTTGCCGCTGAAAAAGCATCGAAAAAAGTTAAAAATTGCAGAACTTAACAGCACATACCCAGCCACTACAAGGGAATGCTGAGTTTTGATGGTCTTGGAGGATAGTCCCATGACATACACCACATAGCAAAGGGCTGTGCCAAAGGCGAAAGCGATTCCAATGATATTCCCACCCATATCCGGCGTCCAAACGATAAAGCCCATGCCAACCATAGACAAAATCACTGCCAAAATTTTCCCCAAGCGAACCGGTTCCATTTTGGTAATCATTTCGATGGCTACAATCATAGCCGGAAAGGTAAAAGATACAATGGTTGCCAAAGATCCGGAAATATAATTAAAGGACAAATACAAGGTTGTTGCTAATCCAATATAAGCCAAACAAATAATCCCCATCATTTTAGCTGATCTCTTGTCCATCCGATAAGGCAGTTTCTTAATAAAAATGTACGCCCACATCAAAATCGCCGCATAAAAAAATTTATTAAACAGTAAGGTTTCGGTGTGAACTCCTTGATCAAAGGCAAGAAAAGACAAAGAAGGAACAAAACCATAACAGATGGTGGTTCCAATAATACACAGGGTTCCAATTAAGGTTTTTTTATCCATGTTGTCTCCTGATTTTATCATTATGGGAGGTGATGATTTTGGTAAGGAAATGGCAGAAAATACTCCGAAACCATCTTCCTCCCACCAGAATCATAAACCTTGGAGTTACTCCAATGTCAAGGGCTTTTTTACAATTCCCTTGGATGAAGTTCCACGTACAATCCCTTTTGAGGTGTTGCCGTTTCCAATCACCGGTTGAATCTCTTTGAGGGGGATATAGATTCGATAGTGCTCTTTTGGGTTATCATTCTCATAGGTCACTACACTTTGCCGCCCGTAGGCGATCCCTTCTGCCTGAAGATTTTCTGACTGTAGGTATTCCATGGCCGGTTTTAGCATGGCAACCGAATCATCTTCATATCTGCATACTGTAAACAAACATCTGGGGTGAGACTCCACGGCAAAATCAGCATTGGAAAAATCCACGTCCAGTCCATCGGCATATTCAGTATCCAAAGCGAAGTAATGCTCCATGTCCTCTCCCGGCAAACTGCAGCGAAAAGACAGGGTAACAAAGTATGCATCTTTTTGGTTGACCGGGATACTGGAGGATAGGCCGTGAATGTCAATGGTTCCCTTATCCCTGTAGGTCCCCTTATGGTAGGAGGATGACATGGGTCTAATCTCAAATCGATTTTCATACACCAAAGCTTCTCGGTGAAGCTTCTCCCAGTTTTCCATTTTTGTCAAAAGTTTTCCGTAAAAACATAAGATTTTTGAAACTTCCTTCTCTTTTTCTCGAATCATGGTCAACATGGATTCCGAAGAAACCCCATTCATGATTTTTTGAATATCTGTAATGCTAAAATCCACATCCCGATAAAACAAAATGTCCGAAAGTCTGGATATGTCCGCGAAACGATACTCTCGGTACCCATTCTCCGGATTTTTTTGAGGATGGATGATTCCTTCTTTTTCGTAATAGCGGATGGTATCTGCAGTAATATCCAGAAAGTCCGCCACTTCTCCGATATGATATCCCATGTTATACCTCTGTCGCTTCCGGATGATTGGTTCCCCCAAGTCCCGTACCAATCACACCCGTAACAATAATAACCATGCCTAATATTTTGTACCAGGTGGCCGGTTCATCCAGTAAGACAATTCCTGCCACCACGCCGGTAATTGTAACAACACTAAGCGTCAAGACCGTAGCTTTGTAAGCCGGAATGCGGGCAATCAAATAATTGAAAGCCAAAAAGCTGAGCACCGAGCATACCAACCCGAGAAAAATCACAATACCGATTAGTTTTGGATGATGCAAAATAATTTTGTAAGATTCAAGCCCGTTTCCTTGCACCATATTTACCACATTAAAAAACACCAGTCCCACAATGCTCATCACAAAGGTTACTTCAAAGGGAGAGTAGGTCTCTGAAACCTGCCGTGCAAATATACTGTAAACCGAGGCTGAAACCACAGCTGCCATAAGCAACCCATACCCCAACAGTTTTCCACCCACAGAAAAATCTTCAGCAAAGACTACTGTAACAATCACCCCCACAAAGGAAAGCACAATAAACCCCCATTGGGATTTGGTTATCTTTTCTTTGAGAAAGATGGCGGCCAGCATGGTGGTAACTAAAGGTAAGAATGCCAGCAAAATGGCGGATTCTGAAGCGGTTGTCAGTTTTACCCCCGTGGCTTCAAGAAGACCATAAAAACATGGCTGAAGCAATGCCAGCAAAATCATTGTCCAAAAATACTTGCTGGTGTATTTTACCTTGGCCAAACCAAATAGAATCATCAGCCCCATGAAGAACACGGCCACCACCATCCTAGCGGCCATCAGACCTGCCGGTTCCAGATAAGACATGGATACTTTGGTTCCCAAAAAGGAAAGGCCCCAGAAAATAGCACCAATGATGCCTATGATGTATGTTTTGGTCTTGTGGTGGTATTTTCCACCTGTAAGATTGTTCATGATGTCTCCAATTATTTTGATAGCACTCGATCAATCAAAGGTTTGATGGCGTCAGGGTTGGTGAAGTCCACCGTCTTACCAAAGGTTTCAAGCATTTGAATATCTTCTGCCGAACGGGATGCCGGGTCTTTTTTAGTTACCGATTTTTGTACCATGGTCATCATGGATCGATGTACAAAGCTTAGATTACTGTAATCCATGGCCCCCCGAAAATGAAAAATTTCAATGGCATTTTGCATTTCTTCTGACATGGCTTTTTTTAATCCGGCTTGGATACTCTTAATATTTTCCGGCACGTCGGGATCCGCAAGGCCACAGGTGAACAGATATACATCCTTGCCTTTGATATTCTTATAATTTTTAGTAATGAAGGAAAGTCCGCTGACACCGCCGGCATAAAGACCTCCACCATAAATAATGACTTCATAGGCATTCATTAAATCCGGTGTCGCTTCCTTTCGAGCAATCAAATCCGCTCCTAAGTCTTCGGCAATCCATTGGGCATACTTTTGAGTGCTACCATATTTGGAATCATAAATCACAACGTATTTCTTCATCCCCCATCTCCTTACTATCGTATGTTTTCCATGCGATCCAGCACATAACCATAGGCGGTTGTCTTACAATTTTCTTCTTCCAGGTAGACACCATGGATTTCCGGTGCAAAACCCGGGAATCTGTTAATTCCCTCTTCAAGGATCATAAAATACTTCTGTACCGTTTCATTCCACCGCTCTCCCGGCGCAACACAATAAATACCGGGAGGATAGGGCAACGCACCTTCCAACGCGATTTCTCCTGCAATTTCGGTGATTTTAACTAGCTTTGCGTTGTTTCTCATCAACTCGTTGTAGGCATCATACGCAGAAATGGCAGGTTCCGGAAAGTATTCTTCCATGAATAGTTTCTTTTGAAGGTTTTTCACATCATGGTCTTTATAAAAATCGTGCATTTCCTGACAAAGCTCTCGAATGCCCATTCCCCGATATCGATCCTGATTCTTGCTGTATAAATAAGGAAGCACTCTGTTCACCGGGTCATTATTTTCGATGGCTTTTTCAAAAATCATTAGTTTTGCCACCAACAAGTCCAACTTAGACTTGCTTTCTGCCGGAGTCATGAGGAACAGAATAGAGTTAAAATCATTCTTTTCGGGAATGATGCGGTTGTCCCGAAGGAAATTGGCCAAAATTGTTGCGGGTACACCGAATTCTTCGTATTCCCCTGTTTCGATATCAATTCCCGGTGTGGTTAGCATCAACTTATTGGGATCCACAAAATACTGTTTTTCTCCATAGCCCCAGAAAGAATGCCACTTATCGTCAGGTTGAAATTCAAAAAAACTAATGTCTGCGGCAATGGTGGCCGTATCGTGTTCTTCCCACCACTTCCCGTTCACCATGGGCGGTACAAAAGGTTTCAGCATGGTGCAATTTCGGAAAATCGCTTTGCGGGCGTCAATGCCCAGCTTCACGCAATCATCCCAAAGTTTCTTTCCTGCAGGTCCGTCTTGCATTCTTGCATTGACATCCAACGATACAAACAAAGGATAAAATGGACTGGTGCTGGCATGACAACGGTAAGAATTGTTGAACCGTTTATCATCCAAATATCTTTTTTGCCCCATAATATGTTTGTCTTTTTTATGGATGTAGGATGCTTGAGAAAATCCTGCCTGTTGTTTATGTACAGATTGGGTAACAAAGATGCCCGGATCGTTTTCGTTGAGTTCCAGCAACAATGGGGAGCAATCCTTCATCATGGGGATAAACTGCTCGTATCCTACCCATGCGGAGTCAAAAAGAATATAGTCGCATAAATGGCCAATCCGATCAACGATTCGGCGGGCGTTGCTAATGGTGCCGTCATAAGTGCCCAGCTGGATAGCTGCCAATCGGAAAGGTCTTTCTGCATTGGCCCGCTCCGGGTCCACTTTGGCAATTTGCTTTCGAATATAGGCTTCATCCAAGCAGTGATCCACAATGCCTCCAATAAAACCACACGGGTTTCTGGATGTTTCCAAATAGACGGCTTTTCCGCCGGCTTGAATCAATGTGGAGTCATATATGGACTTATGGTTATTTCGGTCAAAGAGCACCAAATCTCCGGGGGTAACCAAGGCGGTTCCAACCACTAAATTTGAGGTGCTGGTGCCATTCATAACAAAATATGTACTATCGGAATTAAACACTTTCGATGCATTCTTAAGGGCTTCCTGGGCAGGCCCTTGGTGAATCAACAGGTCCCCAAGTTCCACATCCGCGTTGCATAAATCGGACATGAAAATATTCTCTCCGTAAAAGTCAAACATATATCTGCCTGCAGGATGTTTTTTGAAATACTTCCCACTTTGGTGGCCGGGACAGTTGAAAGGCTGATTTTTTAGGGCAACATATTCGTTTAATGCCTCAAAGAAAGGAGGCAACGTTCTTAATTCATATTGCTCCGCTGCGTTTTCAATTTCGATGTCCAAAATTCCCTTATCATATCCTTGAAGATATACCCACCGATACACTTTATCCTTTAACTCAGGATAAGCATATTCACTGGTTTCCGAAAACACAAAAATGGGGATGCCAAACATGGTTTTGTGAATATCTTCTATTACGTCTAAATCTTGATCCGTCAAAATGGCTGCGGAAATATTGGTATAGTCTGTATTTCCGATTTGAATCAGTTCTCTCTTTGTAGAGAAAAAATCTTTTGCAGCAGGTGCAAAAGCAATTCTCAATGTAATCATATTGTTACTCCTACTCATATTCATTTAGTATCCCCCCGTTTGCCTTTCCTGCCATGCCTATTTGCTGTAAAACTTGACCATCTCCTCAAAAGCAATGAATTCTCTGTCTCCAGGGGTTTCTATTCCTTTGCCGTAAGGCATTTGGCTAATCAGTTTCCAGGCTGATGGGATTTGCCAAGCTTCCCTCACCTGCTCTTCTATCAATTTGTGATAATGCTGAAGAGACGCGCTGACACCTTGCTCTGTCAATAGCAGCCAAACTGCATATTGAATAATTCCACTACCCTGTTGAGACCAGTCGGGGAAAGTGTCTTTGTACGACTTGGCAATGTTTCCCTTTTCCTCGACGACCAACTGATCTTCAAAAAATAAGAGTGTGCCGTTTCCACCTCGAAACCCACCAATCTTTTGGGCACTATGGGTTGAATCAAAGCGCTCCTGGCCCAGTTTGGCAAGCAGTGCGGCTTCTACCATGTTCCACAATTTTTCATGGCCGCCTTCTTTTAATGCCACAATACGGTAACTTTGCATATTAAATGCAGAAGGAACTTTCATTGCGTCTTTCAAAATTTCTTCCAACATGCTGTCACTAAAATTATCGAATTTTGCCAGTTTTCGAATAGAACGACGTTGGCTCATCACCTCTGACAAAACCATTTGATTTCTCATTTCCACAGAACCTCCTTCTTCATCCCAGCATTATAACATAATTACTTACTACTTTGGACTGCCGGTTTGTTGATTTTCCTGTAAAGAAGCCAACCTATGACTGCCATCACCACATACACCGGTGCGTACATTGCCCGTTCAGTAAAGGGACCTAAAATCAAATGTCCTGCAGTTGCAACTAAAATCACATACAGCCCCATCTTTTTGTCTTTTAATAGCATAAAAAATCCCAAAGCAACCACAAAGGAACACAGGACGGTCAAGTCCAAGGTGAACAGTTCCATGGAATACCCGGCTGGATGGTCTGCAAAAAAACGGATCCCAAGCAAAATAAGTCCATCTACTGCATATAAAATAATTGCAACTAAGTTTAAAATCCTAAGCATCTATCGCCCTTTCTTCTAGTTCTTTAAGGAATGCATGGGTGCGGGAATTCTTCCACCTCTTGCAATAAATATCCCCGGAGACATGGTGTTCACCGGCATCACCGGCGCCGAACCCAACAGTCCGCCAAACTCTACCCGATCCCCTACGTCTTTTCCTACTGCGGGAATCAGACGAACCGCAGTGGTCTTGGAATTCACCACGCCAATTGCCATTTCATCTGCAATAATCCCGGAAATAATATCCGCAGAAGTATCTCCGGGGATTGCTATCATATCTAACCCCACAGAGCATACCGCCGTCATTGCCTCCAATTTGTCAATGGTCAATGAACCGCATTCTGCTGCAGCAATCATGCCCTCATCTTCCGAAACCGGAATAAATGCACCGGACAACCCTCCTACCGATGAGGAGGCCATTACGCCACCCTTTTTGACTGCATCATTGAGCAGCGCCAAGGTTGCCGTTGTTCCATGGGCCCCACAGCATTCCAATCCGATTTCCTCCAAAATTCTAGCTACAGAATCTCCGATTGCCGGAGTCGGCGCCAACGATAAATCCACAATGCCAAATGGCACCCCCAACCGCTCCGAGGCCAATGTGCCTACCAATTGGCCCATGCGGGTAATCTTAAATGAAGTCTTCTTAATAATCTCTGCAATCTCATCAAGGGGTCGATCTTTTCCCGCCCGCTCAATGGCTTTTTGTACCACTCCCGGACCGGAGACTCCAACATTGATGACACACTCAGGCTCGCCGATTCCATGAAATGCGCCTGCCATGAATGGATTGTCATCCACCGCATTGGCAAATACCACCAACTTGGCGCAACCCAAAGAATTGTTATCTTTGGTTTTCTCTGCGGTTTCCTTGATAATTTTCCCCATCAAAGCTACTGCATCCATGTTGATGCCCGCTTTGGTAGAGGCAACGTTTACAGAAGAACAGACAGCATTGGTTACTGCCAGCGCTTCAGGAATGGATCGAATCAAAATTTCATCCCCATGGGCAAATCCTTTCTGCACCAAAGCAGAAAATCCACCGATGAAATTCACGCCGGTTGTATCTGCAGCCCGGTCCAAGGCAATGGCCAGCGGAACATAGTCGTCGGCGGAACAAGTTGCCCCAATCATTGCAATGGGTGTGACTGAAATTCTTTTATTAATAATTGGAATACCAAGTTCCTGCTCGATTTTTTCTCCTGTGGACACAAGATTTTCACCATATCGCGCCACTTTTTCATATATTTTGTCTCCCAGAATATGTACATCTTGCGATGCCAAATCCCGAAGGGAAATGCCCATGGTAATGGTGCGGATATCCAGGTTTTCCTCCTGAATCATCTTTACCGTTTCCAAAATATCAAACGTATTTATCATTCTGTTTCTCCTATACCCTGTGCATTGCATTAAAGACATCTTCATGCATAATGATGACCTTCACCGCCATGGCCGTTCCGGTTTCTTCAAGCACTTTGGAAAGTCGGGAGAGTTCAACGGTGCATTTGGTTAAATCCACCAACATTACCATGGCAAAAATATCCTCCATGACGTTTTGACGGATGTCCAATACGTTGACATTATATTCATACAGGGCGCCTGATATTTTGGCAATAATGCCTTCTTGGTCTTTGCCCATTACTGTAACTACAGCGCGCATCTTGTTTCCTCCTCTAAAATACTACAACCAGCAACATCTTGAAGTCTTCTTCTCCAAAGACAGCATGGGGCTTTTGGGCCGGCATAACCAAGGTGTCCCCTTGATGAGCAATATAGTCTTTGCCATCCACTGTTAACCGCCCAGTTCCCTCCAAAATAGTAACCATTGCATCACCGTCGGATTGGTGGGTGCTGATTTCTTCCCCCTTGGAAAAGGCAAAGAGGGTCATGCTGACTGCCTCATTTTGGACTAAAGTTTTGCTGACAATCTGCCCCGGCATAATCTGTACCAGATTGGCCAAATTCAACACTTCCTCCGGCTTTATGTTCTTCAAAATTTGATTTGACATATTTCATCTCCTTAAAAATGGTATTTTTTACCTACCGTGGCCACCGGGCATCGATTACCCAAGCGGCTATGAAATTGGCAAATTGCATCTAAACCGGTACAGTGAACCGGCAAAATAGTTTCAATGCCCTCTTTCTCCAGTCTCTCCAACACCTTGCTTCTCTCCTGAGCTGAGGCATGATACAAATGCATCCCCGCGACTAACACCCGAATTGGCTCATTTGGGAAAAATGTTTTGGCATATTGTATGGCGCCAAATATTCCACCATGGCTGCATCCGGAAAAAAGAACAATTCCATTAGGTTCTCCTTTTTCGGTTCGGGTTCGAATGGCCAGAAATTGCTCGTGAACCATGGTGTCTCGTACCATCATGCCATCGGCTTTTTTAATATAAAAAGATTCTGTTTGCCTCTCTTCAGGCAGCCCGGGTATGGGACCGGATATCACCGCATCCGCCCATAGCCATGCCGGCTTTGTGACAAATTCCAGTCTTGGCTCCAGCAGTTTTTTTTCTGCCGGGTTCCAAAGGATGGAACAAGGGATGGCATCTATTTTACCATCTTCCGTGCCATAACTTTCCGCCAACGCCTCAGGGTGAATCATAATTTTGGCCTTGGTGTTTTCTCGGGCAAAAGCCGGGAATCCACCGGTATGGTCAAAGTGTCCATGGCTTACCACCGCCACGTCAACGTGGGATAAGTCGACGCCCAGATTCCGTGCATTCTTTGCCATCAAATCCGAAGATGCGCCGGCATCAAAAAGAATTTTCTTTTCAGGTGTTTCAATCAAAATGGACAATCCATGCTCCGCGTCACACTTGTCCGTTTCTGTTTTGTTTTCTACTAAAAACTGAAGCGATATCATACGTTTCCTTTCCAGCTATATCTCAAGTCCTGTGCCGCCAATAGGGATAATCCCACCGGCGATTTCAATAAGCTCTCGAATCATTGGTTCTTTAAACCACCCGCAACATTCAATGAAGTATATCCCTTCATCCACAAGTTCCTTAACCCCTTCCTTGGCCAGCTCCCAATTTGGGGTAAAACAAACTTTTGTGTTGCAGCTGTCATTGGAAAGAAGGAACCGAGCATTGCCGGTCAACCCCTCTGCTTGGATCAGCACGCCATATTCTTGAAATGACTCCATGGCATTGAGCATTTCCATTTGTTCCGGCAAGAATTTCATAGAAGAAAGGGTTACCCCGTCTCCTACGGTCTTCTGAATTCTGCCAATCAGTTCCTCGTCAAAAGAACCGCAAAACCCCATGGCCGTATACCCTTGGGCGGCCAGTTTTTGCGCCAAAGGAATGGCCTCTTCCACAGGAGATACGCCTGCAACATAATTCAGTTCTTTCCCAAGGCCCAACTGGCAAAAAAAATCTTCGCCGGACGGAATGTCCGAGTCAAAAATAAATGCATATTTCATAAATGATTCAATCCTTTCTACATAACTGAAGGTCATCGACCTTTTTTATCGCCTAAAAGCGGCTTGATTGCCTTGTATAACACGCCGGTTTTCTCACTGCCATACTCTTTAATTAAAGCGTTATTCAGACCCTGTTTGGTTTTGTATCGTTCCATCAATTCCCGGATTAAGGGAATGTCCTCCGTGTACTGAGGAATGGTCTCCTTGAGTTTTGCCTCAATGATAGCAGTGCTTTGCTTCAATAGATTCATGGAAAGATCAATTTTGATGTCTCGTCTCACCCAGAAATCTTTCACGGCTTTAAAGCCATTGTCCCGGCTTACAATATAATATTCATCATCCGGGTCTTTGGCAACCAAAAAACCCAAGTATGAGGATAGCTGAAAGTCCAAACTATTTTTGGAACCATAAACCACCTCGAAGTAATCGGTGGTTGCTTTGGATGCGTTAATTTTTTTGTGGAGAGAAATGGGAAGGGTTGATGCTTTTTCTGTATAAAAAAGCAAGACTTTGTCTTCCTGAATCAATTGATCAATCCCCTGCAAGCCTGCTGCGTTGACATTTTCGTAATCAACCAAAAAAGTGGCCATATTGTTTCTCCTGTTTTTACGGAAATAATTTATGTACATTATACCATATCCCATGGTTGTTCAAATAGTACTTTATTCTACATAATCAAACACCCGGTGAGGTCCGGGTGTTCGAAGAGGAGAGTTATATGAAAAAACGCTAGGTTTTTTAAGAGATTTCTTTTTGTTTTTCCAGATGAACCACTTGGTCGCAAAACTCGGTCACCTGGGGGTCATGGGTTGCAATAATAATGCACTTCCCTTCCTTGGCAAGTTCTCTAAAGATTTCCAGAACTTCTTCGGTGTTGGCTCGATCCAGATTTCCCGTGGGTTCATCAGCCAAAATAACTTGGGGATCATAGGACAAGGCCCGTGCAATGGCCACTCGCTGTTGCTCCCCGCCGGACAATTTCAGCACCCGACGTTTCTGCAAGTTTTCCGATAAGTGGACCTTTTCCAAAAGCTCTGTCGCCCTTTGTTCTTTATTCTCGATTTTTTTGCCTGCCACATCCATGGATAGTACCACATTTTCTCTTGCGGTCAACCGGGGCAACAAATTGTATCCCTGAAAGATTACACCAATCTTTTTGCTACGCAAATCGTACTTATCGATGGTGGACAAGTCCTGATCATCAAACAGGATTTTGCCCCCCGTGGGGGATGTAAGTCCGGAAAGCAGAGATACCAAAGTTGTTTTTCCGGCGCCTGACCTTCCTGTCAGTGCAATCATCTTGCCGCTTTCAAAGGATATGTTAAGGCCATCAATGACCTTATTGCCATTTCCGTATCGGTACTCTAGGTTTTCTATTTGCAAAATATTCATTTTGTATTTCCTCCCTTACTCTCTCTCACTTAGTATTCGCATGGGCTCATACCTCATGACGAATATTAATGCAGCGACACTTGCCATTAGGGAAAGTAAGATGCAAATTCCTGCCAAACTGAGAACCACTGATAAATCCATGGTTGGGCTAAGTGAGTCAATATAGTTGTCCACGTTAGTAACTTGACTATCACCCCCGCCGCCGCCAGGTCCACCGCCTACTTCTCTGCCAAACTGAGCAGTTTGATCTGATTGTTGCTCTTGTATGGAAGAAATCTGATCCGCCAGCAACTTGTCAGCTACAGGTTGTGACAAGGCACCACCTATTCCGGTTCCTACAACGACCCCGATTAGTGCTACCAGGAATGCCTCTGTGAGGAATTGAAGTGCCACATTTTTCTTTTTCATACCTATGGCAGTCAATACGCCCACTTCATATTTTCGTTCTCTGATAATGAATATGCTGAACAGTGTCAGTAGTATACCGCCGATGCCCAGCACGATGGCCAGAAGCACAGTGGCGAATTTTTTCAAGTTGGTCAGCGGCAACAGGCTGTTTTCGTAGTTGGTAATGTCGTTGCTGCTGACTGTATATTCATCGGACAGACCCATTTTTGTGACGTCCGTCTGAAATGCTTCATAAGCCTCCGGCGTGCCTAATACATAGGTGCCTGTAACCGAAGACATCATTTTTGAATCATCATCGGATTTTGCGACGATGGCCTTCAAGGTTTCATAGTTTGTATATATTTGATTGGAAGGATCCATAGAAGACAAGAGCCCACCGCCCTGTTGGGTTGTAGAGGAACTGCTGCTTCCGGAGAAAATTCCGGTTACCTTTAAGGTAAATATCTGTGAATCATCATCAGGGTTAGCAACTTTGATTTTATCTCCGACTTCTATGCTGTTTAGTGTGGCCAGCTCTTGAGAAATGACGCACTCTTTATTGTTGGTTCCGAATTCAAATACTTCACCATCCTCCATGGTATAGGTGCCATCTGTAAAGTCGGTCATGGCGTCAGCATCACTGACCCCCAACAAAGTGAAGTCGCCCATGGTGAATTTCTTGCTGCTGTCACTGTCGCTATCGCTGCTGTCCGAGTCAGAATTTCCCTGATTGTCAGGGCTTGGCATATTAAAGGATTGACTTGAAGTTTCTACCGCATCCAGACTTGAAGTTGCACTTGCAGAGGAAGACATGGTGTAATAGAAATCTTGAACCTGATCAGAAGTCGCGTACTCCTTCATTTCTTTAAGGGTCAGGGGGTCCACGGATGTCATGACATCTTTTGCGTCCGCCCCATCTTCTGTGGCATCACTCATTAGTTTTTCACGATCCACCCCAATGGTAGCTGTAATATTCAGGCTGTCCAGTCCTGCCTGTTCTGTTTTATCAGCCGACTCCATAATAATAAGTGCGATACAGCTTGAAAATGCAATGATGCATACGATGAGACCAATGAGGACATTTCTCCCTTTTGACCGAAGAAGGTTCCTCCAGGCGTTCTTGATGATGTACATACATAACTCCTTTCCTGTTTATGTTTTCATTTTGCACCATAAAAATAAAAACAACCTTAAAGAAGGAATTTTCTTCTTTAAGGTTGTTTTAGGGTTTTTTATTTTTTGTCAGGCCACAGCCTTCCAATTACAACTCTACCACGAATTTTGCACCATCTTTTACGGTGGTATCCGCATAAATTTTACCCTTATGCAGGGTTACAATCGCCCGTGCAATGGACAATCCCAAACCATATCCGCCACTATCCCTGTCTCGGGCAAAGTCTGCGCGGTAAAACCGCTCAAAGATTTTGATCCCGTCCGTTTCAGAAATAGAATCCCCTTCATTATATATGGAGAAAATTTTTCTATTTCCCTTTTTCTTCAGTTCAATATGAATCTTTCCTCCTTCTTTGGTATGCTTTACAGCATTTTCAACCAGCAAACGAATCATCTGTGCCAACTTTTCTCGATCCCCGTTAATGCTCAAGGATTTTTCGCAATCCATTTCAAGTTGGATTCCGCTTTCAAACATCAGACTTTCAAAGGGCAAAACGCAGGATTGAATCAAATCATCCAGCACCACATAACTGTCATTTCGATGGAAGGTGGGATCGTCCATGGTGGCCAAGGTCAATAAGCTGTTTACCAGTCCATTCATTCTTATCGTTTCCGTTTGAATATACCCCAACCATTTGCTTTGTTTTTTCGTAGAACCCTCTAACACTGCCAAGTTGGCATTGATAACAGAAATCGGCGTCTTCAACTCATGGCTGGCATCCGCCACAAAACGCGTTTGGGCGGCAAAAGCCTTGGCAACCGGTCTTGAAACCCATCGAGACAGAAATATCGCCAAGCATAGCATGACGAGCCACACTAAGGCCAGTATCTCTCCCGAAATCATAAATAACTTTTTTTCTACTTGAGTCTGAGTGGAAACGTCCATAAAAACGGCAATATATCCATAGGTTTTTTTCTGAAGCAGGTACCTCCAATTTTGAATTTCCCCGCTACTTTTGCCTTTTTCAATGGCAACGGTAGCCATGGTATGTACCGTTGACATATCTAAATTGGAAATACTTCCATAGGTAATCCCCACAAAATCTCCGTCACTATTGATTTTTGCCGCAACATAAGAATCCGTCCGAAAATCCATCTCCGGTATTTGACCCACCTGTGGCTTGCTGGTACTTCCTGTTTGCGGAAGCATTCCATCCCGGTTTGCAATTTCTTGTAACCGGGAATCAATACTCTCTTCATTATAGTGATGATTGGAATAATTGATTAACACAAAAGAACCCAACAGTAAAATGGTCATCATGCCCATGACAATCAGGACAAAGTTTCTTTTTAATTTTGTTATGACAGTTGGCTTGCTCATTGCTTGATTCTATACCCAATTCCTCTCACAGTTTGGATTTCCACTTTTGACTCCAGATATTTAATCTTTTTACGCAAAAATGAAACATAAACTTCTACGTTATTATGTACTGCCTCGCTGTCAAAACCCCAAACTTTTTCAATTAGCAGTTCTTTGGTAATAATCCGATCCGTGTTTCGGAGAAAGATCTCCATCATCTGAAATTCTTTGAGGGAAAGGGGAATCATTTTGTCCCCGCAGCTCAACTCAGAAGTATTGGTGTTTAAAGTCAAATCCCCAACAGTCAACCCTTCCACCATAACTTCCCCTTTTCGTCTGGTCATGGCGCGTATGCGCGCCAACAACTCATCTGGCTCAAAAGGTTTGGTCAAGTAGTCGTCCGCACCGGCATCCAAACCTCCAACCTTATCCCCTATCATATAGCGAGCCGTTAACAGAATTACCGGGGTGGCCACATGATTTGCTCGAAGCTGTTTCAACACTTCAACCCCATCCATCCTTGGCAACATAATATCCAGTATAATGGCATCATAAATTTGGGTTAGTCCATAGTCCAAGCCGGATTCTCCATCATGAACTGTATCAACACTATACTTATGCTTTTTGAGAATTTCTGCAAGGGCCTCACAAAGTCTCACTTCATCTTCAACAATTAGTATTTTCATTTTACCTTCTTCTTTTTCAGCATCATTAATGACAATTTTTATTACCTATGCCAATAATTATAACAAAAAACTTTTAATTAGGATATACCGTTTAGTATTCATAAAATTGTGTAAAAAATAACAAAGTATATATTACATAACACATAATAAAATTGTATACTTAAATGATTCTTAATATAATACTTGCTACAATGTAGCAGATATTATAAAATGAACGAAAATAACTGGAATAATATGAAATAGTATACATAATTGAACCATATGTTTGGAGAATAAAAAATGAAAAAAATTGTCATTATTGGTGCCGGCTACGCCGGAATCCTCACCGCCAAAAAATTGGCGAAAAAATTTAAAGAAAAAGAGGAAGTTTCTATCCTCTTGATTGACAAACATTCCTATCATACCATGCTTACCGAACTCCATGAAGTATCCGCTGCCAGGGTAGATGAAGATAGCATAAAAATCAGTCTATCTAAAGTCTTTGCAGGCAGAAACGTTGAAGTGATTATGGATACGGTTTCTTCCATTGATTTTGACAATAAGGTGGTAGCGGGAACTGACGCCACCTATCAATACGATTATCTGGTTCTGGCTTCCGGTTCAAAGCCTACCTATTTTGGTGTCAAAGGGGCTGCAGAGAATGCCTTTAACCTTTGGTCCTTTGATGATGCCATTGTCCTAAAAGAGCGTATCGAAAATGCTTTTCGAAAGGCCGCTGTACAACCTGATCTGGAGAAGCGCAAAAAGCTTCTGACTTTTTATATAGTCGGAGCTGGGTTCACCGGTGTTGAAATGGCCGGCGAACTGGCCGAATATGTGCCCATTCTCTGCAAAAAGCATGGTATTTCTTTTGAGGAAGTTACCATGGTTAATGTTGATATGCTTCCCCGTGTGGTTCCAATTTTACCGGAAAAGCTATCCAACAAAGTGGAAAAGCGCCTCAACAAAATGGGAGTTGAGGTCATGCTCAATACTGGAGTGATGGAAATTGGCCCAGACTATATTGATTTGAAAGTCGGAGAAGAAGTTTCTCGTCATCCTGCAGGTACGGTGGTATGGGCTGCCGGCATCGAAAGTGCCGATATTGCTTATGAGGCGGGGAAAACCTTAGCCATGATAGGGCGAGGAAGGCTAAAAACCGATTCATTCCTTCGGGCAGAAGGAAAAGAAGACGTATATGTGGTAGGCGATAACATGTTCTACATCCCGGAAGGTCAGGAAATCCCAGTTCCTCAAATGGTTGAGAACTGCGAACACAGTGCAGCAACCGCGGCAAAAAATATTACTGCTTCCATCCGCGGAGGTAAAATGGAAACATACAAGCCCTCCTTTCATGGTGTCATGGTTTGCGTTGGCGGACGTTATGGAGTGGCGCGAGTTGGATTCCCAAATAGGATGTTCAACCTGCCTTCCTTCCTAGCTATGTTGTCCAAGCATTTTATCAACATCATATATTTCCTACAGGTTCTGGGCTGGAATAAAGTTGTCAGCTACTGCAAGCATGAGTTTTTTACCATTCGCAACAAGCGAAGTTTCTTGGGCGGGCATTTTTCCAATCGGACCCCAAGTTTTCTTTTAGTTCCTTTGAGGGTGTGGCTCGGTGCTGTCTGGGTTTTTGAGGGCATCAAAAAGATTGTCGAAGGTTGGATGGTTTCACCAAAGTTAGATGATTTCTTTGGTGCTGCCAATACTTGGTACAATTCTATCGCCGGCAGTATTTCCGAAACCGCATCAAATGGGGGCGCAGATGCCGCGTCAGCGGCCACCGGTACCGGTGGTGGAGAAGCAGTCTCCACAGGAGTTGCCTACCTTGACTTTCACATCTTTGAGGTGATTCGAGTGCTCTTTGTATCCGGTAAAAGTTTTGTAGAGGCCGGCCTTTCGGATATGGCTTTCAAAATTGATTTTGCCCCAATGACCTGGTTCGTCAATGAATTTGTGACAGGTCATGATGGAATGCAAATGGTCATGCAGATTGGGATTGTTCTTGCAGAAATACTCATAGGTTTAGCGTTAATGGGCGGGTTATTCACCTTCCTATCCTCCGCTGCTTCTTTGGTTTTGCAATTGATGTTTATCATGACTACCGGCTTATACTTAACAACTTTTTGGATGATTTTTGCTGCCATTGCAGTGTTAATTGGCGGCGGCAGTACCTTCTCTCTGGATTATTATGTACTTCCTGCACTGAAGAATAGATGGGGCAAACTGAAGTTTGTCAGAAAGTGGTATCTGTATCATGACTAATTTTACCTTTGAGAAAGGAATCTCAGAGGTCATCAAAAAAACAGAAAGCACCCTTACCCTTGCTCCCCGCATTATTTCCCAATATACCGGGCATCTGGCTGAAGCCAGAGGGAAGTTCATTCGTGCTCGCGCTTTGTTGGCCTGTAGCTTAGATTCGGGAAATCAAGTCAATCAAGACAGTGTGCAAATGGCTACTGCTATTGAACTGTTTCATTTGGCAACTCTGGTTCACGATGATGTGATTGATGATGCCGATACAAGAAGAGGCATTTCAACCTTACAGAAGAAATTCGGAAAACGAACCGCGGTGATTTGTGGAGATTATTTGCTTAGCATTTCCCTTCGCGAGGCGGCCCTAGTAGAGATTCCGGACAAAAACGAAGAACGGGCAAACCCTTTGCTTCTAGACTATATCCACCGAGTATGTATTGGAGAATTGGAACAATATCAAAACAACGGAAATTTTCAGTTATCCATGTTTTCCTATCTACGGATTATTCGTGGCAAAACCGCCACTTTGTTTGAGGCGGCATACCGAGCGGGAGCTTATTGTTCCGGTGCTGATGAGCAGCTGTGGCAAAAATATGCAAAACTCGGACGTTTTGTCGGCATGATTTTCCAGTTGTCCGACGATTGTATCGATTATGAGTTTTCTGAAGACCGGGCCAAAAAACCTGTTGGTAAAGACTTTGAGGAAGGGGTTGTAACCCTCCCCCTTATTGCCGCTCTTGAAAGAGCACCCTTATCCAGCAAAGAGATTGCATCCTTCAGGGGCAAACCTTTTGAAGTGGCAACTTTTGTGAAACGCCATGGGGGAACGGACTACACTCGATCCATTGCGGGAAAGTATTACATCAAAGCCCAAGAAATAATAAATGAGATTCCCGGCACACCGAAAAAAATACAATTACTGAAAGATATTTTGCAACTGGCATATGCCGGCACATTGAAGAATGAGGGAAAATGATTCATCGATATTTAGCCTTTGTGGAAATCAAAACTAAAATAACCAGCCTGTTTGCCTTTGCCATGGCTTTGGCCTATCTTCTGTATTTAAATCAATCCATTGATTGGAAAATGACAGGTATTTTCTTTGGGGCAATGTTTATTTTTGATTTGACTACCACGGGCATCAACAACTACATTGATACCCGCACCAATGATCAGACTCTACAATTCAATCGTCCCGTTGCTCTGGCCATCATTTATGTCATGCTCCTCATCAGCGGCGGACTTGGGATATGGTTGGCAGTTCTTACAGACTGGGTAGTCTTGGGTGTTGGCACACTTTGCTTCATCTGTGGTATTTTTTATACTTTTGGGCCGGTACCCATTTCCCGAGTACCTTTAGGTGAAGCGTTGTCAGGAATTTTTTATGGGCTGTTGATTCCCTTCCTTTTGCTATATATCAATCTCCCCCAGGGAAGCTTGCTTTCATTGGAAATATCGGGGGGCACCATTACAATGGTTGGTCATTTGTTCGCCTTGCTGGGCCTAGGCCTCCTTTGCTGGGCGCCCATGGTATGCACCGCCAACATTATGCTTGCAAACAATATTTGCGACTTGGAAAAGGATATTTTGGTGAATCGCCATACCTTACCCTACTACATTGGAAAAAAGCCGGCGGTTACCTTGTATGGGCTTTTGTACTATTCTGTGTATGTGGCAGCCATTGCCTTAGTTCTGCTGAACTTTCTTCCCCCGCTATACTTGCTTTTGTTGATTACTCTTGTCCCAGTTGAAATGAACCTTCGGACGTTTCGAAAGAAACAAGACAAGTCAATCACCTTTATTACATCCATTAAAAATTTTGTTGCGGTGATGGCCGGCCAGTGTATCGTCTTGTTGCTATGCGGAGTACTGTAAATGATGAAATTTTTTAAGAAAACGGACATTGCAATTATATTTGGCATTCTAGTGTTGGCAGCTGTGCTATACTTTGTGTATTTTCAGTCCGCCCAAGGGAAACAGGTGGAAGCAAAGATATTCTATGAAAACAAACTGGTGAAGGTGGTATCCCTATCAGAAGGAAAAGACTATGATTTTTCAGTAAAAGGTCATGAAGATGTTGTTTTTCACGTTTATGCCGATGGGGCCATCGCTTTTGTGAAATCAGATTGTCCGGACAAAGTTTGCATCCATGCGGGGAAACTAAAAATGTCAGGTCAGTCTGCTGCATGTTTACCCAATGGCTTAGTGCTTCGGATTGCACCTTTGGAAGATAATCTGGAAGATCCGGATGTGGTGATATAATGAGTAAAACAGAACGATTAGTCCTTGTATCCTTATTCTTTGCTGTAGCTCTGATTATCTCAGTGGTGGAGAATTCCTTGCCACCGATTCCGGGAACCATTCCCGGGGTAAAATTTGGGTTTTCCAACATTGCAGTGATGTATGTCCTGTTTTTTGTAGGCAAAAAAGAGGCCTACGCGGTAGCGGTGCTGAAATCCGTATTTGTTTTTTCAACTCGCGGATTTGTGGCTTCAGTCCTAAGCTTAAGCGGCGGACTGTTATCCATCACCGTGATGGTCCTGCTGCTATTGATATTCAAAGACAAAATATCCTATTTGGTATTATCCATCAGCGGTGCAGTGTTTCATAATATTGGCCAGTTAGTGGCCGTATCTCTGGTATATTCGAATTTTTATCTGCTTTATTACTTTCCGGTCCTATTGGTGGCCGGTGTAATCGCCGGGGTGGCAACGGCAACATTATTAAAGATTATTATGCCGATTTTCAAAAGATTTCGGCTTAGTAATAAATGATTTTCTATATTTTAAGGAGGGAAAATATGAAAAAGCTATTAGTTTTAGTGGCCATTTTTCTGATTGGCGTCCTGGCTGTCTCCTGTGGTGGTTCTGATAGTGCAAAAGCAGTGAAAACCGGCTTTGCAGCTACAACAACCATCGCTGACTCCACATCCGCTGACGGAAGTACCAATGGCACAGGACAGGGTTATTCCATGGCTGCAGCTGTTCTGGTTGATGAAGATGGCGTCATTACTGATTGTGTCATCGATGCAGTTCAGTCGAAAATTGAATTTGACAAAAATGGCAAGTTAGTTACAGCGCTTGACGCAACCTTTGATTCCAAGAACATTCTGGGCGACGATTATGGTATGAAGGAGAACTCAGAAATTGGCAAAGAGTGGAACGAGCAAGCTGCATTTCTGGCGGATTACGTAGTAGGAAAAACCGCTGAAGAAGTCAAAGGAATTGCACTGAGTGATGAAGGCATTGCAACTGATGAAGATTTGGTTGCCGGTGTCACCATTCACATCGCTCCTTACCTAGCCGTTATTGAAGAAGCCGTTGCTAATGCTACTGATCTTGGCGCCAAAGAAGGCGACACCTTGGGCATGGGCATTGTAACCGGATTTCCCAACTCAACAGATGCAACGGCAAAAGAAGATGGTGTGGCTGAACCCTACTCCACATATGCCATTGCAACCAAAGATTCCGATGGTAAAATTACCAGTGCCATCATCGATGCTTCTCAGGCAGACATCACATTTGATGCGTCTGGCAAATTAACCGTTAAGACTGATGCCACCTTTAAGACAAAGGATGTCATTGGCGACGATTATGGCATGAAATCCTCATCCGAGATTGGTAAAGAATGGTATGAGCAGGCAGCTGCTTTTGCCGAATATGCCACCGGCAAAACCATTGACGAAGTCAAAGGTGTTGCAGTAGACAAAGAAGGTGTACCTACCGACGAAGACTTGGCAACATCCGTTACCATTCATGTTGGTGGATTCATCAGCGCATTGGAATTGGCTACCAAGTAAATTATCCTACTTTAATGGGGGGCAGCTTCGCCTGCCCCCCATTATTTATTTCTCAAGTTTTGTAAAGAGAGGGTTCCATGAAAAAAGTTCTATCCATTACTTTAATAATATGTTTGGTTTTTGCCTTGTTGGGTTGTTCCAAATCCGAGGCTGAAGAAAAAACCAGATATCAGGCGGAGTTTTTGGAGTTGTTTGATACCATGACCCAAATTGTAGGTTACAGTACAAGCGAGGATTTATTTTCTGAACAGGCAAACTATGCCTATGATAACCTGAAAAAATACCACCAATTATTTGATATTTATGACACATATAAAGGAATCAATAACCTAAAAACCATTAACGACAACGCCGGAAAGGCCCCGGTCAAAGTAGATCAAAAAATAATTGACATGCTCAAATTCTCTAAAAAAGTATATTCCATCTCTGATGGCCAGGTTAACGTGGCCTTCGGAGGTGTTTTGAAAATCTGGCACGATTATCGAGATGCGGGGAGTGCCAACCCGGATCAGGCAGAATTGCCGCCTCTCTCCCTCCTGAAGAAAGCCAACAAACATACAGACATTAACGATATGGTCATAGATGAAAAAAATAAGACCGTTTATCTGAAAGACCCGGATATGAGTCTGGACGTTGGCGCCATAGCCAAAGGATATTCCACAGAAAAGGTTGCTCAAATGTTAGAAAAAAAATGGCCGGGGATTTCTATTCTGCTCAGCGTAGGGGGAAATGTTAGAGCAATTGGCATGAAAGATACCGGCACAGAAACGGTTCCTTGGAATGTGGGGATTACCAATCCCGACTCTGAGGAAGACACTTTGATGACGCTAAAGCTCTCTGATGCCTCCATGGTAACCAGCGGAGACTATCAACGGTATTATACGGTGGATGGTGTCAGGTATAATCACATTATCGACCCGGATACCCTGTTCCCTGCAACCCATTGTCGCGCGGTAACCATAGTCACGCAGGATTCAGCACTGGCAGACGGACTTTCCACTGCTGCATTTATTCTGCCGTTGAAGCAGGCAAAAGCCTTGATTGAACGGGAAGATGCAGAGGCCGTTTTTGTCATGAATGACGGAAGTTTAGAATACACCTCAGGATTTAAAGCATATATCTCAAAAATGGAATAAATTTTCTCCTGCCTCCCCTCCTTTTCTATGGTATAATAATTCCATCAAGGAGGTCATATGAAAGGCTATCTTTTCACGATTTCATCTGCATTTGTCTATGCATCACAGGTCATCTTAGGAAAATATATCTTGACAGGAGGCACCGACGCCTGGGTATTATCATTTCTTCAAGTGGCGATTGGTGCCGTTTTAATGTTCGGCGCAGGGCTCATAAAGATGCCCGACGGTTTTCGTGCTAAGTTTTTTATTAAGAAACAGGATATTATTTGGGTTATTCTCCTTGGTGTCATTGGTGGTTGCGCCATGAATCTCATGCTGAATTTCACTTTACAGCGGGTTGATGCCGGCATCGGATCTATGTTGCTGTTTTTACATCCAGTATTGATTTGTTTGTTTTTCCTCATTAGCGGTGTCCGAAAACTGACTTTAATCAATAAGATATCATTGGCCATGGTGGTGGTTGGAAGTGTCTTGGTTTTAAACATCTTTGGCGAGTCCCACTCTTGGACAGGAATCGGTATTGTGTTTGGATTGCTTACTTGCCTCTTTTGTGCCTGTTTTTTCTTGATATTAGACTTAAAACTGTCGCAATATCCAACAACAATCATCTTCTTTTATGATTGGGTGATTGCCTCTGTAACGATTTTGATTTTGAAACCATCCGTTATCCCGGAGATTCCGAATTTATCCGTCAATACACTTCTTCTCATCATCTTTGTTAGTTCTGTCACAACGGTGCTTCCTTCTTTCTTGTTGGGAAAGGGTGTGGTCCTTATCGGGTCGGAACGTTCCACTGTGGTGGGCACATTGGAATTGCCATTGACAGTTTTACTGGCATACCTATTTCTATCCGAGGTGATGGTGCCGGTTCAATTATTGGGGATCTTTCTTGTGGTTTCTGCCGTTGCGGCATTAAGCATTGAAGGATCCAAAAACGGACCCTTGGAGCGAACTGAAAGGAGGATACAAGATGAGTAAGCCAATTAAATTTTTTGCTCTGTTTGTTATGGCCATTGCTATTATGTTTGGCCTGTTTGCCATTGGCAATACTTTATTTGGCCAATACTATTTGGCCATCTTAATTGCCAGTGGATTGCTATATTTTGTGTTACTATACGTCATCGAGAACATGGCGCTATCTCTTCTTCACATTTCATTAAGAAGTTACCTGGGGGCCACCATGGTCGTCCCTATGTTGCTCAGTGCCATTGGATTAATTTTGGTGGAGCTTATCAGTGGCGGAGGAAGCTTCTCTGCCGACTCATTTGCCGATGCCGATTTGGCTTGGGTTCTCATGCTATCGGTAATTCTGGTCATCTCTGGGGTTGCACTGGCTGTCAGGGCCATTTTGCAGATTACCCTGAAAAAAAAGAAACAATCATGATTCTGGAGGTATGATATGGACAATAAACAACTTGCTGAACAACTTTTCCCCCAGCTTAAATACACCCTTGGGGGGATTCAAGGTTTATACCCCAGGAGAAATCTTCCGAGCGGTGCTCACGTCACTCGCCTTGGACCCAGTCCAACCGGGTTTATTCATCTGGGTAACCTTTATGGTGCCTTTGTGGACGAACGCCTTGCCCATCAAAGCGACGGAATTTTTTATTTAAGAATTGAAGATACTGACGATAAAAGACTGGTAGCGGGCGCCGTTGATATGATTATTGATGCCCTGGACTTTTTTGGCATTCATTTTGACGAGGGGGCTTCAAAGACCGGAGATATTGGTGCCTATGGGCCTTATGCCCAAAGCCGGCGAAAAGAGATTTATCACGCTTATGTGAAACAATTGATTGCCTTGGGACTTGCCTACCCCTGTTTTCTGACGGAAGATGAAATTCAAGAAATTCACCAATACCAAGAAGCTGAAAAAGCGAATCCT
Source organism: Anaerovoracaceae bacterium (assembly GCA_963676385.2). Taxonomy (GTDB): domain Bacteria; phylum Bacillota; class Clostridia; order Peptostreptococcales; family Anaerovoracaceae; genus UBA1422. The sequence goes on from CAXXMM010000006.1 coordinate 62,782, forward strand.
GGAATTTATGGCATCTATGCCAAACATCGTGATTTGTCCATGGATGAAATCCAACATCACCTTTCTCAGGGTCATCCCTATACCATCCGTTTGAAATCCGGAGGGAATCACGATTTGCCCCAAGACCAAATACGATACATTCAAGTGGAAGATGGAATTCGTGGCTCCCTATCCATGCCGGAAAACAATCAGGACGTGGTAATCCTAAAAGCCAACGGAATGCCCACCTATCATTTTGCTCACGTTGTGGACGATCATCTTATGGGGACTACTCATGTGATTCGAGGGGAAGAATGGCTTTCTTCCTTGCCAATCCACGTGGAGTTGTTTGAGAAGCTTGCCTTTGAATTGCCCATCTATTGCCATACTGCACAGTTGATGAAGTTAGACGAAAACGGCAACAAGCGAAAGCTTTCCAAAAGAAAAGATCCGGAATTATCATTGGGATATTATAAAGAGCAAGGATATCATCCCTTGGCGGTTCGAGAGTATTTGCTGACAATTTTAAACTCAAACTTTGAAGAATGGCGACTGGCCAATCCGGAAAAATCCTCTGAAGAATTTCCCTTTACCACAGAAAAAATGAGTTCTTCCGGCGCTTTATTTGATATGAATAAACTAAACGATGTGTCCAAGGATACCTTGGCAAAAATTCCGGCAAATCTGTTATATGATTTTTTACTAAACTGGGCTTCTGTGTATCAACCGGATGCCTGGGCCACCCTAAAAAATGCCGGTCCCTATGTGGAAAAGATTTTGGATATTGGTCGAAAGGATGAAAAACCTCGAAAAGATTTGATATCGGCCAGCCAGATATTCGATTTTATTCAATATTTCTTTGATGATTTCTTCATTATTGAAGAACCTTTACCCCCGGAAGTATCCTCCGAAGATGCCGCGGAAATATTGAAAAGTTATGGACAAACCTATGATCCCACAGACAATCAATCTCGATGGTTTGAAAAAGTAAGAACTATTGCCGCCGAACTAGGATATGCAGTGAAACCCAAGGATTTCAAAAAGAATCCGGATCTGTACAAAGGTCACGTGGGCCACATTAGCACCGTCATTCGTCTGGCGCTGGTGGGAAGAAGTCAATCTCCCGACTTGTGGGAAATACAACAGATTTTGGGAAAAGAAAAAACATTGGAACGCATCAAAAAAGCCGCTTTTTAGCGGCTTTTATTTCCTTGCCCTTCATGACTCTCCCAGATAATCCGTAATTAACTTTCCAAGTATTGCGATTCCCTTTTGGGTATCTTCTTCTGACATGTTGGAAAAATTCAATCGAAATTCATTGTTCTGTTTTGCGCTGGGATAAAAAGCCGCACCTGTAATAAAAGATACATTTTGTTTCCCGGCCCTTCTTAATAGTTCTGTGGCATCTTTATCTTTTGGCAACTCAATCCAAATAAACAATCCCCCCTTGGGCATTTCAAAGTGGGCTTCCTTGGGGAAAAAGGTGTCAATGGCCTTTGCCATAGCATCTCTTCGCCGGCGATAAAGGTTGCTAATCATTTGAATGTGTTCATCAATATTATTGTGCGACATATAATCCGCCATTTGGAGTTGAGCAATGGTGGAAGAAGATAAGTCCGCCGCATTTTTTAACACCAAATACTTTTCCATGATTTCTCGGCGAGCACATAGCCAAGCAACCCGAAGCCCCGGGCAAAATATTTTTGAGAAGGTCCCTGTATAAATCACTTGGCCTCTTTGATCAAAGGCCGCCAGGGGTTTGGACAGTTCCCCCTCAAAACAAATTTCACTGTACGCCGCATCTTCCAACACCGGCACATCATAGTCTTTCATCACGTTCATAAAGTCTTTTCGCCGTTGCTCCGACCAACTTCGTCCCGTAGGATTCTGAAAGTCCGGGTTCACATATACCATCCTCACACGCTCACCGTATTGGCTCAACACACGCTGCAATTCAGATATAATCATCCCTTCCCGGTCTGTGGGAACAGAAACCAATTCTGCTTCATATGCTCGCAGCGCATTCACCGCCCCCAAATAGGATGGGGCTTCAAAAATCACAATGTCCCCTTCGTTAATAAACAACATGCCGCTCATATCCAAGGCCTGCTGCGAACCACTGGTAATGATGATTTCATCCACATGGTAATGAAGGCCGAATTTTTTTGCCATTCGGTCTTTCATAATGGTTCGAAGCCCCATGTATCCGCTGGTGGAGCAGTAGCTAAGCGCCTCCTGTCCTTGGGTTTTCAGCACCCGATCCATGGATTCTCTAATAGGTTCAATGGGGTATGTTTCTGAAGAAGGAAAACCGGCGGAAAAGGAAATCATATTTTTGTTTTCTACCAGTTGAAATGCATTGAGTAAGGATTTATCCTCCAAATGACTCAATCTTTTGGCGTATTTCATGTTGCCTCCAAATATCTGACAGCTTTTCAAGTAAAGGTTATTATACCTACCAGCTTTTCAAGTATGCCTCTTGGGCCGGGGTAAGGGAATCAATTTCTACTCCCCAGCTTTTTAATTTCTTATGGGCAATCACCTGATCCACTTCCTTGGAAACATCTATCACTCTAGGGGGAAGGGTTTGGTGGTGATCTTTGATATATAGTGCGGACAGGGCTTGTACGGCAAAACTCAAATCCATAATTTCAGCCGGGTGGCCATCTGCTGCGGCAATATTCACTAGCCTCCCCTCTGCAATAAGATGAAGCCTTCTTCCATTGGGCAACAAATATCCCATAATATTTTTTCGGCTCTCGGTCTTGTCTACGGCAACTTGCTCCAAGGATTCCACATCCACCTCCACGTTGAAGTGTCCGGCATTACACAAAATCGCCCCATCCTTCATTTGTTCCATTTGCCCCAGGGAAATCGTTCCGGCGCATCCGGTTGCAGTGACAAAAATATCTCCTTGAGAAGCAGCCTTATCCATGGTCATGATTTCGAAGCCATCCATTCTGGCTTCCATGGCACGAATGGGGTTGACTTCTGTAACAATCACCTTGGCTCCCAAGGCGCTTCCCCGCATGGCAATCCCTTTTCCACACCATCCGTAACCGCCAACTACCACTGTTTTGCTTGCAATAATCAAATTGGTATTTCGCATAATGCTGTCCCAAACCGACTGGCCGGTGCCATATCGATTATCAAACAAATGCTTGCAATCCGCATCATTAACCGCTACCATAGGGAATTTCAAAATGCCCTCCTTGGCCATGGCTTTCAACCGAAGAATGCCTGTAGTAGTTTCTTCGCAACCGCCCCATACTTCTTCTGCCAAGTCCGGCCGCTTGGAATGGAGGGTGCCTACCAAATCTCCACCATCATCAATAATAATGTTGGATTTTTGCTCTAATGCCATTTTCAAATGCCGTTGATATTCTTCAGCCGTTGCACCATGGTAAGCGTACACATGGATTCCACTGTCTGCCAAAGCTGCAACCACATCGTCCTGAGTGGATAATACATTACTTCCGGTGGCAGCCAACAACGCACCCCCTTTGGCCAAAACCTGACACAGATAGGCGGTCTTGGCTTCCATATGAATGGAAAGGGATATTTTAATTCCCAAAAAAGGTTGGGTTTTAATGAATTCTTCTTCCAAATCTCGAAGCAAGGGCATGTGACTTCGCACCCACGCAATTTTCTGATGTCCCTGGGGTGCAAGGCTGATATCTCTGACTTCATATGGTTTTTGGTTCAAGGCAGTATTCTCCTTTATTCAACGGTGACAGATTTTGCTAAATTCTTGGGTTTATCAATGTTGCAACCTCGGTTCTTCGCCACATAATAGGCAAACAACTGAAGGGGCACAACAGTGAGCATAGGGGTACATTCATCTATACAAGAAGGAATGTATAGCCACTCGTCAGACTTATTTTCGATTTCAGAATTGCCTTCTTTGGTGACTCCCACCACATAGGCGCCTCTAGCTTTGATTTCTTCAATATTGGAAAGCATTTTTTCAAATAATGAGTCTTGGGTGGCAAGAGCAAAGACCAAACTGCCCTTTTCAATTAAGGCAATGGTGCCGTGCTTCAATTCCCCTGCGGCGATGGCAAAGGAATTAATGTATGAAATCTCTTTGAGTTTCAACGAGCCTTCATAGGAAACCGCTGCATCAGAGCCTCTTCCAATAAAGAAAACCTGTTCCCGTTGATAAAAACGATCGGCCAAATTTTCAATTTTCTTTTCTTGGGTCAACAACTGGTTTAACTTTCCGGGTATGGCTTCCAATTCGTTGAGAATCCGGTCATAAGCGGTTCGATCAATAGCACCTCGGGTCAATCCCATGTACAGTGCGATTAAATACATACACATCAATTGGGTGGTATAGGCTTTGGTAGATGCCACAGAAATTTCCGGGCCTGCCCAAGTATAAAACACATCGTCCGATTCCCGTGCCACAGAACTGCCCACCACATTAACCACTGACAAAATTCTTGCACCTTTTCTCTTTGCTTCCCGCAAGGCGTGCAAGGTATCCAACGTCTCGCCAGACTGACTGATGGCGATAAACAGTGTTTGCTCATCCACGAAGGGGTCTCGATATCGAAACTCCGAAGCAATGTCCACTTCCACTGGGATTTTTGCTAGTTTCTCAATGATATACTTTCCCACCAAACCGGCATGATATGCTGTACCACAGGCCACAATATAAACCTTAGTGTATTTTTCGATATCTTCTTTGGTCATTGAGATGCCGTCCAAATTTATGGTGCCATCCTCCTTCAGCCTGCGGTTTAAGGTCTCAGCCAAACCAGTTGGCTGCTCATGGATTTCCTTCAACATAAAATGTTCATATCCACCTTTCTCGGCGGCATCTGCATCCCAAGTCACATGAAAAACTTCTCGATTCACAATTTTTCCGGATTCATTGTAGATTATCACTTTATCTTTGGTGAGAACAACCGTTTCATTGTTTTCAATCAAATAAATTTTTCGTACATATTTCAACAAGGCAGGGATATCTGAAGCAATAAAATTGCATCCTTCCCCAAGTCCGGCAACTAACGGCGCATCCTTACGAACCGCTACGATTTTATCCGGCTCTAAGGAGCTAATGACACCAATAGCATAGGCCCCCCGCATTTGGGCCACAGCTTGATTCACCGCATCCAAAAGATTCCCTTTGTAAAGTACTCCAATGAGCTGGGCAATCACTTCCGAATCGGTTTCAGACCGAAACTGCACCTGATAGTCGGAAATCAGCATTTCTTTGATTTCCATATAATTTTCGATAATGCCATTATGGACCACCGTGATTGTATCGTCTTGATTATTGTGGGGATGGGCGTTCACATCTGAGGGCGCGCCGTGGGTTGCCCAACGGGTGTGTCCAATTCCGATGTTGCTGTCAAATTCCGGATCCCCAATGATTTTTTCAAGATTTTTTATTTCTCCCACATGTTTGCGGGTTTGTATTTTTCCATCGATGACCAAAGAAATTCCCGCCGAGTCATATCCTCTGTATTCCAATCTTTTCAAACCATCAATAATGATTTCTTTTGCTTTTCCGCTCCCAATATATCCTACTATTCCGCACATAATTCGTATCTCCTTATCCAAGTTTCGCTGTAATCAGGGTTGCCAACCGCTGTGCCAACAGGACCATTTGGTCCAAATCTTCTCCCTCCAGCATGACCCGAACCAAAGGTTCCGTGCCGGAAGGTCGTATTAATACACGGCCATTGCCGTTCATTTCTTTTTCAATTGCTTCAATTTCTATAGCAATTTCCGGATCCTTCAAATATTTGTTTTTGTTTTCGTTTTTAACCATGGCATTCACAAGAATTTGTGGATAGATGGTGATTTCATCTGACAACTCAGAAGGTTTTTTCCCGGAATGAAGCACCGCTTTCATTACCTGAAGGGAGGACAAAATACCATCCCCTGTGGTGGAGTGGTCCAAAAATATGATATGGCCCGACTGTTCTCCCCCCAGCGTGCAACCTGACTGCAACATGCTTTCCAGTACATATCGATCTCCCACACAAGTTATCTTCAACTCGCACCCGATGGCATTCATATAGTTAATGAACCCTTGGTTGCTCATGACTGTAGCCGTCACTAAATTGCCCGGCAATAAATCCTGTTGCTTCAGCATATTTGCACAGATGCATAAGAGTTTATCTCCATCAATAATCCGACCTTTTTCATCCACTCCAATGAGTCGGTCTGCATCTCCATCAAAAGCCATTCCAATATCCGCTCCATGCTTTAAAACAGCTTTCTGCAACATCTTTGGATGGGTGGAACCGCAGTGATCATTAATATTGGTTCCATTGGGTTGATTTCCCACAAGAATAACTTCTGCGCCAAGGGAGCGGTAAACCTCTTCTGCCACTTGAAATGCAGAACCGTTGGCACAATCCAGTGCCACCTTTACCCCGACAAGAGAATCTTCAAAGCTTTTCTTCAAATATTCTTCATAGATAAGTCGGCCTTTCGACTCAGCAATCAGGCATCGGCCTAATTTTGCGCCTGTAATATGACTGTTCACATCAATATCTCTTACGATAATATCTTCAATGGCATCTTCAATTTCATCATCCAGTTTAAATCCTTCACTATTAAAAAACTTGATTCCATTGTACTCAAAAGGATTATGTGAAGCCGATATCATCACCCCTGCATCAGCTTTCATGGCCTTGACCAGACAAGCCACCGCAGGCGTAGGTAGGATGCCAACTTGGATCACATCACCCCCCATGGCCATAATGCCCGCAGAGATGGCGTGTTCCAACATATCCCCGCTAATTCTTGTGTCTTTCCCAATGACCACCTTTGGATTTTTTATATTTTTGCCCAAAACATAAGCGCCGGCTTTGCCAAGATTAAAAGCCAGCTCCGGTGTGAGTTCTGCGTTGGCGATTCCCCGAACGCCATCGGTTCCAAACAGTCTATTCAATATTTATTCCTCACTTATTGTTACTTTAATTTTCTCAGGAGAAACCGTATAGGTCACGTCCGAAAGTTGAGTTGTTACTGTGATGGGAACCTTGTGAGTCCCCGCTGCAAGGTCAGACAGGTCTAGAGATAATGTAAAATCATCTGCCGAAATATCTGAGAGGCTCTCTGTGGTTGACTTCACTGTCAATGTGATGGAAGTACTTGCCACGTCAGAGGTTAACCCAGTATCCAATCCTTTTAAAGTTAAATCCGCGCTGTCATAGGTAAAAGTTTGAGAGGCGGCGGCAGAAATCACCAATTTCAAAACTGGGTCTTCTGAATCCCATGTTACCTCAATTCCTGTTGGTAACTTCAACTGAATGTTAATCTTTGTGGAATCGGTTAAGTCCGAAATGTCAATGGCATCGCTGGTGATACTATCAATATCTTTCACTGCGCTGGCGGTTCCCTTAATAGTTATGGTTTCAGGGTAATCTTTGGAGTCAAGGGTATATCCGCTGGGAACGCTTCCTGTGATATCTAACTCTAGGGGTACTGTTTTGGTTACCAACATGGCAACATCAACCTGCACCTGATCTTGTGATAATGTCAGGTAAGATAGCACTTCTCCATCTTTATCCACCGGCTCCAACGTGGCATCCAGCGTTTTGCTCAAGGCTGCAATATCATCCACATCTACGGAAGCTGCAACATACTTCACATCATCAACTGTAGATTCGGCGCCGCTGACAACAACGGTCTCCGGAGAAATTGTCACACCACCCGGCTCCTCTCCGTCTGAAATGGTTCCCACATATTTGACTTGAACCGGTTTTTCAACGGATACCAAGTCCTCAATGGTGACTTTTATGGTTCCATCTGAAATCGATTTTAACTTCACATTGTCAGGCAAAGAAACACTAAGATGAACCGTATTTTCGCCTTTTTGCAAACCGGAAAGATTTGCTGTCACTTCAATCTCATCCAAGGTTAATGCTTTCATATCAGAACGACTGCCGGTTATTGTAACATCCACATACAAATCCCCCGGGTCTGCCACAGCAAGACCATCTTCAGCTAGCACATCGGTGTTAATAATACGAACCGGTACATTCTGAAACTTCGTAGTAGTTTCAGGGTTGATTTCACCAACCACATACACCCATAATCCAAGTGCAACTATAATAGAGAAAATAATGTTGACAATCTTATTGTTAAACATTTTTCCTCCTTTTCCATTTGTCCAAAAATCCTTTGATGCCGGATGGGGCGATCCCCTCGGCTTGGGTATTCAGGTAAATATTCAGCAATGATTTTTCTACGGTTTTTGTATCCAAGAAACGGTCCAATTTGCCGTCTTCTGCCATGGACACAATTCCGGTTTCTTCTGATACAATAAATACTGTAGCATCGGAATTTTCAGTAATGCCAATGCCGGCACGATGGCGAGTCCCCAGGGCCTTCGACAAAGCCTTGTTCTCAGTAAGGGGCAACACACACCCGGCGGTGTATATTTTTTCGCCCCGGATGATGAGGGCTCCGTCATGGAGCGGGGAGCCCTCATAAAAAATTGTTTCTATCAAACTGGATGTGATATTGGCATCGATTACTGTTCCCGTTTCTCCAATATCAGTTAAAGCAGTTTCTCTTTCAACTACAATCAGCGCACCGGTTCTTGCAGTAGACATGTTTTCAATAGATCTAGCTACTTCCACTGCAATAAACTTGGCCTTTTCTTTGTTTACCTTGCCAAATACCGGACGAATCAATTTGCTTCTGCCCATGTATTCCAGTCCCCGGCGAAGTTCCGGTTGAAATACGACAATTAAAGCGATAACACCCACCGTCATGGTTCCTTTTAGAATCCAATTCAAGGTATACAGTTGGAGCAAGTCGGAAACAAAAAATGCGGCTAACAAAATCAGCAGGCCTTTGACCAGTTGCCCGGCTCTGCTTTCTTTTATGAAACCTAACACTTTATACACCACAAAGGCGACAATCAAAATGTCAACAACATCCGTTATGCCAATTCCTGTCAACAAATTACTGACTAGCTCTTTCATGTTCCTCCCACGATAGGGGGCGTATCCCCTTATTCCAAGTTATTTTCTTTCCCGAACCATCTGCTATGTTCCCTGGCCGAGATGCTTTACCAAGGTAATCTATACTATAGATTAATACATTGGTTCAAGAAGACCGTAATCCTTGTCTTCTCTTTTGTACACCACATTGACTGTATCCGTCTCTGTGTTGAGAAATACAAAGAAATTATGCTCTAACATTTCCATCTGAACAATGGCTTCATCCACCGTCATAGGTTGCAGTTGAAATTTTTTGGTTTTGACCACTTTCAGCTCTTCGTTGGAAGCAGCGTCCGGCCAATCAGAGAAAAGGAACTCTCTGTTATCTTTGTGTTTTCTCTGTATTTTCGTTTTGAATCTGGACATTTGAGTGGCCAGTTTGTCTACTATTCTATCCACACCATCGTACAAATCGTTGGTGGTTTCTTCGGCACGAAAAATCATTCCACGAACCTGAATGGTGGCTTCAATTTTTTGCCTGTTTTTTTCTGCGGAAAGCATAACGCTCACGCCAATGTCATCGGAAAAGTACTTGCCAAGTTTTTCGACTTTCTTTTCGATGGTCGCTTTGAGATGCTCACTGACGTTCAAATTTTTGCTGGTAATTAATACTCTCATTTTTTTACCTCCCTTGTAACATCTGGCAATAATAGTTGGGTAAGAAGAATAAAAAGTCTATACACGGTTCGTTGGAATTCCAATGATTTTGTGGGGCAATCCGTCAAGGCACTTCTGCCCTTGGAAACCCAATTTCCCAACGATGTATATGGTTGATTATAACATACCCGAAGTGATGAATCAAACACTCAAAAGAAAAAAGGATTCCTCAAAAAGAATCCTATTCGTCAATGTTTTAATCAATCTGAAACCGTTTTTGTATGATGCCACCACAATTGACACACACCCATTACTCCCATCATCCCTGCAGATTCTATTTTCTATTTATTGTACACCCAAAGGTTTTTTGTTTGCGCCGAAAGGATATCATAATCCCACAGCACACAACTTCGTTCTTTGCTGTTAGGATCATTGACTATAATTTTACCGTCTCTCAATCCAATCAGCACAATAAAATGTCCTTGGGTAGTGAAGTCCCCAGGCGCCATACTGCAGATAATCGGATGCCCCGATTCCAATTCATCAAATATAACACTTTTATTTAAACTAAGTTCCCTTCCCTTTATACCAAAATGGGACGCGCCCTCTGTCATAAATGTCCACAAAGTTCCAGTTCCCGCCATATAGTACCCTTCTCTTTCAGCGTAAGCTGCTACTTGGTCCGGGGTCGCTTCTTCATCTCCGGTCAACGCTAGGGCTACCATGGAAATACAAGTTGGCGCACAACCGGAGAGCCCCAAACAATTTTCGCCATATGAAGCGTACCCCCAACGTTTATCCCACTGTAACAAAAGCGGGTAGTCTTCCTGCTTTTCCTGCTTTGTGAACTCCCCAGTCGCACTCCCCTCTGCTTTCAGATATCCCAATGCAAATTCCAGCATTTCCGGATTACTGCAAAGTGCAGCAAGCAACTTTGTTGGATATTGATTCATATTTTCATAAATTTCCTTATATTCCTTGGAAGTTTTCGATAATTCAAAGAGAGTACTATGAATTTCTTCATCAGAATAAGTTTTAGGCGTAGTTAGATTTTGATAATATGTATTTCCAAAATCCCGATTTATTTCAGGATCAGATGCAAATAGATTGAAGTCCCCGTCATTTTGTAAAAAATGCATTGCCGCCGTTACAATGAATGCCATGAGAAAAACAAATGTAAAAATCCTTTTTGTCCGTTTTCTTCTCACTCTTCTATGTTTTTTTTTGGTATTGGCATAGCTAATTCCAGTTGATTTCATCCTTGCCATATGATCTCCTTCCAAAACAATCCATAACAAAAACCCGTCTGATGCATCTATCATATCAAAACGGGTTTTGCGAAGTTTTCGTTTCTTCTGTAAGGGCTCTTATGATTTTATCCCGAAAATCTTAAGTTTCTATGACAATTGATGGGGGGGGGGGAATTGTGGCCTTGAGATCGAGTTCCTGCAATCTGTTATTCACAGTACATCATGCATAACCCGGCATAAATAAGGGTGCAAGGCAACACCTGTGATACTTCCAAAAACTCATTGGCTGTGTGAGCACTCTCAATGTCCCCGGGACCCAATACAATGGTTGGTATGTTTCCTCGAGAATAAAGCAGCCCTCCATCGGTCCATGCGCTGAAAGTGGTCAAGGCCGGTTTCTTCTTGACGACAGTTTCGATGGTATGTTGGGCAACCGATACTAACGGATGGTCAATTTCGATTTCCATGGCTTCACACACAAAGGGGTATTTCACTTCTATATTTGTGGTCAATGATTTTAATTGTCCATTAAATTTTGGATCCTCTTCATGGAGTCTATCAAGGATATCTTGATACTCTCTGATGACTTCTTCGTGGGTTTCTTTCGGGACCCAACGCCTGTCAATTTGAAGAACGCACTCATGGGCCACGGTGCTTGGCTGTGTTCCTCCACGAATGACACCAAAATTCATTGAAGATTGTCCAATAATCGGATGGGTTCTTTGGGCAAGTTTTGGAACCAATTCTTCTTTCAGTTTTGTGCCAAAAAGGATGGCATGATCAATGGCATTGATGCCGTCGCTTTGTTTGCCCCCATGGACCGCCTTCCCCTGAAAGCTAAATTCCAGCCATTCCAGTCCACGATGTCCAACAACCACATCCAAGTTTGTGCTTTCTCCTACCACAGCGCCGTCAACAGACAAGCCATTTTCCAGAAGACACATTGTCCCCTGGCAGTCACTTTCTTCACCAACAACGCCGGCAAAAACCACATCTCCCTTCAGGACAATCTCCGCTCTTTTCATAGCAACCATTGCCATCATCATGCAAGCGACTGCACCTTTCATGTCTGTTGTTCCACGCCCAATCAGTTTTCCGTTTTCAACTTTGGGGGAAAAGGGTTCCGGCATATCATAAGGAGGAACCGTATCAATATGACCGGTTAGAAGGAGGGATAAGCCTGCGCCATTCCCACGCAGTCGCGCAACCACATTGTAGCGCCCATCACACACATGAATCAGTTCAGATTCAATTCCTTCCTGTTGAAAAAAGCGGTGAATATAACGGGCAACTTCCGTTTCATGGGCTTCAAGCCCAATGTAACTGGGAATTTTGACTAAATCACTGATGAGTTCAATGATTTCGTCCTCACTAACATATTGACTTAATCGATTTATCGTTTGACGATCAAATGTTGTCATTGTAATACTCCTTTTTTACTTTTTGCATAAATAAAGAACGGGAAACCTACCAGTATAAGAATGAATCCCCACATCACATAGTCTGGACCGGCACCATAAATGGCATATACACTATATGCAAATGCAAGCAGGGATATAATGGATTTTCTTATAAAAGAAATGGGATTTGATGGCCTGTTCTCTCTACAGGAAAGCATGATTTCAGAAGCAGCTCCAAAGGCATAGAAGACAAGGAATGACATGACCGACAGAAGGGCGAAAAAGTTATACAGATTGCCCTCTTTTGTGAAAAAGGCTAACAGCATAATTGCTGTCATCAATATGCCATTTACAACCAGGGCCACGTTAGGGGTTTTCGTCTTTGGACTAATTTTTGCCATAGAGCCCGGGAACAAATTATACTCCCCCAATGAAAACGCGATTCTTGCAGAGGATAAAATCCATGCGCCCATACATCCAAAGGAGGATACGAAAACTGCAATGGCAATAAACCCGCCTGCCCAATATCCACCGGTTGCGTTGTACAAAATGTCTGCCAAGGGAGAATCGGAATGAAGCAGGTCGAGCTGACTCATATTCCCTGCAGCAAGAATCACCAAAAGCAAATAGATTAGAACGACAATTCCTGTGCCAATCATGGTTGCCTTTTTTATGGTTCTTTGTTCCTTCACTTCCGCAGCATTAATACAAGCCCCTTCAAATCCCAGATAGGACCAAAGGGCATATGTGATTGCCAAAGGCAAAACTCCCATACCTTGAACACTGGATGATGAAACTGTGTGCATATTGGCAGTGTCAAAATGTATCACAGCTACTACAATAAACAAAATGAGGGGCAACACTTTGACGATTGTAATAACCAAGTTAACCCTTCCTGCCTCCTTGACGCCTCTCATATTCACAATTGTGAAGAGCCACAGCACTAAAATCGTAATGCCATATTTGGTAAAATTGTTGGTTGCCAAAATGGGGAAAAAGTATGATAGGTAATTCAAACCACCAAGGAGAATCGCACCGTTGGCAACCCAACATCCGCACCAGTAGGACCAACCCACCATAAAGGCAGGCAAATCCCCAAAGGCATCTTTCGTGTTCACCACGGCGGAACCGGACAAGGGATTCGCCTCACTCATTTTGGAAAAAGACCATGCCAACAGCATAGAACCGATGCCGGTAATGGCCATCGCAAGAATTGCTGCCTTTGGGTTTGCCAATTCAGCCAACCCTTGAGGCGCCATATAGATGCCCGATCCAATCATCTGTCCTACACAAATAGCTGTTGCCGAAAAAATGCCAATCTCCCTTTTTAATCCACTTTTTCCATCATCCATTTTTTTCTCCTCATTTAATAACTGATTATCTTGAGATTTTTTCTGATTTTTAAAGATGCATCTGTTTTTTGGGAAATTTCTTCCGCATCATGACCTTCAAAAATTTCAACAAGCTCAAAACCATCTTCTGTGATATCAATGACACCAAGATCCGTTATTATTCTTGAGACACAGTGGTCAGCCGTCAATGGGAACTGGCATTTTTGTTTTAATTTTGAGACCCCATTTTTGTCTGTGTGCATAGTCAGTACGATGACTCTCTTGGCCATTTTGGCAAGATCCATGGCCCCACCCATGCCGGGCACGGATCCGCCGGGAATCATCCAATTTGCCAAGTCACCGTTTTCTGCGATTTGAAGTGCCCCTAAGATGGTAATATCCAGCCTGCCAGAACGAACCAGTGCAAAGGATTCTGCACTGTCAAAATATGCAGCACCGGGAATGGCCGTAATGGGAACATCCCCCGAATCAACCAAGTCCGGATCTTTTTCATTTTCTTTGGCTGCCGGTCCCACACCCAAAATACCGTTTTCTGCGTGCAAAAATACAATTTTATCTTTTGGAATATAGTTTGCCACTTTTTGCGGGAGTCCAACTCCTAAATTGACGACATTTCCATTTCCAATTTCTTCGGCTGCTCTTCGCACCATTTTTTCTTTTACATCCATGGCCAATCCCACTCCCCTCTTTCCTGAACAATAATATCCACATATGCCCCAAGCGTTACGATTTCTTCAGGGTCAATGGCTCCGACAGGAACGATTTCTTTTGCAGCAACAATGGTTGTCCGGGCAGCCTTTGCCATCACCGGGTTAACCCCTCTGGCGGTTTTGCGATACACTAAATTTCCATATTCATCGGCTTTTTGGGGCAAGAATAATGGCAACATCAGCGGTCAAGGGCCTTTCCAAAATATACTTTTTCCCATCAACCGTAATGATTTCTTTGTCTTCCTCAACCATTGTATTCAGGCCAACTTCTGTCAGAAATCCTGAAATTCCCGCGCCACCTGCTCTGATTCTTTCTGCAAGGGTTCCCTGGGGAGAAAATTCCACTTCAAGTTCGCCGGCATTGTACAAATCAACGCAACCTTTGGTAAACCCAATATGGCTGGGTAATTAATTTTTTGCACTGCCTATTACAAACAAGATTGTCAAGGCCAACACCCACATCCCCTGCATCAAGGGAAATCACTGTCATATCTTGTACATTTTTTTCATAGATGGCTTGGCACAGCACATAGGAAGTACCCACACCACCAAACCCAGCCATCATGACACTACAGCCATCACTGATGTACTTCATGGCCTCATCCACTGTACTAATTTTTCCAAGTTTATTCTCCATGGATTGCACCTGTCTTTCCATTCATCCAATACCTTCTGTTATGGCCTTTCGAATATTGTAGCTGAGCCTTCTCCACCTCCTACACACATGGTGACGATGGCATACTTTCTCTTGGCGTTTTTCATGGCGTAAGCCACTTTTGTTGTCAGTATGGCTCCGGTTGCACCTGTGGGATGACCTAGCGCTATGGCTCCACCATTGGGATTGACCCGATCCGAATCCAGGCCAAGTTCTTCAATACAACCTACTGCCTGGGAAGCAAAAGCCTCATTTAGCTCAATCATTTCCACTTCATCTAGGGAAACCCCGGTTTTTTTCAACACTTTTCTTACGGCCCCAATGGGACCCAAGCCCATGATATGAGGGCTCAGTCCTGCTGAAGCAAACCCTTTCACTTTCAGCAAAGGTTTCAGATGCAATTCTTCCGCTTTTTCTGCGCTCATGATTACCACCGCGGCTGCCCCATCATTCATGGGGCAACTATTTCCGGCAGTAACAGATCCATTTTCGATAAAAGCTGAGGGAAGCTTGGCAAGTCCTTCCAAAGTAGTATCAGGTCTGGGACTTTCGTCCTGATTAATGGTTATTTTTTTCCCTTTTTTCATGTATTCAACAGGGACAATTTGCTCTTTGAAGACGCCTTTTTCAATGGCCACGCAGGCTTTTTGTTGACTATTCAAAGCAAATTTATCCATTTTTTCTCTTGATACCGGGTGGATTTTGTAATACATTTTCCGCGGTGATTCCCATGGGTGGATCACCGACTTTGGGAGGCGCGCACATGATCATAAAGGTTTCAGGAGGTGCATAACTAAAAGGTCGCATTGTCTTTTTCATAAACCAAGGCGCCGTACTAGTGCATTCAACCCCGCCAGCCACATAAATATCACCATGCCCGCTTTCAATCATTGCTGCCGCAGTATTGATTGTTTCTAAACCGGATGCGCATTGCCTGTCAAACTGTATTCCGGGAACAGTGTCGGGTATATCGGCTTCCAGCAGAGATACTCCTGGCAATATTTCCAGGTGCCCCCTCACAATTCCCCATGTAGACTTCATCAATTTGACTGGGATCTATGCCGGCTCTTTTTACCGCTTCTTTTATTACAATGCCTCCCAGTTGATAACTCTCAAATCCTGAAAATTGTCCGGCATACTTTCCGATTGCCGTCCTTGCCGCCGCAACAATTACCGCTTCTCTTTTTCCACTATTGCTCATCTTTAGGCCTTCCTATCTCTATTTCTTTTTCTTTTGATGGGTATACTTGATTTTCATATTTCTTAAGTTACAGGTCATATTTTTCTTCTATGACTGTCAATGTAAGATCAAGTCTTCTAAGTAATTCGTCTATCTCTTCTTTTGTGATAATAAACGCCGGGGAAATCATCAGGCAGTCGCCGGCCTGACCGTGATTACAACCGGAACTGGACTCAATAATCAAGTTATGCTTGTTGGCTTCTCTGTTAATCAAGGTTGCCAACCCCAATTTTGGATCGAAACTTTCTTTTGTTTCTCTATCTTTGACAAGCTCAATGCCAATCATCAAGCCTCTGCCTCGAACATCACCTATCATGGCATGCTTTGGTACAAACTTCTCATTGATTTGTTCCTTAATATATTCTCCAAGCTGTGCGGATCGATTGATTAAATCATGCTCTTTCAGGTACTTAAAAGTTGCAGAGGCAATGGCGCCTCCCATGGGATTCCCCCCCCATGAATATCCATGACCAAAGGATCCGTTGTTCTTATCCATTTCCTCAAAAACCCTTTTTGAAATGGACACAGCTCCCAGAGGATAGTAGCCTCCGCCAATGGCTTTCGCAGTACTAACAATATCCGGCTCAATGCCAAAATGCTGATATGCAAATGCTTTGCCGGTTCTACCCATTCCAGTCATCACTTCGTCTGCAATGAGCAGCACATCGTATTTCTCACAGATTCTTTTGATTTCTTTAAAGTATCCATCGGGAGGAACCGCTCCGGGTATGGACATGCCTTCAATAGGTTCTGCAATAAATGCAGATACGGTTTCCGGTCCTTGCGCCATAATTTCATATTCAAGGGCCTGGGCACATTCAAAGTTGCACTTTCCACATTCTTTGCCATACCAGCATCGATAGCAATATGCCGGTGCAATATGACCAAATTCTCTTAAATATGGCTCATATCCCGTTCTTCTTGATGTAAATCCGGATACGGACAAAACACCATCTGTGCTGCCGTGATAGCTTTGCCACCTGGACATCACTTTAAATTTGCTCATATTCCCTCTAAAAAGATGATATGAGCGAGCCAATTTTATTGCGCATTCATTGGCTTCTGATCCACCTGAGACGAAAAAGCTTTTATCTAGGAGGCCATTGGACAAATCATAAATCCCTTCACACGCTTCTTCCAAAACCTCTGTCACACAATCATCTCTGTGGGCATATACAATTTTTTTGGCCTGTTCATGCATTGCATTGATCATAAATTCATTGGCATGACCCAAGCTGGCCAGAACCGGTCCGCTTGCCCCATCCATTAGCTCCTGCCCGTCTTCGGTATACATGTATATCCCTTTTCCATGAGTGACTCGTGGATAGTCTCTTTTGAAATCCGAACTTAGTACATGATTATTTTTGCTCATTTTATTGTCCTCCTGATTGTTTTATGAAAAATATTTTTGCCTAATTATTTGCATTATTTAGGCTGACCTTTTCGTCTCGTTTCACACTTCTCCTTACAAACCACGATGCGGCTGCTGCAACAACGCAGACTGCGATTAAATAATAGAAGATGTAGGAATATCCGCCATTTCCAAATTTATCAAGCCAGTTTCCAAACATGGTGGGCATGAAAATATCCGGGGTATAACCGATAACCGAGGCAATCCCAATTGCTGTACCCATGAAAATGACGGGTATTTTTATTTCTGTTGCAATGGAATAGGTGATGCTGTAAATCGCCAGTCCGATAATTCCCGGCAAGATGGTATAGATTGAAATAAACGTTGTGCTTGCGGTATCCGGAATCATGAAAATACCAACCAGCATCATTGCCATAACCAGATACATAATGACAAACCACTTGCTGGTGGACTTAATCAATTTGTCCGCTACCAAACCACTTAACGGTGCAAAGATATAGGCAAAGTTAGTTCTGAAAATAGACAGGAATCCCGGATTCTTGCGGGGTGATTCCAACAACATTGGTGAGGTAAGGTGTGAAATAGGTTGTGCTGCTGTAAATTGAATATCCACAGAAAACAATGATTGCCAATAGCCACAGTTTGGGGCTTTTCAGCAGTTTTCCGGCCTGAGAAAGTTTAAATTTATCGTCGGGGTTTTCAACAATTTCTGCCGGCTTCTCATCTTTAATAACCAAAAATGCCAGCAATCCAGCAACTCCCGTAGATACAGCGTATACGATTACCACGTAAAGGAATTTTGTTTGGACATCTCCACCCATATTGGACACCCAGATGCCGATCGCATTAATGATTCCACCGGCAATGCCTTGAGCACAATAGTAAAGACCAAACATGAATCCCTGCTGTCCTGAAGTGCCACATAATCTTACGGCTTTCATGATTGCCGCCCAAGCGATCAGAACAGTAGTGATGGCAAATATGACCCAAATGGCCACAGCCATACCGTAATTGTTGGCTGTAAAACCATATATTACAGTGAACACCGTTGTAAGCAGAAGCCCTGCCGTAATCAATTTTCGTGATGAAAATTTATCAGCCAATACGCCACCGGGTATGTACAGTATCATTGCCGCTATACCATACGCTGTGGAAAGCAGTCCGATTTGAGTATTGGAAATTCCCATTGCGCCTATTTGATAATCATAAAACGCATATCGTATGTATGGGATTAGATAAATAGAACCGCTCGCAAGTCCCAATACGCAAATTTGGATTATTACTCGAAAATTATTTTTCATATGAAACCTCCATTGAAATAAATATAAATTGGGTGGAAATCCGATAATTATTGTGTCTCTCAATTAATGTCCTTGCTGCCGTTGGTAAATAATTTCGGCTTTTCATATCCGACTGGCAAGTTCATAAGCCAAATTTGACTTCCTACGGGTATAGTATACGCGCATACGCAAATTTGTCAAGCAATTCTTTTGTGCCGATTTTGATACAAAATACCTTAAATTTCAACGTATATTCCTATTTATTTCCGATTGCTTCAAAATAAATTATTCTATTTTGAATGTTTTTCTAAGTAATTATATATTTGCGCATTCATGCATTCGCAAATCTCGGCATTGACACAACAAGTATTTTTGCATATAAAAACTGGATTGCACAAAAAGGCAATCCAGTATAGTGGCAAAATCTAAAGATTCATATTAAATCAAATCCGGATATCGAACTTCCCAATGAACGTCAGATATGTATCTCTGCAGATCCTCTGCATCTTTTTTCACAAATAAGTCAATAATGTGTTTATGCTCATTATTGGTCTCATGGCAAACTTTAAAAAGCAGCTCCGAATCTTTTGAATAATAAATGTAACGGGTAACGCTTTTTTCCGTCAATTCTATGTGTCTGATCAGAGCGGCATTGTTACACTTGTTGATATAGACCTTGTGAAAATTATCTTGAGCCTCGCAGTATCCCGCATAATTTTTAAACTCAATTGCCACGTCTGCCACGGCCACAATTTCTCTCATTTTTTTGATATCATCCTCGGTAATGTATTCCAAAGACAGCTTGGCCGCCAGGCCGTCAAGAACCCCCCAAATGGCATGAATGTCCATTTTGTCTTTTTTTGTTGTCTCGCGAAGTCGGTAGCCTTTGTTGGGCACTTTCTCCATAATACCATTGGCAGTAAGCTCTATCAAAGCCTCCCGTGCAGGCGTTCTACTGATTTCCAAGGCGGTACAAACTTGATTTTCGGTGACAATATCATTGGTCGTTATTTCACCATGATGAATCGCATCAAATAAGTAATCCATGGTCATTGTTTTAAGTGGAGTGTTAGATTTCATAAAAAACCCCTTTGTCAATCACTTGATTTAATGGAGTCATTTTATCATTCAAATTCCAAAAAATCAAACGGAATAAATAATGAATGCATTATGGAATCCAGATTTCCCATCACGACGACTATTCGGATGAAAATATATTACAATAGCTCCTTGGCTGACCTGGTCTTTGACCCCACACTCGCCTTGACCCGACTTTGTCGGAGGACTTACTTCTAGGCTGCGCCATGATCACTGTCTCTTTGAGGCAGCTTACGTGGGTCCTTTTGCCCGCAACTGGCATGGACTTTCAACCACAGACCCAAGAAGCTACTGTAAACTGTTGAAGGGGATGACATTGTCATCAATTGGTATTTCCGATTAAATACAATCAGATTATATCATACTGCACCTGATTTTAGTATGCACCTTGTTTCAACAATGCATTATATCAAAAAATAGTACTGCGCAACCCGGAAAAGGGCTGCGCAGTAACACAAACAATTCAACTATTGGTTTATTCCTCAAGATTCAGGTCAGGGGGGAGTTTCCTGAAGAAGTTTGTAGTGGCTGCCAGATATACTGCGCCAATGCCAAGCCAGATGAATCCAATGATTTTGGAATACCCACTTAAGTTAATCCAAATTGTAAAGCATACCGTGGCTCCTATCAAGGGCATAATCAAATACTTGAATATGCTGGAACCGGTTCGTTGCTTTTTCCTGATAAAATAGTGAGATACTACCGAAAGGTTCACTAAGGTAAATCCCAAAAGAGCACCGAAATTAATCAACGAAGACGCCATTTCCAAATTAATGAACAATGCAGATAGTCCTATGACCCCTATTACAATAAGGTTGTAGGAAGGAACTTTTCTGGCACTTATATGCCCAAAAAATTTCTTTGGCAAAACATTGTCCCGTCCCATGCTGAACAAGATTCTCGCCGCAGATGCTTGGGATGCGATTGCGGACGCGCCGGTACCTACAATCGTAATGCTCAGAAAAATTAGGGAAACCACACTACCACATACGTTAAGGAAGTATTCATTGGCGCCGGTATTGGGATCTTGTAGTGCACTCCAGGCATCAGGCCATGCAATCTGCATGATATAGGCGCTAAAAATAAACAACCCGCCAGCGGAAAGGCAGATGATAATCAGTGCTCTGCCTACGTTTTTTTCAGGTTCTATTGTCTCCTCTACAATGGTAGTAACCGAATCGAAGCCTAAGAAAGATAGTGCCAAAACAGATGCGCCTCCTAATATGGCTGCCATTCCTACCGCAGGATTATGAAATTCTACCGCATTGAACAACGCTTTTCCATCAATGAGGGTTCCATCTCCGCCACCCCCAACAATGTATTTGATAGAAGTTATAATGACTAGAATGACAAAGGCTACTTGAATGATGATTAAGATATTATTCACGATGGAGGTGGTTTTGATTCCCAGTAAATTGATTAGCGTAACACCTACCGTCATAACGACAATCCATACCCATCCGGGAATGGCGGGGATTAGTATGGGCAAATACAAGGATGCCACAATGTAATTCAACATTGGCAGCAGCAGGTAATCCAACAGAATTGCCCAGCCGGAAAGGAACCCAATATGGGGATTGATAGATCTCTGTACATAAGTATAGACAGACCCCGATATGGGATAGGCTTTCACCATGTTGCGATAACTCAATGCAGTAAACAGCATGGCCACAGTGGCAAAAATGTAGGCCAAGGCCAGCATGCCATGAGTCATTACGGTAATCAGACCGTATGTAGTAAAAATAGTGCAGGGTGCCAAATACGCCAGCCCAAAGAGGCACACCGCCGGAAGCCTCATTACCCTGTTCAACGACTGTTCATAATGGAATCGTTCCAAGGTTTGGTTATTGTTGTTTTCTTCACTCATAAATATAATTCCTCCTTAAAAATAAATAATGATAAAATATGTTTTGTTAAATTATTTCTCCTTCTTTTTTGTATACTACTTTGCCGTCCATCATGGTCAATTCAACTTTCGCATTAGAGATATTCTCTGGATTCACTTGGAAGATATTCCTGTCTACGACAATCAAATCTGCCAGTTTGCCCTCTTCAAGAACACCAATATCATCACGGCTGTATGCATGGGCCGCTCCGGAAGTATATGCTTCCATTGCTTCCACCATAGATATGGATTCCTGCGGGTTCGCGCCGGTGGGTTTGTTTTCATCGTCACTGCGAGTCACCGCCGCGTGTATGGAAGGAAACGGGTTAAAATCAACAACCGGATAGTCCGTCCCAAATGCAAGACGCGCTCCGCTTTTTATAAAGGACGCCATGGGCCATTCCCATTTGCACCTTTCTTTTCCAAGTCTGCGAATCTTTTCGTCAAAGTCAAGCACCAAATGGTAAGGTTGCATTGAAGGAACCACTCCCAGCGCAGCAAACCTTGGGATATCATCCGGATGTATGTTTTCAATATGCTCTATTGTGTTTATCTGCTCATGGTTGCCATTGATTCTTTGTGAGGCCTCAAACAGATCCAGTGCCATCCTTACTGATCCATCCGCTATGCAGTGAAGTCTGACGGGAAGGCCTGCAGCGTTGGCAGACACCACATATTTTTCATTGTCTTCGTAAGATGCCATTGGTACCATTTCGCCACAAGTTTCCGGCCTGTCTGCATACGGCTCCAACAAAAGCCCTGTATAAGTGGATGTCACTCCATCAATAAATCCTTTTAGCCCACTGACCTTGAGCTTCTCCGAACAGTATTTTTGTTGTAGTGATTTGGCCATATCCCATTGGGTATATCCATCAAGTTTGGTGTAAATGTGCAGCCTGCAGTTCAGTCCCCCTTCATCTTCAATTTCTTTTATGACATCATAATTTCTATATGTTCCCTCATGATAATCATCTGCCGACATTTCACTTACTGATGTGACGCCGCAGGCATTCATATGGGCCACAAATTTTTTGTAAATGTTTTTTAACTCTTTTTTCTCAAACTCCATCACTTTATTCATGGCAGGTCTATACGCATCAGGCTCAAACAACAGCCCATTGAGGGATCCATCTTCTGCCTTCCCAATGCTTCCGCTTTTTGGTGTCATGTTCTCTGTGATTCCGGCCTCCTCCAACGCTTTGCTGTTCATCCAAAAAGTATGGGCATCCGCAGAAATCATGTATACCGGTTTGTCAGGAATGTCGCGGTCCAAGGAATCCTTTGACGGGAGGGGTCCATCCTTCCAATTGGCAGGAAACCATCCTATGCCCATTATCCGTTTTTCTTCCGGGTGAGCAACTGCATAATCCCGTATGATTTCAACCGCTTCTTCTTCAGACTGGGAATCTGCAATTGCAGTACACATATGGTCGCTTGCCGATATGGCCCCCACCGTGAAATGGACATGCGCATCAACAAACCCGGGCATCACCAATTTTTCCCCAAAATCCCATACCTCCATGTCTGTCTCTTCAAATTTTTTTATTTCATCCTCACTGCATACTGCATTGATTCTGTTTTTTTCTATGACTACGCCTCCGGGAAAAGGCATTTTTTTTCCACCCGTATATATTGCTTTACTCTTTATCAAAATATAATTATCCGGCATTTTTTGTCTCCTATTTTCTATGAACTTATCATTTCCATTATATAATTTTCTGAATATTTGAAAATTATCTATGGGAATAGTTTTTATTCACCTTTTTGAACTTATATACTCCAAAAGGATTACATAAGTTACAATTAAATAGTATATGTTTTTTTAATCTTATAGTATAATATGTCATAGTAAATATTTGATTTTGCTGCATCGACAGGAGGCATTTATGTTAGATAAAAACAGCATAATGCTATTGAACGATATCATCTACAAAATCTATTCCATAGAAGACACCGATGAAATGAGAAAGTCCATTTTGTCTGCTTTACAATTTCTAATTCCTCATACCATTTCAACTTTTTATCTTGCATCAGAGAATAATCCATATGAGTTGACCAAACCCATCGGTATCGGCTTGCCGGATTCCAAATGGACCACTTATCTGGAAAAATGGCAAGATTTAGACTATACAAGATGGACCTTTGCCTCTCCCACCGCAAAAGCCTACAGAGAAACCGACCTTATCAGCGATGAAACCAGAATAAACACCCCTTTTTACAAGGCCATGTATGCCCCGGAAAACCTTCATTACTGTGCAATACTCACTGTGATTCACAACGGCTGTTTTCTTGGTGTGATTTCTCTTTTTAGAAAAAAGTCTGATAATGATTTCTCAGATTGCGAAATATTTCTTCTGGATTTGTTGAAAGAGCATTTAGGCTATCGATTATATGATTCTATGAAAAAAGAAAGAGGAAAAAGGAAGAGCCTCCCTTCAAGAGAGAATCTAATTCAGGCATACCAGCTAACGCCGCGAGAAATCGAAATTGTTTACCTGCTTCTGGACGGAGCCGGCAAGGATATCATATGCAATCAGCTTTGCATCAGTCAAAACACCCTCAAAAAACACACGATAAATATCTACAAAAAATTAGGCATCAACAGTTGGCGAGAATTATTCAGATTTATTGATTAAATGTAGGAGGAATCACATATGCTGCTGACAGTAGGCGAAATTTCAAAGGCCCTTGGCATTTCAACGGAATCTATTCGGTATTATGTGGATGAGGGCCTGCTCAAACCGAAGCAGAACCAGCAAAACGGTTATTGGGAATACTCCTCCGAAGACCTTATCAGACTGACTGATATCTTGTTTTATCGTAGCATGGACCTTAATGTAAAAGAAATCAAGGCCATCATGGAGGGGCTGCCTCTACAGAAAATCGGCGATGTCATTGATAGGCGAAAGAGTGTATTAATAAAGAGAATCCGAGAATCTACAGATGCCCTCTGGAGTCTTAATGACTGGAGTGAGCGGTACAGAGAAGAACTTGATCTACTGGGACATTATAAGATAGGCGGCATGCCGGCCGGTTTCAGACGTTGCGGCTGCTTTGAAGAACCAAACCACATGGCCAAGTATATTGAAGATTGTTTTGACTTGGATAAAGAAGATTGGGGTGATGTATCAATTTCATTTTATTACAACATCCATGATCCCCAGCCCAACCTGCAACGATATCTATCAATAGAGCATTCCAAAAAAATCAATCCATCAAATACCCACGAGAGGAGCATTGAGGAAAAAGCGGAACACTGTCTGATTACTGAAGTTCATTACAGCGACAACGCCATGGAAATGCTTCAGCCAATCATTGATTATGCCGAAATGAAAGGGTACAAACTGGACGGGGAATTTTACGGCCGGGAAAACACCAACTACTTTGTGGATGGGAAACGGTGCGCCCTCTATTGTGTATATGCCCTATTAACTGATTGACTCCCAAAAAATTTATCATTCACTATTGACCTCGTGGTAACCACGGGGTCTATATTTATATTGTGGAAAACCATAAGGAGGTGATATGGATGACGAATGAACAGCTAATGCAATACATGATTGATAACAAGCAGAACATTATTGACGATTTGCGTGGATTTATTGCCATCCCCAGTGTTTCCAACAACAAAGAGGAAGTGAATCGCGCTTTGGACTATGCCATTGCTTTAGGCAAAAAATTTGGCTTCCAGTGCAAAACCGTTTGTGACCATCAGGTTGGAATTATAGAGGCCGGCCAGGGGGATGAGGTCGTTGGCATCCTTGCTCATGTGGATGTGGTTCCCCCGGGAGATTTGGAGGAGTGGAGTACAGACCCCTTTGAAATGGAAGAAAAAGATGGCAGATTATATGGTCGCGGCACCCTGGATGACAAGGGTCCCCTGATCGTATGTCTTTATGCCATGAAGGCGCTTTTCGATAGCGGCGAACCCATGCACAAAAAAATTCGGATGATTCTTGGAACCCAGGAAGAAGTTGCCTGGGAGGACATGGATCGCTATGTGAAAGAGTACCCTCTCCCGGACTATGGGTTTACCCCTGACGGAGAGTTTCCTCTTTGCAACATCGAAAAGGGAATTCTTGACTGCGACATGATATTCCCATTCAATCAAACCCACCCTGAAGACGGATGGTATCTTACCAAATTGGACGCAGGGGTAATGGAAAACGCCATTCCCAACAAGGCTAAGGCCGTGCTTGAATATTTTGTAGGTGGAGAAATCAGAGAAAGAAAAGAAATTTCAACTACCGGAAAGGCGGTCCATTCCAGCCAGCCGGAAAAAGGCGACAATGCCATCTTCCATTTGGCAGATGAAATAGAAAAATTTCAACCCCGCAGCAACGAACTGTACCAAGTGCTATTGCTGCTACGAGACAAGTTTTCCGATATTTTTGGCAAGGCATTGGGTCTGTACAGCAACAGCGACACCTACCAAGGAGAATTTGTTCACAGGAATACTTTTTCTGCAACCTTAATAAAAACGGAGGGGAACAGGCTTTCCGTCCATATCAATGTAAGGTTTGCCTATGGCACTGAGTCGGATGAAATCCTTCGCGTTTTGGAGAAACTATCGGCTGAATATGGTGGAGAAGTAAAAAATATTTATCCGTTGCCCGCTGTATTTGTAAGCAAAGAAAGGCCCTTTATCAAGGAATTCGGAGAGGCGTACGAAGAAGGTTCCGGTCGCAAACACCAATGCATCTTGGCATATGGCGGGTCCTACGCCAAAGCGATGCCTAACATCGTTTCATGGGGACCGGTTTTTCCCGACGATGAAGACTTGTGCCATGAGGCAAATGAATATTTCTCAGTGAAAAGCATGCTTGACAATGGAAAGGTATTTGTCCTTGCATTGTACAAAATTGTAATGTCTGAGAAAAGTTTTAAGTAATTAATTTATTTTATATTTATTTTTTTAAGTGAAAGGAAGTGATGTTATGACTTTTGGCTTCTGGGCTCTCATCCCAGTCATTGTAATCCTAGTATTTGCAATCATTACCAAAGACACATTTGTATCCCTGTTTTTAGGCGTTGCGGTGGGCTTTTTCATGATTGCAGAAGGACATCCCATTACAGCATTCAACAATTTTTTGGATTCGTTGTACACCGTTATGACGGATTCAAATACGGCATGGGTGCTGATGATATGCGCGCTCTTCAGTGCAGTGATTTATCTTATTACTGAATCAGGTGGGGTTTTGGGCTTTTCAAGAGTCGCAGAGAAAGCGCTCAAAACCCGAAAGCAGACCATGATAGGCACCTGGATTTTGGGCATTATTGTCTTTGTAGACGATTATCTCAACTGCCTGGCCGTAGGTGCCGCTGTAAGAAAAATATCAGACAAATATAAAATTTCAAGAGAAATGCTTGCGTATATTGTAAACGCCACCGGCGTTACGGTTTGTGCCATTGTCCCCTTTTCCTCATGGTCGGCCTTTATGGGGGGGCTCATGAAAAAATCCGATATGCTGGGTGGTCTCAATGTAACTTCGGCCTATATTCACACTATTCCATTTGTGATTTATGGTTGGCTGGCAGTTATTGTCGTTCCCCTTATCTGTCTAAAGGTAATCCCTTTATTCGGGCCCATGAAAAAAGCAGAGTTGAGAGCCTTGGAAACAGGAGAGGTTCAATCCCCGGAGGCAAAAGAACTTCATGGAGAATTGCCGAATGACGAGCTGAAATTTAAAGACAAAAAATGCAGAGCATCAAATTTTTTGGTTCCGATTTTAGTCATCGCCATTGTGGCTGTATGGCAAAACGATCTGCTAATCGGCGTATTTGCCGGACTGTTATGCTGCTTCGTTATGTATATTCCACAAAGATTAATGACGCCCAACAAGTTTTTTAATGGCATCCTCGCAGGCATTACAGACATGTGTTCCATGCTGGTTATTATCATCATGTCATACGTTCTCATTGAGGTAAACACACAACTCGGCCTTGTGGACACCATCGTGAAAGCCTCATTGAATACTGTAAATCCGGCATTTTTGCCAGTGACCATATTTGTCATAATCGGGTTGCTGTCCTTTGCATCCGGTACTTTTTGGGGACTTGCGGCCATTGCCTTCCCAATCGTCGGACCTCTTGCATTGGCATTGGGTGTCAATCCATTCCTATGTGCCGGCGCAGTAATTTCCGCAGTAGCTTTCGGTGGACAAATTTGCATGTACTCCGATACCGTTATGCTTACCTCCTCTTCAACCCAGATTACCAATGCAGAATATTTGAGAACATCAGGACCCCTGGTGGCCATCCCCTTTGTTTTGGCAATCATTGGATTTACTGTGGTTGGTTTCATTATGTAATCATCTTCTGAAGACTCATTTATATTTATTAAAAGACCGTGGAAGGAAGTTCCCCCACGGTCTTTTGTTTCCCAAAAAATTCAGATTGAATCTGTATTGTGTTGCAGCGATATAGCGGGGATAACGTTGGCTCCCGCCGCAAAGGTCAGCAGACGCACTTCCTTGGCACCGCCTAGCAAAAGAGTTTGGGTGCAACTGTCCGCCGTGCTACCGGTGGTATAAATGTCATCAATTAATAGTACGTTTTTATCTTGAATACTCGCCTCTCCCCCGTGGGTCCTGATGACAAAAGCATCTGCCACATTGGCGACCCGCTCAGACACCCCTAAGTTTCGCATAGGCAAGGTGTCTTTGATGCGAAGAAGCAATTGGTCATCAAAGAGCAACCCGCTTTTGGCGGAAAACACTTTGGCCATAATGGCAACTTGATTGTATCCCCGCTTGGCTTCTCTGGCCTTGTGGATGGGAACCGGCACCACCAAATCGGGGTGATACGCTTCTTTGGCCATCCGATCCGCCAAAATCTCACCTACTTTTCGACCAATCCAAGCCTTATCATTGTACTTGTATTCCATCATCAAGATTCGCTCAAACAGCCCGTACCGGGCACAGGTGTACCCTTTGAAAAAAACGATGTTCCATGGATCTGCAATCAATGCACAAGTCATGGGCATATTCTGTTTCCAAAATTTTACCGCACTTGACACAGGTTTTCTTGCCCAGCCAGTGAAATTTTTCCACGCACCGGTCGCAAAGGGCATAAGGTCTTGTGGCATCAATGATGCTGCCACAGCAAATACAGTATAGATTGGAGGGGAAAATCAATTCCCAAAATTGTTCAAGCCTTCCCATGATGACTCTCCTTTTTTATATGGCCGTGGGATTTAGATATCCGCTAAGTCGAGCTTTTAACCCGGAATACCGATCAGAAAATCCGCATTGTTATCCACCATGGCCTGCATCCGCCCTTCGGAGCCCACCAGGATTACCGCCTCTTTTCCCCGGGTCACAGCCGTGTACAGCAAATTGCGGGTAGCCAAAATAGGCGGAAACCAGGAAACCGGCATGACAACAATGGGAAACTCGCTTCCCTGACTTTTGTGAACGGTAACTGCATAAGCCAATTCCAGCTCATCCAGTTGGGTAAACTCATAGGTGACAATTCGATCATCATCAAAGGCCACCACCAGTTCATTAAACTCTGTATCAATTCGTTGAATAAAGCCTACATCCCCGTTAAAAACCCCTTCTCCTTCGGTGAAGTCACTGGTCTTTCGCCATTTGAGGCTGTAATTGTTTCGGATTTGCATGACCTTGTCCCCTTCCCGAAACAGCTTGTCCCCAAACTTCTTTTCTTCCTTCCCTACAATTGCCGGGTTAATTAAAGTCTGCATCTCTTTGTTCAAGTTGATGGAGCCTAACGTTCCTTTTCGCACCGGGGTCAATACCTGGATGTCTCGGTTGGGAACCAAATGGGTATAGTGGGCCGGCAATCTATTTTTGCACAGATCCAACAGGGTGGCCAACATCGCCTTTTCGCTGGATTCCTTCATGAGAAAAAAGTCTTTGTCTTTTTCATTACAGAAAGGGTATTCCCCCCGGTTAATCCGATGGGCATTGACCACAATCAAACTTTCCCCCGCCTGACGAAAGATTTCCTTGAGGCGAACCGCATAAATGTATTCGCTTTCCAAAATATCCCGAAGCACATTGCCGGCCCCAACGGAAGGTAATTGATCCGCATCCCCCACAAGAATCAGACGGGTCCCCGGCTTCATGGCTTTGAGCAGGCCGTTCATCAGCATTAGATCCACCATGGAGGTTTCATCCACAATCAAGGCGTCAATGTCCAGGGGGTTTTCCTCATTTTTGCCAAACCGCATCGTTGCTTCGCTTTCGGCATAATAGTATTCCAAAAGTCGATGAATGGTGGACGCAGGATGGCCAGTGGTTTCCGTCATTCGCTTGGCGGCCCGACCTGTGGGCGCCGCAAGGGCGGTAGTCAATCCGCTTTGCTTGAGAATGCGGATTATGCCATTGATGATGGTGGTTTTGCCGGTGCCCGGTCCCCCAGTGATTACAGTGACTCCGTTTTCCATGGAGGTTCGGATAGCAACCTTTTGTTGCTCCGAATAATCAATGCCTGTTTCTTGCTCTGAAGTTCGAATCAGTTCCTCCACCTTGGCGTATATAGGTTTTAAGTCCCCCTCGTTGAGGAGTTTGAGGCCATGGGCCACATAGGTTTCCGCCACATAATAGGGCATGAGAAACGCCACATTTCGCCTTCCAGTTCCTCTAGGCGAAGGTCTCCCTCAAAGGCATGGATATCACTGCGTCATGAACCCGATGGCTCTCCAGCTCCAACAATTCCCCGGCCTTTTCCACCAGTTCCTTTTGAGGGAGAAAGGTATGGCCTTCGTTGACATAGTACCACAAAGTATAACGAATCCCGCTTCGAATTCGAGCTTCGTCATCCCGATGAATCCCCAGTTTTTCTGCTATTTGATCCGCCTTGCGAAACCCGATGCCATATACTTCTTCCATCAATCGGTATGGATTTTCCTGTACCAGTTGAATGGTATCCGATCCATACACCCGATACAACTTCAGCACCGTGTCCGGTTTAATATCAAACTGTTGAAAATACAAGGTGACTTCCGCAACCTCCCGATGGGCAGCGAAGGCCTCTGCAATGGATGCAGCTTTTACTTCTCCGATGCCGCTGACTTCAGTAAGCCGCCTAGGTTCCTCTTCAATGATGCGAAAGGTATCCGTGCCAAACCTTTTGACAATGGCTCGGGCGGCCTTGGGTCCAATCCCCTTCAGCACCCCAGACGCCAAAAAGCCTGAATCCCAGCTTCAGAAGAAGGCATTTCTTCTTCCCACTCAGTGAAAGCGAACTGTTCGCCATATCTGGGATGGCTGACGAAGTTCCCTCGCAAGATAAACATGCGCCCCTTGTCACAGGTGGGCAACGTCCCTACTGCGGTAAATTGCTCCGTGTCGGTTTCCGCCACGGCGATGGTATATCCGTTTTCCGCATTTCGATAGATAATGTCTGTAATGGTGCATTTTTTTTCGATGTTCATTAATTTCGGTCTCCGGTGATTGAAAAAAAGATGGCAGCCACCTTGTGTCCACCATGCTTTTCATTCATGGAATTTATAATTGTGCCAATATACGTTTTTTGGTTTTTTTGTCAAAGTGTAGGGTTTCCATGGCCTGTCTGCCCAAGTCCGATCCAAAAGAACCGTAGAACTTGGCCAACCTTCCTTCCATTTCCAAGGAATACTGATCTATGCCACCAATGAATTCATGAAAGGCAACCTCGGCTTCCCCCTCCATTTGATCCTGCCCAAACCCCAAAACAGCTTCCAGAAGGTGGGTCTGTTCCAACAAAGCCAGTCCCTTCCGGCATAGGGTGCTTCCAAAAGTCGCAAAAAATCCGTCCGGATTCTGTCCGGCCCGGCTTTGGATAAAGAACGTCCCATTTGGCTCATTGCCTCCAAGGTATGGGGGGCCAAATCAAAATCATACTCTGCCACCATCCGAGCTGCCCGCAACATACGAATGGGATTTTCTTTGAATCGAATCCCCGGTTCCCCAATGCAGCGAATGACTTTGGCCTCCAAATCCCTTTGTCCCCCATAGGAGTCTACAAATCCCCGGGTCGGTGCGTAGGCAATGGCATTCACGGTAAAATCCCGCCGTTTTAAATCCTCTTCTATCGTTTCAACAAAAACTACAGTATCCGGTCTCCGGCTGTCGGAATAGCCCTTTTCAATTCGGAAGGTAGCAATATCAACATGAAATCCCATCTGGGGTTTCCCCCAAATATCTTGGGCATTGCCGGTTCCCTCCAGCGTTCCCCAGGCTTCATCCCTTCCCCAAAAATCCAACCGAACCACACTATATTTGTCACTGATAACCTTCGCCTTGGGAAAAAGTTCTTCCAATTGAAACAGTCTTGCGTTGGTGGCCAAATCCCAGTCAAGGGGTTCTTTCCCCAGCAAAACATCGCGGACACACCCTCCTACGGCGTACACGGAAAACCCGCGGCCGGAAAGGGTATTTATGGTTTCACAGACTTTTTCCGGCAACTTCATTCTTTATTTCCTTCTTTTTTGTACAACCTTCGGTTGTCCAAGGTCCACACCCGGTCGCTGAACTGGCCGGGAGCGGTAGCATCCAAAGCTTCCTGCATGTCATACATTCTAGCATCAATCATGTCCAAATAATGGAGCATCTCCGCCTCAGGGAACAAAGGTTTTCGAGGACTGCCATACTCCGGCTCGTAATGATGAGACAAAATCATATGCTCCACCATGATGGCCTTTTCGTAGGGAAATTTCAGTTCTTCCATTTGTCGGTCTAACACTTTAACCCCGGACACAATGTGCCCCAACATATTTCCTTCAAAGGAATATCCGTCGGACATGCCGTACTCGTTGGCATTGATCTCGTGAAGCTTCTCCATGTCATGAAGAATTACCCCGGCATAAAGCAAGTCCGGATCCAGATTATCATACACCTGACACACCTTTTGGGCGGTCATTAGCATTCTCTTCACATGGTATAGCAACCCTGCCATTTCGGCATGATGATTCTTTTGCGCGGCCGGATAATACATCAACTTTGTCTTCCCTTGGTTTAAGGACAGTTGGCAAAGGTTTTTCAAATCTTCATCTGACATGGCCTTTGCCACATCCATAATATATTGGAACATGTCTTCCGGCGCCTCAGGCGCTGCCTTGATGAAATCCCGAAGATCCAAGGTTTCCTCTCCGCCGGTCTTGCGAATTCGCATGACCCGAAGCTGTTTGGTGCCGTTCCATTCGGTGACTTGAGCCCGGATTTTCACAATGTCCCCTTCTCCTATGCCTTGCAAGCCGCCTATTTCGTCATCGGCCACATCCCATTTTTTGCCGGAAATCTCTCCGGTTTTGTCCCCCAAAGTCACATCCAAATACTGTTTTTTGTTGGACCCCAATTTCAAGCCGATGGCCTTTACCATAAAAAAATCCGTGATTTCTTTTTCGTTGTTGATTTTGTTGATATATGTTACCTTCATGGGTCTTCTCCTTTGGTGTTTTTGTCTCGGTTCATTATATCCCATTCAACGATTATTTCATAGTCACAAATGTGACAGCGGTTTGACGAAAGCCCACACCGGTGGTATAATTTCACATGATTTTAAGTGAATAAAAAGGAGAACGATATGTCTGAGAAATCCATGGGCCTGGTACGTGTCGGGGCTGCGGTGCCCCGGGTTCACGTGGCGAACCCCGCCGCAAACGCCAAAGAAATCATCCCTTGCATCGAAGATGCCCATCAAAAGGGAGCCGGTTTCATTCTCTTTCCCGAGCTCTGCCTCATTGGGTGCACCAGTGGAGATTTAGTCAAGCAAAACCATCTTTACCAACAACAACTTGAAGCACTAACCACTATCCTTGAAGGAACCAGAGACAAAAGTCTTTGTGTGGTCTTGGGTATTTCGCTTCGGGTACGAAGCCGCATGGTAAACGGCTCCATGCTGATTCAAGACGGAGAGATTAAAGGATTTACCCCCAAGGATTTTACAGAAGGAGACAGTGAAGAGATTGTGGTTTTTTGGGGAAACGGTTCCCTGCGGCGGCCTTTTATTTGCTGATGATGTCAACGGATTAACCGTTGCCATGGAAGGTTTTGAACTTTGTGGGTACGGTGCACAGATTATATTTGACACCTCCCATGAAGGCTTTGCTCGAGTGGATGGATTTTCTTATCGGAAAAAATGGGTGGAAGTGGTCTCTGCTGAAAACGCCTGCGGTTATGTTTACACCACCCCCGGCACCGGAGAATCTCCCACGGATTTCCTTTATAGCGGATACACCCTCATTGGTGAATGCGGACATATCATTGGGGAAGATACCGGGTATCACGGAGAGCCTCATATTACATATACAGAAATTGATTTGGACAAAATACAATTTGCTCGGTCAGATTGGGAAGACTTTGGAGAGGCAGACACGGTGTTGTTGGCACCGGTGCCCATGGTGGATTTTGGTCAAACCTTACTCCGCAAATATGCCAAAGAGCCTTTTATTCCAAAAGACCCGGCTCTTTTGGATGCCCACTGCCAAGAAATCTTTTCCATTCAGTCCGCCGCTTTGACCAAACGGTTATCCCATGTTGGATCTGAAAAGGTTGTTTTGGGAATTTCCGGCGGTTTGGATTCTACCCTTGCCATGATGGTTGCATCCGAGGCCTTAACCCAATTGGGAAAATCAAAAGATGATCTGATTGCCGTCACCATGCCCGGGTTCGGGACT
This sequence comes from Anaerovoracaceae bacterium, assembly GCA_963676385.2. Taxonomy (GTDB): domain Bacteria; phylum Bacillota; class Clostridia; order Peptostreptococcales; family Anaerovoracaceae; genus UBA1422. The sequence goes on from CAXXMM010000006.1 coordinate 97,197, forward strand.
TCCGATTGTACCTTTGATGTAGCCATGGCTTTGGCAAAATATATTGGGGTGACCATGCGAAAAATCCCCATCGGTCCGGCAGTCATCAATCATTTTGAAGATATCGGCCACACCCCGGAGGACCGAAACACTACCTACGAAAACGCTCAGGCAAGAGAACGAACCCAAATTCTCCTGGATATTGGCAATGACGAAAACGGTCTGGTCATCGGCACAGGAGATCTTTCTGAAATTGCCCTGGGTTGGTGCACCTTCAACGGAGATCATATGTCCAATTACGGGGTCAATGGCGGCGTTCCCAAAACGTTGATTCCCCACATCTTAAGATGGGTGGCCAAAAACAGACCCCAAGGCTGTCCGGGCACGACCCAACAGGATTTGCTGACCATTGTTGACGCCATTTGTGACAATCCTATTTCACCGGAGCTTTTGCCACCGGATGCAGATGGAAAGATCACTCAAAAAACCGAAGATAAGGTTGGCCCCTATGCCCTTCATGAATATTTCTTGTATCATACCCTGCGATCCGGGATGACGCCCAAAAAGTTGCTGAAAATTGCCGCCGCAAGTTTTGCTGACGAGTATGACGAAGAATACATCAAAGGTTGGCTGAAGATTTTTTATCATCGGTTCTTCACCCAGCAGTTTAAGAGAAACTGCAGCACGGAAGGCCCCGGTGTAGGATCCGTTGGCATGTCTCCCCGTGGCGGTTGGGTAATGCCCAGCGATGCGGAAGCTGAGGCTTGGTTGGCAGAGCTGGAGTAGCCCAAAAGGGTTCCCCCTTCTTTGGCCGATTCAATGAAAACATAATGAAATATATAGAAAAAGGGTCATCTGCTTAGCGCAGATGACCCTTTTGTTACTTTGGTCTTATTGGGTCAAATTACTTCTGATTAATGCTGTCTTCTAAGATTTTTACATTTTCATTGATCCCTGTTTGTTTTTGAATTTCCTTTGCATAATCAAGAGGTGTTTCTCCGGCATCATTTTTTATGCTTTCGTCCCCCCCTTCTTTGATTAAATAACTCAAAATATCAGCGCTTGTACCTTGTGCTGCGTAATGCATCGATGTACATCCCTTATACTCGCCATCATCATCCAGTTTTTTATTTACATCTGCACCCTGGCCAACCAGATATTGAACAACATCCAGCGCGCCGTATCCTATAGCTTGTTCCAGTGCACTTTCTTTATCAAGGCCTTTCGAATATGATGGATTGTCCAAAATGAATTTTATCATTTCCAGATTTCTATTCTCACAAAGTTGTCTGAATCGAAAGTTTGACATTTTTGCACCTCTTGATAGCACTTCCGGAATATATTCTGTCAGAATTCCTTCTGTAATAAGTCCCCACTTATACGGCTTTACAGGGATATTATTTTTCAACAAGTACTTTACCGCATAATCTGCCCCCTCAGTGTATCCAATGTAATAGTCATGGGAGCTGCATTCATACCCAGTATCCATCATGCTTTGAATGGATGCAAGAGAACCGTTTTGGCATGCCGCAGCCCAGCTCCAGGCTTGAAAATCCGCATCGTAATCCTCATTGTAATACTTTTCGCCTCTTTGGTATTGGTAGCCTTGATTCAATAGGTATTTCAACGTTTCTGTTTTTGCTCCGATAACTGCGTAGGTGATGGGCTGAAAATAGTCTTCATTTGTAGTGCTAGTGGCATCAAGCCCCGTTGATAAGAGATACTCTACAACGTCCTTTGTATTGCAAAGAGCCGCAATATGCAAAAGAGTCATTCCATTGTCATCCTTGACGGCAAAATCAAATCCATTATCGCGCATTAACTTCAGGGTTTTCCTATTGCAGAAAGCAGCGGCATACTTCAATGTCTCACTTTCATCCTCCACTGTACCCTCCTTGATTTGAGATTGAAGGGTCTCATCATCTCCTTGAATGGCAGCTTCCAGCGCCTTATCCAGTCCGCTATCTTTTCCGTCCCTTTTGACCGCCTCTAGCACGTCCTTCGCATAGAGATACCCCCAAGGATTGCCAAGGCAAGCATTCATGACCTCTGAGTTGTACTTTGCTCCATACTCTTCCAGAAGTTTCTGTCTCGCTTCCCCATCCTTCATATTTGGGTATTTAAATGAAATGAATGTTGCTAAGACACTTTCATCTCCTCCATTCACATCCGCACCATTCTCAAGCAACATTTTTGAAAGTTCAAGGGAACCGTTAGTAATGGCCTCATCCAAATAGGTCCAGTTATCGTTTGCATCATTCACATCCGCACCCTTCCGAATCAAATATTCAGCAATCGCATCTTCTGGATCCTCACCCGTGTTGCTGAGCGCAATCGCCAAAGCACGGCGGTCCGATAGATTGGCACTATCTCCTTTATGGAATTCTGTTGTCTCTGAATGGCTCAGCTTTTCAAGATTTATCCTATCTGTATTTTCAAGAACTTCCTTGATTCCCTGAAGGTTATTTCCATCAACAGCAAAAAACAGTTTGCTTTTTTGCTGCTCTTCCTGACTATTTCCACAGGAAGAGAACACCAACAAAATGCACAAGAAAAGATATACCAGTGTTTGTTTTTTTTCAGTCATTGCTTATACTCCCACGTAAACGTTCGCTTTTCCCAATTGCTCGAACTATTTAATTTAAAATCTCCCCATTCGGTCCTGTAAGATTTATTTCCCATCGCAAGTGATAAATCTTTCAATTCCGAACGATGCGAGCTACTCGATCCAAACCACAGAGTCCCAGTCATTTTCAAATCTTCAGTGTCTTTAACTTTTCCTCCCTGAAGCCAAGGAGAAGGTTTAAATGCAGTCAGCCACCAGCTTTTACCTTGTACAGTTGAATATTTGCTGTCACGAGTAAATAATTTTTTTGAATCGCCTCTCCGGTACAACGTCATCCTCATTCTGATTCTTCTCTCTTTTTGATAGGCACATTTCCACATAGATCCAGCCTTATAATAAAGACCTATCTCACAACCGTTTGAAGGGGCATATCCATACATTTTTCCGTATATACCCTTCCAGAATTCAATTTTCCATTTCTTGGTTTCAAATTTTTTATGTCCAATATCAGCACCAACCAAAAACGCGAGATGGTCATAAGCATCATAATATCCAAGATATCTTTGTGGGGCGTTTTGGTTGAATACAAAATAATGCTGCGTTTCACTCCAAAATCCATAAAAAACATGCCCACTGGGATCCACATAGTTCACCGGATTGTTTGCACAATAGGCGTAAAGGTGAAGGGTGTTTGGCTCGTTCACATCTCCCCTGTAGGTGTCTTCCGAAAGGAACCTTCCTGTTTCAGGGTCGTAATATCTGGCGTTCAAATAGTACTGCCCCGTGGACCAGTCGTAGATGCCTCCGGTATAACAGATTTCGTTGGAGAAGGTGTAGTTCCCATCCACGGTAGTCTGTCCGAACTCGTCATAGGAATAGGCGATTTCCACCGTGTTAGTTCCGGTTCCGGTGAAGTTTTCGTGATCTGTGATATCTGTGATTTCCCCAAGGCTGTTATATTCGTACTCTCTGATGGTTTTCAGCAGGCTTCCCACCTTGGCTGAAACGGTGGTGATTCGGCCGTTTTGGTTATAGATATAATGAAGACCCGTCACCTCGTCCGAAGTGGAAAGAGGATAGGTAAATCCCCAAAGATTCCCGCCAGATTATCAATCCAAATCTATTACCGTACCGTCCTTCTTAATATACACGCTTTTTGAATGGGTTGTAGAAACAATTACACCGCCATCATAGAGTAAAATACTGACCACTTGTTCGCTTTCTTGCATTCTATAAATGAGTTTCTTTTTCCCTTCTCCCGTCTTCTTCATTTTATATACCTTGTTATCATTTGCATAATACAGCCAGTCTCCTTCAATATTTAAGCAACGGAAACCATAAACGGGCATTTCTGCCAACAAGGTATTATTCCCATCGTTTGTCGTCCGATACAAGTAATCTTTACCCTTCTTTTCAGAGTTCTCCACATGATACCATGCATTTTTCTCTACAAAGTAAAATGAAGATATTTTTTCTTTCTTTGATCCATCAGGCCTCATCCTGTATGTGTAATCACCTCCAATATAATATATCCACCCGTTGTCGATGCCTATATCCCGCGCATTGTCACTCTTAATTGGGATTTTTCTTTTAAATGTACCATCCAGCTTCATGAAATATATCGAACCATCTTTCAAATATGCAACCCCCTCTTTGGTCAATATATAGTTGTTGGAATCATCCCCTCCATTCAGCAGTTTTTTCTTGCCACTGCCATCCTCTCTAATTCTATAGAGGTCCACATCTCCGCCTTCCACCATGTCTTCTATCGTGAAATATATCCAATTATCATACACGGTTAAATTACAGGGTGTCCAATTTTCAGTTGTGGAGAAAATGGTTTCCGGTTCAGCATTATTTTCAAGCTTAAACTTTACAATCTCCTTGGGCCATTTGGCTTTGTACAGCCAATCTCCGTCTAATGCATAGTTGTACCCACTTGAACCCATTCTGTTCATTTGGTTTCCAAAGGACTCCACCGAGGTTAGGGTTTTCACCCTTGGAATCCCAAACTCATACATAAGAGTGAAAACTACTATTATTCCCAATATGATTACCATAGAATAATATGCTATCTTTTTCATCTGCTATTCCTCATATTCAACACAAAATCAATATCTTTTTATCCTTATATCCTTTTACCTTACAATTGAAGCTTTTTTACCCCCTGCTATCCTTTAATAACTATGATACTTTATTGATGAATCTTTTTAATATAGAAACACTAGCATCTATTGAATCTCTTATTCTTGGATTATTCAAATAAGTATTCTTGTCATATCTTACTTTCCATTCTCCATTAATATAGACTTTGTATCTACTATCAAAGGTATTTCCATGATTTTCGTCAGTCATATCGGGATCCTTAAATTTTTTAAATTTATAATTTTTCCACCATGTCCACGTTCCGTTTTTCTTGTAGTAATGAGCAAAATGATCCTGTTGTGTATGCAACGCAATTCCTATCTGATAAGATGCCATTGCAATATAATTACCATACTTGTTTCTCAAACTTGAATTATGATATCTGCTAACAGCTGTCGCTATATATTGTTTTATTACGGCATCCATCTCACCATTCTCATTATATCCATGATACTTAGCATAATGAGTGACCCAATGATCCGGCACAACACTACCCGATTGCAAGCTAGATAGACTGAAATATCTTCTTTCACTCTTTTTAAGTCCATAGTATGCCTCTCTTGTTATATCTTCATGCGTGGTCCCAAACCAGTGCCCACTGGGATCCACATAGTTCACCGGATTGTTTGCACAATAGGCGTAAAGGTGAAGGGTGTTTGGCTCGTTCACATCTCCCCTGTAGGTGTCTTCCGACAGGAACCTGCCTATTTCAGGGTCATAGTATCTGGCGTTTAGGTAGTACTGCCCCGTGGACCAGTCATAAATGCCTCCGGTATAGCAGATTTCGTTGGCGAAGGTGTAGCTCCCGTCCACGGTGGTCTGCCCAAATTCGTCGTAGGAATATTTGGTAGCCACAACTCCGGTCTCATCCACGATGCTTACAGTGCTGTTTCGGATGTCCTTGTTGTAGAGATAATATGAGATATCCGAAGTGGTGTATCTGGCGGTTCCAATTACACTCCCAGTGGTAGTAAGAAAATTCTGGGTGGTTTTATCATTTCCTCCGGTGTCCAGTGTAAAAAGAACACTGGATCCTTGGTAATAGTATGTTGTCTCAACTTCATTCTCTACCTTGGAAATGCGTTGCCCACTACCGTCATACAAATTGTCTTGAACCAGCATGTCGTTGCCATTTTCTGTGATTCGAACTGTCTTCAATTGATTATCCACTGTATAATCATTACTCGTCACCGTCTGATTTGTGCCTCTGGTCTCGCTTTCAGTTATTTGGTTCCCTTTTTCATCATAGGTGTAGGTCGTTGATTCAACCTGGTTATTTGTACCGACTTCAATTTCCGTTGATGATGTAAGTTGGTTCAGTCCATTATACGAGTAAGCAAATTCTTTTGAGTCCGTCGTTTTGGTTAGTCGGTTTCCCGCATTATCATATGTATAATTGACTTCATCTGAATTCTGTCCGACTGTTTTTTCTACTTGGGTAAGTCTTCCCAAATCGTCATAAGTATAATCCTTGGACGTATTTCCTGGACTGCGTCGATATTTGTCTAGCACATTTGGGCAGTCATATGCATTCCTACATTGTTGGTTTTAGCTTGTTTTTCCTTTTCTTTCGTCATTCGGTATTCTACCGGGCTCATGTATCCCAAATGCGAATGCATACGCTTCCGGTTATAAAACAGTTCGATATATTCGAACAAATCCGACTTCACTTCTTCCAGTGTACCATATTCCTTTCTGTAGATGCGCTCTTTTTTCGCAGTGGAAAAGAAGCTCTCAAGGCATGCGTTGTCGTAAGGGCAACCAGGCCTGCTCATGCTTCCTTCCATGGCATATTTTTTTAGCATCTCTTGAAATGCGTTGCTGGCATATTGGCTACCCCGATCACTATGAAATGTTACTTTCCCATTTCGTCGATCTGTTCTTGCCAGCGCATTTCCCAGCGCATTCTTTGTCAACTCGCTGTCAATATTTTTGCTGATAGCATATCCTATAATCTCACGGTTGAACAAATCCATCACCGCAGCCAAATACATAAATCCTTGATTCGTCTTGATGTAGGTGATGTCTCCGGCCCAAACTTGATTTGCTTCTTTCGTGAAAAAATTCTGTTCTAATTTATTCTCAAAGAATCGTCCATCTGTCTTGCCCTTGTGCGCCGGCCTGTATTTTCCAAGAGAAATGGGGTACAAGCCGTTCTGACGCATGATTTTCCTCAGTTTGTAGGTACTTAAAACATAGCCTTCATTCTCCATGGCATGCTGCATTTTTCGGTAGCCATATATCTGTTTATTGTCTTCAAAGACTTTCCGAACCACTAAGGACAAGGCTCTTTCTTCCTGTCTATATGCTTCTCTTTTCTCCCATCTTCTTTTCCATTGGTAGTACCCACTTGGTTTCAGCTCCAAGACTCTGCACATCCTCCGCACCTTAAATTCGGAGCCATATGTATGTATTGCTTCATACTTCATTCTGGTGCTTGCATGACGATGTGCAGGGATTTTTTTAAGATTTCTACCTTAATTTTTTCCTCTTCTAGTTCCTTATTGATGCGTTTGTTTTCTCTTTCCAAGTCACGCATTTTGATTTTTATCTCCTGGGTACTCGTTGGCTTCGCCGTCAAATATCCTTTTTCTTCGGCATAAGTGCCCAGTTTATTTTTTCTTCTGTAATCTCTCACCCAACGGCAAACCGTATTAGTGTCGATTCCCATTTCTTCGGCTACGCTGGTGGCAGACTTTCCGCTGTTTAAGATAAATTCTGCTGTTTGGATTCTCATTTCTTCTGTGTACTTCGAGTTATTGCTTGGCATCTGTAATCTCCCTTTCTATGCATATGAAATTACAATACCCAGTGCTCGTTTTTCGACGCATACCAATCCAAATAAGAATTAAATGCAATATCTTTTTTAAATTTTCAGATTAATTTAAGACAAGTTTGATTAAAACGGTTCTTTTGGTGAATCATCCCCGTTGCCCTTGCCAAAGGTCTGTGGGACAAATATAATACAATGGATGAAACATACTGATTCATTGTTAAAAAGCCAGCCGTTGTAAGGGAGAAAAGCCATGATTATCGCTCCGGTCCGATATGAACATCAACAATTGGAAATTTTGGATCAAACCCAGCTTCCCTGGAGGGAGTCGTACCTTCCTATTAGGACAAAGGAAGACCTATGGGATGCAATCCATACCCTTAAGGTCCGAGGTGCGCCGGCAATTGGAATTGCAGCCGCCTTTGGTCTTTTCGTTCTAGCCAAGGATATTCAGGCAAAGGACAGCCAAGATTTCAAAAGGCAATTCCATGGGTTGAAAGAATACTTGGCTACCGCCCGGCCTACTGCGGTGAATCTATTTTGGGCCATGGACCGAATGGAAGAATCCCTGACAAAAGGTCTTGAAGCCAACCTGAATCAATCCCAAATCGTGGATTTACTATACCAAGAAGCCGAAGCCATTCGCCGGGAAGACGAGGCCTCCTGTAAGGCCATGGGGGAATTCGGTTTGTCTCTTCTCAAACCGGGAATGGGTCTTCTAACCCATTGCAACGCGGGCACCATCGCAACTGCACGATACGGAACCAGCCTGTCTCCCATTTATTTGGGTCACGAAAAAAACTACGGATTTCACGTCTATGTAGATGAAACCCGACCCCTGATGCAAGGGTCCCGGTTGACCTGTTGGGAACTGGAAAAAGCCGGGGTTGATGTAACTCTTATTTGCGACAATATGGCTGCCGCTGTCATGAAGAACCACTGGGTGGATGCTGTTTTGGTAGGTTGTGACCGGATGGCGAAAAACGGAGACGGGGCCAACAAAATTGGCACCTTAGGCTTGGCAATTCTGGCAAAAGAATACCACATTCCTTTTTATATGTTTGTGCCCACATCCACCATTGATTTGGCAACAAAATCCGGAGATGATATTGTTGTGGAATGCCGTGCTGCCGGGGAAGTGACCACCCAATGGTTTGCCAAAGAAATGGCCCCCCAAGGGTGTAGATGTTTATAACCCCTCCTTTGACGTTACAGACCATGACTATATTACCGCCGTCATTACAGAGAAAGGTATTGTCTATCCACCCTACGGACCTGGATTGGCCCGGGTATTTAAATGAAATCCTTTGCAGAGCGCTACGCCAAATACATTGTCATCTTTGCCATCTTCCTTGGCTCCACTTCCGGAACCTTAGGCAAACTCATTACCGCAGATTCCATGGCCATCGGATTTTTTCGACTGTCTTTTTCTTTGCCCTTTTTCCTGATTCCTGTGTTATTACGAAAACGGGAAGAACTGAAAGCCGTTTCTACCAAAGACCTGCTTTGGTCCGTTGGCAGCGGCGTATTTTTATTTTGTCATTTTTTTTGTTGGTTTACCGCTGTGAAAAACACCACCGTGGCCAGTGCCATTATCCTAGCTGATCTGCACCCTCTGGTGGTTATGGGTATTACAGTGATTGTCTTAAAGAAAAAAGTTCCTCTTCAGGCAGCCATTGGAGTGATTGTCTCCCTTCTGGGCGGGGCGATTGTCATTGGGTTTGACTATAGTTTCTCGGGAAACCATCTGGTTGGGGATATCTTCGCTTTGGGTGCGGCCTTCGCCATGGGCATATACTTTTCCATTGGTGGAGTTCTTCGAAAGCGAATCTCCGGCGACATCTATATTATGCTATTATTTTTTTCCTGCTGGTGCTGTTTTGCCATTGGTATGGTGGCCACAAGCACCCCTATTGTCGGCTATCCTTTGTCAGATTACCTATGGCTCATCGTCATGACCGCCCTTTGTCAACTGGGAGCTCATGCGGTTTTCAATTGGTCCATGGGCTTTGTGTCATCCCTCTACTTATCTGCCTGGGGGATTTCTGAAATCGTGGCGGCTGCCCTTTTGGCAATGTTGATTTTGGGGGAAGTTCCAAGCCTCTCCAAAATCATTGGAGGCATGGTGGTCATTACCGGACTATTGTATTACAACTTCCACGAAAACGACGGGGCTTCTGCCAACCAAAACCACATTCTTCCAACCCACAAGAAAGTATAGCGACACCGGAAAATTTGGGTTATAATGAATCGATGCACCCTGCGAAAAAGTGGCGCATCCCAGGAAAGGATTCTTGACTGTATGAGTTATAAAGTCAAATTAAACATCTTTGAAGGCCCCTTTGACCTTTTGGTGTACCTTATCGAAAACGCCAAGATGAGCATTTACGATATTCGTGTGTCGGAAATCACTTCCCAATATTTGACCTTTGTTGAAGAAATGAAAAAAACCGACGTGTTGGTGGCCTCTGAATTTATGGTATTGGCCGCTACATTGATTGATATCAAGTCAAAAATGCTGTTGCCACGAATGACCATGGATGGGTCCGAAAGCGAATATGAGGATCCTCGGACAGCTTTGGTTCAAAAACTCCTTGAATACAAAAAATTCAAGGGGGCATCGGAAATGTTGACCAGCCGAGAGGCTCAAACCTTGCGGGTATTTGAAAAGCCCAAGGAAGACCTTTCTCCCTATATGAACGAGCCGGATGAGTTATTGACCCTGGACATTAACCAGTTTATCCGGGCATTTAATGATTTTATTGTGAAGAAGCGAAAAGTGGACGAAATCCGAAGAAATTATCAGCGGGATGAGCGTCACCGTATTACCACTGAAGCTCGAATCGACCTGATTACTGAACTTCTTGCCAAAGAAAAAGACAAGACCTTTTCATTTTTTGAGTTCATTCCGGACAAAAAAAATCCATACGACGCCGCTCTTTCTTTTGTGTCCATTCTGGAAATGCTAAAACAACGCAAAATCAATGCAACCCAGAAATCCATTTTTGGGGATATTACCATCCAAGCCACCGAATATCTGATGACCGGTTTGGAAGACCCGCAGGAAGGTCAGGAGGAATCCAATTATGACAAGTAAGAAATCAATAAAATCCGCCTTTGAATCTATGATGTTTATTTGGGGAGAACCTCTTTCAGCAAAGCTGGCGGGAGAGGTCTTTAACATTGATGCCAAAGAGGCCTATGATTATATGAAAGAACTACAACTGGAGTACGAACAGGAAGGCCGGGGCATCCGGATTCGCGAGGTAAACAAAAGTTTCCAATATGTCACTGAGAGCAACAATTCCGAATACATTGAACGGCTATGCACACCCATGAAACATCGGAAGTTGACCCAGTCCGCATTGGAAGTATTAGCCATTGTTGCCTACAAACAACCTGTCACCCGAGGAGAAATCGAGGCTATTCGAGGCATCAAATGCGACCGGGTTTTGGAGGGTCTTACAAAAAGAGAGTTGATTGAAGAAGTGGGACGTTCCACGGGTATCGGCAGACCTATTTTGTATGGAACCACCGATGCTTTTCTAAAATATTTTGGATTTGCCTCCTTGCGGGAGCTTCCCGAAATCGAAGACATTGAAGCTGCCATTGAGTTTGAAGAGCCGGAAGATGTGCTGAATCTTCAGCAGATTGCCCTGGAATTTCCGGCAGATACCCAAAGCAGCGACGAATAACGTTTCGTCAGACAGGAGAATCCATGAGACTAAACAAATACATTGCCCAATCCGGCGTCGCCAGCAGGCGCAAGGCGGATCAGCTTACCCTAAACGGTGCAGTGCGCATTAACAACAAGGTCATGAAAGAACCGGGATACGACGTGAAGCCGGAAGATGTGGTTGAAGTCAACGGCCTTGCATTGCGTCCTGCCTCAAAAAAAATATATATTGTCTTAAACAAACCAAAGGGCTACATTACTACGGTCAGCGACGAGCAGAATCGTCCCACCGTAATGGATTTGGTGTCTGATATTACGGAACGAATCTTTCCTGTGGGACGTTTGGATTATAATACCACCGGACTTCTGATTATGACCAATGACGGCGAGCTGTCCCAGAAATTAACCCATCCCCAACACCAAGTCTCCAAGACCTATCACGCCAGAGTCTCCGGAATTTTATCCAATGAAAAGCTGGCAAAGCTGCGAAAAGGTGTGGATATTGGAGGATTTGTCACCTCCAATGCCCGAGTTGAAATCTTAAAGCAAGGAGATCGGTCGGCCATTGTGGAAATTGAAATCCACGAAGGCAAAAACAGACAAGTACGAAAAATGTTTGCCACTGTTGGATGCAAAGTCCAAGAATTGGAGCGAGTTTCCATGGGAGAATTACGTCTAGGCAGGTTGATGGAAGGACATTACCGAAAACTGACCGCCAAAGAAGTGGAATACCTGAAAGGAATTGGCCATGAGGAGTGGGAAAAATGATCTTCGTGTGCGCATGACGAAAAAACGATTGCGCTGGGCTTTTGCACAAATGATGTCGGAAAGGCCCCTGCAAAGTATTTCCGTCGCCGAATTATGCGCCAGAGCAGAGATTAACCGTTCTACGTTTTACGCCCATTACGCGGACATCTTCGATTTGCAAAAAAAACTGGAGGATGAAATTTATCAAGAGTTTCAAGAAACCCTTACCCAAGTGGATTTGCCCAGTAATTTTTCTGCAGACAAAGTCCCTCTTTTTATGATTACTATGTTTGATTTTCTTAAGCGAAATGCTGACATGTGCGGGGTATTTCTCGGGCCCCATTCTGACCGCCAATTTGTCATTAATTTATTGAACAATGCCAAAGAAACAACCATGGTTCAATATGCCCAGATATACAAAAAGGCCTCACCCCATCAGCTTGAATTGTTTTATACCTTCATCGCCTATGGTTGTATCGGCCTTTTGGAGTACTGGATGAAAAACGGCTTTGTTGAAACCGTAGAAGAAATGGCGAAACTATCCAACGCCATGATTCTCCGAGGAGCCGCTTTTTTGGACGACTAGCGTCCTTTAACTGAATTGTGCATTGTAAAGGTTGGCGTAGAAGCCATCCTTTTTCATTAGGTCATCATGATTGCCCATTTCAATAATGTCCCCCTGATTCATCACCAAAATCAAATCTGCATTTCGAATGGTGGATAATCGATGGGCAATAATAAAGCTGGTACGTCCATGCATCAAATTGTCCATGGCTTTTTGTATCAACATTTCTGTTCGGGTATCCACCGAGCTGGTGGCCTCATCCAAAATTAATATTTTAGGGTCTGCCAATATGGCTCTGGCGATGGTCAGCAACTGCTTTTGCCCTTGGGAAATATTATTGGATTCCTCGTTGATAATCATGTGGTAGCCCTTAGGCAAGGTGGATACAAAGTGATCCACCTGAGCGGCTTTGGCGGCGCTTCGCACTTCTTCTTTGGTGGCATCCAGCCTGCCGTATCGAATGTTTTCATCGATGGAGGCATTGGTAAGCCAAGTATCCTGAAGCACCATTCCAAAGGCGGAACGAAGATCCGATCGGCCAAAGGAACGAATATCATGTTCATCCAACAAAATCTGCCCGGCGGAGATGTCATAAAACCGCATAAGCAGCTTCACAATGGTGGTCTTCCCCGCCCCGGTTGGACCGACGATGGCAACTTTCTGCCCCGGCAATACTTTGGCGCTAAAATCGTTAATAATGATTTTGTCTTCTGTGTATCCGAAGTGCACATTTCTAAATTCCACCGCACCAGACAGTTCCACACAGTTTTCACCATGGGTTTCATTTTTGTCACAAAGTTGAAGGGCATCCACCTGATCCTTTGGCTCTTCCTCTTCTTCCAAGAAGGTGAAAACCCGCTCAGCTGCCGCAACAGTCTGCTGAATGATGGATGCGATTTGGGATACCTGGGCAATGGGCTGGGTAAATTGTCTGGTATACTGAACAAAGGCTTGGATATCACCCACCTTGATGGTGCCGTTTGCCGCAAAGTAGCCCCCTAAAATACAGATGGCCACATAGCCGAGGTTGCCGATAAAACTCATAATGGGCATCATCATTCCTGACATGAAGTTGGCCTTCCACGCAGATTGATACAAAATGTTGTTGTCGTTTTCAAATTCCTCCAAGGCCCGTTCCTCCCCGTTAAAGGCCCTTACCACCACGTGGGCTCCATAATTTTCTTCTACTTGGCCACTGACCTTCCCCAGATATTCTTGCTGCTTTGTAAAATGTTTTTGGGAAGCCTTGACAATCATGGCAATAAACCCAAAGGAAACCGGAAGGGTCAACAGGGCCACAATGGTCATATGCCAACTGATGCTGAACATCATCACCAGAATCCCAACTAACGTGGTAAAGGATACCACAATTTGAGAAACGCTTTGGTTCATAGTCTGGCTGATAATGTCCACGTCATTGGTCATTCTGGAAAGCACATCTCCGGTTGGCACCTTATCAAAATAGGAAAGGGGCAGGTTGTGGATCTTCGCCTCAATCTCGTTTCGGATTTTGTAGGTGACTTTGTTGGCAATCCCTGTGACGATCCAACTTTGTATAAAGGAAAAGGCCGCACTGATTCCGTATAGTCCCATTAACCACAGGAGAATCCGCTCAATGGAATCAAAGTCCACTCCATCTCCGGTTCCCGTAATTTGTGACATTATGCCCTCAAAAAGCTTTGTGGTGGCGTTCCCCAATATTTTGGGTCCCAATATTGCAAATATAGTGGATGCTACAGCAAACACCAATACCACCACCATGCCGGCCCTATATTTCCCAAGATATCGTATTAACTTCATCATGGTTCCTTTAAAATCTTTTGGCTTTTCTGCCGGGCCACCAAAGTGACCCTGAGGGCCTCTTCCAAACCCACCTCTTTTGGGACGAGGGGTTGCATTATGATTATTTGCCATGGTGTTCCCCCCTTTCTTCCAGCTCTTCCGCTGATAATTGAGATGACGCTATTTCATAATAGGCCGGGCAGTTGGCAAGAAGTTCTCGATGGGTTCCATGACCCACAATCCTGCCATCATCCAGCACATAAATCTGATTTGCATCCATAATGGTGTTCACTCGTTGGGCAACGATTAACACGGTAGAATTTTTTGTATATGCATTTAGTGCTTTTCGCAAAGCCGCATCTGTTTTGAAGTCCAAGGCAGAAAAACTGTCGTCGAAAAGATAAATGTCCGGTTTCATCGCCAAGGCACGGGCAATGGACAGTCTTTGCTTCTGGCCGCCGGAAATGTTGCCCCCGCCTTGGGAAATATCCGCATCAAAGCCGTTTTCACTGCTTTCAATGAATTCACTGGCCTGGGCAATCTCAGACAATTGAATCATTTCTTCCTCTGTCAAATCCGGATTTCCGTATTTTATATTTGTTCCAATGGTGCCTCCCATAAGCACACTCTTCTGTGGCACATACCCAATGTGACTGCGCAACTCCTTCATGGACATTTTTTTCACATCAACCCCATCCACCAAGACTTGGCCAAACGTGGCATCGTAAAATCTGGGAATCAAGTTCAGAAGTGTGGATTTCCCCGCACCGGTTGGGCCGATAAATGCCGTAGTCTCTCCCGGGCTGGCAATAAATGAAATCCCATCAATCGCAGGCTCTTCTGCTTCTTCATAAAAAAAGCTTACATTTTGAAATTCCACAAAGCCTTTCTTCTCCGGCAAAATGTGTTCCGGATTCTTGGGGTCTGAAATGGCCGGCACCGTTTCCAATACTTCTGCAATTCGATCCGCCGCAACAGCCGCACGAGGCAAGAATACAAACATCATTGAAATCATCAAGAATGAGAAGATAATCATCATGGCATACTGCATGAATGCCATCATATCCCCGACTTGCATGGTAGCCTCCGCCACCTGATGGGATCCAACCCAAATGATTAGTACGGAGATGCCGTTCATAATGAGCATCAGCACAGGAAACATGAAGGACATGGTCCGATTGACGAAAAGGTATGTGTCCGCCAAATTCTTGTTGGCAACTTCAAATCTCTTTTCTTCGTGAGCTTCATTTCTGAAGGCACGGATGACCATCAACCCATTGAGCCCCTCCCGGGTAATTAAATTAATTCGGTCAATGAGTTTTTGCAGCGCCTTGAATTTTGGTACTGCCACCACCAAAACCACGGCAATGACACCAACTACTGCAATACACGCCACGGCAATGACCCACCCCATGGAAACGGATTTCTGCAATGCCATGAAAATACCTCCCACGGCGATTAAGGGAGAATAAAGCAGCATTCGAATACCTATGGCCAGCAACGTCTGAATCTGAAGTACATCATTGGTGGAACGGGTAATCAGAGATGCAGAAGAAAATCGATCAAACTCCACGTGGGAAAAACTTTCAACTTTGGCAAACAAATCCCCACGTAAATTTCTGGCAATTCCTGCGGCGATTCTGGAGGAAAGCAAGGTGACAAGAATGACCGCCACCCCACTGGCCAATGCAATTAACAGCATCCATATTCCTACTGTAATAATGTAATGACGTTGTACCTTATCCATATTGACACCCAGCTCTTCGGAGAAGGCTTTTGACAATGTGATGCCGGATTGGTTTAAAAAGGTATCATCCAGTTTTTCGGCTTTTTGCCGGGCGGCATCAATGGTTGCCGCAGGCATTTGTTGCAACACAGGAATCATTTGATACAATTCCTTCAAGTTATCTGCAGTAATGCCATCGGAGGACATGGTCTGGCTGCTTTCTCCTCCCGTAGTGGGGGCGATTTCTCCAAGCAAATTAACCAACGTCCAAGTCCCCACACCAAACTGGTGATCCAATTTGGTCAAGGTTCCTTGAGAAATGGAATCTTTGAGACGATATACAGTTTGTCCATCCACTTTTTTATCGCTAAGTTTATAGTTTTCCTTCAACAGGGTTTGCCCCTCCCCATCCATGAGAATCCCCATAAGGGCATACCCATCTTGGGAAAAAACTTCCGGTGTTGCATGCTCAACACCACCCTGCTGAATGCCGATGTTCACGATTCGGGACATATAGTTTGGCAGGTTTAATTCGCAAATTGCCTGGACCAGCAATAATGCAATCGCCAACATTAAAGCCCATATAAACGGGCGCAAATACTTTTTTAATTTGATCAAAATGGTACCTCTATCTTTAGATAATTATTTTATACAACTTTGGTTTTTCAGTGGGCCCTATCCCAAATTTTTCCCACTCGCCTATTATAGCACTTTTTCAAAAAGTTACAAAAAAAGTTTTTAATGTATTTTGACGTATATCGTATACATACCTTTCACGACTTGAATTATTATAGATTTACACATATAATAATTCAATCGTACGTCTATTTATGGTCCGTATTACTATAATAAACCATGATGACAAACTACGATAATAAATTGCAAAGCCAAGGGAGAACATCATGAATTTTTCAAATCGTATCAATGCTATGGATTACTCACCGGTGAGAAAACTGGTCCCCTTTATAGAAGAAGCCTCCTCACGGGGGATTCATGTCCATGAAATGCACATTGGCCAGCCCAATATCAAAACGCCGGATGGATTTCTTGAAGGGATACAAGGATATAGCGACCATATTGTTCGCTATACGAATTCCAAAGGAACCACCAGTTTGAGAACTGCTTTTGAGGAGTTTTATCGCAGCAACGGAATTACGCTGAGCAAGGAGGATCTACTCATTACCCAGGGGGGTAGCGAGGCCATCGTATTTGCCCTTTCCACCATATGTGACCCGGGAGATGAGGTTTTGGTGGCGGAGCCCTTTTATTCCAACTACGAGAGTTTTATTCGGATGGTGGATGCAGTGATGGTGCCGGTCACCTTGAAAATACATGAGAACTACCGCTTCCCTTCCAAGGAGGAAATGGAAAAGCTGGTCACCCCGAAAACCCGTGCCATACTTCTGTCCAACCCTAACAATCCTACAGGAGCCATTCTCAGTGAGGCTGAGATGAACGGTATACGAGATTTGGCATTGGAATACAACTTATTTGTCATTGCCGATGAAGTCTACCGGAATTTCATCTATGACCCCATTCATTACAAATCCTTTATGAACATGCCGGACCTAAAGGATCGAGTGGTTTTGGTGGACAGTGTTTCAAAGCATTACAGTGCATGTGGTGCCAGAATCGGGGTTATCGGCTCTGCCAATAAAGACTTCATCGCTCAAACCTTAAAGCTATGTCAAGCCCGTCTGTCCGTTTCCACCATTGAACAATACGCTACATCAGAAATGTTAAATAATGTTGGAGAATATCTGTCCGATGTAATTGACGCCTATCGGGAACGACGAGATTGCATTTGTGATCTTTTGTCTAATATAGATGGGGTGCTATGCGTTCGCCCTTCCGGCGCTTTTTACGTGTTGGTAAAGCTTCCGGTTGAAGACACCGACGACTTCGCAGCATGGATGCTGACCAACTTTGAATATCATGGAGAAACCGTCTCCTTTGCCCCGGGTTCCGGTTTTTATGGCAACAAAGAAAAAGGCAAATCCAAGGCCAGATTTTCATTTTGTGCCAACGAGCCGGAGGAAATTAGCCGGGCAATGAAAGTGCTGGAAATGGGTCTTCAGGCCTACAATAACCGATAATCCAAAAGGTTGCTCAGCCCATACCCGACTAAGCAACCTTTTTTATTTCTACTTTGTATCGCTTCTATTTTTCCAACCAGCGTTTTGCTGTCTTGGCAATTTCCGATACGCTTCCTTGTTCAAAGGGGCTCTTGATTCCGGCCACTTTGCATAAATCCACAAAGGTCATCTTCCCTCCTTGGGAAACAAAGGACATATATCGTTTCCAAGCATCCCCAAAGTCTTTTTGAGTCAAACTCCAAAAGTTCAGCGCAACGGTTTGAGCCAAACAATAATCAATATAATAAAAAGGATGTTGGTAGATATGCAACTGCCTTTGCCATCCTCTCCCCTGTTGATAAAAATCCACATCGTCAAAATCCATATAAGGTCTGTATTTTTTCTCCAACCGAAGCCATGCATCGCACCGGTCCTTGGGGGTTAGGGTCGGGTTGTCATAAATAATATGTTGAAACTCATCAACCATGGTGCCATAGGGGAGGAACACCAGGGAGGATTCCAAATGCATGAATTTTGCACGGTCTGCATCATTGCCGTAGAACAAATGCAACCATTTCCAAGCAATAAACTCCATGGACATGGAATGGACCTCACAGGCTTCATAGGTGGGACTCATGGTTTCTCCCAGCTGAAAATCCCGGGATTGGTAAAAAGCAAACGCATGCCCCGCTTCGTGGGTAAGTACATCCACATCTCCGGAAGTGCCATTGAAATTAGCAAAAATAAAGGGAGCCTTGTAATCCGGGAACTCGGTACAGTATCCACCGGCGGCTTTTCCTTTTTTCGTTATCACATCAAACAGTTCGTTGTCAAACATAAATCGGATAAATTCTTTGGTTTCCGGGGACATTTCTTGGTACATCTGCTTCCCCGCTGCCAAAACTTCCTCCCATGTTCCCATGGGTTTTGGATTTCCATCCCCATAGCCAAAAAGGTCATCATAGATTTTTAGCTGTTCCACACCAATTCGACCGGCCTGCATTATTTTTAACTTGTCCACCAAAGGCACAATCTCCCATGCCACTTGATTGCGAAATTCCTTGACCATGGTAGGGTCATAACAATTTCTTGTCATTCTAAGATACCCTAACTGGGTAAAGTTTTCATATCCTAATGTATGGGCCATTTTTGTGCGAACCTGAACCAAATCATCAAACAAGGTATCCAAGGTATCCTTATGATCCCCAAAAAAACCGCTTTCAGCAAGATATGCCTGATGACGAACCCCTCGATCCCAATGCTCTTTATAGGCCGATAGTTGGGACAAATTCAGGGTCTTTCCGTCAAATTCAATTTGTGCGGAAGCCAGCAGTTCTTGATATTGACTGGTCAATCTGTTTTCTTCCTGAAGCATGGGAATCAACTCCGGTTGGAAAGTTTTTAATTCCATCTCCATGTTGACCAGCCATAAACTGCCAAATCGTTGTTCCAAAGCCTGTCGAAAGGGGGATTCCACCAGCAGTTTCATAAACTCTTGGATGGTTTCCTGGAGAACCGGGGAAATTTCGTCATAATACTCTTTTTCGGCCTTGTAAAACAAGTCCTCCGTATTAATGGTATTTCGCACTTCCGCCAAGGTACTCATGGTCATAAGCCGCTTTGATAGGGTTTCATGTTCCAATATCAGTTGGATCAGTTGCTGTCCGTCCTTTACCGCTCTTGCCCGCTGAATCAAAACCTTATATTGTGACTGTAACTCATTACAATCAATTCGTGTGTATTTCATTTCAGAAAATTTCATTGTGTCTCCTTATGCATATTTTGCGGAAAGGGTGGATTACTTCATGACAAAGCCATCGAGAGATTGTAGGTAGTAGTTTCCCCCCTCTTTTCTGAAGCTTATGTCTGTCACAAAATAGTCTCCACCATCTATGGGAACCTTCATTTCTTGCTTCAAGGTTCCATTCCCTGCACTGCCCATTTTGTATATTTGGTCCATTACCGCAAAAACATCCACGGTAAAGACATCACCATTTTCATTTTCAACAGAAACAACCTTGTTTTGTTCATTGATTTCGGAAGATTCTTTGCCATCCTGATTACCCAGATAGGTCACATCCGAAATAAATTTGGAAAAATCATGGATGGCAAGGCCGGTATAAAGGAAGGTGGTGCTAAAATACTCGGCATCTGTGCCTGGGGATTCACCCACACCATCATAGGTTGGAGAAAATCCAAAAGTCTCTTTAAAATCTCCGCTACTGTAGGTGTTGCTGCCTTTTGTTGGACGGAAAGAGGCAATCAAGTCAATTTTGTCGCCGCCGCTTCTCACTAAGTACTCGAATATATTGGTAATCTCGCTTTTGTCATCAGCTGAAACATTGGCCTTGGCCACGACTTTACCATTCTCGTACATTTGATTTTCTTCCAATATGGAGACCAACCTATTAAATTGTACTTTGTCCGGTACGTCAATAATATTAAGAGGCGTAAAGGTAAAAATAATGGCAGCCGCTGCAATTACCGCAAAAATCCCTTTCAGGTATTTGCCTTTCTTGTAGATGGCCAGCAACAAAAACACTAGCACGATTGCCACCAAAATAATGGAAGTGTATCGTAGGATTGTAATCCCGTAGGCGGACACCCTTAAGTAGATGGCGTATAACTGCATCAAAATAATTGGGATTAGTGCATATTTCCCCCACTTCATAAACAAAGCAATCAGCTTGTTCTCGAATTTGTAACTGCCAATTGTCAAATAGAATAAAATAAAAAACAAAGCAGCAAGGGAAGCATATAGATTGATTTCATTGGATGGCAAATTCCAAGTAATGAGAATTTTTGCCAAATATACATATAAAATCCCAACCAACAGCAAATATATGGGAAGACCAATCAGCCCTAATAGAATCTTAACGACCTTGGGCAGGACAATGGACTCTCCCGGTTTTGGCACCCCGGACAGGAATAAATTGGTCGCAACAATCACGCCGGAAAACACTCCAAGAACTGCAATGTATTTCCACATTTCGGGAATATCAACAATAATGGCATCGAAAGCTGTGATACACAAGCTTAGTCCTGCTTGAAGAATTCCGGCAACCGCCAGAGAGAATACAGCCCCTTTCAATAAATGGGGAGCCAACAGGTCTTGATTCTTCTCCCCATACAAGAAAAATAGAATTGCACCAATTACTGCGAAGCTAACCCCAAAATATCCCATCATCACATAGGCGTCCGTCATGTAATTTTTTATGGCAAACCATGTTCCGAGGGTTGCAACCACCGACAAGGCTTGAAAAAGATATACATTCCCGGTGGTTTTGAACCTTTCCGCCAGCAACGTCAATAAGATTGAAACAAAAAAGCCCAGACTCAATGCCAATATCAATCGTGCCATATCATCTGTATCTTTCTCCATAATAATCGTATACGCGGACACGATTGCAATTAACACAGTATATATAAAAGGAAAGGCAAAACGTCTGATGCCATTGGTTAAAAAGGACCACTTATTCACAATAAAGGTTTTCATACTCATTGCTGAGCCCTCCATTCTTTCCATAGGAGAAATATCATATAAATGTCATTCAAGTATATCAGCATCCCAAAAAAATCACAACGTCAACCGGTTCAAAAAGCAACAAGACCGAATTCAATGAATCCGGTCTTGTTGTTTGCCATTTCCCTTAAGGATCTATTAAATTATTAATTGTGAGTTTAGAGATTGAATGCAGCCTTTGCATCTGCCAAAGATTCATCTAACTTAGTCAGAACAGAATCAATGGTTTCATAGGTCAGCACTGCAGGTGGCTCAATTCGAACGGTCTTGGCATTAACCAATGTACCGGCAGTCATTACGTGTCTTTCGAAAAGACCCTTTGTTACTTTGTAACCAACTTCTGCTTCTGGGAATTCCATGCAGATTAACAGGCCTGCGCCTCTGTATGTCTTCAGAACGGTTGGATACTTGGCCTTTAATTTTTCCAAACCAGCCATGATGTAGTCGCCCTTTTCCTGACATACTTTAGGAATGTCATTTTCAAGCATGAACTTGATTGTGGAAAGAGCAGCAGAGCAAGCCAAGGGGTTGCCGCCGAAGGTTGGGGATCCCAAAATCCAGGGATTGTCAATCAACTTTTCAACCCACATTTTAGGTCTGGCGATGATGCCGGTGATAGGCATGATGCCGCCGCCAAATGCTTTACCGTAGGTCATAATATCAGGAACAATTCCTTCATATTCACAACGCCACATGGTACCTGTACGTCCCATACCTGTTTGGATTTCGTCGCAAATCAGGGCTACGTTGTACTTGTCGCAGATTTCTCTAACTTTCTTGAAATAACCGGCAGGTGGAATCATAACACCAGCTTCGCCTTGAATTGGTTCAATGATAACGCCGGCAACTTTTTCTCCAACAGTTGTCAGATTTTTGATTGCTGCTTCCATTGCTTCTGCATTACCAAATTCAACATGTTGTACTTGTTGAATCATGGGGATGTAGTCTTCTCTGTAAGCGCCCTTGCCACCCATGGAAATCGCACCCATGGATTTGCCGTGGAAAGCGCCAACTGTGGAGATGTACCATCTGCCGCCGGTTGCCAGTCTTGCCAGTTTCAAAGCCATTTCTACGGCCTCTGCTCCACCATTGGTGAAGAAGCAATATTGCAGGTCGCCCGGGGTAATCATGGCCAATGCATTTGCCAAATATCCACGTAGCGGGTCAACTAATTCTTGTGAATGCAACGCATATCTGTCCAATTGAGCCTTTACAGTCTTCAAGATTGCAGGATTTCTGTGTCCACAAGTGTAGATTCCAAATCCGCCTAAACAGTCAATAAACTGTGTTCCATGCAAATCTTCAAAATGCTCTTCGGAATCGGTCCATTCAATAAATGCCGCATCGTTGGAAACGGATTTTCTGTATTCCAACCAACCCGGGTTTACGTTTTCGTTGAAGTTCTTGATAGAATCATCGTGAATCGCTTTTTTGTCTGCTTCGCTTAGTGAATCGGCTTCAATATAGCCGCAGACGCGTTTTGTTAATTCTAATGCTTTTGCTTTGTTCATTTCAGTCATTTTATGACCTCCCTCTATTGTCGTCCAGCATTCGACGACTTCAATATAACTTTGCACTATATTATTAATACAAATTCTATGCCAATTTTTTGCTTTCTGCAAAAAAAAATCTGATTTTTCTGTGCATGCCGTTGATTTCAATGGGTAACGCATTTTTGTTTATTTCTGTTTTTAGAACTTTCATTGAATTGTGTTTCTTCTAGAAACAATTTGTCAAAATATTCTCTCATAATCTGTACGAATTCCCATCCATATTCTCAATATTGATATTTTATTGATGTGAGAACCTGCATCCTATCCGTAAAAGTCGCAAGGGTGACAACGCCCTTCTAATTCTGTTTCTTTCTTAGGTTTCATTTTTTCGAGATTACCTAGTTGACTTACAGGCAAACCATGGTAGAATGTTAGTAAAGACTAACCAACGTATGAAGGGACTCTCATGAGACTTGATCGATTAAGAAAAGGCCAGAAGGCTAGAATTACCATGGTCCACGGCGAAGCCGGACTTCGCAGAAGCCTGTTGGACTTAGGTCTCACTCCCAATACCATTGTCATGGTTCGCAAAGTGGCACCATTGGGGGATCCTATTGTGGTATCTCTGCGAGGCTTTGAATTATCACTTCGGAAAGGGGAAGCTTCCAGAGTCGAGGTGGCAGAGATTTCCGGCGAAGTTTCTTCGGCTCCAGTGGATTCTTCCAATTACCAGGAGGCGCGCCATGGCCACTGATATTGCAATTATTGGCAATCCCACTGCCGGCGTAAGCACACTGTTCAATCAAATGACCGGTGGCAATGTGTCTAGAGGAAGATTTTTTGCCCGAAACAGCGCGGCCAAAGAAGGCCCCGTGAAAGAACACAAAAACGTCACTGTGGTGGAATTGAAGGGCAGTTATTCCCTTTCTGCCTACTCTCCCGATGACCTGTTGACTCGAGAAATTCTAATCTCTGAAAAACCGGATGTGATTATCAATGTAATTGATGCCACCGGATTTGAGCGAAGTCTATACCTAACCCTACAATTAATGGAATTGGAGATTCCAATGGTTATTGCATTAAACATGATGGACGAAGTTCGCAATAACAGTATGGAATTTGACCTGATGGAATTGGAAGAAGAACTTTCCATTCCGGTGATTCCCATTTCGGCCAGCAAAAATCAAGGAATTCATGACCTAATCCACTATGCCCTAGATGCCGCAAAGCAACATCGGGTCCCTAAAAAAATCGACTTTTGTTCCGGCCATGTTCACACGGCCATTCACAGCATTGCCCATCTGATAGAGGAGGACGCCGAAAAAGCCCGGTTGCCTCTTCGTTTCTGTTGTTCCAAAATCGTTGAAGGGGACGAGCCCACTATGTGTCAATTGAATCTGGGCCAACCGGAGCGCAAAATAATCGGTGAAATTGTATCCGATATGGAACAACATTTAGGCACGGATTCTGAGGCTGCCATGGCGGACATGCGCTATGAATTTATCCAAAATTTGGCAAAAAAAGTAATTCACCGAAAAAGCGAAACGACCATTGAACACGACCGTTCTGTTTTAATTGATACTGTGTTGACTCATCGAGTTTTTGCCATTCCCATCTTCCTTGGTATTATGCTGCTTGTTTTTTGGCTTACCTTCGATTCTGTGGGAGAATGGATGTGCCAAGAGTTGGCATTGCTCATCGATCAAGTGACTTTGGCTGCGGATTCCGCACTGGCAGGCGCGGATATTTCTCCTACCCTCCATTCATTGATTATTAACGGCGTCTTTGCCGGCGTGGGAAGTGTCTTGTCCTTTGTTCCTCGAATCGCCGTATTGTTTTTTCTCCTTTCTATCCTTGAAGACAGTGGTTATATGCCAAGAGTCGCCTTTGTCATGGATAAGTTGCTGCGAAAACTAGGGCTATCCGGTCGCTCCATTGTCCCGATGCTCATCGGATTCGGATGTTCCGTGCCGGCAATTATGGCTACCCGATCTCTCCCCAGCAAACGAGATCGCTACTTGACCATTGCACTGATACCATTCATGTCTTGCAGCGCGAAGTTGCCTATTTATGTGATTTTTACCACTGCTTTTTTTACCGGGAATCGGGTTTGGGTTATGTCGGCCATCTACCTTACCGGCATTTTAGTATCAGTATTATGTGCGATGATTTTTAAGCACACCATTTACAAGGGGGATCCTGTGCCTTTTGTCTTAATCTTGCCAAACTATCGGATTCCTACCTTGAAAAGTGTCATGCTGCGGGTTTGGGAAAATGCGAAAGGTTTTATTCGAAAAGCTTTTACCATTGTATTTATTGCCACCATCGTCATTTGGTTTTTGCAAAGTTTTGATTTGGGTCTTAATTTAGTATCAAACCCCAACGATAGTATTTTGGCAGTGATTGGGCGGTTTGCCGCACCTCTTTTGGCTCCTTTGGGATTTGGTGATTGGCGAGCTTCCACTGCACTGATTACCGGCCTATCCGCTAAGGAGGCCGTCGTAAGTACCTTGGCAGTTCTCACCGGTGCAAGTCAAGGAATTTCCCTTTCCGTCCTGTTGTCGGAAATTTTTACGCCGTTGACAGCCTATGTGTTTATGGTATTCTGTTTATTATACATGCCTTGTGCCGCAACCATGGCCACCATCAAAAAAGAAATGAATGGATGGCGGTTTGCCATTGCAATCATGGTTTTTCAAACCGCCGTGGCCTGGATTGTAGCGTTTTTGACATACCGGATTGGAGGACTTTTCCTATGAAATTCTATATTGTTGATGCCTTTACAGATACTCCTTTTGGAGGAAACCCGGCAGGGGTGGTCTTGCTGGATCCATATCAGGATTTTCCGGAAGAAGAACAGATGCGAAAGACTGCCGCTGAGTTGCGATATTCAGAAACAGCTTTTGTAAAACCCGTAGGGCAAAATCAATTTCACACCCGTTATTTTACCCCAACCAATGAGGTGGATTTATGCGGTCACGCCACCATCGCGGCCTTTACCGTATTAACTTCAGAAGGGTTGGCAACACAGGGAATTGATTGTGTCAATCAAACTTTGGCGGGGAACCTTCAAATTCAGTTGGAAAAGGACTTGGTGATGATGGATATGGCATCGCCTCAAAACTTGGGAACCATTCAGGATCAAAAAGACATCTCTGAACTTTACCGTGTCATGGGTCTTGCCCAGGAAACAGTTGTAGCAACCAATCTCCAGGGGCAATCTATCCAGTTGTTTCCCATGATAATTTCTACCGGATTGCCTGATATTATGCTTCCTGTGTCTTCCTCTGTTCAACTGTCAAAAATAGTTCCGGATTTTGATGCCCTATCCGCTCTTTCTACCCGATATAACGTGACCGGCGTGCATGCCTTTACTTTGGAGGGCACCGAAGAAGGTGTGACTTGTTTTTGTAGAAACTTTGCTCCTTTATATGGGATTCCCGAAGAGGCTGCTACAGGAACCTCTAATGGCGCTCTGACCTATTACTTATATCAGCACAACTTGATTCCCCAAGGAGGCACGCAACGTTTTATTCAGGGGCGAGAAATGGATCGACCTTCCATCATCCAAAGCAGGCTGGAAATAAAAGATGCCGCTCTGAATATTCAGATTGGCGGCACCGGAGTGATTCTGGCAAAAGGGTCCATTCTTATCTAAGGATATCAGCCAAAAGTTCACGAAAACCTTGGGCAATAACGGGAAGGACTTCTCGGTTTACTTCCTTCAACTGTTTCTTCCCTTCCTTGGTGAAGGCTACTTGGAAATTCACAGGCATGGATTGTACAACAATTTTTTTGCGTCCTGGATAGACCAAGGTTGCAATCCAAGGAGTGCCCGGAAACCCTAAGTACTTCTTGCTGTTTACCTCTTGCATTTGGGGCTTCCCATATTTCTTTTCATCCCATCCTGCTTTTACTCTTGCAAGCAATTCTTCATAGGTCAAATCTTCAGTAATTTTAATTGTTATGGGTCCTGCCATAGCTATTCTCCTATTCCGTAATAAAATGTCGAATTTAGAATTTTTCCGCCTACTGAATCAAGATCCTTCATCAAGGAAAAGTAATCTTTGAGAATATCCATTCCTCTACTGCTATCATAAAACACCAAATCTGCATTGGATGTTTTTTTTGCGCTGTCAATTGATTCTATAACGTCGCTGATAAAAATATCCAGATCATCTCCTCGATTCTTAACAAAATCCTTACTGGCAATGAGTACATCCGATGGAATGGGAGAACCATATTGGCTTTCCCATAATGTGCCTAAGTCGATGTCTGAAGTTACGTCACTGTTGTCAGATGATGTTGAAAGAGCCTGTGAAACAAATGGTTCTTGAAGTAAGGCTACCGTACCGGATGTTTTTAGGGCCGACAACACGTCTGCAGGTGTATCCACCCATTTCATGGTCACCTGATAATCCGGGTTGATATTGCTATCTTCCAGTAGCTTTTGAAGGACGTATTGACCGGTGCCCCCTTGGTTGGTGGCCACAATGGTCTTGTACTTCAAACCGGTTAAGTCCTGAGAAGTAATGTTCCCATTGTTTGAAACAATATACCAATCATTTAGGGCGACCGGGCTAATCGCTACGAATTTTCCCTCTGTTTGATTGTATACCTGTGCTGCGGTATTGGCGGATACAATGGCCAAATCAATATTGCCATTTTGTATTTGGTCTACCACCTCATCCTTGCTTTTGTAAGTTTGAACATCATATCCATCCGGCATGTCCCCTAAAACTTCCTCCCCGGCTCCATTCTGGGTCACAATATTGACTGTTCCCGAAAGAGATTTGCTTTGTTCTTGAGATTGGTCCGAATCATCCTTGCCGCAGCCCGTTGAAACCATGCCGATTGCCAAAAATGAAACCAGTAAAACCAGCAAAACCAGTAGTAGTTTCTTTTTTATTCTTGTCATTTCAATCCTAACCCCGCTTCCTTCGGCCGCCGCCTTCTGCCACATTCATTCGCGTAATCGCCTTTACAATGGCAATTTTTGCAACCGCAACTTCGTTGGGGTCATGTCTTTCATCATGCACCAACCAGTCTTCTGCCCTGGACTTGGTGCTAAGCGCCCTTTCCAAATCAATATCTTCCGCCCATTCTGCAGCATCAGTAAAGATTATGATATGTTCTTTCACATCAATAAAGCCTTCCGAAATCGCGGCAATACGATAATCCTTGCTGCCGGCTTCCTGAATCCACAGTTCGCCCACCGCAAGAAGTTTTGTGGCCCAAGCATGTCCCGCCATAAACCCTTCGTCTCCCGAATGGGTCCTTACAATGACCAGCTCTACATCACCGGAATAAAAGTGCTTGGATGGTGTCATGATTTCCAGTTTTACCGCCTTAGCCATTGTTCTTTTCCTTTTCGTATTTCTCTACCACATCATCAATTCCACCTGCCAACAGGAAAAATTGTTCAGGAATCTGGTCGTGTTTGCCCTCCAATATCTCCTTGAAACTTCGAATGGTTTCGCTTAATGGCAGATATTTCCCGGGGATTCCGGTAAATTGCTCGGCAACGCTGAACGGTTGTGACATAAACCGTTGAATTTTTCTTGCCCGGTTCACAACCAGCTTGTCCGAATCAGACAGCTCATCCATGCCCAAAATGGCAATAATATCCTGAAGATCTTTATATCGTTGCAATACTTCCTGCACACCTCTGGCAGTGTTGTAATGCTCTTCGCCGATAATCAATGGATCCATAATTCTGGAAGTGGAATCCAAGGGATCCACCGCCGGATAAATTCCCAGTTCGGTAATGGCACGGGATAATACGGTGGTAGAATCCAAATGGGCAAATGTTGTTGCCGGAGCCGGGTCAGTCAAATCATCTGCCGGAACATAAATTGCCTGAACTGATGTGATGGAGCCCTTTTTTGTTGAAGTAATTCTTTCTTGAAGGGCGCCCATTTCTGTTGCCAACGTGGGCTGATATCCTACCGCTGATGGCACACGCCCAAGGAGTGCGGAGACTTCTGATCCGGCTTGGGTAAACCGGAAAATATTATCTATAAACAAAAGAACATCTTGCCCTTCTACGTCTCTAAAATATTCTGCCATGGTAAGCCCTGTCAATGCCACACGCATTCTAGCGCCCGGTGGTTCATTCATCTGTCCAAAGGCCATTGCTGTTTTCTCAATAACGCCGGACTCTATCATATCATAATACAAGTCATTGCCTTCACGGGTTCGCTCGCCAACCCCGGCAAAAACTGAAATGCCACCATGCTCTCTTGCAATGTTACTGATTAATTCCTGAATTAATACGGTTTTGCCTACGCCGGCACCACCGAACAAACCAACCTTTCCTCCACGAGTATAGGGTGCAATCAGGTCAATAACTTTAATTCCTGTTTCATAAATCTGGGAAGAAGTATCCTGTTCTTCAAAGTCGGGGGCAGCCCGGTGAATAGAGTGTTTCATCCCGGTATTAATGGGCCCTTTCCCGTCAATGGTTTCCCCAATGACATTGACTAATCTTCCAAGGACTTCTTTTCCTACTGGGATTTCAATAGGTCTGCCGGTATCGATCGCTTCCATTCCTCTAGTCAACCCGTCAGTGGAAGATAGGGCAACCGTCCTTACCACATCATCGCCAATATGCTGCGCCACTTCCGCCACCACAGTTCTATCAGTAAAGGGAATATTAATTGCATTGAGTAGTTCCGGCATCTGTTCCGCCTCAAATTTAATATCAATGACAGGACCTATGATTTGATGGATTCTTCCTTTATTTAATTCGCTCACTTAGGTTACCTCCTACTTTTGGGCTTCCGAGCCGGCTATGATTTCAATAAGTTCTTTTGTGATGGATGCCTGTCTCGCCCGGTTATAGAACAAGGAAAGTTCCCCCAGCATTTCTCTGGCGTTTTCTGTGGCATTCTCCATAGCAATTCGCCGAGCGGCGTGTTCGCAAGTGGCAGATTCTACAACCGCGCCATATACCATGATTTCTACATACTTGGGTACTAAATAGTTGAATACCTCTTCTACAGAAGGTTCGTATTCAACTTCCTTTTCGTGTTTTATAATTTCAGGTCCCTCCTCCACCTCAAAGGGAAGCAGGGTGATGTTGCGCACTTTTTGTTCCAGTCCGCTGACAAAGGTAGTATAAATTAAGACAACTTCATCGATTTCTCCCGAATCATACATTTCAATAATCGGTTTGCTGATTTCTCTGGTTTCCAGAAACGAAATATTCTCCGGCGGCAAACAGTAGGCCGTCTGAATTTCGTATCCCCGCTTCATGAAATATTCCATGCCCTTGGATCCAATGGCCACAATAACGGGCTTCTCCGGATCCGCTTTGATTTCTGCTTCCGCCTCACGAATCACATTGGTGTTGAAGCTTCCGCACATCCCTCTGCAACTGGTTACCAAAATGTAACACGTCTTCACAATTTCACGATTCCCCAACAAATACTTTTGTGGAACCTGGGCGGTATTATGAAAAATTTCTGCAATGGCATGGGTAATATAATCGTAATTTTCGTGGGTTTTTTCGAAGGTGGCTTTGGCACGTCTCAGTTTGGCCGCAGATACCAACTTCATGGCATTGGTAATGTGTTCCAAGCTGGTGACACTTTTGATTCGCCTTTTCACATCTTGCATATCACTGGATGCCATTTTTCCACCTCCTTTCCATCATATTGCTAAACATTGGCAAATTCATCCTCTGCTCTTATTTTCTTGAATTCTTCAAGAGCCTGCCTTAGTATTGCTTCTTTATCTTCTTTTAGATCCCCTGTTTCTAGAATTGATCTTCCGACTTCTGGGTAATGAGTATCCATAAACTCATAAAAATCCTGCTCAAATCGGTGAACATTCTCAATGGCCATTCCCTTCATGTACCCATTGACGGCGGCATAAAAAATCATAACCTGGTGAAAAACCGGTACCGGCTTGTATTGACCCTGTTTTACCACTTCCATTAAGATGCTGCCATGGTCCAGTCGAGCCTTGGTGTCCGCATCAATATCCGATCCAAACTGGGAAAAGCTGGCAAGCTCACGATATTGAGCAAGTTCCAGTTTTACTTTACTGGATACCTTCTTCATGGCCTTAATCTGGGCACTTCCCCCAACACGGGATACAGAAATGCCTGCATTTATCGCCGGTCTTTGGCCGGAGAAAAACAATTCCGTTTCCAAGAATATCTGTCCATCCGTTATGGAAATCACGTTAGTAGGGATATAGGCCGACACATCTCCTGCTTGGGTTTCAATAATGGGAAGGGCGGTAATAGAGCCGGCTCCTAAGTCATCCGACAATTTTGCCGCGCGCTCCAATAGTCTGCTATGGAGATAAAAAACATCGCCGGGATAAGCTTCCCGTCCCGGTGGCCGTCTCAAAAGCAAGGACATGGCACGATATGCCACCGCATGCTTGGAAAGATCATCATAAATAATCAGCACATGCTGACCTTGATACATGAAATATTCAGCCATGGCACAGCCCGCATAGGGGGCAATATACTGCAACGGTGCAACGTCGCTGGCTGTGGCTGCAACCACAATGGTCTTTTTCATGACGCCCCTGTTTTCAAGGGTCTGAACCAACTGGGCAACCGTAGATTTTTTTTGGCCGATGGCCACATAAATGCAAATGACATCTTCATCTTTTTGATTGATGATGGTATCGATGGCAATGGCGGTTTTCCCCGTCTGCCGATCTCCAATAATCAATTCTCTTTGGCCTTTACCAATGGGGATCATGGCATCAATAGCTTTGATTCCCGTTTGTAACGGCTGTTTTACTGACTGTCTCTGCAACACTCCGGGAGCCGGACTTTCAATGGGTCTGGTTTCCGATGCCTTGATTGGGCCTTTGCCATCAATCGGTTGCCCCAGTGCATTGACAACTCTTCCAATCAGTTCAGGGCCTACCGGCACCTCCACAACCCTACGGGTGGGTTTCACAACGTCCCCTTCTTTGATTTCTTGATCGGACCCTAAAATGACGGCACCCACATTATCTTCTTCCAGATTCAATGCCATTCCAAATCTATCACCCGGAAACTCCAGCAGTTCTCCTGCCATACAGTTCTCCAGTCCATAGACTCTGGCAATGCCATCTCCAACCTGCAGAACAGTACCAAAATCAGATACATTTAACTGATTTTTGTAGTTTTTGATTTGTTCTTTTATGACTGAGCTTATTTCATCAGGTCTTAAGTTCATAATGTCCGCAAGCCTCCCTTCTTATTTAATAGCGTTGCCTAAGTTTTCCAGACGTGTACGAAGCGACGCGTCAAAGACCTTCCCGGCAACAAATATTTTGACCCCTCCAATGAGGGACAGATCGGTTTCATTTTCTAGAGATACCCTGGTTTTAAGCAATTTCCCCGTTTCTTCCTCGAACTCTTTCAGTTGCTCCGGGCGCAGTGGTCGAACAGACAGGATTTTCCCAAATGAAACACCTTTTTCTTGATCCACCAAACTTCTGAAAGCCTTCACAATTCTTTGAAAATGCATGGTTCTCCGTTTGTCCACCAAAATATAGAGCAGATGCAACATTTCATTGCTAATCCTACCCTGAAAGACATCCTCTAGTACTGTTTTTTTGTCCTTGGGCGAAATGGTTGGATTGTTCAGCAATCCCAACAAATCCGGGGATTGTCGAAACACCTCCAGCATTTCCTGTGATTCTTGGAGAAGCTCTTTTTCTTTCCCCAGTTCTTCAGCAGCCTGATAGAGGGCACTGCCATATGCCATATCAACGGTTAATTCTGCCATCCTGACGTACCTGCTTCTTTCAGTATTTTATCAACAATTTCCTCTTGCTCGCCGGTCTCCTGAAGATTTCGCTCCAGGATTTTTTCGGCGGCCAATAAAGCCAACCCGCTTACTTCTCTCTTCATTTCTGCAATGGCCTTGGTTTGCTGTCGTTGAATCTCCTTTTCGGCTTGCAACATAATATTGCTGGCCTTTAGATTTGCTTCATCCAAAATTTGCTTCGCCTGGTCATCAGCTTTCGCCTTGGCCTTTCTGATGATTTCACGGCCTTCGTTTTCTACCTGAGCAATCTTCTTATTATAGGTCTCCAACTTTTCCACAGCTTTGCGGTTGGTTGCATCCGCAATGTCAAAAGCATCTTTGATGGTGTTTTCTCTTGCCATCATAAAATTATGTATTTTTTCAAAGAAGTATTTCTTTAGAATCAAATACAAAATAACTAGGTTGACAAGTATCATAAAAAATGTCCAGTTCAACTCAATAATCGGTGAATTCATACCATTGCCTCGTTTCGATTATAATTTCGGATATTTACCAGTTTATTGTACAAACGGATTTGCAAACAGAAGTATAATTGAAATAATCAACGCAAAAATTCCGGCTGTTTCCGTAAGTGCCACACCTACTAACATCAACTTTAACAATGTGCCCTGGGCTTCAGGTTGTCTGGCAGTGCTTTCTACAGTTTTGCCTGCGTTATAGCCAATGCCGATTCCTACTCCTGCCATAGCAATCATGGCCAAACCTGCACCCAATGCAGACATTCCCATAATGAAAGCTTGCGGTGTAATCTGTGACATAATGATTTCCTCCTTGGTTTTATAAACTAGTCTTCGTCAACATGCATAACATTGGATGTGAAGACCATGGTTAACATTACAAATATATAAGCCTGAAGTACCGGCTCAAACATATCAAAGAAAAAGTTCAGGGGTAAAGGAAGTGCGATAATCAAAAAAGGCACTGCGGATCCCAACGCCGAGGATGCACTGGAAAGCGCACCATAAAGCAAAGTCATAATAATGACGCCGGCCAAAATGTTTCCGAAAATTCGGCAAGCAAGTGTAATGGGGAAAACCGAATCGCTTAATATGTTCATGGGGAACATAAATGCATAAGGAGAAGCAAGATGCTTCATATAACCCAATGCAGACTGGGCTCTCACCGCATTGTAGTGAATCATTACAAATGAAATCAACGCCAATGGCACAGTGGTGTTCAAATCCGCTGTAATCGGCCTAATGTCAAACAAACCTAAGCAACTACCAACCCCTAGGAATAGGATCAACGTTCCCATATAAGGTGCAAAGCGAAGATTCTCTTTGCCCATAGTATCCCCTACCATCTTGTAAATAGTGCCCACAATTAATTCCCCAACCGCTTGAAATCCCTTGGGGACTCGTTCCATTTTTCTTGTAGCAAGAAAAGCGAATACAACAATCAACAAACTAATAATTGCAGCGAAAACAACCGTCTCCGTAACATTGACGCTCCCTATGGTAAATAATATCCTTGGGCCTAATTCCATAATGCATTCACCTCTTAACTTATCATTTTTTGTCTTTCTTTGTCCACTTGGGCAAGGGCCCCCAGTCATCATCCTCGTCATCAAACTCAGATAAATCTCGCCATTTTTTTGGTTGTGTCCAGTCATTCAGCGGATTTTTTTCCGCTCCCGGGAACCTGCTTCTGATGCCATAAACGTAAAGCATTGACAAAGGCAAGGTCAAAAATCCAAGTGCGCAGGCTGCTGCGCAAGGGATTCCCGCCTTAAGACAAAAGTAAAACACCACCCCATATATTGGTAATCTAATGAAGTATCCGGCCACAACGGGACCTTGGCTATGTTTCTGCATCAGTTTAATTGCAGAAGCTTCAAGGATAGCAAAATTCAAAATTGTGGTGCCCGTTCCAGCCAATATCCCAAACAAAAACTTTGATTCAAAACCCAAAACAATTATTCCAATCAATTCAATGATGACAGCAATTATGATGCAATACTTGAATATTTGTTTTGTGAATTTCTTATACGATGTCATATTCAATCGCTATACTCTTTTCATATTTCACCTGAAATCAAAGCCCAGAAACGGCTCCAATATGTATCCATATCTTTGCCACCACCAGGCCACGGGTAAAGTCCAGTTTTAAATTTTCAGAATTCGTTCATCTTAACCATTATACTCTTTTCACCCCCCTTGTAAAGAGAAAATTATTGTTAAAAAACCAACGAACTGCGGTCTCCATTATAATTTCTATGCCTTCATCCCTATCACCATATTTTTCAGCCACTTCTTGGAATAGAATCGTCGAAGCAAGATCGCTGACTTGACCACTTCTTCCAGTTTTACAATCAGCACTGCCAGATAAATGGGGCAGTCCCAATACCATGGTGGTAAAGAATGCTAGGGGAACCCCGATAAGCCAGATGGTCCCGACTTCTGTAATCATGGCATATTTTGTATCCCCGCCACATCGCATCACCCCCACTACCAACATTGCTCCCAACAAAATCAACCACATGGTCAATCCGTAGATTAGCAAAATATAATAGGTGTATCTCTCACCCTCCGGGGAAAAACTATATAAAGAAATAATCGGTTTGGCGATGAGAATCAAGCAAGCTCCAAAGACGAGTCCAACAATCACACCGATTCGTAATAACTTTTTTGCCATGTAATAGGCCTCTTCGGCTTTGCCTTCCCCTAATTTTTGACCCACCAAAATAAGGATTGCATCTCCAATGCTAAAGCCGGCCATGACTAAGATGTTTTGAATGGTATTTCCTGCCTGGAATGCGGCAAACTCTGTGATGCCAACCCGGGCGTAGGCCGCCACATACATGGCAGTACCCAATCCCCACATGGTTTCATTGACGGTGGTTGGAATAGAGTTGCTGAGGATTTTTATGGCAAATTTTTTGGACCAACCAAAATACTCACGAAATTTTCCGGCAATAATGTTCTTGCGGCCGAAAACCATATAGGTCACCAACAGCGCCTCAAAGACACGGGCAATCAAGGTCCCTAACGCAGCGCCTTCAACCCCCAGTTTTGGAGCCCCAAAATTGCCAAATACAAAAACGTAATTTAGCAATGTATTGGTTGAAAAGACTGCAATACTAATGTAAAGGGGGATTTTTGTTTGTTGGGTGGTCCGTAAGGCAATCTGCATTGGCACGGAGTAGGCAGAAAGCAAAAAACAAGGAGCAATCAGTATCACGAAGTTCTTTCCCATTTCAATGGTTTCGGGAATATCTGTAAAAATTCCCAACACTACTCTAGGGAAAAAAGTAGCGGGTATGAAAAAAAGCAGCGCCCCTGCCATGGCAATGGTGATGTTAAAGCCTGCGGTTTTTTTGATTTGTGCCAAATCGCCGGCACCCCAAAACTGTGTCATGAAGGTGGAGCAACCGCTGGAAAATCCAAACACTACCATCCAATAAATAAAATAGATTTGAAGCGAAACGCCAACCGCCGCTAATTCCGCTTCCCCCAAACTGCCAACCATTAAACTATCCACCAACTGAAGGGAAGATGCAATAAAACTTTGGAGCGCAATGGGCACCGCCACTCTTCTTAAATCTCTGTATAAATGCTGATTTGGAATCATAGGTGATTGATTCTTTGCCATTTATTCCCCCAGCATGACGATTTTAAGCCCTGCCTCCGCCAACAAATCAACCGCCAACTTATCCGGATATCCTTCACGAACGATGATTCGTTTGATGCCGGCATTAATAATCATTTTTGCACAAATCACACAAGGCTGATGAGTGATATAAATTGAGGCACCTTCAATGCTTTGTGCCAACGTAGCCGCTTGAATAATTGCATTCTGTTCCGCGTGAAGAGCCCTACATAGTTCATGTCGCTCTCCGGAGGGAATGTTCTGTTTTTCTCGCAGGCATCCTCCAATTTCTTCGCAATGTGGAATTCCCTTAGGGGCTCCATTGTATCCGGTTGCAATGATGTGTTTGTCCTGCACGATAACGGCACCTACATTGCGCCTCATGCAAGTGGAGCGTTTGGCTGTAAGTAGCGCCATCTCCATGAAGTATTCGTCCCAGCTGGGTCTTTCCATTTTTGTTCCTCCCTGTTAATTTCAATCTTTGACTAGCGAATCATTTCGCAGTCATAATATACATGTGTTAAATAAAGACCTTGTGGGGGTGCAGTATGCCCGGCCATGGATCGGTCTTGGCTTTGTATCATCCCACTGATTTGAGATGGGGAACTTCTGCCCAATCCCACTTCCACAAGAGTGCCCACCATAATGCGCACCATGTTGTATAAAAATCCGTTTCCCGTTACGTTGATGGTAACGTCCTCTCCTGCAGGCAACACTTCTAATTGGCTTACTGTTCGAACCGTGGTTTGTCTTTCCTTGCCACCGGTTGCCTGAAAGCTTTTGAAATCATGGGTTCCCACAAAATACTTGGCCCCATCTATCATGGCATCCACATCAAGGTGGGGACCCACATAGTAACAATAATTTCGGTCAAATACATTCCGATGATAAGTGTTTTTTATTTTGTATTGATAAGTTTTTCCCTTTGCATCAAATCGGGCGTGAAAGCCTAACGGCATTTCTTCCACCGCAGAAATATGGATGGACCCAGGCAACATGTTGTTGGTTGCAAATAAAATCCGATTGGTTGGAATACCAAATTCTCCTGAAAAAGACCCTCGCTGACCTAGTGCGTGAACTCCTGCATCGGTTCGACTGGTTCCATGAAGGGTAATCGGCGTGGCACAAATTTTGCTCAAAGTTTGCTCCAATACCCCTTGTACCGTAGGTACATTGGGTTGTCTTTGCCAGCCATAAAAATCACTGCCATCATACTCAATGGTCAATAGCAAATTCCGAATCATTGATTGGTACCTGCCCTATGGGTCCAGGCTTGGGCAACCGCTTGGGCAACCGCGTCAGCCACCCCCGGATGAAATGCCCCGGGAATAATGTTTTCCGAATTTCTATCTTCTTGTGGAATCAAATCGGCCAAGGCATATGCTGCGGCAATTTTCATTTCTTCCGTAATTCTCTGTGCCCGCACCTGCAACGCCCCCTTAAATAATCCGGGGAAAACCAGTACGTTATTAATCTGATTTGGATAATCAGACCGTCCGGTTGCAACAATCCCTGCTCCTGCAGCTTTGGCCCGGTCCGGCATGATTTCCGGTTCCGGATTTGCCATGGCAAAAATAATGGGTTCTTTTGCCATCAATCCAATTAATTCCGGTGTCAGCACCCCCGGTCCGGAAACACCTATAAATACCTTTCGCCCTTGTAGGCCATCGGACAATTTCCCCGATAAATTCTTATGATTGGTCTCTCCGCCCAGTTTTTTCATGGCTGGGTTCAATGTATCGTCATCTCCTCTTAAAATGCCGGATTTGTCGCAAACTAAAATGTCTTTTACGCCGATGCTGAGAAGCATTTTGGCAATGGCAGTTCCCGCGGCACCGGCACCGTTAATCAGCACTGGCAGGTTTTCTATGGGAATGCCGGTCAATTTGGCGCAGTTAATTAATGCGGCGGCCACAACCACTGCGGTTCCATGTTGATCGTCATGGAATACCGGAATATCCAGTAATGCCTGAAGTTTCTCTTCAATTTCAAAACAGCGGGGAGCCGCAATGTCTTCCAGATTGATCCCACCAAAAGTTGGGGCCAGCGCCTTGACAATTTGAACAATTTCATCGGGATCCTGGGTATCCAGACAAATAGGAACCGCATCGACACCGGCAAATTCTTTAAACAACAACGCCTTTCCATCCATGACCGGAATGGAAGCGGATGCCCCAATATTCCCCAATCCCAACACTGCAGAGCCATCGCTTACTACTGCAACGGTATTTCCTTTGTTGGTATATCGATAAACGTCATCCGGGGTTTCTTTGATACGGCGACAAGGTTCTGCCACCCCCGGCGTGTAAGCTGTAGATAAATCATCTCGGGTGGTCACCTTCACTTTGCTAATGGTTGCCATTTTGCCTTTATGTTCTTCATGCATTTTTAAAGATGCTTCGTAGTAGTTCAATTTTTTCCTCCCACCTTTTTAATGGATATGGTTATATTTTCTATTGGTTATTTGGTAACCTTAAAGGAGCTCTTTAGGTCTACAATTCGATTAAAAACTTTATCGTTATCGTTGGTTAATTGACTATCGGCGATATAATATCCATGGCGAAAAAACTGAAAACGCTGTCCCGGCTGAGCATCCGCCAAGTTAGGTTCCCCATACCCGATTAATTCCTCCATGGAATTGGGGTTTATTCTGTTTTCCCCTGACTCTTCATCTGTCAACAGATAGTCATAATGACGGATGGTAATGGGAAGAGCCGTAGTCGCTTCTACCCAATGGATGGTTCCTTTTACTTTTCTCCCTTCAAACCCATTTCCACTTTTGGTTGCTGGGTCATAGGTGCAAAGCAAAGTTGTAACGTTGTCGTTCTCATCTTTTATGGCCTCTGTGCAGGTAACGAAGTATGCACCCTTCAGGCGCACCTCGTTGCCGGGGAATAGTCTAAAGTAGCCCTTGGATGGGACTTCCATAAAGTCATTCCCATCAATTAGAATTTCTCTCCCAAAGGGCACCATCCGGCTTCCCATTTCCGGAAGGTTCCGATTGTTTTCCATTTCCATTTCTTCTATGACATCTTCCGGATAATTGGTAATTATCACCTTGATGGGGTTTTCTACCACATTTCGGCTTTCCACCCGGTCTTTCAAATCTTCACGAACGCAATATTCCAGAAGTCCAACGTCCACCGTGCTATTGGATTTTGCCACCCCAATTCGGTCACAAAAATCTCGTATGGCCTCCGGCGTATACCCTCTTCGACGAAGCCCTGCAATAGTTGGCATTCTCGGATCATCCCAACCCTCTACCAAACCGTCGTCCACCAAACCTTTTAACAGCCGCTTACTCATAACGGTATGGGTTAGATTCAATCGGGCAAATTCAATTTGTTGAGGCGGATTTGGCCACCAACCCACTTCCCTAAGGCACCAGTCATAAAGGGGTCTATGGTCTTCAAATTCCAAAGTACATATGGAATGGGTAATGCCTTCAATAGCATCCTCAATGGGATGAGCAAAGTCATACATCGGATAAATGCACCACTTCTCACCGGTATTGTGATGTTCTGCATAGGCAATTCGATAGATAATGGGGTCCCGCAAATTAATGTTGGGAGAAGCCATATCAATTTTTCCGCGAAGAACTTTTTCTCCCTCCAGGTATTTCCCTTCTTTCATTTCCAAAAATAAATGCAGATTCTCTTCCACCGTTCGGCTTCGATAAGGACTTTCCTTACCCGGCTCCGTCAAAGAACCACGATACGCCCTCATTTCATCCGCCGAAAGATCACAAACATAAGCTTTGCCTTTTTTGATTAATTCAACTGCCGCTTCATACATGGTATCAAAATAATCGGATGCCCATAACCTTTTGTCCCAAGCAAACCCTAACCACCGAACGTCTTCTTCAATGGAATGAATATACTCCACGTCTTCTTTTATGGGATTGGTGTCATCATATCTTAAATTGCACTTGCCCCCGTATTTTTGGGCAGTGGAAAAATTAAGGCAAATTGCTTTGGCATGGCCAATGTGAAGATATCCATTTGGTTCCGGTGGAAATCTAGTGATAACCTTCCCCCCATGCTTGCCTGTCTCCAGGTCTTTTTCAATGATTGCGTGAATAAAATTAGTGGATGGGATATTATTTTCCGACATTTCAGAACCTCCATTTGCATCGTTTTGATGGGTTATTATAACATATTTTGTGATATAATTATATGCAATGAACAACAAAAAGGAGGGCATCATGGCACTAAATCAAGAAAAAATCGATTTTTTAAATTTACCAACTCCACTTCAGTATTTGCCAAAAGTCTCAGAAGAGTTGGGCATTCGGCTATACATTAAGCGGGATGATTTGACTTCCCTGGGCATGGGGGGCAACAAATTGCGGAAGTTGGAATACTACCTCTTTGATGCAAAAACCAAAGGAGCAACCACCTTGATTACCGTAGGCGGCGCCCAGACAAATCACGGGAGACTTACCGCTTCCGTTGCGGCAAAATTTGGGATGAAGTGCGCCATCGTTGCCATAGATGATTACCCCGGGGAGCTTTCCTCAAATTTGTTGCTGGACCGGATTATGGGTGCGGATGTGTTTTTATCAAAACACAAACATGGCCTCCCTTTTGAGGAACAGCTGGACAGTCTGGTGACGAAAGTACGTAACCAATATGAATCCCAAGGGGAAACCGTCTACTATATTCCCATGGGGGGATCCGGTGAAGTGGGGGTGCCTGGGTATTACGATTGTGCTTTGGAACTATCAAGTCAAGCTGCCGCGCTTGGCCTTGTCAACAGCAGATTGTTGGTTGCGGTTGGCAGCATGGGCACCTATATGGGTCTTTTTACCGGGATTTTCAATGAGAGTTTGGATTTGAATTTGGAGGGATTAGCCATCGCACCTTTTTACAAAAATCCCAGCGCCCATGCCCTTTCCTATTACAAAAAAGTGCAAACTTATTATCACTTGCCAAAGGATGCTGTGGCGACAGATTTTCACATTTGTGATGACTATACTTTTGGTGGATACAACAATGAAGTCAAAGAAGTGCGAGAA
Source organism: Anaerovoracaceae bacterium (assembly GCA_963676385.2). Lineage (GTDB taxonomy): Bacteria > Bacillota > Clostridia > Peptostreptococcales > Anaerovoracaceae > UBA1422. Next base: position 138,637 of record CAXXMM010000006.1, read on the forward strand.
GTGGTATATTATTTGGCTCGTAAAGAAGGAATTTTGCTAGACCCTTGTTACACCGGCAAAGGGTTCTACGGTTTGCTGGATAAGGTACAACAAGGTGATATAAAGAAGGGAGAAACCGTCATCTTTCTTCACACCGGTGGACAGCCGGGTCTGAATGGACCGAATCACCGAAAGGCCATGGAGGCGGAACTTATGGATGGGATTCATATCCTCTAGGGATGGGCTTCATTCCCTATCTATTTACACAACTCCTATACGCTATGTGTTATCCGGCTTCGATCAACCTCAAACGAAAACTCCCCGACAGATCCATCGGGGAGTTTTATTTATCCGTTTCATATTCATTTTATAGACAAGATTTTCTTTTTATGCCTTCAATCTTTTCGGCTCTATGGAACGAGATACAGCATACAGGATAATGGCAACCGCCAGAAATACATATGATGAAATTTCTATTGCGGTCAGCATATGACTCCAGTTACCAAACAAGGTGTTTAAAATCCCATCTGGATAAGTCTCTTCATAGTATCCGTCTTTTGCTCCAAAGTAATCGGATCCTTCAAACCAATACAGCCAAGGTTTTCCAATCAAACCCATGATCGCGAGAACCAAGAAATTAAAGGACATTCTTTTGGTATCTCCAACAGCCAGTCTGGTTCTTGGATTCAGAGGATAGCCCACAGCGTCTTTCTTCGCCAATCCACCATATCGTCTCTTCCAGATGAAGTACAGAATTGGGCCGGACACTATGCCTAGCATTCCACCGATAAAGTACTCCGTTCCGTTGATGAAGAAGGAGAAGAATCCAAGGAAGATGGGGACAATGCAAATCAAACACAGGAAAGCATACCCACCTGGAATCTTGAATTTAATTTCTTCCGCCGGAATGCGCTTTCTCAAAATCATGGCTGAAATGTAAATCATAATGTATGCAGAAATCAAAAGGAATACGTCTACTACAATGACTACTTCGAAAGGAAGAACGCACAGTACCAGATTGGTAATGCCAACAGAAAGAACTGCTACATACGGTACGCCGTGTTTTTTGTCGCATTTCACCAAAATGGGAGGCGCTAGATTGTCATCCGCCAAGGCAAAGAAGCCTCTTGAGCCGGATGCAATATAGGTGTTGTAGATGGAGCAATTTGCCAAGACCGCAACACCGGCAAAAATGAATCCAAAAATCGGACCCCAATGGACAGATACCACATCGGCATATCCAACGGTCCCTGAACCGGTGCCCCACAAAAGCCAAGCCGGTACATCTCCACTACTAATGCCCCAAGTGGCTGCCGTATCTGCAATCACCTGTGGATCCAAAACCTTGGCAGCATCCGCGCTGCTAAAGGAGGCTAAGCCGGCAACGGTTGGCAAAATGTATACCGCCATAATCAAAGGAATGGTAATCATGGTAGCTTTGGGGATGACCTGAGGGTCCTTTACCTCTCCTGCAATGGTAGACATGGATTCGTATCCGGAATACATCCACATTCCCAGGGCAATGCCCATACCAATATAGTATATCCAGCCTTCAAAGGCAATTCCTGTAAATCCATTAAGCCCCTCCAAACCTGCGGCGGTAATGGGGTCAAACGGGTTTTGTTCCCAATTCATAAATCCGCAAACGGCTACCATGCCGAAGGCAACAATAACCAGCACGGAAAGGATGGTGCTGACAATACCAACATCTTTCACACCACGTATATTGATATAAGTAAAAACAAAAATCATGGCAAATTTAAAAATGGTCTCCGGCCAGAATCCCCAGTCAAGCTGGTCTGCCAGATATCCACCTGCAAGAATAACATATAACGTGTTGTCAATATAAATCGAAATGGTTCTCCACCAACCTGCTTGGAATCCCCAGTATTCTCCCAGAGCTTCCTGTACCCATTTGTAGTATCCACCTTCTTGAGGTCTTGCAGAACCCAATTCGGAAGCGACTAGTCCCAATGGGGCACCCCAGATAAATGGGAGCACCAACAACATGATAATCGTCAGGCCGGGTCCGGCGTTGGGCATCATTTCTTCGATACCATACGCACCTGCGGCGCAGAGACAGAAAATCATGAAGACGACGGTGGACATTTTCACATCGTGCTTTTTGAGCCCGTGTTCACCGGTGTCCATGACAATGGACTTCTTTTCTTCACTCATTTGTTCCCTCCTAAAACAATATAACAATATCTTTTCTTCATTTTACCCCCATTTTACAACCAATGTAAACATTTTTTGAACATTCGTACAAATCCGGCATCTAATGCAATGTCTATTTTCCAACGATTTTGCCATGTCATTGGCTAATTCAGCAAATTGAACACCAAAATACAGCAAATAAGTATTATTCATAGGCTTCCTTTTTGAAGTATAAGTATACATAATATCTGGGTTCTGCCCATTGACTTTCCAAAAATCCCCACTATACTGATGATAGCCTTTACCGTATATCTTCTTGGAGGAACCTATATGAAAGAATACAGCATTTCCCACCTAGTAAAATCCGAAGACTTAAATCATCATGGCACTTTGTTTGCCGGGCGTTCAGCGGAATGGTTGGTGGAAGCAGCCTTTGTTGCTGCCGCATCGTCCCATGGGCGACCGCAAGATGTTCTATGCATCAACATTCACGGTTTTATATTCAAAAAACCTGTGGAAAAAGGGACAATTCTCACATTAAAATCCAGAGTTGTGAAAGTGGGACACACAAGCATGGTGGTATATGTGAGAGCCATCTCCGAAATTGAAAAAACCCAACATGTTGATGGCTTTCTTACCTTCGTTTGCGTAGAACCGGACACAAAGAAGAAGCGAATTGCCAACGTACAGTTGGATGAAACCACTGACCCCGATGAGTTGGCCATTCGAGAACGTGCAACTCTTCTGTAGGTGCAGACATATCTTTGTGTTTTGATCTCAAGTTTATATGCCTCATATAACACAAAAGAGAGAACGAAAATTCGTTCTCTCTTTTATTAATTGTTCTTTTTGTTGAATGGCCTAATTATTCTTTAGGCGGGAATTTGTCATCTAATTCAACTTCTTTTTTGTCTTCTTCTGTGGTACAGAACAAACATGCTTTCGGATATTTTTCGTCAAAGAGTACTTCGTCGTTACCAATCACAACTGTCGTTCTCACTTTGCCCATGCTCTGCGCGATTTTGTACCCAATCATTGGGACAAAGGTGCACAATACACCGACGAGGAATACCAGCCAATCTTCAACACACATTGCAACCAAAGCGACAATCATAACTACATTGGCAAAGTATGCCAGCCCCGGATACCATCTGGCTTTTACAGTCAGTGCTTCTTCAATTTTGTAACCTCTCTCTTTTAGTCTCTTTCTAAATACAATCTGAGACCAACAAATGGCTACCCAACAGATGGTGCCGGTAAATCCGGACAATCCCAACAACCGGAGATAGAAGTTTAATCCACTTTCACCCATTAGGTTAAGGGTATCCAATGAATAACCAATGACGAATACAACCCAAATTGGAACAATGGTAAAGATGGTTGCATTCTGCGGTACATGGAATCTGTTCAGCTTAGATAGGAACTTCGGTGCCAGTCCTTCAACGGAAAGTCCATATACGGTACGGACGGTACCATAAAATCCGGAATTGGCACAACTGAAAGCTGCAATCAAGGTAACCAAGGTAAAGATACCGGCTGCCCATCCTAATCCATATTGTTGCATAACAACCGCAAAGATGGAATACTCTGAAGCTGATGCAGCAACATCTTCTAACCCCATTTGTGCATAAGGCATAATGATGGTCAGTAGGAATACAGGGATGATGTAAATCAGAATAATTCGGAATGCAACTTTTTTGCAGGCTGCCGGAATATTCTTTTCCGGGTCCTGAGTTTCTGAAGCTGACAATCCAACAATTTCAGAACCTTGGAAATTAACCAATGTCCAAATCATCATCGTGATGATAATAAGAAGCCCCGAATCTGCCGGGAACAGTTGATGGAAAATCGAACCTTCCCCAGAGAACAAGATTTGCGTCCCGATGATACCGGAAACACCCTCATATCCCGGGCCGTCAGGCATATTCCCAACAATCCCGAAGAAAATACCAATGGCACAGATAACGAACATGGCAACCGCCAAAATCTTCGCAATGGCCATGACGGATTCGATGTGTCCGAACCATTTTACTTGGTATACGTTGATTAATGTCAGCAACAGTAGGACAACAATGCCCCAAACAAATGTGGAGAATCCCCAATGAGCATCTTCATAGGACAAGCCTGCAAAAGATCCCATCCAGTCGGCAACGCCTTGTGGTACGGGGAGTTTAATAAAGTAGTTCATGAAATATCCGGCTGCCAACGCTTCGGATGGGATGTAGAAGATCCAGTTTGCCCAATAGGCCCAACCTACACCTGTCGCAATGGAAGGCCCCATAAACTCTTTGGCATAGGTTACGTATGAACCTCTTCTTGGAATGTTTACCAGTAATTCAGCAAAAGACTGCATTACACCGTAAATCGTGATTCCTGCTAAAATATAAGCAATCATTACTGCGCCGGGACCCATGTCCGCATAGACTGATCCCAGTCCTAGAAAGTAACATGACCCGATGATTCCGCCCAGTGCAATGAGCGAAACATGCCAAGGCTGTATGCCGCGATGGAGTTCTTCTCCTTCAGCCATACGCTCAGCTTTTCTCATTTCCTTTTCTGCCATTTCTTCCTCCTTATAAATATATCTTCTAAAAAAAATAACCACAAAAAACCCAAAGGTTTTGTGGGAAGATGACGCCTTATTATTTCATAGAATTATGTACCTGTCAATAAACAATCTGTACATACCTCTCATTTTCCATATTTCGGTAAGGCACAAAAGCAAATTCAATGTGCTATAGTTGTCTGCGACCTTCCATGGCCTTCAACAAAGTAACCTCATCCGCATATTCCAAATCGCCGCCAACTGGAATGCCATGGGCAATTCTGGAGACCTTGATGCCTGAAGGTTTAATCAACCTGGCAATATACATTGCAGTTGCTTCTCCCTCAATATTAGGATTGGTGGCTAAGATCAATTCCTCCACCTCCCCCTCCTGTAAACGAATCACCAGTTGCCTTAGGTTGATGTCATCCGGCCCAATACCTTCCATGGGAGAAATCGCACCGTGTAGCACATGATACTGTCCGGTATATTCCTTGATTCGTTCCATGGCAACCACATCTTTGGGATGTTCCACAACACAAATGGTTTTTCTGCTGCGAGCAGAATCCAAGCATAGTTCACAAGGGTCTTTGTCTGTTAGGTTGCCACAGACAGAGCAATACATCATACTTTTTTTTGCAATCAAAATAGATGACGCCAAAGCCTCTGCCTCTGCATCTTCCAAAGAAAGAATATGAAAAGCAAGCCGCTGGGCAGTCTTGCCGCCGATTCCCGGCAATTTTGACAATTCTCCAATCAACGTTGTGAGTGGTTTTGCATAGTATTTCATTACATAATGCCCGGAGGCAATCCCAGGCTGCCTGATAATTTGGCCATTTCGTTTTGAGAAATTTCATCCATCTGTCGAATTGCTTCGTTGGCAGCGGTTAAAATCAAATCTTGGAGCATCTCAATATCTTCCGGATCAACGACTTCAGGTTTGATTTGAATATTGATAATCTCCTTTTTGCCGTTGGCCGTTATAGTTACTGCACCACCACCAGAGGTTGCAGTGGCCTCCATTTTGTCAATTTCACCCTGCAGCTCATCCATTTTTCTTTGCATGGCTTGCACCTGCTGCATTTGTTTTTGCATGTCTTTGCCGCCACCTGCGCTCGGTGCTTTTGGCCGCTTCCCGGCCTTCATTCCTTTTCCCATTTCTTTTACCTTTCTTTATTCCACATCCACCGGAAGTCCCAGCATGCTTTCAAGTTTGCTGGCCATATTTTGAGGGCTGTCTCCTTGTTTCGCCGAAGGTTCATTCTCCCGTGAAACACAGCACATTTACGCCGTTTACCGGTATGCTTTTCCATTAAATCTTCCAATAACTTGACATTGCTTTCCAGGTATGACTTCACTGTGCCCCCGGAAGACACGACAAACTCCGTATCAGTGATTTTTTCCAACGCCGCACCTTTGCGGATAATATTAAAGCTGCCTTTTTGTGCTTCGCCGTCCTCAAAGATTTTAATCCAAATTTCCTCCAAGTCCAAAGACAAGGCCGCACCTTTTGCATCCTCCGGAACATTCAAATCCAGCGGGTCTGATTCTGGCAAGATTTGGTTCCCCTGGTCCAAGGTTACTGCAATCTCCTGAGCAGTCGTCTGGGCTTTCGGAATGGATTTTGCTTCTGCCTTCACTGCTTTCACTGCTGGTTTCATGTGTTGGATTGTCTGAGTTTCCCTCCCATGGGTGGCAAGTTTGATTAACGCCATTTCCAGCAAAATTCTGGGCTGCCCGGACCATCTGCTTTCGGCAATAATATTAGAAAGTTCCAGTATGGCAAAATTAATTTCAGGTAAGTCCAAACGGTTGCTTTGTTCTCGTATCCGTTCTATGTTTTCGGTTGACATGTTCAATAAATCTTCAGGGTTCTTAATGAATTTTGTCATCATTAGATTCCTGTAATGAGCCATCCAACCTTTTAGCACTTCTCTGGCATCCTTTCCGCCGGAAAGAATTTGATCCACCAACAGCAGACCTTGGGCAGGGTTATGGGTTGCCACCGTTTCTGTCAATTGAATATAGGTGTCCTCTCCTACGGCTCCCAAGGATTCCAACACATCCTCTCTGGTCACCAAGGTGTCCCTTCCTGAGATACATTGATCCAAAAGTGTCAAACCATCTCTGACAGACCCATCTGCATGGATGGCAATCAACCGCAGGGCATCGGGAGAAATAGATGCCTGCTGTTTCCTGCAGATTTCCTCCATCCCGCCAAAAATTTTGTCCTCGCCGACTCGTCTGAAATCCATTCGCATGCAACGGGATAAAATGGTAGCCGGAAGTTTTTGCGGCTCCGTTGTGGCTAGAATAAACATTACATGGGCAGGAGGTTCTTCTAAGGTTTTTAGTAAGGCGTTAAATGCCCCCGTGGAAAGCATATGCACCTCATCAATAATGAATACTCTTCTCTTTCCAACGGCAGGAGGATATTTGACACTATCCCTCAGTTCCCTGATATTATCCACCCCATTGTTAGAAGCCGCGTCAATCTCAACGATATCCATAAAACTTCCTTCCTGAATAGAAAGGCAGTTGGCGCAACGTCCACAGGGACGATGATCTGATGCCAGACAATTGACCCCTTTGGCCAACAATCGGGCCACCGTGGTTTTCCCGGTACCTCTGGTCCCACAGAAAAGATAGGCGTGGTTCACCGTGCCCATCTTAATTTGATTTTGCAAAATTTTCACAATGTGTTCCTGCCCAAGAACCTCTTCAAAGATTTCCGGTCTATAGGCTCGATATAACACTTTATACATAGATTTCTCCATCCAATAAAAATTGCCTTTTGAAGGCTCCGCAGGCAGGAATAGGCTTGTCTGCGGCACATAAGAGCTTCCACTTATTGCTGCTTCCTTCCGGACCTGACAAGGTTCGCAGAGTCCTATTGCGCAGGACCCATACCACACCGGGCGGAGCCATCAAAAGGCAATTGATGCTTGCTTATTATATGCTTTCCCTTGGGTTTCGTCAACCGACGACTTTATAAAGTTCGTCCGCCGCCGGAGGTGCGATTTCTATGGCTTCGTCCCCAACAACCATTTTGATTCCATCGTTGGGGTTTTTAATTACACCGATGCAAGTCGCTTGCACTCCGGCATCTTTTAGGGCGCAAAGCATGGCCTCTTTGTTATTAGGCCCTGTCATAATTACCATGGATCCGCTGGAAATCAAACGAAGGTAATCCACATCATACTGTTCACAAATTTTCCTGGTAACTTCCTCTACCGGAATTTGATCCACCCAGAGTTCCGCCCCAACATTGCCTCGTTTGCACATTTCCCAAACGGCACCTAATATGCCTCCCTCTGTAATGTCATGCATCCCGGAAGTTCCGATTTTTCCTGCAATAATCCCCTCTTTCACCACGCTGACCTTATCCATCAGGGATTTGGCAAAGGCCAGCTCTTCCCCTGTCAAAATTCCTTTTAGTTCCTCTTCAAAATCTCTGGCAATAATAGCGGTGCCTTCCAGCCCAGCCTCTTTAGTCAACAAAATATAATCTCCGGGTTTCATGGCTTCCCGTTGTTTGGACGCCCATTTTTCGCTTCGTCCAATGGCAGTGGATACAATGATAGGTTTCACTACCGCCGAGGTAATTTCTGTATGGCCTCCAATAATCTCGACTCCCAGTTCTTCCGAAGTGTTGGCAGCCTGTGTCATAATTTCTTCAATATCTTCTGTAGTGGTGCCTTCCGGCATCATCACAGTTAGCATAATCCCCAAGGGCTCCACCCCATTGGATGCAATATCATTACAGGATATATGCACAGCCAACCTTCCAATATCCCCAACCGCTGCAGTAATTGGATCGGTGGACATAACACATTCATATGTGCCAAAATCCACAACGGCACAATCCTCTCCAATACCGGGTCGGGTAAGGACTTCCGGTCTTTTAAAGGTTATTTTTTTGAATACAATTTGTTCCAGCAAATCACTGTCTAGTTTTCCTACTTTTAGCATGTCTATTCTCCTGTCATAAATCTATTGATGAAATCCCGTTCCGAAAGAATCGGAACTCCCAGTTCTTTGGCCGTTTTGTTTTTGGAAGAACCGGACAGGGTATCATTATTGATTAAGTAATTGGTTTTTGCGCTGACCGAGCCGGACACTTTGCCGCCTTTGGCCTCAATTTGTTCTTTGAGTGCCTCTCTATTTTCGTAATGATTCAAGCTGCCGGTAATCACAAAGGTGATATTGGCCAGAGTTTGAGGTTCCATGGCTGTTGGCCGTATAAGTCGAACCTCCTTTTGGAGTTCTTCTATCATCCGCCTATTTTCTGAGTCAGCAAAATATGCAGTGAAGGATGCCGCCATAATGGGACCAATCCCTTCAATTTCCTGTAGCTCTTCTTGGGAAAGATTCTCCATTCTCTGCCAGTCTCCATTACAATGTTTGGCGATGAGTTTGGCATTGGCCAGCCCCACTCCGCTAATGCCCAACCCATATAGAAGTTTTGCCGGAGAGGTGGTTCGCGCCCGATCAATGGCAAACATAAGGTTGTCATAAGATTTCTGTCCAAATCCCTCCAAAGTGACAATTTGATTTTGGAAGTGGGAGAGTCGAAAAATATCCACATAAGTTTTTACAAATCCCCGTCCAACAAATTTTTCAATGGTAGCCTCAGATAATCCTTCAATGTTCATGGCATCTCTGGCCACAAAATGAGCAAAAGATTTAATCTGTTTGGCAGGGCAATCAGGGTTGGTGCAATACAATGTCATTACTTGATTTTCTGTGTTTATTCGAGTCGGTCCCTCGCACACCGGGCAAGCCGTGGGAATTTCCAAATTGTTGCTTCCCGTCAAATTTTCCGCAATCTGCGGAATAATCATGTTGGCTTTGTATACCCGAATCTCGTCCCCCACCCCAAGCTTCAGTTCCTTCAGAATACTAATGTTATGAACACTGGCACGGGCAACAGTAGTTCCTTCCAGTTCAACCGGATCAAAAACCGCTATGGGATTAATCAACCCGGTTCGGGAGGCACTCCACTCTACCATCCGTAACGTGGTATTTTTTATTTCATCCCGCCATTTAAACGCAATGGCGTCCTTTGGGAATTTTGATGTCTGGCCCAAGGATGCCCCATACTTTATATCGTCGTAGGTAAGAACCAAACCGTCGGAAGGCATATCATTTTCACCTACTGTTTTTTCAAAGGTCCTCACGGTTTCCTCTAGGTTTTCTGATGATACCAACCAAGACTCTACCACATCAAAGCCCTGGTCTTTCAGCCAGTCCAACTGATTATGGCGATAGTCAAATTCCAGACCTTCCGCATCAACCAATGCAAAGGCAATGAAATGCACCCCCCGTTCCGCAGTAATTCGGTTGTTCAGCTGTCGCACCGTACCACTGGAAAGGTTTCTTGGATTTTTGTATTTCGCCTCCAGTTCAGGAAGTTCTTCGTTTATTTTTTCAAACGTGGAATATGTAATAATGGCTTCCCCTCGAAGAACCAGTTCTCCCTTAAATGGGATTCGCACCGGCAGATTGGCAAACACCCGGGCATTCGGCGTAATCACTTCCCCAATTTCTCCGTTTCCACGGGTAACTCCTTTGAATAAGGATCCCCCACGGTACGTCAGGACAATGGTAAGACCATCCAATTTCCAAGAAAGTAATCCGGTTTTATCTCCCAGCCAAGTTTTAAGGTCATCTAAACTTTTTGTTTTATCCAAGGAAAGCATTTTGGTGCTATGTGGCTCCTTTGGCAAGTTGTCCAAGGTTTCATAACCAACTTTTTGGGTTGGGCTATTGGCTAAAATAATGCCGCTTTCCTTTTCTAGGGTGACCAACTCATCATAAAGTTGATCATAGGTCAAATTAGGGACCACCTCTTCGTTGTCCCTATAGTATGCCTTGGCGGCTTGATTGAGAAAAGCCACTCGCTCTTTGATTTCTTCTTGGATTGTTAGATTCTTATTCATATGCTTATATTACCATAAATCTCAATACAGCAAAACCGCCTACTGTCCATTAGGCGGTTTTTTTTGGAGGGTTTGTTAAAGTCCTGTTTATTACCTTCTGCATACCTTCGTTGACAGTGTAATGCCCAGCTCCTTTGCATATTCAAAATAGGTATTGACTTGCTTCATAGACAGCATGTCCGATGAAATTAATCCGACTTGGCCGAATTGGTCATTGACAAACAACTTTGAGAATAAAAATCCGCCTTGCCCGGTTAAGTACATCTCCGCAGTAATGCCTGCTCTTTCATAGGATTCTGCCAAACCCGGTGCCAATACATGGGTTTCAACTTTCACCGGATTTCCGTCTTTTTCCCCATACGCTTCAATCACCATGCATCCAGCGTCGCTGACCAAACCTTCTTCAAGGATTTCGGCAATTTCTTCTTTGTATTTCGGTGCAGGAGGAATATGTTTCAACACCACATCAAAAGGTGCTATCTCCACTCCTTTTACGATTTCCTTTTGGTGGGATAGTAGACCTGCCCGATAAAGAGGTGCCGCAAAATCCATGCCTGGGCCGGCATATTTAAAGTAAGCGTTTTTCATCCCCTTAAAATGGGTTATTGCGTTGAAACTATAGTGTACCGGCTCATCGTGGCAATGTTCCCGGAACAGGATTTCATTTTCTGATTCCTCAAACTTTCGTTTCACCGGATTTCCAAATGCCGGAGTTCGAATAAGTTTTCCGTTTTCAAAGGCATATGCTTTCTCTGACATGTCATGAAGGGCCGTCACCGGGGACCACCAAAATGGGAGAAAACGCTTTGCCTCCACCCCTTCCCATACAAAGTTGTAGATTGTATCACACGTATCCAAATAGGAAACCGCATCTCGGGTGGCAACACAAATCAGTCCCGGTGCAGAGCCGGTACCAACCAGTGCCAATTTTCCAATGGCTGCAAATTTTGGTCCATACACATCATACTGGATTCGAATGCTTTCCACCCAATCTTCATCCAGCGCTGTGGTGGCTGCATAATCCTGATAGTTGGCCCCGACCTCCAAGGCTGCATCCAACACATTTTTTGTGCATTCCAAAGGCAATCCGTTCAGAATCAAATCCACACCTTTGGCCGCAGCTACAATACTGTCTTTATTATGGGCATCCACAAGAGTGCCTCGCGCCTTAGCTAACGAAGAGACAATGGCATCCACCGCATGTTGATCCATATCCGCACAGATAATTTCCCCTACATTTGGCTCTTGATCCAATCTCTTTGCCGCAGCACTGCCTTGTGCCCCAACGCCCAATACAAGTATTTTTTTCATTATTTCACCTCAATCATTTTTGCAATTTCATCCTGTTACGATTTCCTGCTTTTTTCTGTTCTGGTGTTAGTATATTCATTTTTTCCCGGTGCCGAAATACTTTTCTTGCCCCCTTCACCCACTTTCCATGCGAAGTTCCCTCTTGCCAAGGCACAAGGGAAGAGAATATAATAAATACGCGCAATATATACACTATAAAATGACAACATTTATAATTAAGGAGAAAATAATGCTGCACAAACCCATCGATTATCAGCAAAACCTTCCTTTTTCGATTTGTTTTTCCAATGTTCGGGAAGAGGTAAGCCATTTTCATAAGGAGGTGGAGATTATTTTGCTCCTCCGTGGGCGCATTTCCTGTCAGGTATATCATATGGATTACCAATTGGAACCGGGAGAGATGATGATCTCCGATGTGGAAGATCTTCATCGAATTCATGATGGGTCTAATGACGCCTTGATGCTTCAACTCCACATTGATACTCGCCGATTTGAAGAAATGTATCCAAACATCAGTTATATGTTTTTTGTTTGCGAAGATCCGGCAACTTCCACCGAAATGGACGAGGCTTTGCGAGACAAACAATGGCTATTGAAAACCCAGATAGCAAAATTAGCCCTTGATTATATGGGCAATCCCAGCGACTTTGTACTGCACACTGATAACATTAACGGCATCCTTTCCACTTTGGTCACCCACTTCCGTGGATTTTACATAGAGGACTACCAATATCGAATGGTTCGGCAAAATGCCAGCGAGTTGGATCTTGATCGAATGTCTAGAATCACCAGATATCTTCTGACCCATTACGAAAAGAAAGTCACTTTGGAAGATGTGGCAGAAACAGAACATTTAAACCCCTATTATGTATCCCATCTTATTAAAAAAACCTTAGGGTTTCACTTTCAAAGCTTTCTCAACGGAATCCGTTTGGAGTTTGCAGAAAAGAAGCTTTTATTTACAGATCAAAATCTGACACAGATTGCCCAACAGTGCGGGTTTTCTTCTCTTAATTATTTTAATAAATGTTTTGCTTCCTGGTATGGCATGACACCGGCACAATATAGAAAATCTATCCCATCTCCAGTACATGCAGTAGGTCAGGCTTTTCATCAGGCAGAAGGATTGGAATTGCTCAGTGGATTTCTCAGCCCCGACACCACCTTGACAAAACTGGAGTTTTCCCCCTCTTTTTCCAAAGAATCACCCCAAGAAGCATCCCCTGTCCCCTCCCCCACTATTTTGTTGCGTTCTTTGGAGGATATAATGCGAATGGGGTACTATGGTGACCGGATACTCACCCTTCGGCCTGCGGCCATGGTTGTACACGATCGACTTCTAACCCCCACCAACCAATCCGTCTTAGCAACGTTCCACATTCCAGTTGGTAACACAACAACGCCGGAAGAGGATGGCAAAAACCCTATTCTGGGGAACACTGCCTCAGCCCTATTTTTTCTTCTACAGGAAAAGCCCAAACCCATTCCAATGTTTGGGTCAACATATTGTCTATTTACTAAAGAAGGATTGGCAACCCCTCTTTACACGGCATATTTGATTTTATCTCAATTGCCTGGAGACACATTCACATCCAACGGACAAATGATTCAAGCTCAAACCAAGGATCGCATGGTCATCATTTTATATAATCCTGCCCCCACAGCCATTCTTAATGTAAGTATGAAAACAAAAAATCTTCCGGCCCAATTTGTTTTGACGAAAAAACAAATTTCGGAAGAAAACAATTGTTTCCATGTGATGGAGCAATTAGGGAATCCCTCTTCCCTGCCCATGGAGTTAACCAGAGAAATTGATTTGTCCCATATCGGCGTCCCCCACTTTTCCATGGTTCGTCCTGCCCAAACTCCTATTCTTGATTATATCATCTATCCACAGCAAGTGACGATTTTGGAAATTCGATTGCCTGATGGGCATCACGCTTAGCAAAGCACCAAAAAAGCAGCCATACTGCCGCGGCGATTTCCGTCTCTTCGATGAGAAAAAAACAGGTCTGAATTGGTGTAAGTGCAAAGATTTGCCGTAAATATGTGGTGGCTGGGTATCCCTGCCCTTCGAAACAGCAGTTCATTGGTGTAAGGCAAATCCAACAAATACTTTTCGTGGAGCTGTGGATTCAAAACCTCTTTTGCATCGTTTCTTCCCAACAGTACCTCAAAGGCATCTGCCACATCACTGCCCACCTCAAAAACCTCTCTCCCAATTCCAGGTCCAATACCTATCAAAACCTCTTCCCGCTTGGTGCCAAACACAGCTTCCATTTTTTCCAAAGTTCGAATGCCGATTTCCTGTTGAGTCCCCCGCCAACCGGAGTGGGCCAGACCGATGGCTTTTTTAATGGGATCAAGAAAATACAGAGGCAAGCAATCTCCATGAAGGGTAGTCAATGTCACATTTTTTTCGTTGGTAATCATGGCATCAAAAGGTTCCGGGTCCTTGGGCAAAAGAATCCCTTTTCCTCTGTCCGCTGCCGTTACCGTTTTTACCTTATCTGTATGGGCCTGCCACACAGAAGTCATTGTTGACAAAGAGGTTTCCAGTGCCATGGCCATCCGCCTGTAGTTTTCCCGGACATGCTCCTTCGAATCCCCCATGGCAAATGACAGATTCATGGTTGCATACTCATAAGCACTAACGCCACCTTGCCGGGTGGAAAAACCATGACCTATAAGTTTGGTTTCGACAAAGGCTGGGAAAGCAAAAAACGGCACATCTTCACGACAATTCAGAATCATCCCCTTCATGAGTATTCTCCTTTACATCCGTTTCAGTGGATACTATTTCTAAGCGGCAGGAAATCTGATTTTGGTTCAGCAAAATGCCAATCTCCTCAAGATGCTCCGGTATAAAACGTAATGCAATGCCACAGTCAGTGGAAAACTGTCTTGGCACCGGCATCAAGGCTACCTGAAATTTTGTTCGTGCCAGCCTCTCAGCCACAATGGCATCATGGGCATTTTGAAACAGCACAACCCCATATATGCTCATATCTCTACTCTTTCACCTTTGTCAGAGGCGCAATATCCGCCGCCAATTTCTTTTTTCCTTCTCGATCAAACATGACCGTAACAACGTTCCCTTCCGATTCCAACACCAACCCCGGACCAAACTTACCATGGGTAACTTTGTCTCCCTTGGAAAAAGTCTCCTTTGGTGTTAGCTGTTGGTGGGTTTCCCTCTTGGCCATTTCCAGTCGGTCAAAGGGGCGGAACGGCGGGATTTTGGCATAGCCATCCAAGCCGGCTTTTTCCCCGATCCGCACATCTGCAGCCTTTCGGTAAACCCCATCCCCCTCCAAGAGTTTGGGATTTAATTCCCGAAGGAACTGGGATTCTCTGGTGTAATCCCCTTTTCCGTACATGGTCCGGTATGCAGCGCTAGTGAGAAAAAGTCGTTCCTTGGCCCGAGTCATACCCACATAGCAAAGACGTCTTTCTTCTTCCAACCCATCCCGTTCCATGGAACGCCATCCGGGAAACAACCCGTCTTCCATACCGGGCATAAACACCATGGGAAATTCCAATCCTTTGGCACTGTGGAGGGTCATAAGCACCACCGCATTTTCATTGGAATCATGATTATCCACATCGGACATCAACGTGACTTTCTCTAAAAATTCCGTCAGGGATCCACTGCCCTGCTGTTCAAATTCGTAGATGACCGATTTGAATTCCATAAGATTTTCTATCCTACCATCGGCCTCCACTGTGTTGGCTTGTTCCAATGCGGTCATGTATCCGGATCCAACAAGAAGGCCGCTATACATGTCCGAAATTCGCAGATTTTCCTTTTCCCCATGATAATGATTCAACAATTCCACCAATCCGTTTACCGCCAAACCCGCCTTGGTGGAAAGACTGGCCATCACTTCAGTATCCATTAATACACGGAACAAAGATTCATTGCGCACCTGAGCCAATGTGCGAAGTTTTTCGACGGTTTTTTCCCCAATGCCTCGCTTGGGTTCGTTGATAATCCGGGACAACGCCAAATCGTCATCCGGATTGAGCACCAATCTCAAATAAGCCATCAAATCCTTGATTTCTTTTCTTTCATAGTATCGTGTCCCTCCGATGACCCGGTAAGGGATGTCTCGGGCAGACAAAGCCTCTTCAAAGGTTCTTGATTGGGCATTGGTTCGATATAGAACAGCAAAATCTTTGTATTTTCGCTCTTTGGTTTTTAACCGATCAATTTCCTGGGCAATATAACGGGCTTCGTCTTTTTCATCTTCACAACGGGAGTAGACGATTTTGTCCCCGGCATCCTTTTTTGTCCAAAGTTTTTTTGACTTCCGCTGTTTGTTGTTTTCAATCACCGAATGGGCTCCATCCAAAATATTGGCTGTGGACCGATAATTTTCTTCCAGTTTTACAACTTTTGCACCTTTGAAGTCCTTTTCGAAGTTGAGAATATTGGTGATATCGGCTCCTCTCCATTGGTAGATGCACTGGTCGTCATCCCCTACCACGCAAAGATTCTGATGTTCTTCTGCCAGCATCTTGATAAATCTGTACTGGGTTCGGTTGGTGTCCTGATATTCATCCACCATGATATATTGAAAGCGCCGGCGATATTTTTCCAAAATGGCTTCGTCGGCGTCAAACATCCGTACTGTATTCAAAAGCAAATCATCAAAGTCCATGGCGTTGTTCTTTTTGAGAATACGCTGATAGTCCTTGTACACCTTATAGATTACTTCTGTTTTAAAGTCCTGTCCAAAACTGGCAATATACCCTTCCGGATCCAGTTCCTTTTCTTTGCAGTCGCTGATAATGGAAAGCAACATTTGAACAGGAAATTTCTTGTCGTCGATTTGGTGCTCCTTGATAATGGCTTTCACCACCGCCTTTTGGTCAACCGGATCATACACAGAAAAATCCTGAGCATAGCCTAAAACGCCGACATCTTGCCGGAGCATGCGAAGGCAGGCTGCGTGAAAGGTCATAATCCACATGGGGACCGGACCGCCAAGCAAGTCTTCTACCCGGTCTCTCATTTCTCCTGCCGCCTTATTGGTGAAGGTTACCGCCAAAATAGTTCTGGGATCTACGGCTTTTTCCCTTACCAAATAGGCAATCCGGTGAGTCATAGTGCTGGTTTTACCGCTTCCGGCTCCTGCCAAAATCAACAATGGGCCTTGGGTATGCATAGCAGCTTCCCGCTGCTGGGGGTTCAAAAAATCTAAATTACTCATGGTTTCATTTTACCATATAATATGGCATTGCAGTAGTCGATGTGATATAATTTTTCTAGAAAACGCAAACCAAAGAGAGGAGTTCGTCAATGAATTATTCAGCGGAAGTAGAAGAAATGTGTTTCGTCCGGAAGGGCGTCGATCACGGTCCTGCTCCCATTCCTGAGGAAGGGAAATGGGTACAGGCCAAGGAAATAACCGATATCAGCGGTTTAACTCACGGCGTGGGAGGCTGCGCCCCCCACCAAGGTGCTTGCAAGCTAACCTTGAATATCAAGGATGGGATCATTCAGGAAGCTTTGGTTGAAACCATCGGTTGCAGCGGTATGACTCATTCTGCAGCCATGGCGTCGGAAATTTTGCCCGGCAAAACCATTCTTGAAGCGTTGAATACAGATTTGGTCTGCGATGCCATTAACGTGGCAATGCGAGAACTGTTTTTGCAAATTGTTTACGGCCGCAGCCAAACCGCCTTCTCAGAAGGAGGGCTACCGGTTGGCGCAGGTTTGGAAGACTTGGGCAAGACCGGCCGAAGTCAAATTGCCACCACCTACGGAACCACCCTCAAGGGAGCCCGATATATGGAAATCGCCGAGGGTTACGTCCTTCGTCTGGGGCTGGATGGGAATGATGAAATTATTGGATATGAATACGTGAATCTGGGAAAGATGATGTCTTCCATCAAAAAAGGAGTGGAACCGGCAAAAGCCCTTGCCGATGCCACTGGTCATTACGGCCGTTTTGAAGAAGCAGTGAAAACCATTGATCCCAGAAAAGAATAAGAAAGGAGGAACAGGAATGGCTTTGTTTGAAGGTTACGATAGAAGAATAGAAAAGGTCAACGGCGTGCTGTCCCAGTACGGCATCCAGTCCCTCCATGAGGCGGAGGCCATCTGCAACGAGAAGGGAATCTGTCCCGGAGAAATCGTCCGGGATGTTCAGCGAATTGCATTTGAAAACGCCTGTTGGGCATATACTGCCGGTGCTGCCATCGCCATCAAAAAAGGATATGCCAATGCAGCGGAAGCTGCAGAGTTATTGGGTATAGGCTTACAGGCATTTTGTGTGCCCGGGTCTGTGGCAGAAGAACGAAAAGTAGGCATTGGCCACGGCAATCTTGGGGCTATGCTTCTGCGAGAAGAGTCGGAGTGCTTTTGTTTCCTCGCCGGACATGAATCCTTTGCCGCCGCAGAAGGGGCCATTGGCATTGCGAAAAATGCCAACCGAGCCAGAACCAAACCGCTTCGGGTAGTTCTCAATGGCCTGGGAAAAGATGCTGCATATATCATTTCCAGAATGAATGGATTCACCTATGTTCAAACTCAGTTTGATTATGCCACCAGCGAATTAAAAACCATAAGAGAAGTACCCTTTTCCAAGGGGGAACGAAGCGAAATCCGTTGTTACGGAGCCGATGATGTTCGAGAAGGGGTTGCCATTATGCATCACGAGAATGTGGGAATCTCCATCACCGGAAATTCTACCAATCCTACCCGCTTCCAGCATCCGGTTGCAGGCACCTACAAAAAAGAATGCACCTTGCTGGGCAAAAAATATTTCTCCGTCGCCTCCGGTGGGGGCACCGGCAGAACCCTGCATCCTGATAATATGGCGGCAGGTCCCGCTTCCTATGGCATGACCGATACCATGGGAAGAATGCATTCAGATGCTCAATTTGCCGGTTCTTCTTCCGTTCCGGCCCATGTGGAAATGATGGGTTATATCGGAATGGGGAACAACCCCATGGTGGGAGCCACGGTAGCGGTCGCCGTTGCCCTGGAAGAGGCATTAAAAAAATAGCCTCTATATTTTCTTAAAAGACATCGACACCTTAAAGGGGCATCCTGCAGGATGCCTCTTTTTATTTGCTGTGTTATTCAGAGATATATAAAGGTTTCTTGTAACAAGATATTGACACAGAAAAAAACTGGTGATATAGTCAAGATAATTAAAGAGCGAGCGGTCGCTCTATCACCAAAGCTCCCTTGGAGCAGTATATTTATTATAGGAGAAACCATGGATACCAGATATGCAATTACCAATTATCCTGATGCTTCCAAAATCGATAAGCAATTGGATACATTAATTTCAAAACCCATTTACTCCGTAAAACCGGATGTATTAAGGACTTACGAAGAAGAATACTATGACAAGAAATGCGCCAAATCCAAGGCGATGATTCAGGATGCCAAAGAGGTCATTCCAGGTGGTGTGCAGCACAACCTTGCTTTTAACTATCCGTTTCCTCTTGTATTTACCAAGACAGACGGAGCCTATTTGTATGACATTGACGGCAATAAATATTACGACTTTCTACAGGCCGGAGGGCCCACCCTTCTGGGAAGCAATCCAAAAGAAGTGCGAGACAAGGTCATAGAATTGTTAAACGACTGCGGACCCTGTACCGGCTTATTTCACGAATATGAATATAAGCTGGCACAAAAGATTTCAGAGAGTATGGAATCCGTAGAGATGTTTCGAATGTTAGGCTCCGGTTCGGAAGCCTGTATGGCGGCAATCCGGGTTGCCCGTTTGGCCACCAAGAAAAAGAACATCATCAAAATGGGGGGGGCCTATCATGGATGGAGCGATCAGCTGGCTTACGGCATTCGAATCCCCGGTTCAAAGTGGACCCAAGCCCATGGGGTACCTCGGTTTATTTTTAAACACACTCAAGAGTTTTTCCCCAATAATTTAGCGGATTTGGAGCGAAAACTGAAGCGCAACAATCTTCATGGCGGTACCGCAGGGGTTTTCATTGAACCTCTCGGCCCTGAAAGCGGAACCACCCCTGTAGATCATGACTTTAACAAGGGAGTGGAAGCCCTCTGTCGACAATATGGTGCCCTTTTGATTTTTGACGAGGTGGTCACCGGATTTCGAATGGGGATGGGTGGCGCCCAAGGATACTTTGGTGTCAGCCCGGACTTGACGATTTTCGGCAAAGTCGTGGCGGGAGGATATCCCGGCGCAGGTGGGCTTGGCGGTAAAAAAGAATATATGAAATTTCTTTCTGCCGGTATTGCCGGCGGCCCTAAACAAAAGAAAGCTTTGGTGGGCGGAACCATGGCTGCAACACCAATTAGTTGTGTAGCCGGATACCATACCTTGTGCGAAATCGAAAGAACCAATGCTGCTCAAAGAGCAGGGCAAATGGGAGATCGATTAACTGCCGGATTGCAGAAACTCATAGAAAAATACGACCTTCCTTTTGTGGCCTTTAACCAGGGATCCATCTGTCATTTGGAGACTGTTGGGACCACACATTATTCTCTGAACTGGGCCAAACCCTGGACCATTCCTAAAGTCATTGATGCAACTTCCATTCGCAAAAATGAAATGGAACATATGGGGGCAGCTTACATGGCAGAAGGAATCGTCACCTTGGCCGGCAGCAGACTATACACCAGTGCCGCCTATACCGAAGAAATGATTGATGACGTGCTACTTCGGTTTGAAAAAGTCTTCAAAAACGTGGCAAAATTAGATTAGAAGCGTTTTCCTAACTGTGACACGCCACAAAATAGAAAAGGAGCGTCAAAGAATGAATGAAATAGAAGCAAAACAAAAAGTCATTGATGCAGGGATTCGGCTGGTTCAATCCGGTTTGATTGCCCGAACTTGGGGAAATGTCAGCTGCCGTATCAGCGATACCCACTTTGTAATTACCCCAAGTGGGCGGGACTATTTAACCCTTACCTTGGAAGAGATTGTCCCCGTGACCATTTCTGATTTAAGCTATTCCGGTGAAGTAAAACCTTCCAGTGAAAAGGGAATACATGCGGAAATTTATTCCCACCATCCGGAGGTGAACTTTGTTATCCATACCCATCAACAAAACGCCTCTATTGTCAGTACCTTAAATCTTGAGGCAATGACCACCGGATCCGCCTATCCCCTTCTTGGAACCGCAGTTCCAATTACCCTATATGGCCTGCCCGGCACAAAAAAACTACGGGCCGGGGTGGCTGCCGCTTTGGGCAAAACCCAAGGAAATGCAATTATTCTGAGAAATCACGGGGTGGTCTGTTTTGGTTCAAATGACCGGGAGACTTTTCAAGTTGCCACTGATTTAGAAAAAGCCAGTTTTGATTTTATTGAAAGTCAATATCAAAAGGTTTCCTACTCAGGCAGTTTCAACGAAGAGCAAATGATTTCCTATGTTCTTGGAAAAATCAGCCGTCCTTGGAAAGGACAAATCTATCATCTTCCGACCCCTTATGGAAGCAGTACCCGCACAGCGGAAGGATTTCTTTACAAGGTTGGAGATGAGCCACCTGTTTTAATTTCCTTCACTACTTCAGATGAAAGTCTGCCTCAGGAAGCAGAAATTCACCGGGAAATATATCTGAAAAGAAAAGAGATTGGCAATATCATTCACTCCAGTTCCCCCTATACCCTAGCCATGTCCAAGACCAATCGAACGCTGCGTCCCTTGGTGGATGACTTTGCTCAGATTATCGGAACCAAAGCCGAAACCATATTGAAAGTCCCCCGCCAGTTTGGCATAGAATTAAAAAAGGCTTCCGCTGTCTTTATTGGCGATAATGGCGCGCTATGTTGTGGGGCAACAGAAAGTGATGCCCTTGCAGTGGAGATGATTTTGGAAAAATGTAGCAAAGCTCAAATTTGCGCCACCCTGTTTGGCAGCGTCAAGCCTCTTAGTTGGCTGGACAGCAAATTAATGCGGTTGGTATATATGAAAAAGTACTCCAAGCAATTTGCGGCAAAGAATGTCGAAGATGAAGGGATTAATCAATGAGCAGTTATGTGATTGGCTATGACGTTGGAACCACAGGAATCAAAACTTGTATTTTTGAAATATCCGACGCAATCCAGTTAATCGAATCAGATTCCATGGGATATGGGCTTACCATCCAAGAAAATGGTGGTGCCGAACAAAATCCCAATGAGCTTTGGGATGCCATGTGCAGAACAACCCAAAAAGTAATGTCTTCCAGCGGAATTTCTACCGACGCGATTGGCGGGATATCTTTTTGCTCCCAAATGCAAGGGTTGATATTGGTTGACAAAAATGGAGAGCCGATTCGCCCGGCCATGAGTTATATGGATCAACGTGCTAATCTTGAGCGGAAGGAAGGCATTGCAAATGGTCTAAAAATATCCGGTTTGAACCTGTTTAAACTGTTGAAATCCCTGAGGATTACCGGCGCTGTTTCGGCCAGTGTCAAAGATCCTGTTTGGAAATACAACTGGGTGAAACGCAACGAACCTGAAAACTTTAGCCGTATCTATAAATGGCTGGATATTAAAGAATATCTTATATTAAAATGCACCGATGAATTTGTCATGACCAAAGATAGCGCCTTTTCTACCATGCTGTATGATGTGAGAAAGGGCAGGAATTGTTTTAGCAAGGAAATGTGTCACATGTTGGGTGTCCAAATGGAGCATCTGCCTCGAATTATAAATTGTAAGGATGAAGTGGGATCTCTTACCTCTATCGCTGCAGAACAACTGGGATTGGCCCAGGGGACACCTGTTTTTGGAGGAGGCGGAGATGCTTCTCTCATTGGTATTGGTGCCGGTGCGGCCGGCGTTGGACGGACCCATATATATTCCGGCACATCCGGTTGGGTATCTACCGTTGTCCAAAAAAGAAAAATCGACCTTTCGTCCATGATTGCCTCTATCGTTGGTGCCGATGAACATACATACAATTACTTTGCCGAATTGGAAACCGCCAGCAAATGTTTGGAATGGGTCAAGGACCATCTGGCATTGGATGAAATAAATATTTATTTGCAAAAAATACCGGTATCCGATTCCGTTGAATCAGTATATGAAAACCTTTATGACTTTATGTTGGAAGAAATCAAGGATGTACCTGCGGGAAGTCATGGCATATTATTTACCCCTTGGCTTCACGGGAATCGTTGCCCCTTTGAAGATCCCAATGCCAGAGGCATGTTTTTTAACATTAGTCTGGAAAACGGGAAACGGGATATGCTTCACGCCGTGTTGGAAGGCATCTGCTTTCATTTGCGTTGGATGTTGGAAGCTCAAAATAAGAAAGTGGACACCTCCTCTGTCATTCGATTTGTAGGTGGCGGTGCCTTGGCGCCCCTCACCTGCCAAATCATTGCCGACATTCTTGGCTGTGAAGTTGAAACCGTTGAAAACCCTCAAAACGTGGGGGCTTACGGCGCCGCGGTGGTAGCCGCTTTGGGACTTGGGATTTTAGAAAACATTGAAGATGCAAACCATATGATCAAAGCAAACCACAAGTATTTCCCCAATCCGGACAACAAACAGGTCTATGACAAAAACTTTAACGCATTTAAATTGTTATACAAAAAAAACAAATCCGTTTTTCGTATGTTAAACCAAGTAGATCAATAAGGAGGAATTTATGGACAGAAAAGAAAATGTGTCAAAATACCGATGGGTGATTCTGCTTGCCATTCTGCCTATTATTATTTCAACGGAAATCATGTGGCTCTCTCTGGCCCCTGTCAGCAGCATGGCACAAAAATTTTATGGTGTCAGCAGTATCAGCATTGATATGCTATCCATGAGTTATATGATTATGTTTATTATTTTCTCTATCCCGGCCTCTTATGTGGTAGATCGGTTTGGCTATCGATATTCCCTTATTATTGGTGCCTTGTTGACTGCTGTCTTCGGGGTGGTAAGAGGGGTGTTTGCTGACAATTTCACAGTAGTCATTATCTCCCAGTTTATCATTGCCATCGGCCAACCTTTCCTGCTAAACATTTCCACAAAAGTGCCGGCCAACTGGTTTCCCATTGAAGAGCGTTCTACTGCAACGGGAATTTTAACCATGGCCCAGTATGTTGGTTTTGCAGTGCCCATGGTGGTTACCCCAATATTGGCTGAGGATATGGGGATTCCACATGTATTAAAAGTTTTTGCCGCCATTGCTGTTGTCTCGGCGATCATATGCATTTTGCTTACCCGGGAAAAACCCAAAATTGCCCCGCCGGGTCCAACGGTGGAACGGGAAGATTTAAGTCTGACCACCATTAAAAAACTTTTCAAAAATAAGGCGTATATTGCAGTGTTGCTAATTTGCTTCATTTCCATTGGCATTTTTAATACTGTATTGACCTTGCTGGAAACCATATTGATTCCTCATGGTATTACTTCTGCCCAAGCAGGTGTCATCGGTGCAGTTTTTGTTGTGTCCGGTGTCATCGGTGCGGTGCTGATTCCCATTATCTCCGACAAGGTGCGGATACGAATTCCCTTCTTTATGGTATCCACTGCCATCTTGGTAGTTGTATATTTGGGATTTACCTTTGTAAGCGGGTATGCCCTCCTCACCATTATGGCTTGCATTGCCGGATTTTCCATTATGGGGGTTGCTCCAATTTTATTTCAACACGGTTCTGAAACTGCATATCCCATACAGGAAGGAACCTCCCTTGGCATTGTGCTGCTCATGGGTCAAATTTCAGGGGTTCTGTTTGTATATCTCTTTGAAATATTCAAAGGCGTCTCTGGGTCAACTGTGCTTCCTATGCTGCTGATTGTAGCAGCCACTGCCATTGAATTGCCAATTATCATGAAAATGAAAGAAACCGGATTGAATCAAGAAGGTTAAGAAAGGATGCTAGGATGTCGGAGAAAAAAATCCACAAATTTCACAAAGACACCTTCGATAAAACCACTGAAGATCGAAGACAAAAAGTGTTGGATGTGGCCATCGCAGAATTTGCCGCCAATGGATATAATGCCACCAGCATTAATGACATTTCAAAAAAAGCCAATATTAGCATAGGCGCCATGTACAGCTACTTTGCCTCCAAAGAGGATCTCTTTCTTACAATTGTGAATAATGCATATGGTTTAATGGATCACATCCTGTCAGATGTGGCGGAAAACAGCCTAGATGTCTTTGATGGGATTGAAAAGATGGTAACTGCTGCCAGAACTTTTGCTTTGGAATACCCTCAGTTGAACCAAATTTATCTTGATCTCACAACCCAGGCGCTGTCCACCATGGCGGCCAGACTGTCCAGCAAGTTGGAGCATATCACCCCCGGGGTTTTGTCCACTTTGATTCTTCAAGCCAAGGCCAAGGGATTGGTTCGTCAAGATTTAGATGAAAGGGTAGCCGCATATTGTATCGACAACATATTAATGATGTATCAATTTTCCTTTTCATCGGATTACTACAAAGGACGCATGAAAATATTTGTTGGTGAGGAAAATCTAAGAGATATTAAACAGGTTGAAAGAGAGATGATTCATTTTATTAATGCCTCCATTCTCCCCCAACCTTAATGCAATCCAAGTGATTTCCCACCCAGAAAAACCCTAACGCGACGGAAGGGTCTCTATTTCTTTTCCCAATGATCAATTACCTGCCCATGGGCATCATACGCCGTGACAGAAAGGCTTTCCTTTTTTACGGAGACCACCTGGTAGGAATTGACCTCTTTCAGTTTCTGAACATAATCGGGAATCGGGTCTCCCGTTTCATAGTATCTGGAATATTTCTCCCCGGACCGAGCCATGATATAGGTAATCCCATTGATTTCTTTGGTTCTCATATAAACATGCTGATGTCCGCAAAACACTAAATCCACGTCGTAGTTCTCGAAAATCGGAACCCAATTGTCTCGAATTTGCCCATATATTTCGTCATCCTCTTCCACCGGATACGGAGGATGGTGCATGACAACGATATTCCATTTTCCCTGACTGCCTGCCAGGTCTTTTTTTATCCAATTCTTCACTTTTTTCATCATGGCATCCCATTTTTTTTGGCCCATATCTTCCACCCGTTCCGGTAGAAACAGGTTGCTGTTTAGGGACACAAAATGACAGTTCCCGTAATCAAAAGAATAGACCTCTTCACTAATATCTGACGGTCCGTTTTGAGGTAACGAAAACATCATTTTATAGGTATAAGGGGTGACAGAAGTTTCATGATTTCCCGGAGTTGGCATCAAAGAAATGGAAGTAAATAGGGTCTTCCCATACGTCATCACCGCTCCGTATTCATCCAAATCCGCATTGTTGACCACCATATCCCCACCTTGAAGGACAAAGGCGCCATCCGGATTGTTTTTGTAGGCAAGGTTTGCTAGACCTCCCCATTTCTTGTAATCTCGATCCATCAGTTCATATTGAATATCCCCCATATATAGAAAAGTAAAATCACCTGCCTTCTCCGTTGTAAATTGATGCCTGTCACTCCAAGTGTCCCCATCCCCAACTCGGTATCGGTAGGTTTTTCCGCTAGAAAGACCTGTTATTTCCGCACTATATCTGTAATATTCATCCTTGCGAACTTCAGTCACTTGGGCTTTATATTGTTTTCCATCACACTGAACCACCCCTTGGTAACTAGTATCTCCATGCCAACTGATGGTCTGGGTAGTTGCCGGATTACCCGTCCAGGAAAGCACAATTTGGTCAGGTTGCTGAATATCACTATGACTCAGCTGCCCACAACCTGCCAGTACAAAAACACTCATGGCAATTGGGACAGCAATCATAACACAAATGTCTTTTGCCTTCAATTTTAGGCTTCGCATATACGTTCTTTGTGGGTACATCCGGAAACACCTAGCTTCCATGGCAATGGACATGTCTTTGGCTTTTTCCATAGCCCCCGCCAGAATGGGCAAGGATATTTTTAAGTAAGTTTTGAGTTTTTGCCTCAATGTTGTCTTTTTCATTTCTGTCCCTCTCAGCTGAATCCCGTAATATACGTCTAATGCCTCCTCTTTGAGAATTGGGAAAAAATGAAGGCCAATCATCACCATAAATGCAATTTCGTAAGGCATCTTCCATTGGGTCATACCCAAAAGGTAATCTCTGGATTCTCCCGTCAATAGCATCATCCCTGACATGACAAAAATGAGAAGCCGCACGGAAAGCATGGCTGCCAAAAGCAGCCCCTCTCCACCTCCAAAGATCCACTGCAATATGAAAAGAAATACAATCATGCTCAGAAGACTTTTGGCTTGGTACAGTTGTTTGGCCAATGGCACGCCACCCAAGCCAAGTACCAGAACTGTCATAACCAAAATAGCAGACAGGTATCGAATATCGCTTAAAATCATAGCTCCTGTAGAGATGACAATGACCAATATCATTTTTGTTCTAGGGTCCAGCCCGGATAACTTATACATTCCTTTGGCCTTCCATCATCAATTCACATTCCCCATATCTTTCAATAAATTTTCGATCATGGCTAATGATAATAATTCCGGTATCCAATTCCCCTCGAATCCTCTGCAGGTATTCCCCCAGCATTTGTCTCCGTTTCAGGTCAAGGGATGCGGTGGGTTCGTCTAATAAAAGCCAGTCAGGTTTCATAGCCAATACGGCGGCCAACACCAGTCTTTGTTTTTCCCCTTGGCTCAAAAATTGGGGAAACGTATCTTCATAATTCACCAAATCAAAATAGTGGAGAAAATCTTTGCTCCGCCTTTTGATTTCATCTTCATCCAACCCCAGATTCCCCAATCCATATTCCATCTCTTCCTGCACGCTGACAGAAAAGATCTGTTTGGCGGGATTTTGCATGACGTAACCAATTTTTTGCCCTGTCTCTGCTAGTGACAAGGTTGACAAATCTATCTGGGAAGGGCTCTTTAGGCTGGCTGTTTCATCTTGGTAACTTATCACAACAGAACCCTTTTCAGGCTTTAAAATACCCATGATAACCTTCCCCAAAGTGGTTTTCCCTGCACCGTTTGGTCCTGTAATTGCCCAGATTTTATCATGGGTAAATTCAGCAGAGAAGTCCTGAAGGATAGGGGCTTGGCTTTTGCCATACCGATATGTAATTTCCTTCACGTTTAATTTCAAAATAATATCTCCTGAGAATTAAAGTCTTCGGGGACGCCCTCTTGTAGAATTTCTCCATTGTTGATGACAATCCACTTATCTGCAAAATCCAACATCTCATAATCCTGCTCAACAATAAGCAAGGTCACACCTGCTTCTTTTAGGGTACGCAGTGTAGCACAAACGATTTCTCTGCCCCTTTCATCCAGATGGCTCAACGGCTCATCCATAATTACAATTTGGGGATTCAACGCCAAGATAGCAGAAATGGCAACCACCTGCTTTTCACCGCCGGATAGTTGCTGTGGATTTCGAAGCCGTAAATGTTCAATGTTCAACAGCTCCATCGTTGCATCCACCCGCTCCCGAATTTCTTCTGTGGGAACACAAAGATTCTCCAAACCAAATGCCAGTTCATCTTCTACGGTGGTAGTAATCATCTGCCTATCAGGATCTTGCATTACATATCCAATTTTGCAGGCACGTTGACTGAGTTTCCAAGAAGTCACATCCTGGCCATCAAAAAATATTTGACCTTGAAGTTCTCCTTTGATACATCCAGGAATAATACCGCAGAGAATTTGGCAAAGAGTGCTTTTCCCACAGCCGGACAGTCCCAAAAGTACAGTCATGGTGCCCTTTTCAACGCCAAAAGACATGTTATGAATGACATGTCTTGTTGGCTTTTCTTCATATGAAAATGTTATGTTTTTTGCTTCCAAAATAGGCATTGATAAAATCCTTTTTCTTTGATTTTAACAGATTTTCTAGCATTTTTCAGTTTTTATCTTAAGAAAAAAAAGTTCATTACCTCTTCATGGATTTTATCGCAGAAAATCCACCATACTTTTTCACGCCATTTACGGTACGGTATGCTCTTATCTTGAAATAGTAGGTTTTGCCTTTTTGCAAACTGCCAATTTTGGTGCTGATGGTTGAACCACTTTTTATGGTAACTATTTTTTTACCACTTGTCATGGTTTTATTTTTTCCGTAATAAATCTGATATCCTGTGGCGCCTGTAGTTTTATTCCACTTTACAACTACAGCGGTGCTGCCACTTTTGGAAAGTTTCACAATTGTGGTGGTGGAGAGTATTGGTTTGGCAGAAACTACTTTTGAAGTTCCTCCCTCGATTTTAATTGCCCCATCATATTTGTTGTTGGTATAGGCAGCAACCTTGTAATAATATGTTGTTCCGGTGTTTCGCCCTGCATCGGTATAGGATGTTGTGTTCCCCACATCTTTTATTTTGGTGTAAGTTTTGGTTGTGGAGTTGTATCTGTATATATTATATCCTGTGGTATTATCCAGTGCGTTCCAAGACAATTTAATACTATTATATCCTGCCGATTTTGCAGTTACCGCGGGTCCACAAGGTGGAATTTTAGACACAATCTGATTTGATTGACTCACTACCGTTATCTTCACCAGATTTTTGAGCAAGGTATCGCTTTCTGTGGTTCCTGGCATATACAGCGCACATGTAGTCAGCTGGCCGGTAGGTTTCGCCATACCGTCAGTATACCCCCAGGCAACAAAACATTTTGGTACATTTGCTTGTGAGATATTGACAATGGTGCCATCAGAGGCCTCCGCCTGGATTTTGTAGTTTGTATAACTAGGCATATACTTATCAAGTTTCTTCTCTTCAACCAATGTAGAAAGGGGGACGCCTTCAATTTTATGGGTTATAGCGCTTCCGCCATCGTAGTAGCTATATTCAGTTTGGTATTTCCCCATCTCAAGAAGTTCGTCCAATTTTCCTCCAAGAATTGTGCTTCTGCTCCCCACGCCTGCGGGGATATCTCCTGCAGATATTATATTCACATATTTAACGAACTTGCAGTTATTACTGTCTTGTATTGCTGTCTGTCCAAATACAAATACATTTTCTCCCGCTGCCAGTCTGTCACAGGTATCCGGCACCGTTCCACTGGTTTGATCCGTTACTTCATTGCTACTTTTAAATAAAGCAATTATTGGTAGCGGTGCGGCCACTCCCGTGGTATCCCCTGGCGCATAATATTTCAAGCCGTTCAAATCGCTCAAGTTGAAAATTTGCTTATAGCCATCTGATGCCACAACTGAACATTGGCTGACTGCATCTGTGCCGCCTTCAACTACGTTGGAAAGCATTTCCAAAATGTCAAGACCTGCAACACGACTATAATGATATGCTCCGGTTCCGTGATTTTCATAGGAGGAAAAAATCCGATTTGTTACATAACTTCCTTGGAGATTCGCATATTCATCTGTGTTTGGAATCCCGTTTACATCCTTTATCCCTTCAATCTGTTCTTGGGAATAGTAAAGGATGTTATTATCAAATCCCCCATTACCCTTCACTTTTTCCCCTACAAATACCAGCCCCGCTTGTTCCACAGGTTCAAGGGATGCCACATCCTTTCCATTATCAGCCGGCACTCCTCCGCTGGCAAAAACCTCCTGACCAGCTGTCGCAAAGCTGCTGGCAAAAAGTACAAATGCCATGATAAATACCAGCCCATGCCTTTTTAAGTTCCTCATAATTTAACCTCTCTGAATATCCAAATAGCCGATGATTCCCCATCGGCTATTTGGCAAAGTTATGGTTCTATACTGTTATATTGTTATTTTTTTGATGGTGGAGAATGATCCGTAAACTCGTTTCCCATCTACGTTCACATATGCTCTCACTTTGTAGTAATAAGCCTTGGTCCCTGCTTTATTCACAATTGTGTAACTGGTTTTGGATGTAACGTTTTTGACTCCCGTATACTTTCCAGTTGCAGATGTTGCTTTGTAAACAATGTACCCATCAGCGCCCTTAACAGATTTCCACTTTAAAATCTTATTGGCCCCAGATTTTGAGACGGAAGCAATGGTTGTCTTGGATAGCGCAGGAGTCGCACTTGTCACTGCGGAGAAACCACTGGCAGTACCTTTTTCACCTAATGTTTTTACTTTGTAGTAATACTTTTGACCGGTTTTCAGTTTTGCATTGGTGTAAGAGACTGTTGCGTTGTCACTTATGGTTGCAACCTTCTTGTAGATTCCGCTAGTTGCCCTGTAAATTTCATAACCTGTGGCATTTTCTGCTTGAGTCCAAGTGACTTTAACACTCTGATAATCTTTTACTGAAGATGCCACCTTAATTGGTGCAGCTACTTCCTTCACAACTATAATCTGTGCATTTGCATAAGTCGTAGGCGTTTGTCCAGAAGCGACTGTATAATCCGTTCCGGTATTGCTGTACTCAAGTGGAGCACTTGCAGAATCAACCAACACAGAATAGCTGTAGTTCAATGGAACCCTCTTGTTATTACTAATATTGGTGCTACTCTTTGACTGTGACCAATAATATGCTACAAAGAAATCACCAATACGATTTGTAATATCCACGTAGGATCCATTTGAAGTAAGAATGTATACTTTTTCTCCGGTAGCCGGTGCGCTGACATAATTGGCCAATGGTTTCCCCTGATATCTAATGTACATTGGCTTGTCCCATCCAAAATAGGTGTATGTCGTTCCATCAACCACATTGGTGGAAGGTAATTGGCTGGAATCAGTGGCAATATTGGATCGCTTAAACGTATTGGTTACTCCATCTTTGTAAACTAAAAAGAATTGATTTTCTGCATACTTATATTTAACGGCAACCGTTGCATAATCTCCGTCACCGATAATGACCTGCTTGGCAAATCCATCATAATTTCCACTTTGATCCGATGAAAGTGTGGCCCAAGAAACCCCTAATCTTGGTGAAGCTTCCCATTTCATTCCAGCGATGAAACCAAGGTTCTGGTAATTATCCGCAATATTTGTGCCTTCGCTATCCACACTCTGAATAGTATACCCATCCTGGCCGTCAAAGTTTGCAGGAGTGGAACTAATGATCACACCTTTTGTCATTTTTAAGACGGTTGAATTAGCATCCCCAGTTTGTCGGTACACTCGCAAAAAAGACATTTCTCTTGAATAGTCAATAAATGAGGTATACTTGGTTTCGTTGACATTGTTGGCATCCGGGACCTCATAGGTCACCTTACAGGAATAACCAACAATAGGGTTGGTAGCGCTATCATCAGATAAGCTTGCAATCGTATCCTGATAGGTAGCATTTGAAGCATGATAGGCATCATCTTCCATGTACTGGATTGTCCAGGATGAATCATAAGTAACCCCTGTGGTTTCATCCAACAATGTCTTAAGTTTAGCACCCTTAATATTTGAGTTTTCAACGACACCATGATTGTTATAACTATATTGGACTTCCTCACCTGCCGCTTTTATCTCGGCATAAGTATAATAATATATTGCGTCTGAGGTTTCAGTCGGGATGCCCTTTGAGTCAAAAGCAATACCGTCTCCATCCCCATCCACAGCAATGTAAAATACTGCATCCTTAATGCTCCCTCCCCCATAAGGGGCCTTATCTGTAGATGCATTGGCTACATTTGTTTGAGAAATACAAAAACAAGTCGCCACCATCATGACTGATAATAGGACTGCCAATGCTTTACTCTTGTTCGAATATGTAATATTCATACCGTTATACGTATAGTTTCCTATACTCTCCTTTCTCAACAACAACTAATTGCATAACTGAATTATATCTTAAAATCAATATCGAAAATGTTGCCCGGGCAACATATGGACTTAAATCTTTTTTGTTTCTCTATATAAAAAAAGACACATCTCCATAGAAATATGCCTCAAAGTAATTAGGTTTATTTACATGTCACCTTAACCAGAAATTCTGTGCTTCTGTTTCCGTAAACATCCTTTGTAAAAACGGCTTTCATGGGTCCAAGCCCACCCTCATTGAAGTGCTCCAAATCTTTTCCATCTTTGGCGTATGCTATTAGGACTGCATTTCCATTTTTTACTTCCTTTTGGGATGCTGCGGAAGAATAGCCATCTCCTGCTGATAAGATAAAGGTCTTGTAATCTTTTAAGATATCCCTGTCTGTGTGGTTTAATATGTATTTCAAGGTAACGCCGGTAAACGTACCTTCTTCATCTCCCTTTTGAGAAGACTGGAGTTTGGCATACACATCCACAGACGGCATTTCTTTTATTTGATTGATTGTATAGGTTTTCAAATCTGTAACGCTACCGTTTTCATCAACAACGGAAATCGTTAGCCCGTATCCATCGGCAGCATCATTATTCCCTGATAAATTTATGTACGCAGCAACAGCAACCACCATTACCAAAAATGCAATAATAATGGCAACAACTTTTCCGCTAATGTTAACTCTGGATTGGTTTGTCACGTTCTATTCTCCCCCTCTTTCCGGATAATCTAGGAACCAAATGGTATTTATTCATTGTTTTAAGAAGTTCCCAAGCCAACAACCCTCCCAAACATCCTGACAAGGCTGCCACCGATAAAATCAAGACCAGATACACTCCCGGAGCTTGAAAAAACAAGATGTTAACGCAGGCAGTCCCTGTCACGTTGGCCACACCACCGGATATCACGGCACAGCCTCTGCAACAGACCCGATGCCCCATCAGGATTAATACCAAATCCATCATCACACCCGGCGCGATGTAAGTGAGAAAACTCATGACACCATGGGAGCCGATTACCCCGGTTATGACCACTAATAAGGCTTGAATCAGGGCGATGATGGTTGCGGTGCCAACCTTTTGAACAATACCGTACCCAATCACCAGCCACATCATGTAAAGTCCCCCTACAAAAGCGCCGCTGGGAATCATGAGGGGCCCGGTTACAAGGTGCGCCAGGGGTACAACCACAGGTTTGATGGCAATGCCAATGGCCGCCATAATTGCCATGATGACCAAATCATATATGGAATATCTTTGTAACATTTTACTCATTATTCTTCAACCACAATTGTTTCCACAAAGGATGCCCATCCTTGCATGTTAAAATCCTTCGTTTCTTTGCTGTCATAGCTTTCCTGCCCAAATACAAGTCGAAGTGGGGTGCCGTCCGCAGAATCAAAACTATCATCTTTGCTGGACAATTCTTCGTTTTTCACAATTGCCAACATGGGCTTCACCTTTTTTCCTGTTGTATCCGTATCGTTTTTAAACGTGTAAAGATCGTTCAGTTGATCCATCTCATATTCTTTTGTATATCCATCACTGCAAATCACCTTAAATACCTTAACATCCTGAAACCCGGCTTTGGCAAAAAGCTTGCTTAATTCTACCCCAGTGTATTTTTCAATGGTTCGCTTGTTATTGGCTTCTTTACTTCTGGCACTGTATTGAATGATGGTGGTGCCAATCTTTTTGATATCTGCTAAAGACATCTGATAGGTTTGACTTGAATCCTCCCCTTGTATTTCCAAAATGACTTTTCCATTGGTTCCACTATCCGTACTGGTTTGCTCCTGTGAATTACTGTCCCCATTCCCACAGGAGATAGCGATAGCCGCAATGACAATGCAGATGATAATCGTTAGAATTCTTTTCATTTTTCTCCTCAATTCATTTTTCTTTGTTATTTTTTGCTAGTTTCCCAGTCTGATTTCGGCCACATTTTTTACCCACTTCGCCGTTTGATTTTCAACAATCAGCCGGAGTGGCCCAAATGCATTTTCTCCCGTGTATCCCTGAGATTTTTTCGAAGGTACCAACGGTGTTCCGTCAACACTGTAGGCAAGAATAATATCCCGGGTTTCTCCGGGTTGGTATGTGCTTTCCACTCCAGAAAGTACATCTTTTACCGCAAGCTCTACTTCATATCCATCTTTGCCAATTACAGTGATTTTGTCCGGCATCTTTAGACCGTTTTTCAAATTGTCCATTACCAATTTCCTCAAAAACACCCCTTGATACGAGTTGCCGCCGCCTCCTGCGGCAAAATAATCTTTTACAGTATATGTCTCTTCAAGATTTTCCAATTGCTTTAACGTGTAGGTTCTTGTTGTTTTTGCTTGGGATCCGGATATTTTCAAAGTTGTGTCTAAATAGGTTTGGTACTCTTTTTTAGCATGGGTCCATTGTCCCTTCTTTATCCCAATGGTTATGGAGGTCACATGGTTTAGGTTTTGTAATCCTTTCAGAACCACCGGCCCTTGCTCTTTATCTATGGCTGTACCGGAAATTCTTGTGGCCAATATGGTTTCTTTCTTTGCATCCTGAAGTTCATCAACGGTGAACGTCACTTGTTTTTCTCCATTGCTCACCGTAATTTTAGAGGCATCAACAGAAAGTCCAAGGTTTTCCAGCAGTCCAAGGAGACTTACTCCCATATAATCTCCCGATGTTGTCATCAAGTCAATCTGATTTTCCAAATCTCCAATGGTAACAGAAGTGTCTTCCTTCATTCCTCTTCCTGAAAAAGAAAGCTTCGTGGTAGAATAGCGGTTTTCTTCATCAAACCAACTATTTCCGCAATACACATCTATGGATTTTATTTCTTTCACCGTGGCAGCGCTCTTTTCCTTCCCATCAGCAGGAAGTAAGGCATATAGCCTAAAATCTTTGGTTGCATGCCCATTGATGGCATATCCAAGAGCGGGTTTGATGCAGGTGACTTGAAGTTTCCCTTTTTGAGTGATGTAGTTCTCATAGTCACCGTTTAAATTCCTTAAATACCCAAGACTAAGGGTTTCAGTGCCGCCGGTTGAAAAAGTAAATTTCACACTGCCTTCTTGGGCTGTCACCCCGGCTTCATATCGAAGAAACCGCCACAAATCAGCCCCCTCAAAGAAATTTTTTGACCCATAATAGTTTCTATCCATACGATTCAGGTCTGATACGGCAAAGTCCTCAATATCCCCCAATGTATATTGGGTCTCAGTGGTGCTGTCGGTCTTGGAGGATGTGTTGTGCAAAATGACTTGAAGCGCCTTGGCATTTTTCCCCTCTCCGGTATGTATGTTGTTTTGACTTTTCCTTCCAACAATGATTTTTGCAACCCACTTGGCGTTTAAGGGCGCATTATATTCTCCGGATTCCTTTTGACCCACCGTCAATCGAATCGGTCCTCCCACATTATCGGCAGACTTATTAAACCCTTCTTTTTTACTTATTGTTTTATCAACAGCTTCACTTCCCGTAGGTCCAACAAGCGGCACGCCATCCGATCCAAAAGAAAGAAGAACCGGCAGGTTGTCTTCGGAAGCTTTGGTTGCCGACATGCTATCAAATCTTCCATAATCATCACTTTTCAATTGATCAATGGTAAAGGCAACCGTATATCCATCTGCAGAAACCACCGTCACCGGTGTGTCTTCGTCCAAGTTCTCATCTAATCCCAAGTATAAAAGTAAATCATACAACTTGATACCGGTAAATTTCTTGGTAGAAAAAACCGATCCACTGGTCAATAGACTATATTCGTTTTCGTACCCCAAATGTAAATCCTTGTTATATGCCAGTTGTTCAATATTTTTAACGGAAAGCACTGTATCTTTTGTGAGTCCGCTACCAGTAAAAGTAACTGTGCTATAAACATAGTTCCCTTTTCCATAAGAGTCCTCAGCAAAATAATTCATATGGGCGGCCGATGAATCAAGTCCTTCTGTGGAAACAAAAAAAAGAATTCCAATTATCGCTGCAATGATAATCCCACCAATTAGAAAAATCCTTTTTTTGTGTTCAAATATTCTAGACATATTAACCTCTATCAGATGCCGTTCGCATCTTATCCAAAATACACTCCATGATGGTCTCCATAATGGACATATAGTTTTTGTACCACTTTTTTCGTATTGCCGAAATCACTAAGGCCACCGCAGCACAAAGGAGTCCCGCAATGGTTGTATCGAATGCAGTCAATAGGGATACCGACAATGTATAAGTATCTCCTTGTCCCAAGGCAATAAGGCCGGGGCCCAAAGGAATCAACGTCCCCAACAATCCAAGCATGGGTCCGATTCTCGCGATTATATTGGAAATAGCCAATGTGGTGTCGTATTTACTTTGGTTTTCTGCCAGTAGCCTAACCGCCAAGGCCTCTCTCATTACATCTGACAATTCCGTTTGCCCTGCCAGTTCAGCCAGTAATTTCCGTTGGTGCTTCAATAGCCCGCTGGTTTCCACTACCTCCATTAGAGAAGAATCACAACTTCTAATTTTGTTGACCATTTCCGGCATTTTTACCTTTAGGTACCTGCGTGAAGTAATCCATTCACCAATGATGGATCCCAACAAAATGATTGTTATGGCAATCAGAATTAACAATATTATAACAATGGGTGTACGCATCACCGAAGCTACTGCTCGTAGGGCGTCGCTTACTGTTTGTGAAATCATAAAAAATCGGTTCCTTTCCTGTCTCTGCTATTAAATGATTATCTTATTCGGCTTTCGTAAACTTCATTTCAACAACCATTTTTGTCCAATTGGATGACTCTGCATCGGGTATTAAAATTCTAATCGGCATCTCATCTTTGGATAATCTAGTATCCTGATTAGAAACGGATAAAATAATGGTTTGATGGGCCAGCAAAAATTGATGATTCAATGTGGTTGTATATCCGTCAGAAGCGATAAAGACAATGCTGGAAAAATCCTCTTGCCGATACCCATATTCCTCAAGAAATGTTGCCAACGTTGGACCAACCCCGGTAACCTCAGCACCTTCCCCGGATTGACTGGTCCCAGAAGCCTTCACACATTTTAAGGATGCCAGATGGTCTGGCGTCACCGTAATATCTGAAGTTTCAATCCCCTTAACCACAATCTTAGTATCCCCATAAGAGGAAATATCAGTGGTAACCTTTGCACTGCACCCTGTCAGCATGAATGTGAAAAATACAATGGTACAACAGGTAATTCCCACCAATAATCTATTCTTAAATCTAATCATTTTTCTCCACTTCAATGTAGTATTTCCCGGTTTCGGGGTCCATATATACCACTCCTTTTTTTTCTAATCCTTCACTTCCTGTTTCTTGCTTCACTTGGTCACCATTAAGATATTCCGCATTGTTCAATTCCTCTAAATCATTTACCGATGAAATATTAACATTCCAATTCATGACCAACGCCACCATAATGCCAACAGCAAGAACCAACATCAAATCAGCCATGTTGGCAATGCCATCTAATGGATTTACATCTTCATCATTGCTGTCCTGGGGGCGTAATTTCCCCGTTCCAAACCGTCTTAGCATCTTGCTCTCCCTTAATAATTAATCCTGATTCGTATCATTATACCTTATTCTTTTTTGGTATGGTAGAGGTTCTTCTTCCTTTTCCCTTTCGAAAAAGAAATACCTCGCCACAAAATCCACCTATCAGTAGTATTCCGGCGGCCGCACCGGTTGCCCCAAGTACATTATTAGCATCCGAGGAAAAATCAATGACTGTACTTTGAGGATCAAAGGCGACCCATTCACTATCTCCATCGCCTGTCGCTGTTTTTTTGTCAGTAGACCCAATTATGTTTTCTATATCCTGGCTTGCTGTAATGAGATTATCTCCGCCAAGGTCTGAACTGTCCTTATCGTCTATTGTAGTGCTGCCGTTATCCGTATTCCCATTGTCCGTGTTTCCGTTATCTGTGTCCCCATTGTCCGTGTTTCCGTTATCTGTGTTCCCGTTATCCGTATTTCCATTGTCGTCATCTTCACTGTACACCCCGGATACACTGGTGGATGCAGAAGCGGCCGTGGTTCCTCCACCATATTCTTTCCTGGAATAGGAAAACTGTAATTGGGTTTCTCCGGCACCAACGATTTCCACCTGACATGTGCTTCCATTCAATGTTTCATCACTATCCAGTCCGGTCACATGAATCACGCTACTGTCAAATCCAGACACCTTAACATTATCCAATACCTGTTCCTCAAGTTTTTGCAATGTTTCCCGAGATAAGTAGGAGTAAGAAGCAGGCAAGGTGGCTTCTACTTTCAGAATATATTTGCTTCCAACCTTTCCTTCATTGCCGGAAATAAGTGTTTTCTTTATGGTCAGCGCTGGGCTTCCTTCCAGTTGAATATCCATTGCATATACATATTTTCCGCTGGTCTGCACGTTATACCCGTCGCTCAAAGAACTGGTAATTGCTTTTTGACCATAGATGATTCGATACCGGTATTCATCAGACAGGTCAGTAGGATTATAGCTTCGGTATATTCCCTCTTGTCTGACTCTTAATGCTTCATCTCGACTAAAATCAGAGCAATTGATGGCAAGAAGCACCGGAACTTGAATTGCACCTTTCTTATATTCGTCTGAAAAACTGTTTACCTGCCCTGATGCCGGCATTTCTCTTGCAAGATTTGGATAAAAATATCGTTCCGTCAGAATGTCCGAAGAAAATGTGGTTGTTGATTCCCCATAATTATCGGCTGTAGACATATGAAAATATTTAACAGAGTCCATATCAATATTACATTCATTCAACAAGGTTTCCATTTTAACACCCCAGGCATAACAAACTCTAACAAAATTTCCCGTATCAATGCCGGAATAAATAATTGGCTCATCAGTAGCCAATTGGCACATATCCTCATACGAAAACGTGTTGAGTTCGTAATAGGGGCCTCCATAAAAGCCGGCACGAACTGTTAAATCACTAGTCGCGCCTAATGCCTTTGCCGGGTAGAAACCTACCAAAACCAACGCCATGAAAAATATCAGCGCTGATGTTCTTATTCGTTTTTTTATTCCATACTTACTTTCCATTATGGCCCCCCACCCTGTGCCCGAGAAAAACCAGATAAAGGGCTTGCCCGTTTTTGTGACGGGCAGCCCTTAGTCCTGTTGTACAATGTGAGTTATATTGCTAGTAGTGTTTTATTGTCTATTTTGCCGTTACCGCTTTAACAGTTGACCAGTTTCCGTAAATTTTATTGCCATTAACTGTCCTGTAAGCTCTCACCCTAACGTAGTACTTGGTTCCTTTTTTCAGACTAGTCTTGGTATATTTTACGGTTTTACCGCTTGTTATTGTTTTTACAATTTTGATAGTACTACTCTTTGTGTTAACCGAAATTTGATATCCCGTGGCACCGGTCACCGCTCCCCATGAAATGGTAGCCGATTTGGATCCGGCTTTCAACGTCACAGAGGATACCGTACTTGGAATTGGTTTCGCCTTGGCAGAATCAGAATAGCTTCCATAAACTGTCTTGACAACGTTATTGGAATCCGTATATTGAGAATACGCTCTTACTTTATAGTAATATACAGTTCCCGTTGTTCTCCCGGTATCCTTATATGTTACCGTTGTTGACCCCGTAATGGTTTTAATAAGTATATATTTTTTTGTCGCAGAATCATACCTATATACTACATATCCACTGGCACCGGAAATCTTTGTCCATGATATTGCTACAGTATTATAGTTTGAAGACGTAGCCTTTGCAGTCACATCAGATGACACTTTGGATGTGGCCAATTCAAGTTTCAGCGCATCCATCTGCTGATTCATATAATTGGTTTGTGCATCTAACTGGTCCTGCAGGGTATCTAAATCATTGGTTAAGTCATCAATTGTTTCATTGGCATCTTCCAAGTCCTGTTGGGTGTCGTCTAATTGCTGCTGCGTGTCATCCAATTGTAGTTGCAACAAATCTGCTACATTCTCAGTTCCATCCAACTGCCATGCCAAGACAGGATATTTCGTAGCAGTTTTCACATATGCTGACCCTAAATTTTCATTTAATGTCGCCATATCTGCACTACTTTTTGCTACCGATTCATCGATTGTTGTAAACCCGGTTGTAGTGGTTCCAACAGATAGGGTTGCGCTGCCTGTCAAATAATATGAATTTGAAATCTTTCCGCCTTTTTTGCTAAGGCCAACTAACGCTCCAGTCGCAATGATTCCATTACTCCCGGTGATGGTTCCTGTGTTGTAGCAGGCAGACATGTCAGTGATTGCATAGTTGCCTTGAGTTCCGATGATACCGCCAACACCGTAGGATTCCGTCCCTTCTGAGGCCGCAATATCACCCCAATTATAGCAGTTTTGAATCACGGCACCATACCCGGTTCCGTACATTCCACCAACGGAATAAGTTCCCGTGACATCTCCGGTGTTATAGCAACCTTGAAGGGTTCCATTGGCAACATTATATGCACCTGCTATTCCGCCTACATTGGCGGTCCCGGTAACTACGCCGATATTTCCGCTGGTAGAAATCGCTCCCGACGTCAATCCGGCAATGCCACCTGTTCCTATAAGCCCTGTAATTGTACCCTTGTTAACACAACCGGTGATGGTTGTTGAGCCAGCGTTACCACCTATTCCACCTACATAATTGGATGTGCCGGTGATCGCCCCTTCATTTCTGCAATCCAATATTGTCGTGCCGCTTCCACTGCCAACAATACCTCCCACATTACCAGTACCGCTGACCGTCGCCTTATTGATACAATTTGTCAAAGTTGGAGATGCGGAATATACCTGTGCAACAATACCTGCCGCATTGGCCCCGGTTGCAGTCACACTGCCTTCCACAGTCAAGTCTTGAATGGTGGCACTTCCAATATATCCAAATAGACCAACATTGGTGGTTCCGCTCAAAGCAAGGGTCAGTGTTTTCCCGTTACCATCAAAGGTCCCGGTATAAGCGTTATATTGACCATAATAAAGACTTCCTCCGTTTGTTGTTGTCACTGTCTTATTCACATAGGCACCAATAGGAGCAAAAGTCACTGCAGAAAGATCAATGTCGTTGGATAACTTGGCATTAAGCGTTTTTTCTCCCAACTGACCAACCATCGTTGAAAAATCATTTAGCTCTGCTGCACTGGTAATAAGGTAAGTCCCGTTCGTATCCTGCTGTGGTTTGTTGTCCAGTGTTACAATTGTTACATCAAAAGAATCAGTTTTAACTGTGTTGGTATCCGGCATCTCATAGGATACTGTTATTGTTTTTTGATCGTTACTCAATGTAGTATCCGTACAAGTAAAGTCCGTTGTAAGTCGTGCACTTTTGCCATTTGTATAGTAGGCGTAAATTACCATTCCTGTTGGGTCAAATACATCCCCGGGCTCATAGGCAATTTTGGTGGGCCCGGTGGTTACTTTGATTGATTGCAGGTCGTTCTGCACCACGGTAATAGGCACATTGAAAGAGAAATCAACGCCACCAAAACTTCCACTGATGGTTTCTTCAGTATCTGTTACGGCCAGTTCTGCCGTGTTGCTTACTGTATAATCAGCCTTCGTCAGAATCTCCGTTGAGCTATCACTATATGTGGCAGTCAATACCATACCATCTGTGCTGAAGGTTTGCCCCGAAACGTAACTTGTCGTTGTCGGTTGGGTAGTCATTTCCACCTTAGTAACCGTAGCAGTGGCGGAGGTGGCGGATTGCCATCTGAGAATCGGATATCCATTATTAACTGCTGCATCTCCCGTATTGTCTGCAACAAAGGCGCCTCCAAGATCTGTCAAGAAGCTGCTGGCCTTCATTTCTGTCTCGGTTTTTTCAATTCCGTAATAACTTGTAGTATAAGTAGAAGGAGTGTCATACCCGATTATTGTATCTAGTCCATAAGAATTGACCACCGCCGTGGAGGGGGAATCCATTCTTGCGGAAAGGGGATAGTAATCCTTATATCCGGCCTTGATTGTCCCTGTGGTATAACAGTTGATAATGGTGGAGAGGGTATTGGAAAAGCCTGAAATGCCTCCATACGCTCGGCTGTCTGTTAAATAAGGTCCAATGGCACCTGTATTGTAGCAGTCTACCACAGTTCCGGTCTCATAGGCAGCATTGTTGTTCCCGTTACGTCCTACAATACCACCGTAGCCATTCATGGTCCCGGAATAGGTGGATGTGATGTCTCCATGATTGTAACATCTGGATACGGTCCCGGCATTTTCGCCGGTCATCCCGCCCATTTTCTTGCAACCGAGAATATCTCCCTCGTTGCCGCATTCACTGATTAAACCAACTGCGCCTGTAATGGTGCATTGAACGTCCTTATCCGTATATCCCATGTATTTCCCGCTGGTGTTAAATCCGGCAATACCGCCAATGCTATTCGATTGATTGGCTGTAATTGCTACATCTGCGACGACTCTCTTAATCGTGCCTGCATTAAACCCAACCACACCACCAACATAGTCTGCTACACCTTCAACGCTGGTTCCATCAGGGTCAACTGTTACAGCCCCTTTGACGGTTAAATTCTTGATAGTTCCCTGGTTATAACCAAACAGCCCTGCAAAATCGCTGTTCCATTGAACGTTGAGACCTTTGATAGTTTTGCTGTTGCCGTCAAAAATTCCTTTAAATTGATAGGTTGCATATCCGGTGCTATTTTTGGTCCCACCAATAGGTGTCCAAATCTGATTATTCAGATTTAAATCGTTGCCCAGTTTAAAATAGACACCGTCATAGGTTGTTGTCCCATCGTTAACCTGAGAAGCTAAATAGGCCAACTGACTCCCTTTTGTAATCATATATGGGTCTTCGCTGGTGCCGCTTCCACTTTGGAAACTGGTTGCCACATCTCCGGTCCATAAATCTCCGGAAATAGTAATTGCCGGCGTCACAACTTGGTATAAACCGCTAACCCAATATTGTTTGTTATAGTCTGTTGTGGCAGTCTGCCCGATAACCAGTAATCCTGCCGATGTAACAATT
This sequence comes from Anaerovoracaceae bacterium, assembly GCA_963676385.2. Lineage (GTDB taxonomy): Bacteria > Bacillota > Clostridia > Peptostreptococcales > Anaerovoracaceae > UBA1422. The sequence goes on from CAXXMM010000006.1 coordinate 182,108, forward strand.
GGTGTAACTTCGGCTTTGTTATCATTATCCACTAAGGCCGAATCTACCAGTTCATAACTATATCGAGTCGTTCTTAATAAGTCTTTCACTGTAATAGACTTGGTGTACCCGGTTCCATCTGCGAATGTAAGTGTTTGGCTATCATCCAAGTCCGCCGTATCAATGTCTTCCAATCCAAGCAGGTCGGTTAATTTCACGCCTGTGTATTGGGTTGACGATGCCACATTTGCTTTTGTAAGCCCGCTGTAAGTAGCCGTGACACTATCCAATGTACTCAATTCAGTGTCTGTAACAGCTACTGTTTTGTCTCCATAGGAAATGTTCATGACTACGGTGCCTTCGTCATCAGCAGATGCATAATTGGTGTTCGTCGCAAAACCCATTCCCATATTAAGGGAAAGAATCATGGCAAATACCATTATGAGTGCTAATAGTTTTTTAAACCGCATCTTCACAATATTGCTCCTCTCATACTAACTACCATTTACCATAAAAATTATTATGAGTGCCTTTTCTCCGCTTTGGAAAAGTATTGACTCCAAAAAAGAAAAAGTCCACCAAACAGCATGATATCACATGGCGGCAAACAAAAATGTTGCCTCGGCAACTTTTTTCTTCAGATTCCTATGGAATTAAAATATTTTTTTGATTAATAGATAGTCAAATTGCCAAGTAAGGGCAAAAAAAATAAAATGACGCTGCTCCTAAAACTGGCAACTACCTGAATGCAGAAACAACATTACAAAATTGTGTACAAATCCCTTTTGAAATCAATCACCCCTTCTTTTCTCATCATATTTAACTCATAGGTAAGTGCGCTCCGATTGACACAAAGATATTGGGCAAATTGAACCTGCGTCATTTGTATGTGAAAGGTGCTGCATCCCACCTTGTGCTGACGCATCCTTAGATATGTCATAATGCGGTCTCGAAGACCTCTTTTGGACAATGCTTCAATCTTGTATAATTTTTTGATGTTTTCATCTGCAAGCATAAAAATAATATTTTCCAAAAGTCTGTCTTTCATGCTGCTGTTTTTTATCCTGTCAATGGAAATCAACAAAATGGATGAATTTCTATCTGCAATAAATGTAACCGGCGCAACCCTTGTTTTTGTTGTTGCCGTATCTAATCCAAAAAGATCCCCTGCCTCATATACATAAACCAGGTCCACATATCCTTCTGCATGAAATTTTTCCGCATGGACCTTGCCGGTCCTCACAATCCCGATGTGGTTTAGTTGGTCACCTTCATATGCAATGATTTCGTTTTTCGCATATTGTTTCAAATTCGGTTTTACTTCTGAATAGAAAATTGCGCAATCTTCTTGAGAAAATTCTTTCATGAGGTCCGATTGTTGAATCATATCGATTTTAATGTCTTCTTTCATGATTTTATCCTCATTTATTCATTCTTTCTTTGAACATCATACCACTTGATATGTTGTTTCGACAACAAAAAGTTCCATCTGATTTTTATCTGTGGTACAATTATTAGGGATGGCATGGCTTTCCATGTTAATCTCTTCTTTATTTTTATTCACAAAGGAACATAATTGTGTGGAAACTATACGATGATTTAATTGCAGAGATACCGGAAGGCATTCCGGTAAAACAAATTCACATTGGCCCGGTTTGGACCATAGTAAGTGGAAAGGATTATTGCGGCATTGCTGTTACAATCAATGAACAATCCAACGGCCTTCCGTCAGGTGACAAGTTTTTAGGCAAGGAGCTTCGCCAACTTGCCAGCCTGTGCAAATCCTGGGATTTTCTCCATGCCAGCATTGGAACTGCAGCATTAAATGCTTATCACAATCATCCCACTCGGGTATTGGAATCTATGAAAGGATTTACATGCAGCTCCACCGGCAATACTTTTGATGATTATGCTGACCAAGTCAAAGGGAAAAAAGTAGCTGTGATTGGTCATTTTACACCCCTTGAGCGTGTGTTGAAAACTGCAGAAACGGTAACGGTTTTAGAACGAAAACCTATAGACGGAGACTTGCCCGACCCGGCTTGTGAATATGTTCTGCCGGATCAAGATTTTGTTTTTATTACAGGGTCGGCTTTTACCAACAAAACCTTGGGTAGGCTCCTCCAGTTAAGTGCCCATAGCAGAACCATCATCATAGGCCCCAGCACACCAATTACCCCTCATCTGCTTTCCGCAGGCGCAGATGAAGTGAGTGGTCTGGTGTTGGAGAAAATACCGGAAAATCTGTTCCTTCCTGTGGGGATGCACAAAATTAAATTATCTACCCTTGGGCAGCGCGTCCGGTATATGAAATAGATTTTGGAAAAACAAAAGCAGATTGCATCATCAAGTGGATGCAATCTGCTTTTTCGTTGTTTTGATTGTTTACCAAATTTGTTGGAGTCGTTTCATTGCCTCTATGGTTTTCTCTTGATTGCCAAAGGCAGTAAGTCTAAAAAAGCCTTCTCCGTTGGCCCCAAATCCAACCCCCGGCGTTCCAACTAAATTGGCTTTTTCCAACAAGAAATCAAAAAACTGCCAAGAACCAAAGCCATCAGGAGTCTTCATCCAAATATAGGGAGAATGCTTGCCGCCGGTGTACCAAATGCCCAATTTCTCCAACTGGTGGGCAATGGCCTTTGCATTTTTTTGATAATATCCCAGATTTCTCTTGATTTCTTTCTGGCCTTCACTGGAAAACACGGCTTCCCCGGCTCTTTGGGTGATATAGGAAGCACCATTGAATTTTGTGGATTGACGACGCATCCACAGTTTATGTAAGCTGGTTCCCTGACGCATTAATTTGTGAGGCACAATGGTATACCCCAGTCTGGTTCCGGTAAATCCGGCCATTTTGGAAAACGAATTGAATTCTATGGCGCATTCCAACCCGCCCGGGATTTCATAAATACTTCGAGGTACCTGTGGGTCCGTTACAAATGCCTCATATGCCGCATCGTAAAGAATCACCGCGCCTTGCTTATTGGCATAATCCACCCATTGCTGTAATCCCTCTTTTGTGTATGCCGCTCCCGTAGGATTGTTGGGAGAACAAAGATAAATAATATCGGTTTTTTGATTTTGTATCGGCAAAGGCAAGAAGCCATTTTCCATTGTCCCGTCTATAAATTCCACCTTACGGCCTATCATCTTGTTGGTGTCCAGGTATACCGGATACACCGGATTTGGAACCATTACTTTATTGTCATGTCCGAATATATCCAAAATATTGGCAACATCACATTTGCTTCCATCACTTACAAATATCTCCGTTTCTTCTACCGGGATGCCTCTCGTTGTATAGTAGGTGCCAATGGCCTGTCGGAGAAATTCATATCCCTGTTCAGGGCCATAACCACGAAACGTATTGCCCGTTGCCATTTCTTCCACCGCTTTGTGAAGGCTCTTGATGACAGCCTCAGGCAAGGGCAACGTTACATCGCCAATACCCAGCCGAATGATATCCGCCGTCGGGTTAGCGTCTCGAAACGCCTCAATTTTTTTATTGATGGTTGAAAACAAATAACTTTCTTCCAAGGTCAAATAGTTTTGATTAATCTGCATGGTTTCTTTCTGCTCCTATTATATCTTTATCTCTCCTGAAAACACTTCTACGGCATTTCCCGACATGAATATGGTTTCATCCGTTACCCGAATAATCAGTTCTCCTCCCAACAGACGTACCGTGACATCCGTGTTTTTCTTGGCAAATCCATTTAAGATTGCAGCCATCACTGCAGCGCACGCGCCGGTGCCGCAGGCCAAAGTTTCTCCGCTTCCCCGTTCCCAAACCCGCATTTCTAAAGTTTGTTCATCAATAACTTTGACAAACTCTGTGTTAATTCGTTGTGGGAATACCGTGTGGTTTTCAAAAATCGGTCCAATTGCCTCTAACTTTAGATTGGCAATTTCAGGTAAAAAAACCACACAGTGGGGGTTTCCCATAGAGACGGTGGTAACCTTCCACATGGTTTCGTCTATCTTCAGGGGATAAGATATCAGGAAGTGGTCTTTCCCTCGGTCTATGGTGATTTCTGAGGCTGTCAAACCGATTGCTGCCCCCATGTCCACTGTGGCACCCCGGGCCATCCCGTCTGAAACAATCATCTCGATGGTTTTCATGCCGCTACGGGTTTCCACTTGCAGGACTTCTTTTTTGACAATCCCCCTGTCATAAACATATTTTGCCACGCAACGAATGGCGTTGCCACACATTCTTCCTTCCGAGCCGTCAGCGTTGAACATGCGCATTTTCACATCTCCCACGTCAGATGGACAGATGAGCACAATCCCATCTGCGCCTATAGAAAAGTGTCTGTCAGACAATCGAATACTCAATGCTTCAGGCTGGTCTATCTCCTCTGAAAGGCAGTCAAAATAAATATAATCATTTCCTGCCCCATGCATTTTTGTAAATTTCATTACATCGCCCTTTCGTATATTCTTTGCATATTTATCCTTTCCGTTTGTCTTCAACAGATTTTCCCTTCTTCATTGATTCCCTGGTCGCCCGCCAAGCCTTGTATGCGTCTTTTGTGTTCAGATTCAAAATTCCGCATCAGATTCATCCATATGGCAAGTGCAAATTTTCCCTTGATCCAAAGCGCGAAAGACCGGCGCCGAACCACACACAATGACCGGGTAGATTTTTTTATAAAAATCCGTTTTATACACCCCAATCAACGGTTCTAACCGTCTCCCATGTTTCAGCAGTGTAATTTCATTTGACTGCCGCAAATGCAACTCCACCAACGTTACCATCGTCTTTGTGGTAATACCGGGACAATCAACTGGAATCACCAATGCATTTTCATAAGAGGCACCCACAAAGCTACTATATAATCCACCCAATGGGCCTCTATTGGACATTAAGTCAGGAATAGTTCTGCATCCTTCAATGGTTTCAGAATAACCGGACAAAATAATTTCCCCAAATCCAAGATCCCTTCCTTTCTTAACCAGCACGTCAACAAACCTCATGGTGTCCCAATATAGATGTGCCTTGTTGGTTCCCATTCGGATGCTTTTGCCACCGGCTAAAATAATAAGTGAAACTTGATTTAGATTCATAAAATGCTCTTTACGCCTTTCATAATATATTGCCTTTTCAAGAGTATATCACGAGAAAGGGGTTCCCTCCAAGAAATTATTGTCATTCGTCAAAATTATCAGTTAATTGATAATTATTTATCAACTTTGTGCTTTATTCATTGACTTTTGGGTAAAATAACATACAATTATATTCAAACTAATGAGGATTTATCCATGACAAAACAGGAAATACTGGATGCTTTGATGTTGGAGGATTTCAGCCCCATATACAAGGAAGCCGATAAAATCAGAAAAAAAACAAAAGGCGATGATGTTTTTGTACGATCCATCATCGAGTTTTCTAATTATTGTAATCGCCAATGCAAGTATTGTGGCATCAATTGCTTGAACAATAACGTTGAGCGATACCGCATGTCTTTGGAAGAAATTGTTGAAACAGCACAACAAGCCATTGATGCAGGCTATCGAACCATTGTCCTTCAGTCCGGAGAAGATCCCTATTTTAACGGGGACAATGCCCAACGTTTAGGAGAAATCGTTTCAGCAATTTCCACCATACCTACCAAGTATGCGCCGGAACCTGATGGTACGCAACCTCCTTTGGACATTACCCTTAGTACCGGAGAATTGTCTTATGAAGCCCTCGCATACTTGCGAGGATGTGGGGCAACTCGATATCTCCTTCGCCACGAAACTTCGGATCCGGTACTTTATGCCGCCCTTCATCCCTGTGGCACGCTGGAAAATCGCATACAGTGCTTAAAAAACATTAAACAGCTTGGGTACGAAACCGGCAGTGGCTTCATGGTGGGTCTTCCGGGACAAAGCCTGGAATCCTTAGCAAACGATGTGCTGCTGCTGGAAACCTTGGAATGCGATATGGCTGGAATTGGGCCGTTTATCTCTTCCCCAGACACCCCATTGGCAGGCGCTCCCAACGGTGGAACTGAAATGACAAAACGCGCAGTTGCTCTTTGCCGTATCCAATGCCCCCGATTAAATTTGCCGGTTACCACCGCATTGGGTGTTCTAAATCAAAGGGAAAAAGAAGATGCGTTTTCTTGCGGGGCCAACGTCATTATGAAAAAAGTGACGCCCACAAAATATAAAGAATCCTATACAATTTATCCGTCAACAATTGAAGAGACTCGAATCATTGAAGACCGGCAACGGTTGGATCAATTGATTCGAGCATTGGGCCGAAGGCCAGTATAAATAAGAGGTGACTACAAATGACTGACTACAATAGTATGTCAAAAAAAGCAGAAGAATTTATTAACCATGAAGAAATCCTACGAACTCTTGCTTATGCAGAGGCAAATAAAAATAATATGCCTCTGCTGCAAAGCATTTTGGATCGAGCCATTGACTGCAAAGGACTTTCCTATCAGGAAGCCGCTCTTTTGTTGGAATGCGAAGATTCCTCCATTCATCAGCAAATATTTAAGTTGGCGGGCCAAATCAAGGAGCGATTTTATGGCAACCGAGTTGTCCTTTTTGCGCCTCTCTATTTGAGCAATTACTGTATCAATGAGTGCATCTATTGCCCCTATCACGGAAGCAATCACCATATTCCAAGAAAGAAATTAACCCAAGAAGAAATTCGCCAGGAGGTTATTGCCTTACAGGACATGGGTCACAAACGCCTTGCCTTAGAAACCGGAGAAGACCCTACGGAATCTCCCATTGAGTACATTTTGGAAAGTATCAAAACCATCTACAGTATTCACCATAAGAACGGATCCATTCGCCGAGTCAACGTGAACATTGCCGCTACCACTGTGGAAGAATATAAAATGCTAAGAGATGCGGGAATCGGCACATATATTCTGTTTCAGGAAACTTACCACAAAGAAGCTTATGAAGCCCTACATGTCAGGGGCCCCAAGGCAAATTATGCCTACCATACTGAAGCCATGGACCGGGCCATGATGGCCGGCATTGATGATGTGGGTTGCGGTGTGCTTTTTGGTCTGAATCTTTACAAATACGATTTTGTCGGCATGTTGATGCATGCCCATCACCTGGAAGATACCTATGGATGCGGTCCACACACCATCAGCGTCCCTCGTATTTGCCCGGCCGAAGATATAAACCCTGAGGATTTTGACAATGGTGTGCCTGATGACGTATTTAAACGAATTGTGGCTGTACTTCGAATTGCCGTGCCTTACACCGGCATCATTATGTCCACTCGAGAATCCATGCAAACCAGAAAAGAATGCCTGGAAGTGGGGGTTTCCCAAATCAGCGGCGGGAGCAAAACCAGCGTGGGCGGCTATGCAGGGCCGGCGGAAGAAGAAGACGAAAGCACAAAGCAATTTGATATTTCTGATAACCGCACCCTGAGCGAGGTCGTGGATTGGCTGTTAGACATTGGTCATGTTCCCAGTTTTTGTACGGCATGCTACCGAGAGGGCCGCACCGGGGATCGATTTATGGCGCTGGTCAAGTCAGGACAAATCGCAAATATCTGTCAACCCAATGCGCTGATGACCTTAAAAGAATATTTGGAAGATTATGCATCCCCTGAAACACGAATCAAGGGAGAAGCCATTATTGCCAAACGGATAGAAATGATCCCCAATGAAAAAGTCAAAGAGATTGTAAAAGAACATATGGAAGAAATGAACCAGGGGCGGAGGGATTTTCGATTTTGACAAGCTTAAATGAAACACCGCGGGCTAACCGCCTGCACATTGCCATATTTGGCAAGCGAAACAGCGGCAAATCGTCGCTAATCAACGCCTTGACCGGTCAAAATATTGCACTGGTATCTGCCCATGCAGGAACCACCACTGATCCGGTCTATAAGTCCATGGAACTTCATCCAATTGGACCGGTTGTGTTTATCGATACCGCCGGATTTGATGACTCCGGAGATTTAGGCCAGTTGCGGGTTGAGAAAACTGCCGAGGTAATTAGAAAAACGGACATCGCCATTTTGGTTTTTGATGCCACAACCTCAAATGAAGATTTTCAATTTGAACTGGATTGGAATAAGCAACTGCTTGCCGCCAAAATTCCGGTGATATATGTACTGAACAAAATTGATGCTTTAGCTGACAAGCCTCTTCAATTAGCAGAGATTTCTCAACAGGTGGATGCCAACTTTGGGAATGTGCCAATTTTAGTAAGTGCAACAAAAAAAGAAGGAATAACGACGATTCGCAGCATGCTTTCTGCTGCAGTCCCCGAAGAAGTTCGACGAGAAAGAATACTCAATGACTTGGTGAGACCCGGAGACGTGGTCATGCTTGTCATGCCTCAAGATATACAAGCACCAAAGGGAAGGCTAATTTTGCCTCAAGTTCAAACCATACGTGAGCTGTTGGATAGTAAGTGTACTGTTATCTGTGTTACTTCTCAGGGAATGAATGGAGCACTTGAGATTCTTCCCTCTTTGCCGGCTGCAGCATTGAATGAAAACGTCCGTCAAATTCCGGCGGTTATGATTACAGACTCCCAATGTTTTAAACAGGTTTACGAAAGCAAGCCGGAAGGCACCCTTTTGACCTCTTTCTCTGTTTTGCTTGCTGCCAGCAAGGGTGATTTGGATGTTCTGGTTCAGGGTGCCGCTGCTATTGATCATTTGACACCAACGTCAAAAATCCTCATCGCTGAAGCGTGTACCCATGCGCCTCTCACAGAGGACATCGGCAGAGAAAAACTTCCTCGTATGCTTCGTCAAAGAATGAATCAGGAATTTGGAGACGGAAGTGGTGAAAAGCTCAGCATTGATATTGTCTCCGGATCGGATTTTCCTAAAGACTTGCAACCCTACAATCTAATTATCCACTGTGGCGCCTGTATGTTCAATCGAAAATACATGATGTCCCGGATTTCACAAGCCCAACTTCAGCAAATCCCCATTACCAATTATGGAGTGGTCCTTGCCTATTTGACTGGGATATTGGATAAAATTAATTTGCCCACCGGAGAGTAAATCAGCCAAAATGCAATGGAGAAAATAATGGGACAAATCTATATGGACAATAGTTCCACCTCTTTTCCCAAGGCTCCTGGTCTTGGGAAAATTATGGGGCAACATATTGATACAAATGGGATAAACATCGGCAGAGGCAGTTACACTTCCTCCTTTTCCTTGGAAGAAATCGTTGTGGAAACCAAGATACGCTTGAGCAATTTTTTTGACGGTCCAAATTCGAAAAATGTGATTTTCACCTCTGGCGCAACCATTGGGCTCAATATGCTGGTTGGCGGTTTGCTCCGCCCCGGAGACCTGGTATTAACCACTTCTCTAGAGCACAATTCTGTTGCCAGACCATTAGCTGCCCTTTCAAAAAAGGGGGTCCGCTGGGAGCAAATTCCTCTCCTGCCGGATGGACGGTTTTCTTTAGAAGATTTTTCTGTCGCTCTTGCACAAACCCCTCGATTGGTTTTAGTCACCCATGGCTCCAACGTTTCCGGCATTATAATGCCCATAGAACAAATGGGTGCAATGTGCCATGCACAAAACGTATTGTTTGCTGTGGATGCCGCTCAAACTGCCGGAAGCCAACCAATTTCAATGAAACAGTCCCATATTGATGCCTTGATTGTTCCGGGCCACAAAGGGATGCTAGGACCGCAAGGCATTGGCGTGATGATGATTTCTGATCTATTATCAACTCAACTGTCTCCCGTTCTATTTGGCGGCACAGGCAGTCGTTCTGATGCCCTTGATATGCCATCCTTTTTGCCGGATCGATTTGAGCCGGGAACGCTAAATGTTCCTGGTATTGTTGGTTTGAAACATGCTTTGGATTTTATTGAAACGGAAGGTATTCGTGGAATTCGAGACAAAAAGACAGAAATCAGTCTTCAGTTCTTAGAGGGTATTTCAGTGATTTCCGGCATTACTTTTTTGAATATTCCAGCCGGTGCTCCACGGGAATCGGTTTTTTCCTTAATGTTTTCCAATTTAGATCAAGCCGAAGCCGCTTACACTTTGGAGCAAGAGTACGGAATTCTTACCCGGTGCGGCCTTCATTGTTCTCCCCTTGCCCATCAGGCATTGGGAACGTATCCCCAAGGAACCATTCGATTTTCTCTTGGGTGTTTTAATACAGCAGAGCAGGTTGCTGCAGCCTTGTATGGAATCAAACAAACAGCGAAAAAATGAAAATAATGGTTTCACTTGGTTTGCTGAAACCTCATCACAATGATATGCGTAAACAAAAGGAGCCGTTCCAAAATAATTTGAAACGGCTCCTTTTTGACTTAATAAGTTTATTTGCAGATATTAACTGCACATGCCTTCATTTCAGGCATTTTTGCTTCAGGATCCAATGCAGTATTCGTCAGCAGATTTGCCGGACCATCCACAAAGTGGAATGGCATAAAGATGACACCTTTTTTAATATCCGGTGTTACTTTGGCTTCCACCGTCACTTTACCTCTTCGGCTGGTTACGGTAACCATATCTCCATCACAAATGTTATAGGTTTCAGCATCATCCGGATGAATCTCTACAAAAGATTTTCCGGATAGTTTGTTGATGCCCTCACTTTTGCCGGTCATGGTCCTTGTATGGTACTGTGCCAGCACTCTTCCCGTTGTTAAAATCAAAGGGTATTCAGCATCGGTTACTTCAGCGGGTTCTTTAAATGCAGCGGGAACCAATAACGCTTTGTCCCCTCGGCCAAATTTCTCAACATGGAGAATAGGTGTGCCGGGGTGGGTCGCATCAGGGCATGGCCACTGCAGAGAGCCTGCCTCTTCAAGTCTTCCATAGGATATGCCGCCATAAGATGGGGTGCACTTGCTGATTTCTTCAAAGACTTCAGCTGCGCCGGAATAGTCGGCAGACAATCCAAATTTTTTGAGTAATGCTGCAAGGATATCCAAGTCAGCCATGGCTTCGCCAGGTGCATTGACAGCCTTACGGACTCTTTGGACTCTTCTTTCAGTATTGACGAAAGTACCGTCTTTTTCTGCATAGCAGGATGCAGGAAGAACGACATCGGCTTGTTGGGCTGTTTCCGTCAAGAAAATGTCTTGTACAACCAAGAATTCACAGTGTTCCAAAGCTTCTTCCGCATGGGTGATATCCGGTTCTGAAATCATTGGGTTTTCACCCATGATATACAAGAATCTGATTTCGTCTTTCAAAATGGAATCCAAGATTTCGGTCAATGTTTTGCCCGGTTTGTTGGACAGATTCACTCCCCAGAAATCAGAGAATTTTTTTACTGCATCTCCGTTGGAAATCTTTTGATATCCCGGTAAATCTCCGGGCAGACATCCCATATCACACGCGCCTTGAACATTATTTTGTCCACGCAACGGATTCACGCCGGATCCTTCTTTTCCCAACTTGCCACAGATTAGTGCCAAATTAGAAATGCTCATTACCGCATCCGTTCCGGTGGCAAATTGAGTCACACCCATGGCGTAGTAGATAGGCGCTTTGGCTGCAGTAGCATAAATCCTAGCTGCTTTTCTCAAATCATCGGCATCAATTCCGCAGATGGCAGCGACTTTTTCCGGTGTATATTCTTTTACCATGGCTTTCAGGTCAGCAATGCCTTCTGTTTTTGCGGCAATAAATGCTTCATCTGCCAAACCTTCCTGTAAAATCACATTCATCATACCATTTAAGGCCGCTACGTTGGTTCCCGGCTTAATTTGCAAGAATACTTCTGCATTCTTTGCCAAAGGAACTTTCCTCGGGTCGATAACAATCAGTTTCGCACCCTTTTTGACAGCCTGTCCGATTCTGGCCGCCAAGACAGGATGTCCTTCCGCCGTGTTGGAACCGGTAATCAAAATGGCATCCGCATCCAGTACTTCCATAATGGAATTGGTCATGGCTGCTGAACCCAGTGTTGTAGCTAGGCCAGACACGGTGGAACTATGGCACAAACGAGCGCAATGATCTACGTTGTTGGTACCGATACCGGCACGGAACAACTTCTGGAACAGATAATTTTCTTCATTGGTCACTCTAGCACTGGCAAGTCCAGCAAAAGCATCCGCTCCGGATTCTGCTTTCATTTTTTTGGTTGTTGCAACAATCAAATCCAACGCTTCATCCCAAGTAGCCGGTACCAGTTTGTTTCCCTTGCGAATTAACGGTGTGGTTAATCGGTCAGGATGATCAATAAAGTCATAAGCAAACTTGCCCTTTACGCACAGAATCCCTTGATTTGAAGGGCCAAATGCCGGCATAATACCAACGACTTTGTTCCCTTTGATGCGAAGATCCATCTGGCAACCAACGCCACAATACGGGCAGGTGGTTCGAACCGTCTCAACTTTTAGGGGAACCGGCTTTCTCTGAGTTACTTTCGGCTGCAAGGCGCCGGTCGGACAAACACTGATGCAATTTCCGCAGGAAATACATCCGGCATCTTCCAAGGTCCCTTCTAAAGAAGGTTTCACCACTGCATTAAATCCTCGATTTACAAGACCCAACGCAGTTGCCCCAACCACTTCATTACAGATTCGAACGCAAAGTTCGCAATTGATGCACTTATTGTTGTCTCTCACAATATAAGGATGGTCATCTTCGCATTCAGCTTCTTTGAATTCCGGATTTCGAATGATATTGACATTCTTCTCTCCGCCCAAGCGTGCATTGCCTTCTGCACCAAACAGGTTGGTGTACTCAATCAGCTTGCAGTCAAAGTAGCTTCCGCATCCGCATTCCAAACATCTCTTGGCTTCTTCCACTGCTTCCGCTTCATCATAACCATGGACAATTTCTTTGAAGTTGCCTTTTCTTTCGTTGGGATTGAGATGGGGCATGGCTGCCTTGAACATCTTTTCTCTATCTTCAAAGGTGTATTCGTTGATGGCTTCATTCACATCCACATAAGGAATGTCATATTTGATTTTTTCGCCACGAAGGTATGCATCCATAACAACCGCAGCTTTGTTGGCGTCTGCAATGGCTTCTACTGCGATGGAAATCTTATCGTTTCCACAGTCTCCGCCGGCAAACACGCCTTCCATGCTGGTCATGAAAGTATCCGGGTCATAAGCAATCCCCTTCTTGCGAGTTCTGGTAACTGCTGTATCGATGCTGCTTTCTTCCACGGCCTGGCCAATGGCAAGAAGAACCACATCCACAGGAAGCACTTCCGTTTTGCCTGCTACAGGCACAGGTGCTCTTCTTCCGGATGCATCAGGTTCACCCAACTCCATGATTTGCAACAGGATTTCCTTGGCATGGCCCTTTTCATCCTTGACAATTTCGATGGGGTTGGTCAGGTTCTTGAAGATAACGCCTTCTTCTTCACCTTCGATGATTTCAATTTCATCAGCAGGCATTTCGGCTTTGGTTCTTCGGTAAATATTATAGACTTTGCCGGCGCCGAGTCTCAAGGCAGTTCTGCAACAGTCCATAGCGGTGTTTCCTCCGCCAACGATAGCTACACTCTTACCTTTAATGTCCGGTGCATTCTTGCCGATAACTTCCTGAAGGAAATCAATTCCGCCAATGACGCCGTCAGCATCTTCTCCTTTGCAACCGGTACCGGTAGAAATCCATGCACCGATTGCCACTAGGACTGTATCGGAGCTTTTACGGATTTCATCAAAGGAAATATCTCTGCCAACTTTGGTGTTAAATTTAATATCCACACCCAGTCGTACAATGTTTTGAACTTCCTTGTCCAGCACTTCTTCTTTGGGAAGTCTGTATTGAGGGATACCGTAGCGAAGCATGCCGCCGCCATAAGGCATTTGCTCGTAAATGGTCACGTCATGTCCCTTTTGCTTTAGGAAATATGCAGCGGAAAGTCCCATGGGGCCGGCACCAATAATGGCAACTTTTTTGCCGGTTGCCGGATCGCACTCAGGTAGCCACGGATTCATGGCATCCATATCAGCCGCAAATCTTTTGAGATCCATAATGCCAATGGGATCTTCAATCAGACCACGTCTGCATTTGGTTTCACAAGGATGGGGGCATACTCTTCCCAGGGCACCGGGTAGAGGAAGCTTATCTTTGATTAATTTAAGAGCTTCATCGTACTGACCGTTGGCAATCAGTCCCACATATCCCTGGCAATCTGTGCCAGCCGGGCAATTAAGGGTGCAGGGGCCTTTACAGTCCCCTGTATGATTGGTCATCAGAAGTTCCATATTGGTTTTTCTGGACTCTGCAATTCGATTGGAATTGGTGGTAACTTCCATGTCAGGTGCAATTTCGGTAGCACAGGCTTTTACCAACTTGGGGTTCTTGGCAACCTCTACTACGCAAATGCCACAGGAGCCGTAAATGGCCACTCTTTCATCGAAACAGAGAGTCGGAATGAAAATGTCATTTTCTTTAGCAACGGCCAGGATGGTTTGTTTGGGAAGCCCGAAACATTCCTTTCCGTCAATCACTATTCTGATTTTGTCCATTGTTTCTCTCCTTAATCTCTTAATACAGCATTGAATTTGCAGGACTCTTCACACTTGCCGCACTTAATGCAAGCAGATTGGTCGATAACATGCTTTTCTTTTACTTTGCCTGAAATGCATTTTGACCGGGCATCTTCTGGCGCATAAAGTACATCCTGTACATGCATCGGTAATCGTGAAGGTCAACAGAGGCTTGCAGGAACGAGCTGTACATTTGTGGTTCTCAATATGATCTTTATACTCGTTGTTAAAATATTTGATGGTGGTCAATACCGGGTTAGGTGCTGTTTTGTCCCAATCCGCACATTGCGCCATCTTTTATTTTGATTGCCAGTTCAGCCAACAGTTCCATATCTCCGGCTTTGCTTTCTCCTGCTGTAATTCGCTCAAGAATTTCAAGCATTCTCTTGGTGCCGATTCGGCAATAGGGGCATTTTCCGCAGGATTCTTTTGCGGTAAAGTCAAGGAAATATCTAGCCATATCCACCATGCAGGTATCTTCGTCCATGACGATCATCCCGCCGGAAACCCACAATGGCGCCGGTTTTGTTGATTTCTTCATAGTCAACTAAAGTGTCAATCAGTTCCATGGGAATACAACCGCCGGAAGGGCCGCCCATTTGAACTGCTTTAAATGTTTTATTATTTTTGATGCCACCGCCGATGTTGAAAATAATATCTTTCAGCGGAGTACCCATAGGCACTTCTACCAGGCCGCCTTTTTTGATTTTGCCGGCCAAAGCGAATACCTTGGTGCCTTTGCTTTTCTCGGTACCGAATAGCTGCAAATTTTTCGCCGCCATTAAACAATAATCCAAGAAACATTAGCAAAGGTTTCAACATTGTTAATATTGGTAGGTGTCTGCCAATACCCTTTTTGTGCCGGGAATGGTGGTTTGAGTCGGGGCATGCCTCGCTCCCCTTCCAAAGATGCAATTAATGCAGTTTCTTCACCGCATACGAATGCACCGGCACCCGCTTTGATTCTAATATCAAAGTTGAATCCGGTTCCCAAAATATTCTTGCCAAGAAATCCTCTTTCTCTTGCTTGTGCCATGGCTCTTTCCAACCGGGTAATGGCCAAAGGATATTCAGCACGAACGTAGATGATGCCTTCGATGGCCGCCAATGGCATATCCGCCAATTAGCATGCCTTCAATAAACGGAATGGCGGGTCTCCCTCCATAACGGCACGATCCATTAAATGCGCCCGGGTCCTCCTTCGTCAGCATTACATACCATGTATTTTTCTTCGCCCGGGACTTTGTGCTGCCGCATTTCCACTTGAACCAAGTGGGGAAGCCTGCACCGCCTCGACCTCGAAGTCCTGAAACTTTAATTTCTTCAATTACCTGTTCCGGTGTCATCCCTTTTAAAACTTTTTTAGTGGCTTCATATCCACCTTTGCCAATATATTCATCGATTTCTTCCGGATTGATGACGCCACAGTTCCGAAGAACAATACGGGTCTGTCCGGCAATGAATTGGGCATCTTCATCGCTAATCAAATGGGCTTCGTCAAGGGCTTCCCCCAACCAAGTGCTTGTTTTACAATGTCTTCTGCCATGTTTTCGTATACGTTTACGTATCTGGCTGCCAATTTATCATTGTCATCATAGATGTCAACAATCGGCTCCAGATAGCAAGTGCCAATACATCCGGTCACATCGACTTTCACGTTGGAAATGCCTTTGGCGGCAATCAGCCGTTCAAATTCATCCGATGTTTTTTTTGCGCCGGAAGCGATTCCACAGCTGCCTTGTCCAATCACAACTTTCATCTTGATTCCTCCTACGCCTCTCTACTTTGAATTTCGGATAATATTTTCTTGGCGCTGTCTTTGGTCAAGTTCCCGAAGGTCTCAACGCCGTTTTCCTCCCTGAATCATCATAACCGGAGCAAGGCCTGCAACAGCCCAGACAAGCTACGTTGTTCAAAGTGAAAATCCCATCCGGTGTGGTTTCCCCATCCTGGATGTTCAAGTGTTCACAGATGGCCTCTTCGATAATATCCGCTCCATTTACGTGGCAAGCCGTTCCCTTGCACAGCATAATCAGATTCTTGCCGATAGGCTCCATTCTGAATTGTGCGTAGAAGGTAACAACCCCATAAATTTTGGCGGGCTTTACGTTGATGCGCTCAGCAATGTAATTGATGGCATCCACCGGAATGTATCCGTAGATGTCCTGGGTTTTTTTGCAAAATGGTAATCAGGCTGCCCTTCACGTTGCCGTATTTCTCCAATACCGGCTCCAATTCGCTATAAGGGTTCTGATTGCAACCACATTTGCATTCAGTTGCACTACAACTCATGCTTTCTTCCTCCTGTTTTTCTCTTATACTGCGGAAGTCGGTTATCCCGCCCTCCGATAAAAGCGTATCCAGTAGTCGATTATTATTTGGCTCCCAATGTCTGAAAAACGAGACAATCTTTCAAGGAGTTGTATGTTCCAAATATACTAATCTTTTTTTCATTAAAATATCTGCAAGAAATAGTTCTTACAGGGGTGATTGTATCAGATTTTTTTCTACATGTAAATGGAAAAGTGTAAATCTTAGAAATGTTAGTTTTTTAACGTCTACGGCTTTTTGAATCCTCTGTAAAGCGCGAATATTCAGATTATTTTTTCTCTGTTTCGGCGCTGTCTCAATGTTGTGAAATTCCCCTTGACAAATAGTAATTATAGTGATATTATTATGATATCAAAATATTTCAAGGAGGTAATTTATTATGATTGAATATACCAGTAAGGTAACTCATAAAGAACTAAAGGGGATTAACGGGTTTGTCATGCTGTTCGCCATCGTCATCCTGGAAATCCTTTTTGTCCTTTTGTTTTTTGTGGGCAATCATCAACTACAACTTAGCCGCTGCAGTATTTGGCGGTTTGTTTGGGTGGCTTATCCTGCCCTTCTTGTTTGCCGGGTTTAAGGTGATTCACCCTAACGAAGCAGCCGTATATACGGTTTTCGGCAACTACTCCGGCACGTTGACCCAACCGGGATTTTTCTGGATTAATCCTTTCTCCGTCTCAATGAACCCCACGGTTCAACCTCTGGCAATGTTGGATGTATCGGAAAAGAAAAAATCCGGAGGAGAATCCAAGCCGACTTTGAGCAAAAAAATCTCTTTGAAGGCTACCACCCTGAACAATGAAAAGCAAAAGGTCAATGACAGCGATGGAAATCCCATCGAAATCGGTGTGGTTGTGATTTGGCGGGTGGTAAATCCTACCAAAGCCGCCTTTGATGTGGACAATTACAAAACCTATATTTCTATCCAATGTGATGCTTCCATTCGGGAAATTGCACGGCAGTACCCCTATGACATTTCCGAGCACGGAGATGAAAAATCTCTTCGGGGCAGTTCCATTGAAGTTGCAGGCGAACTACAAAAAATCCTTCAAACTCGTGCCGATATGGCAGGAATTGAAATTATGGAGTCCAAAATCACCCATCTGGCCTATGCGCCGGAAATCGCCGCGGCCATGCTTCAACGTCAGCAGGCCACAGCAATCATTGCCGCTCGCCAGAAAATCGTGGAAGGTGCAGTGGGAATGGTGGATATGGCTCTGAAGAAGTTGGCAGATAACGGAATCGTCGACCTGGACGAAGAACGAAAAGCCACCATGGTCTCCAATCTGTTGGTAGTGCTTTGTGCCAACAAAGACGCCCAGCCCGTTGTGAACAGCGGAAGCATCTATTAGGTGATTTCTTATGAGTGAAAAAACAGAGACACGTGACAAAAAGCAACTACTGCTCCGACTGTCCCCGGATCTCTGGGAAAGTATCAACCGCTGGTCCCAAGAGGATTTTCGTTCCGTCAACGGCCAAATCGAATTTCTCCTCTCTGAAGCAGTGAAAAAAAAGTACGGGAAACGGGGAAAGTCCACCGGCACTTCAAAAAAACCCACAGACATTTGAAAAGAACTATGCAAAAACCCAAAAGACCTTCTCTCAATGGAGAAGGTCTTTTTATGTCATGTTGCCGGTTCCCTTATTCTTCCGTAAAATCCGACTCCGACTTTTCCACAATGCGAATCAAATCGCTGAACACCCCATAGGCAGTCTGCTGAATATAAGGTTCCTCTTCAATGATGGTTAGTTTTCCCATCAAATCAGTGGTAATGGATAAAGCAGAGGATGTTCCGCCAATGGTGGCATAAAGGTGGTTAATGGGAATGTACTCAGGTGCCACCCGGCCATATACTTTTCCGTGCTCCCGCCATCCCTTGCAAATAAGTTTGATTTTGCAGTCTTCCGCACTGGCATTTCGAATGTCGCCGTAAGAAATATCTTCGATACCCTTTCGCTGTATTTGATCCGGAGTCATGTCCGCATCCATCAGAACATTCAGCAATGCAGTCAATTTGCATGCCGCATCAAATCCTTCCACATCCAAAGACGGATCCGCTTCAACAAATCCAAGGGTGCGACCCTTTTCCATGATTTCGTTCATGGGAATATCCTTGGACATTTCCTCTAATATATAGTTGGTAGTGCTATTAAGGATACCACTGACTTCTGTCACTTTGCAAAATTTCAGGGTATCCTGTGCCAAATTAAAAACCGGGGCACCGTCCATGACGGTAGTCTCATAATAGAAAGCGCATCCGTTTTCTTTGGCTAGGTTATCCAGCCTTTGAAAAGCGTGGGCGATAGGCCCTTTATTGCCGGTAATTACATTTTTGCCTCGATTCAACGCCGCTTCTATATGGCTAATTGCCGGTTGTCCCGACAGGATGTTCAACGTAGTTAACTCAATGAGTATGTCATAATCGGCATTTTGTGCCACATCCAAAGCCGTATCAGTGGACGACCCAAGCAAATCGCCTTTGGATTTTGTTACAATGGATACAAATTCAAATTCCACTTCATAGGCTGCCTTCAACTCGTCCGCTTTTTCTTCCAACAGTCCTTTAAACGCTTTGGCCGCATTGCCATATCCCAGCATGGCCAGTTTGATTATCTGCATGTTAGCTCCTTTCCCCGATAAGTCGGTATGGGTTTGGACCTTTATCGAGTTAAAAATATTATATCATTTTTTGCCTTATAGGAATAGGAAAAACTCCCTGCCATAAGGCAGGGAGTTTTGATTCAAGTGTTATTTCATCCGGTAAAGATGGGGTCCGTCTTACATGCACTCTTTCAAAGTTTCTTCAAAGATGTCCAGTCCGGCTTTCAGTTGGGCATCGGTTACACAAAGTGGGCACAGGAAACGAATAACATTGCCTGCTCCGGCAGCTTCCAAAACCAATCCCTTTTGAACCGCACCGCTTACAATGGCGCTAACCAATTTTGCGTTAGGCTCTTTTGATGCTTTGTCTGTAACAAATTCCACACCCATCATAGATCCGGTGCCTCGAACGTCACCAACAACGTCATACTTGGCTTCCCACTCGTGGAAACGCTTCATGCAAACGTCAGCAATCTTTCTGGCTTTTGCAGGATAATCTTCCTTCGTCATAATCTCCAGAACTTTCATGCCGGCTGCGCAGGAAACAGGGTTTCCGCAGTAAGTTCCGCCAATGGTTCCCGGGGTAACTTTGTCCATAATTTCAACGCTGGCTGTAACTGCCGAAAGAGGCATTCCACCGGCAATGGACTTGGCTGTGGTCATGATGTCAGGAGCAGCGCCGGCTTCTTTGAAATATTCAGAAGCAAACAATCTTCCGGAACGGGACCAACCGGTTTGTACTTCGTCCGTAATCATCAGGATACCATTCTTGTCGCAGATGGCTCTAACAGCCTTAACCCATTCAATGGGTGCGGGAATAAATCCGCCTTCACCCTGAACCGGTTCGAATACGATACCGGCAACTGTATCAGCGCCAACGCTGGCAATGGTTTTTTCCAGATCGTCAATGTAATATTTGATTGCAGCCGCTTCATCCATACCCTTTGGTGCTCTGTATAAGGTTGGGAATTCAGCTCGAATAACTCCGTCTGCCAAAGGCTCCATATCGATGCAGTAATTTCTGTTGGCTGTCATGGTCATGGTTAATACTGTTCTGCCATGGAATGCCCCTGAAAATACCACGATATTGGGTCTCTTCGTGTAATTTCTTGCGATTTTAACTGCGTTTTCGTCAGCTTCTGCACCACTGTTTACAAACATGGTCTTTTTCTTGTCGCCACGGACAGGAACCACTTCGTTCATTTTTTCTGCAAATTCAATATATCTTTCATGGGTGGTGATGTTCATCATCGCATGAAAATACTTATCCATTTGCTCTTTTGCCGCTTTGATAACTTCAGGCTGGCTGTAGCCAATGTTCAAAACGCCAACGCCGCCAACCCAATCCAAGAAGATGTTTCCATCTACGTCTTCAAACATTGCACCTTCGCCTCTGGATATGACGCAAGGGTAAATGCTCTTGATGCCATTGGGCATACATTCTGCTCTACGTTTCAGGACTTCCGTTGCCTTAGGTCCCGGCAGTGGCATGGTTACTTTAGGTAATGCTTCTCTTAACATGATAAAACCTCCATAAACTGTTATTTTAAAGTAATTTTTTGTTTATATCCAGCTCAGCGAGCTTTCGATACAAGGTTGCTCGGGAAAGGCCAAGTTCTCTGGCCACGGCTTCCTTTGCATCGCCTCCCCCGCTGTGTTTGGTAAATTTTTTTAGGATGACTTCCCGTTCAAATTCTTTTACCTGTTCACCTAATGTTAACAGGCTTTCTTTGGTTTTCGGTATAGTTTCTTCGGCTTTCTTGAGCCGAATCGGCACATCCTCCATGCCGACAATTTCTCCAAATGCCATGTTGGTACTATATTCCACCGCATTTTCCAGTTCCCGCACATTCCCCGGCCACTCATAATTTAGATATAAGTCTCTGACTTCTTGGGAAAACCCTTTTAGTCTCCGATTCATATAGGTATTATATTTTCGGAGAAAATGATCCATAAATAAATCTATGTCCTCCCGCCGTTCCCGAAGGGGTGGAATATCAATGGGAATGACACTAAGTCGATAATACAAATCCTCCCTGAAGGTGCCGGCTTTAATCATGTCCTCCAAATTTCGGTTGGTTGCCGCAATGACGCGAACGTTCACCTGTATTGGCTTGCTCCCGCCAACCCGTTCAAACTTCATATTTTGTAGAACATGAAGGATTTTTACCTGAAGATGGGCCGGCATGTCTCCGATTTCATCCAGAAAAATGGTTCCATTGTTGGCCATTTCAAATTTGCCGATTTTACCTTTTTCTGAAGCGCCGGTGAAGGCACCTTTTTCGTATCCAAACAACTCGCTTTCCAGTAAATTCTCAGGAATCGCTCCGCAATTAACTGTGACAAAAGAGTGTCCGTTCCGGGGCCCCGAATAGTGAATGGCTTTGGCAAACATTTCTTTGCCGGTTCCGCTTTCCCCTGTAATCAATACGGTGGAATCCCCCCGGGCGGTAATAACCGCCTGGTTTTTTGCCCGGTTGATGGCCTCGCTACGGCCAATAATGTCATCAAATGTATTTTTTATATTGCCCACATTCATATGGTAGGCAAGTTTTTGTGCTTCTACAAAATCTCGGAAAGAAATAACAACCCCTTCTATCTCTGATCCTGCATAAAAAGGTTTGGCGGTGACAATCACATGTAAGTCGCCTCTGTAAATTTCTTCTCGTTCCGTATATCCCTTCCCGGTTCGAAAAATATCCATTGCCGGAGAACTGAGCATATATCGATTAATATGTTTTCCGATAATTTCTTTTCGGGTGGTTTTCAGAAGGGTTGCCGCCACTTCGTTGCAATGTCTGATGTAGCCTTGCCGGTCAATGGCAAAAATACCCTCATGGGCTGTTTCCAGCACGGTCATCATTTCATTTCTTGACATCTCAGCAACCTGCAAATCCACTTGCTGAGATGCTTTGGCAGCCAATAAGTCAGCCATTTTTTCTACAAAGGTAACCATGCTTCGGTCTTTATCCAATAAAATAGCCCGTTGCTCTTCTTTAAAAGCAACCAGGCCAATAATGCCAATGGTCTCCCCATTGTGCTTGATGGGCGTGCATATTTCAGCCAACTCACCTGCGGCTTGAGCTTTTGCACGGGTATCGTCATAATACTTGTCGCTTTGGGCATCTGCGACGGACTGGGTCAGCCCGCTTCGAAGAACTCTGGCATAGAGAAAATTGCCATCCAGTTTGCCGGCCTCTTCTTTTTGTCCAATCATGGAAGAATAGCTTCCGGTGCCACCGATAATGGTCAGAGTGTCGTCAACAATTTCAACTTCAACGCCAACGGCAATGCTGATTGCTTCCGCTACCTGCTGTACCCCGGCCGAAATGTCTCTTAATAGTGACATAATTACTCCTGTTTCATATCCCACATCTTCGACCTCATTATAGCATCAGTTTTCTCAAATATGCAATTCTTTTTCGTTATAAAAATAACTAATTAAATTTTCTCAATATTCAGTCTCAATATTGATATATCACGCATCCTCCCCATCAGCAATGGTAGCGCCTAAATTCAACGTGTCCTTTTCAAGGGAAATCAAAATATTGTTCAGCTGTGCAATCCGTTCAGCCGATAGTTTTTTGTCTGCCAGCAATCGGGATTGATATAAAATACTTTCTAGGGTTTTATGTACATCCTCTACCCGAGAAACCAATTCATCAGGTTGTTGATTATCCATGGCATCGGTGGCAATCCCTTCCGACGAAACAAGTTCCCCGGTTTCCAATTCATATAATGAATATCCATGAATGATTGTCGTATCATACCCCAAGGTTTCCTTAATCTTTTGGGCAAAGGTTGCTTTGGACTCTTCTTCCCCATGAACCAAGAAGATTTCTTTGGGTTTTGCCTTAAATCCACCAAGCCACTCCAATAGTCCGGTTTGATCTGCATGGCCGGAAAATCCCTGCAGGTTGTAGATTTCTGCTTTCACCACAACGGTTTCTCCAAAGAGTTTTACTTCCTTGAGGCCATCTAATATGGCTCTTCCCAAGGTGCCTTCCGCTTGGTATCCAACAAAGACAACACTGGATTTGGGATCCCAAAGGTTGTGTTTTAAATGGTGACGAATTCTTCCCGCATCGCACATGCCGCTAGCCGAAATAATTACCTTAGGCGTGCGGTCAAAATTTAACGCCTTGGAATCATCCATGGTGCGGGTAAACTTCAGATTTTTGAAATCCAAGGGATGGTCTCCACGCAAAATGTATTCTTTTGTTTCCTCGTCAAACACCTGCGCGTTCCGTTTAAACACTTCTGTGGCCGTGGTGGCCATGGGGCTGTCAACAAAGATGGTCAGCTTGTCCAATTCCGCCTTGTATTTGGTATTTTCCTCATAAAATTTGTTGAACTCAAAAATGAGTTCTTGCGTTCGACCCACTGCAAATGCGGGAATGACCACAGTCCCCCCTCGTCGGGTTGTCTTAATGACAATGTCCAGCAACGCTTCAATGCTAGTGGCATTTTCCGGATGCAACCGGTTGCCGTAGGTAGATTCCATAATCAAATAATCGGCACTTTTTATAAAAGTGGGATCCCGCAAAATAGGACGGTTTATCACACCCAAGTCCCCTGAAAAAACGATTTTGGAAGATTTTCCGTCTTCGGAAATCCACAGTTCAGTAATCGCCGAACCTAAAATATGCCCTGCATCGTTAAAGACAATTTTCATGTCGTCGTTAAGCTCAATTAACTGGTCATAAAGCACGGGAGACACTAATCTCAAGGCCGCCTCAGCATCTTTAAGGGTGTACAACGGTTCTACCGGTTCCACGCCGGCTCTTTCGTTCTTTCGATTCTGCCATTCCGCTTCTTTCTCATGTATATAGGCGCTGTCCTTCAGCATAACAACTAACAAGTCGGCTGTCGCATCGGTACAAATGATTTTCCCTTTGAATCCACGTTTCGCCAAAAGGGGCAACCTGCCACAATGGTCAATATGGGCGTGGCTCAGCACCACACATTCAATTTGTTCAACATTAAAAGGAAAGGGTGCAAAGTTTTCTCGTTCCTGTTCCTTCCCTCCCTGAAACTGTCCGCAGTCCAGAAGAATTTGATGTTCACCGCTGGTAATTAAGTGGCATGAGCCGGTTACGCCGGTTGCCGCACCGCAAAATTGAATGTTCATAGTTGTCCTCCTTCATGGATGGGTTTGGCCTTGGCAGAAGATAAAGTCGCCTCAAGTCCACAAATGCCCACGGAAATAATATACCACATTACTGCAAAGAAAAGTAGCCTTATTCCTTGTAAAGGGCATCACAATAGACACATCGGTATTGGCGCTTTTCTCGGTCAGTTAGTTTGAAAGAATGAACGATTTCCTGTTCCACCGTGGTAATGCATCGAGGATTTTTGCAACGAACCACCCCTGTAAGGGTTTCCGGCAATTCCAGATGCATCTTCTTTGTCAGTGTGCCGTTTTGTATAATATTCACTGTAATGTTGGGATCAACAAAACCCAGCACATCTAAGTCCAAAAGAATATTCTCGTCGATTTTAATAATGTCCTTCTTGCCAAGTTTCGTGCTTTGCGCATTTTGAACGACTGCCACACTGCAGGTCAATTTTTTTAGATTTAGTAGCCCATATATGTCCATGCTTTTTCCTGCAGGAATGTGATCAATGACAATTCCGTTTCTTACACCGTCAATATTCATGCGATTCCCTCCTTTTGCTTTTCATCACCTTCCACTTGCCCCAGCCCCAGCAAAGTTAAAATCAAAGCCATCCGAATATACTTTCCGCATAAAGCCTGGGTAAAGTAACAAGCTCTGGGATCATCATCCACTTCAATGGAAATTTCATTCACTCTGGGCAAAGGGTGCATCACAATTAAATCCTGCTTGGCCAGTTCCATTTTTTTGTTATCTAATATATAACTGTCCTTCAACCGGATATAGTCCTGCTCATTGAAGAACCGCTCTCGTTGTACCCGGGTCATGTAAAGAATATCCAATTCTCCCATGACTTCTTCCATCTGCTCGACCTGCCTCCACTCAACGCCTTTTGTCTTTAGCTCCTGACGAATGTAGGGAGGTACCCGCAATTCTTCGGGAGAAATCAAGACAAATCGATTATTGGGATAACGAAGCATGGCTTCAATGAGAGAATGAACAGTTCTGCCAAACTGCAAATCTCCGCATAGTCCAATGGTCAGGTTCGCAAGTCGCCCTTTTTCCCGCTTGATGGTCAATAAATCCGTCAAGGTTTGGGTGGGGTGATGATGTCCTCCGTCTCCCCCGTTAATAATAGGCACTGTGGTTCTCTTCGCCGCCACCAAAGGAGCTCCTTCTTTGGGGTGACGCATGGCAATAATATCTGCATAGCACCCTACTGTGCGAATGGTGTCGCTGACACTTTCCCCCTTGGCTGCAGAGCTGGAGTCACTGCTGGAAAATCCCAGCACATTGCCTCCCAACTCCATCATAGCCGCCTCAAAACTCAGTCGAGTTCTGGTGCTTGGCTCGAAAAACAGGGTTGCTAATTTTTTACCGGCACATCGGTTTTGATACATTGCCGGGTCGGTCATAATGTTTTCCGCAAGGCCAATCATTTTGTTAATTTCCTCAACGGAAAAATCGGTGATGCTAATTAAATTTCGGATTTCCATTCCAATACCTCCTTCATTTCTTTTTCATCAATGTATTTTTCTGTCACCGCCACCTGGGCCAGCGTTTCCAAGTCGCACAGGCTGACCGTCTTCACCGGCAAGGTTCGAATCCCATAATTGAAAATGCTGAGAATCCCCAAAACCTCGGTGCCAGCCTCTTCCAAAGTTGCCACGGTTTCCATGGACGACCCTCCGGTGGATATCAGATCTTCCACCACCACCACCTTTTGACCCAGCTGCAATTTCCCTTCAATCCGATTGGTTCTGCCGTGGTCTTTGGCCTTGGATCGAACATATCCCATGGGCATCCCCAATAGATGACCCACAATGGCCGCATGGGCGATTCCTGCGGTACTGGTTCCCATAAGAACCTGACAGTCGGGGAAAGAATCTTCAATGGCGGCGGCCAGTTGTTCTTCCACAAGGTTTCGGACTTCCGGCGCCGTAAGAATCAGCCGATTGTCGCAGTACACCGGACTTTTAATACCGCTTGCCCATGTAAAGGGCTCTCCCGGCCGTAAAAATACTGCCCCTATGGACAACAGGGACTTTGCAATTTCTTTGTTTCTCATCTATCTTACCTCCATCTGTATATACATCATCAGTATTTCTTATTGATTCAGTCCTAAAAAGTCGGCCCGGATTTTCAGGTAGGCATTCAATGGGTCTTGAGCCCCTGTAATAGGCCGTCCCACCACGATGCAGTCAGCCCCAAGAGCTTTGGCCATCATGGGGGTTTGAACCCGCACCTGGTCCTGTTTGGCCGATTCTGCCGGTTCTGCCTCCTTTTGAGATTGATCCTTGTTTTCTTCTTTCCTTCCTTCCCCAAGAGAAGAAGAAAGGCGAATGCCCGGTGTTACTGTCAGGAAATCCATGCCACAGGATTGATGAATCATAGGAGCTTCTCCCGGGGCGCAAACCACCCCGTCCAGTCCGGATTTCTTGGCCAGCACTGCATATGCCTGTACCACTTCTTCAACAGTTCCCGGAATAAGGATTTCGTGATTCATCCGCCACTGGTCTGTAGAGGTCAGTTGGGTCACTGCCACAAGTAGAGGACGTTCTCTCCCTCCCGGCGTTCCCTGGGCCAGACCTTCCAGCCCGGCCGCCATCATCTTGCCGGTGCCCGCCCCGTGAAGGTTGCACATATCCACTTCCAATCCTGCCAGCACTTTCATGGTTTGTTGCACCGTGTTGGGAATATCATGGAGTTTCAAATCTAAAAACACATTGAGTCCTCGTTCTTTCAGAGTGTGAATAAAGGATGGTCCGGCTCCGTAAAACAGTTCCATGCCCACTTTCACATAGGGTTTCTCCCCCTCCAAGGTATCTAAAAAGGCTAAGGCCTTTTGTTCACTGGGAAAATCCAGTGCAATGATGACTTCTTTTTTCATACAATCCCTCTTATTTCGTTAAAATCTTTTATTTGCAATTTTTCCATTAATGCCGGCAAGTCATGAATTATCTCTTTGCATGCAAAAGGGTTGATTAGATTGGCCGCCCCAATTTCCACCGCTGTGGCTCCCGCCATGACCATCTCTATCACATCTTCCGCTGAAGAAATTCCACCCATGCCAATGATGGGAATTTTGACGGCATGAAACACTTGATTGACCATGCGAACGGCCATGGGGAAAATGGCCGGGCCGGAAAGCCCCCCGGTGACATTTGCCAGTATCGGTGTCCGTTGGCGAATATCGATTCGCATAGCGGAAAAGGTGTTAATCATTGAAATGCCGTGAGCGCCCTCTGATTCGCAGGCCTTTGCGATTTCTCCAATGTCGGTTACGTTGGGACTTAGCTTCATAAACACCGGCTTTGAAGTCGCCTCTCTGACAGCTTTGGTGATTCTGGCGGCCTCAGTTGGGTTTGTACCAAAGGCCATCCCACCTCCATGGATGTTGGGGCAACTAATGTTGACTTCCAATATGGCTACCTGATTCACTCGGTCCAAAACTTCAGCACAGGCCACATATTCTTCCAAGGAAAATCCGCTGATGTTGGCAAGGATTGGGGTTTGGCATAAAGTCATCAATTGGGGCAGCACCTCTGTGGCCACCCGTTCAACGCCGGGGTTTTCAAGTCCGACGGCGTTGACCAGGCCACAGGGGGCTTCGGCAATCCGCGGTGTTGGGTTGCCGAAGCGGGGGTGAAGGGTGGTGCCCTTCACCCCGATGCCCCCCAGCAGATTTAAATCATACACTTCTGCCATTTCGATTCCATATCCAAAGGTGCCGCTGGCGGGAATAATGGGATTTTTCAATTCAACCGCTCCCAGGCACACGCTCATATTTACCATATGATTTCCTCCTTGTTCAACACCGGACCGTCTTTGCAAATTCGTTTTTCCCCGTATTTTGTTTTGCAGCTGCATCCCATGCACACCCCAAATCCACAGGCCATTCGGCTTTCAAAGCTAAATTGCCCGTCAGGTGCCAAATCCTTGATTCCCAAAAGCATGGCCTCCGGTCCGCAGGCAAACAGATAGTTCCATGTTCTTCCCAATGCCCCATCCAGTACCGTTCCTTTAATTCCCTTGGAACCGTCCAGGGTGGTCACCGTAACCGGCATCCCCAAGTCTCCAAAAGCTTTTTCATAAAATCCTTGTGCTTCCGTGGCAAAGCCCATGATAATCTCCGGTTGTTTTCCTTCCGCAATAAGTTTTTTCGCCAATCCATATAATGGCGGCACGCCAACCCCTCCCCCAATCAGCACGATTTTTTTTGTGGTTGTCAATGGCGTTGGTATCAAATCCATTGCCCAAAGGGTAAAGCAAATTCAGCTTTTCCCCTGGCTTTCGATCTGCCAACCAAGCCGTCCCGGAACCAACCACTTTATAAATAAGGGTCAGCTTCCCTTGGTCAAAATCACATACAGAAATTGGCCGGCGCAGATATTTTTCATCTATTTTGATGTTGACGAACTGTCCCGGCCAGGCAAACAGACCTTCCTCCCCTTTTCCGTGGGACAGGGTTAATATTATTTTCCAAGTGTCCTGAGCAATCCTTTGATTGGCAATGATTTCCCAGTCATTCATC
This sequence comes from Anaerovoracaceae bacterium, assembly GCA_963676385.2. Classification (GTDB taxonomy): domain Bacteria; phylum Bacillota; class Clostridia; order Peptostreptococcales; family Anaerovoracaceae; genus UBA1422. Next base: position 211,104 of record CAXXMM010000006.1, read on the forward strand.
TTTATCTTTCCCATATGACAGACCCTCCTACAATTGTGCATTGATTAATTCCGGCGACTTGCATTCCTTCAAAAGGGGTGCTTTTTCCTTTGCCTGCAAAGTGACTGGAATCAATGGTGTAAGAACTATTTAAATCCCAGATGCTAAGGTCTGCAGGTTGTCCCACCGCCAAAACCCCTCCGGAAAGTCCAAAGCGTTTTCTCGGAGCTACTGTCAAGGCATCCATAAGTCTTTCCAACGACACCTTACCCGTCAACGCCAGGTGGGTATACAGCACCGAAAAAGCCGTTTCAAGGCCAACCACTCCGTTAGCACTTTTCTCAAACCCAAGGCCTTTTTCTTTTCGGCTATGGGGGGCGTGATCTGTGGCAACCATATCGATGGTGCCATCTGCCAGCCCTTCTACCAAGGCGTGGCGGTCATCGGCGCCCATTAACGGCGGATTCATTTTGAACCTGCCATCATCTTGCCGATCTTCTTCACAATATATTAAATAGTGGGGTGCCGTTTCACAGGTGACATCCACCCCAGCTTGTTTGGCTTCACGGATCAACTGAAGGCTTTCTTTGGTGGAGACATGACAAACATGGAATTTGCATCCTGTCTTCTGGCACAGAGACAAATCCCGCTCCACCTCCATCCATTCACTTTCCCGATAATGACCTTTGGAAGACAATGCATCGATTTCACAATGGGCAGCAATCACTTTATCCAATCCCTTTGCCATGGTCATGGCCTCTTCCATTACCTTCTCATCCTGGACGCCGGCGCCATCATCACTGTATCCGATGACCCAAGGTGCCATTTCTTTCATATCAGAAAGTTGATGTCCGCCGCCTTTGCTGGTTGTGATTCTCCCGTACGGAAGTACTTTCACCAGTCCATCTTTGCTGATGGCCGCCAATTGAACCTGGAGATTTTCCAAACTGTCCGGTGCCGGGTTCACATTGGGCATGGTCAAGACCGTGGTATAACCACCGGCGGCGGCAGCCCGGGTTCCCGATGCAATGGTCTCTTTGTATTCAAATCCCGGTTCCCTAAGATGTACATGAACATCAGCAAATCCAGGGAAAAGAAAAGAGTTATCGCAATTGATAACTCTTTCATATTTAATAGACAAATTTTCCAATACAGAATCTGATTCCAAAAACTCTTGCCCGGCTGGTACAAATGCGGCAATCCGTCCTCCTTCCAGGATGACGTCCCGTTTCTCCCATTGTCTTCCGTTGAAGACATTGCCGTTTCTCAAATAAATTCCCATGGTGCTTCCTTCGTCGTTTTCGTTTTTCCAAAATTTTTTCAATTCTATCATGGGAAAAATGTTTTGTCAAATGGTTATTTGCTTACCTATCAATTTTTTATTTTATTTTTTTGTATATTTGATATACAAAAAAATTGTTAATGGAATACAGATAAACGTAATGCCCACAAGTCACGACATATGCAAACTATCTCTAAAAGAAAATACTTCCATTCACTTCTTTCTGATTTCTACCTCCGCCTTGGCATCTTTTGTTGTGCAGAAATACACATTGTCATTATCCAAACTCAATTTTTTGCCCCTAAAATATGGCTGATAGTCCAGATTGAATATCATCCCAACATGTATATATATATTCTCAATTGGTATTATGTATTCCGAATAAGATGTATACTCCGCATCTTCTACGTTGTCAATTGATTCAAGTGAGAAGTCGGCGGTAGCTTTTTCACAAATATAGTTTTCATCATTTACTTCTGTTACGCCCACTAAGTATACATAAATCGCATCTTTGGCAGTTGAATTTTGGGTCCCCTTTAGAAGATAATAGTTGGTGTCTTTTATTTTGATACAATCCACTACTATATTCGTAAGTTCTTCAGAATTAATCTGTTTACCGCTTTCGCCTAAACATTTTAGGATAGCTTCTTCTGGGGTTTGGTATGCTTGTTCAGTGGTGTTATCACTTTTGGTGCACCCAAATAGTGTGAGTAACAATACAAGGACGCATAGCAACACCAAGCTTTTATACCTCGTTTTTTTCATAATTAGTATCCTCAGCAGTATTTATAATATCCATGGTTAATAATATTTCACATAATAGTTGCCATCAGCCTCCCCAGACGAAAGCTTCTGCGGGTATTTGGCAATGATACTTACTGTTTGGATCAAACCACCGTTTATGTTGCTGAATGCGGTGTTATATGTTTTTAATTTGCCCTTTATTACTCTTCTATATGGTTGAAATGCTAAATATCCTTTTCTTGATTCTTCTTTGTAAACAACCACACCTACCGCGTTGGATAATGTGATTCCATAAGCCCCGGAAATAGTGGCTTTTACTTTGGCTTCTTGCTCTGTTGATAAACTTGTACTAATTGTACGCGTTGTGCTTTTTGTGAATGTTGTTGAAAATTCTCCTCTTCCAGTTACATCTGCAGACACTTTTAAAACTGATGCAGATGTATCCATGTTGGTTTGGGATGTTTTTGAAAATTTATAATATAGCGCTCCGGCATTTCTGGGTTGAATTGATTCTTCACTGTATGAAATGGATGGCGTTTTTTCGGATACAGCACCCGTGGAGTCAGAAGAATAAACAGCCCCCTCTGTCGCTGTGGTTGCGTAAGACCCGAATGTGGAAGCGCTAAAAAGTACACAGAACAAAATCACTGATATTCCCCTTCTCTTCTTTAACATATTACTATCCTTTCTAAATAACCTCTAATTCTAAAGAATTTTCCTTGTAATTGTATTATCTCATGTAAGAAAAATGCAGTCAGGTTATTTATAATAATACTGTTTTGTATAGTAAGTGCATGGTATGATTTGGGGTAGTAAAATATCCCTCTCTTGCAATCGAAAGGGTATTTTTATTGCTGCATGCCCCCCCAGCGCCATTTAATAATTCTCATATTCTGGCAAATCATTTGTTAAATCGATTTCCATCCCATCCTTTTTCAGATATATTTTCTTTTCTTCTGTCAGAAATATCTCCTTTTTAGCATATATAGGTTATTCCCATCAGTGAAATACAAGCAGTCGCCTTCTTTGTTCAGGCACTCTGTCCAATCCGAACATACAGCCAGCACCGTTTCTTTCCTGCAAAAAAACCAGTTATCTCGCCATGAGGTTTACAACTAAACAAAAAAATTGCCGCCATGGCGTTCACATGACCAACGGGTTCACATGACCAACGGGTTTGCACAGCCTTAATTTTCCTCCTGAAAGCTCACCGCTTTCAGTTTTGATGCCAAGAAGTAGTTCACGGCAGAAATGAACATTCCTCCAATAAAGACATACACGTACCCGCCGCTTCCGTTGGCATACCAAATATATCCCGCCAAGATGGGGATGGTCATGGAAACGATGTGGTCCATGCTTTGTCCCATGGCAAGGGTTCGAGACACTTCAGAGGGTTCATGGCACATTTTGCGAACATAGGTAGCTCTGGCCATGTTGGCAGACTCCATCAATTTGTCCGCCACATAAGAAATTCCAACAAAAATCAGGGCCACCTGGAAGGGAAACAAGGTTTTTGAAAAGGCAAACCCTATACAGGCAGCAAACATAACAAATGCTTCCAGTTTCAAAGCGTAGCTTTCACCTCTCCGATCGATTAGTTTCCCATACCACGGTTTGAAAAACAAATTCAACACGCAAACCACAAAGAATAAGGCTGTGATCACCGTTACCGGTTGTCCAAAAACATCAATAATCAGCCAAGGGGCGAAGGTCAACGTGATTTGCTTTCTCGCCCCGTTGACAATGGCCAACCCGTAATATCGCCAATATTTCTTTTTGAAAACAAACCGCTTTTCATGAACGTTGGCATGCTTGTCATTGTGCATAAACAGAAACAGCACCCCCGCCAGCATCATGGTGATGCCGGCAAAGGTAAAAACAGCTTGATAGGTGACGTCAAAGAATCGGTATAATACATATAATACTGCGCTGGTCACAATGACCGCGGCGCTGCCCAGCCCTTGAATCTGTCCAAGCCGGGCGCCAAACTGGGAGCCGGAGGCAAATCGCATGGCAATGGTGCTGGATAAAGGCATATATAAATGCTGCCCTGTACTATACAGTAGCAATGTAACCAGTACCAAAGAAAATACGCCGGGGACCTGGCCAAATGCCAAAAGCCCGATGCCCCCAATAATGTTGGCCACTGCGGCAATGCGAATATCTCCCAATCCGTTTAACAATCCAATCATGACCACTGTCAAAAGACCGGGCAGTTCTCTTGGGGTTTCCAATCCGGAACGCTGCAAAATAGTAAAATGCAGGTCATCGTACAGCCGATTGGCAAAGGAAGTGCTATCCACAGCCAACACAACACCCATCAACACACTAATAATTAAAAACAGCAGTAGATCTTTTGAAATTGTATATTTCCCGAATTTTAGTTCTTTCATTCATTGCTCCAAATCGTTTTTCTCAACGTTTCTCATTATACCCTATTTCCAAAAAAAAGTACAAAGCCTATGGTGAAAATCACCCAGGCTTTGTACCATGCTAACAGTTACTTTTTTTAAGCCTTAAGAAGGCAAATGGCCTACTCGTAATCGTGCTTAATGGCAACGTCAACCTTTTTTCGACCCTTCTTCCATTTGATTTCTCCCGGCAGGATACAATCCTGAACAGGGCAAACGTTGAGGCAAAGGTGACATCCTACACAATTGTCTTCAATGAGAATCGGCTTTCTCTTCTTGTCGTCCCAGTCAATCGCCTGATGGGCCGCATCATAGCAGGAGATGTAACATCTGCCACAACCGACACATTTTTTGTTGTCAAACTTCGGGAACACTTTAAAATCTCTGTTGATTTCTTCGGCAGGAATCAAATTGGGCAATGCCGAACCGATGAATTCTTCAATGTTGTTGTAGCCTCTTTCATCCATGAAATGAGACATACCACTAATCATATCTTCTACGATTCGATAGCCGTACTGCATAATAGCCGTGGTGACCTGTACGTTTCTGCATCCAAGCGCCAGAAACTCTGCAGCGTCACGCCAGGTTTCAATTCCACCAATACCGCTGTATTCAAATTTTCTTCCCTGGGCTGCACACAGTTTATGAATTTCTTCATCCTGAAGCAGGTTGGCAGCAAATCTCAGCGCAATTGGCTTAATGGCAGCACCGGAGTAGCCGGAAATAGATGATTTGCCGTTTACTACAGGCATGCCGGTCATGTTCTCAAAGTCCAAATTAGTAATGGACTTGATGGTGTTAATACCGGAAACAGAAGCTGCACCACCACGAATCGCAGCCCTTGCAGGTTCCTCCATGTTCTTTGTGTTCGGGGTCATCTTGGCAATAAACGGAATCTTGGTTGCACTGGTTACCGCTCTGGCATACTGCTCAACCAGTGCCACGTTTGTTCCCACATCGGATCCCATGTCGTGAGACGTCATCTGGGGACAGGAGAAGTTTCCTTCAATCAGGTCAGCCCCTGCTTGCTCACACATTTTGGCCAGTTGTTTCCATTCGTCATCAGAGCTGCCCATGATGGTTGCAACCATGACTTTTTCCGGATAATCTTCCTTCAGTCGACGCATAAACTCAAAGTTTACTTCTGTCGGCTTGTCGGAAATTTGCTCCATGTTCTTGAATCCAAGCCATGGAGTTCCTTCTTTTCTGGTAATATCAAATCTTGGGGAGCACTCGTCAGCAACAAAAATACCAACGGTCTTAAAGAAGACACCCCCCCATCCTGCTTCATAGCTTTTTCTGACCATGTCATAATTGCCGCCTACAGGGGAAGAGGAAAGGAAGAACGGATTCTCACAATGGACTCCCAGATAATTGATGGATAAATCTTTTTTAACTGCCATCCTATTTCACTCCTTTCTGTAAAAATGCAATCATCGCTGCAGCTGCCGCTTTTCCTTCGGCAACGGCTTCAACAACGGTCTTGCCGCCGTTTACGATATCCCCGGCAGCGAAGTACTTCTTCGCACTGGTTTTTCCATTTTTCTTGGCTTTAATCATGCCCTTTTCGTCGGTGTCAACGGCTACCAAAGCAGAAACGTCTTCAGCGCCCTGGCCAATGGCGAAAACAACTGTGTCAGCTTCCAGTTTCAAACCGGACTTTTCGCAGACCTTCTTTCTGCCGTCAAAAGCAATGGCTTCCACTTTTTTGGTTCCCAGCACTTCTGCGGGGGCCATGTTAGTGGTGACGCCAATGCCCAAAGACAAGGCATACTGGAACTCCGTCATGTTGCCCGGGGCTTCTTCCAAGGTTCTTCTGTAAACGATTTTTACGTCTTCAGCACCCATAAGCTTTGCGGTTACTGAACAGTCTACGGCAACATCGCCGCCACCGATAACCACAACCTTTTTGCCCGGATTAAATCCTTTGGCACCGGATCTGGCTTTTTTCAGATATTCGTTGGCTGCGAAAACACCTTTTAGGTCTTTTCCGGGAATTTCCGGAATCTTGGGACCCCATAAACCGGTACCCAGGAAAATTGCATCAAATCCTTCCAAGTCGGAAGCCTTTACTTTTTTGCCAAGTTCAAACTTGACGCCAAGTCCCTTCACCTGTGCGATGTCATGATCCACAACGGATTGGGGAAGTCTGCTGGGCACGATTCCATAGGTCAGTACGCCGCCCGGCTTTTCTTCTCTCTCAAAAATAGTTACTTTGTACCCGGCTTTTGCCAATTCAGAGGCACAAGCCAAAGAAGCCGGTCCGGCTCCTACGCAAGCGACGGTTTGCTTCATTTTCTTTGCCGGCGCTTTCAGGGTCTTCATTTTGAAAATTTTCTCTTGATCAATGGCATATCTTTGAAGCTCACCAATTTTAATTGGTTTATCAATGCCACATCTGCTGCAATACTCTTCGCATAGTCTGTCATATGGACAGATGCGAGCACAAGTTCCGCCTAAAATATTATTTTCCCTAATAATTTCAGCTGCACCTTTTACATTTCTGAAACGGATCGAACGGATAAAGTTACCCGGATCTGTTCCTGCAGGGCAGCCCTTGCTACAAGGCGCATCGTGGCAGAGTAAGCATCTAGCTGCCTCTTCCATGGCCGTTCTGTGGTTAAACCCGGCCTGAGCTTCGGCAGTATACTTGGGTTTTTCTACTTTACTCAATTTTTACTCCTCCTTCGTTCATTTATTATTTAGTGTCATATCCCTGCCGGGAAGACCCTGCAGGGATATGCAAAAATAATCAATTTAGGGTATGCTTGGAATCCAAGTTTACTCGGCGTCCAATTTCAGTACAGCGTTGAGCATAACCGATGCACCGGCTGTGCAATCTTCCGGAGAAGAATACTCTTCCTCACAGTGAGATAAGCCGTCTTTGGATCGTACAAAGATCATGGTTGTCGGTACAACATATGAAGCAAATTGTGCATCATGTCCGGCACCGGAGTTGATAGGCATATTGGCTACACCAAGTTCATCAGCGGATTTTTGAACATAATTAACCAGTTTCTTGTCCCAATATACTGTGTCTCTCTTCCATTGCTCTGCGATTTCACATCGACATCCTGCCCAAGTTTTTTCCGGCAAAGACTTCACAATGTTCATGACCGCTTCTCGCACCTTTGGATCTTCATGTCGAACGTCCAAAGAGAAATCTACATAGTTGGGAATAACCGTGTGAACGCAAGGCAAGCATACAATTTCTCCGGTGGTGTAAACCAATTCCGGTCTGCCCAGCTTGTCAATTTCTGCGTGCAAGTAAGTCAATGCCTGAGCTGCCGCAAACAAGGCATCATGTCTCTTGTTCATGGGGAACGTGCCTGCATGGGCGGAGAATCCAAAGAATTTAATTCTGAAATTAAACATTCCCAGCACGCACTGTACAACACCAATTTCCTTTTTGTTGTCTTCTAAGATCGGGCCTTGCTCAATATGAAGTTCAAACATGGCTTTGTAGTCTTTGTCATTGAATCGGTTTTTCTTGTCTCCCTTGTATGGGCTCTTGGCCAGCATTTCGCCAAAGGTTGTTGTCTTATCCAACACACTCTTGGACTGCATCAGATTCTCTTCTTTAAAGTTCTTGGCGATGGCTTCCGGCAGATGGTCGTTGCAGACAATCCCGGAGCAGAACATTGCAGGAGGATACAAAGATCCTTCTTCATTGGTCCAAATCATAGCTGTCAGCGGGTGTTTATGTGGGATTTTTTCTGCAGCAACGGTTTCCAATACTTCCATTGCCCCCATCACACCTAAAATGCCATCGTAGTTTCCGCCATTACGGACAGAGTCACAGTGGGATGCCATGACGATTCTCTGGGCCTTGGGATCCGACCCTGGCAGGGTGGCGTACATGTTAGCCATGTCATCTGTTTCAATGGTAGCGCCAATGGCCTTCATTCTTTTCACATATTCGTCTCGTGCCATATGGGCTTCCGGGGAAAGGGAGTACCTGGTAATACCACCGTGTCCGGCATCTCCAAACTTCGAGAATGTTTTGATTTTGTCATCCATTCTCTTTACATCGCATTTGTACATTTCATTGCCTCCTTAGATATATCTTTAATGAAATAAACATTAATTATTGGCGAGTTGGTAAGTAATATAACTTTTATATCATAGCTAAATGCCTATTACAGCCTTTTCCACTTTAAGGTTATTTTGTTCTCCGGACAGATATCCCGGCAAAGTCCGCAGCCAGTGCATTTATCTTCGTCAATGAATAATTTCCTATCCCTTTGTTCAATTGCCTCATCTAGGCAACATACCAAACATTTTCCACAAATGTCCACCGGGCACTCTGATGTTAAGTATGCTCTTTGGGGTTCTACTTTTAATTCTTCGAAGGAATACAATTTTTCCAAACTATTTCCCCGAATCTCTTCCAAAGAAGACAAGCGATGTTTTTTCATCCATCGTTCCAAGTTATCAATCATTTCGGGAATAATCCCATAACCGTTAACCAAAATGGCAGTTCCTACTTCCGCGGCGGAAGCCCCTACCATCATATATTCCAAAACATTTTTATAGTTTTCAACCCCACCGATTCCAAAGACAGGCAGCTCAGTGCTTTGGGCAATTCCGGCAACGGTAGCCAGTCCCAACGGTCGAATTGGACTTCCTGAATATCCGCCATAGGTTGGCAATATAGGTTCTCCAGTTTCAACATTAATTCCCAGTATGCACCGCATAGTATTGATGGCCGTAATTCCGGAAGCCCCGGCTTTTTCCACAGAGGCAACCACTTCCGGCAAATTGTTCATAGACTGGGTCAGTTTCACCATAACGGGAATTCCAACCGTTGAAACCACTTCCTTGGTAAAGGCATAGGTTTTGTTTGGGTTGGCTGCAACAATCTCAGTCCCTTCTCCCATGGGGCAGGCAAGACCCAATTCCAGGGCATCAACCCCGGCCTTTTCGAACTTTCTTGCCAAATAGGCCAGCTCTGAAGGCGTTCCTGCCGTAATGTTTGCTATAATAAGGCCATCTCCATTATTTCGACCGTCTTTTTTGATTTGCTTGAATTCGTCTATCCACTCTTCCATATCCAAGGCACTGTACATTCTGATGTTTTGAAGTCCTCTCCCATCATATGCATAACGGGGCGACAAATCCGGATATGGTTCCGCCACAATGGTCTCGGTAACCACTGCCGCTGCCCCAGAACTTAAGGCGGCACGAATTCCTTTATGCCCCCTGGTCCAAGGTCCTGCTGATACAATTACCGGATTTTTTAGTTTTAGGCCCATGGCTTCAACGGATAACATTTTCTGCTCCTTTAGTGCTGTCTACTTATAGATTACCAGATTTCCTTTAATCTTCCTTTATTTCCACAGGATTTCCGGATTTTTAGTTTGGACTGAAGGGCAATCTCCTGCACTTCATCACCACTTTCCCCTTCAATAATATCAAAGAGTAACCGGGCAGCCATTAACCCCATTCGATACATGGGTTTGGAAATCGTTGTGAGTTTTGGTTCAACCAATGCCCCAATTCGCAAATCGTCAAATCCAATTAAGGCAATGTCCTTGGGAATTTCCACTCCAACACTTTTCAGTTTGTCCATGACACCCAGTGCCATCTGATCAGTAGATGCAAAAATGGCATCCACAACAATTTGATCATCTAGCATTTTAGAGGCTGCCAAAAATCCACCTTCAATGTTGCTTTCTCCTTGATAAACCAGGCTTTCATCAAAGGGAAGATTCCCCTCTTTTAGCGCTCTCTTGTATCCGTCTAATTTTTCCTCAATTTCTGATTTAGGATACTCGCCTAAGACCAATCCGATTCGCGTCCTACCCATGGTGATTAAATATCGGATAGCCTCTTCCGTCGCAGTTTTGTAGTCAGTGTACACAATATTCTGTCTATTTATGGTCTTATTTTTGCCAACCAGTACATAGTTGGCTCCTTGTTTCTTCATTCGATCCAAATCACTGTTTTTCAGGGTCGTAGCCGTCAGTATTAATCCATCGATTTTTCGTTCAATTAACGTATCAATGTATTCCTTTTCTTTGATCGGGTTAAACTCAGTATTGCACAGCATCACATGATAGCCTTTTTGGTGGGCAATAGCTTCTACGCCTTTGGCAATTTCCATATTGGAAGGATCCAAAAAATCGTGAACCAAAAGTCCAATCATCCCAGTTCTGGCAGATTGAATATTTCTGGCAAACCAGTTGGGTGTATAATTCATTTTCTTCATTACTGAGAGAATATGTTCTCTCGTCTCTTCCGTCACCAGTTCCGGATGATTCATCACCCGGGATACCGTTGCTACGGAAACCCCTGCTTTATCTGCAACTGCTTTGATGTTCAACGGTGACCCCTCCGGCTACCTGGAAACATGAAACGATTTTCATTCGCTTGGCCATACAACTATCAAAAACGTTGAAATTTCAAGTTGTTTCGTTCTGAAACTATTTTCATATATAATAATATCACCATCCTGTTGGAAAAGCAAGACACAAAAAACCGCCAAAGGGCAAAACCTTGGCGGCTCGTAACGTATTCCAATTTCAAATTCAGTTCTTATTCATCCGATACTCGAATGGTCTTTATTTTTTGCTTTTCTTTTGGTTTATCTCGAAAGTCTCGGTTAACCGATACAATTCGATCTGCCTCATCCATCCCCTCCGTAATTTTTCCGAAAGCCGCGTATTGGCCATCCAGGAAAGGGGCATCTTCCACCATAATGAAGAATTGGCAACCGCCGGAATTAGGATCGTTGGCTCTTGCCATGGAAAGAACTCCTCGCTGATGAAGCAGATCGTTCTTTATCCCGTTTCCGGAAAACTCGCCAATAATTTGGTGTCCCGGTCCGCCGGTCCCATCCCCCTTTGGACAGCCCCCTTGGATCATAAATCCAGGGATGACCCGATGAAAGGTCAATCCATCATAAAACCCTTTATTGGCCAACGTCTCAAAGTTTTCTACTGTTTTAGGGGCAATATCAGGATATAGTTCCCCCAACATTGTTGACCCATTTTCCATTTCAATTATTATTTTTTTCATGTTATGCTTCCCTCCCGATACTATATGGTACCTTACTTTCTGATTTTAAAAGGATTGTGGCTGTCGGTCTCATCATCTATAATCTTCCAAAGCTCATCCTTCAAATAGACTGGATACAACCCTTCAATTTTGTTGAGTTCTTGTCTGGACATATACCGCACCTCTCGGATGACTTGTCCGTCATCGCCTCGCTCCGGGTCACGCCCCATTCTCAAGGAACCTCCCACCACCGAAGCTAGAAACAAATTGACAAAACGAGGTTCTTTCCCCGGAATCAATTGCTCCACATGCCAAATCATTTTGCCAATGATAACATCCAGCCCCGTCTCCTCTTTGACTTCCCGAATAGCGGCCTCCTCTGAGGTTTCCCCCAATTCTATGGCACCACCCGGCACAGTCCAAACCTGACGCTCTTGATGTTGTTGTCGAATCATTAGTACCCGATTATTCTGATCCAGAATAATCGCTCTGACTCCCCCTGCCCACATAATTTGCTCCTATTCTTTTCTTCCCAGCACTTCTGCTATGACCCTTTGGACGGCTCCGTTGGCTGTCATGTCTTCTTTGTCCGGGCAACTCCTTGCCTTGAATTCCACCATTTGATTCAAGGCGCCTCTACCTACAGTGATGCGCAAAGGAATTCCGATTAAATCTGCATCTTTAAATTTGACACCTGCCCGTTCATCCCTGTCATCCAACAAAGTTTCAACACCCGCACAATTCAGTTGTTGGTATAGTTTTTCCCCTAACTCCATTTGTACCGTGTCGTCAGGTTTTATAACGGTGACAATGGCATGATAGGGTGCTACCGCCATAGGCCAAATGATTCCGTTTTCATCGTGATGTTGTTCCACAATGGCAGCAAGCGTACGGGTGACGCCAATCCCATAGCAACCCATAACGATAGGTTGGTCCTTCATTTCTTCGTCTTTGTAGAAGGCCCCCATGGATAAGCTGTATTTCGTGCCTAATTTAAACACCTGCCCCACTTCAATGCCGCGTACGATTTTAACCGGCATACCGCAGACCGGGCAAGGATATCCTTCCTGAATTAATTTTAAGTCTGTCACAATATGGGCCTTGTAATCCCGCCCATAATTCACGTGAAGCAGATGATGGTCCGGTTTGCATGCGCCGGCACAAAGGTTGGTTTGTTCCACCAATTCGCTATCTACCACAATGGTGCAGTCGTGAAGCCCGGTGGGTCCTGTAAACCCTCCTACGCAACCGGTAGCCGCGCCCATGGCGGTTTCATCTGCAAAGGCGATGGCATGTTCCGGAATCCCCAAGGCGTTAATTAATTTGATTAAATTTAATTCCCGATCCCCACGGATAAACGCAGCCACATATCCGTTTTCCTTTTCGTCATTATCAAAGGTGACAAAAAGTAACGCTTTGATAGTTTTTTCCTTGGGCAGTCCTAAATAATTGGCTACCTCTTCAATGGTTTTTGTGTTTGGGGTATACACTTCTTCCAAGGGTAGAAGTGCCTCTTTCATAGCCGGAGTGTCCACCACGGCCGCCCGTTCTGTGGTTGCCGCCATGGCACAATTCGTACAATAAGCAATTTCGCTTTCACCCACATCGGACAATGCGGTAAACTCATGGGAGTTGCTTCCGCCAATGGCACCGGTATCCGCTTCCACCGCACGATAAGTCAACCCGCATCGATCAAAGATTTTTTCGTATGCCTGATACATATCGTCATAGCTTCTATCAAGCCCTTCTTGGTCCCGGTCAAAAGAATAAGAATCCTTCATAATAAACTCTCGGCTTCGCATCAATCCAAACCGGGGACGAGCTTCATCTCTATATTTTGTTTGAATCTGATACAGATTCAACGGCAGTTGCCGGTAAGATGCCACATCACTTCTGACAATGTCAGTAAATATTTCCTCGTGGGTTGGCCCCAAGCAAAAATCCCGTCCATTGCGATCTTTCAATCGCCATAGTTCAGGCCCATAGGCAAACCAACGTCCCGATTCCTGCCACAACTCTGCAGGCTGCACTGCGGACATATGTATTTCCTGACCGCCGGCCTGATCCATTTCCTCTCGAATAATCTCCTCTATCTTTCGAAGAGACCTCCACCCCAATGGCATAAATCCATACACGCCGGAAACCAGTTTCCGTATCATCCCAGCACGAAGCAAAAGAATATGGCTGTCAATCTCTGCCTCACTGGGGACTTCCCGTAGTGTTCTCATGTGCATTTTAGATAGTCTCATTGATTATTTCTCTCCTTTGTCCCATTTATTTCAAACCAACACATTGGTCAATACGCAAATTGCTTCCGCCGCCATACCTTCTTCCCGTCCGGGGATCCCCAGTTTTTCCGTGGTTGTGGCTTTCAAATTTATCTGTTTGAAAGGAATGCCCATGGCTTCTGCCAAATTCTTCATCATTGCTTCTTTGTACGGCGCCAGCTTCGGTCTTTGGGCGATTAATGTTGCATCCACGTTACTAATCTCAAATCCCTTTTCTTTTAGTTGGGCCACAACTTTTTTCAACAGTGTCATACTGGAAATATCTTTGTATGTCCCATCCGTGTCGGGGAAATGTTCACCAATATCCCCCAGTCCCGCGGCACCCAAAAGAGCGTCCATAATGGCGTGGGTTAGTACATCAGCATCGGAATGGCCAAGAAGTCCTTTTTCAAATGGAATGTTGACACCGGCTAAAATCAATAATCGATTCTCCACCAATTGATGCACATCAAATCCGGTCCCTGCCCGATATTGCTTTGGCAAATCCGAACCGGTGGTCACCTTGATATTAGCATAGTCCCCCTGAGCCAAGGCAACCGGATGTCCAATCCATTCTACCAACTGAGCATCATCCGTGCCAGAAAATCCTTGTCGCTCCGCCAAATCATACGCCTTGCGAATCAAAGAGGCTTCAAATCCCTGAGGGGTTTGTGCGGCGTAAAGTTTGCTTCGATTCAAGGTAAAAATCCGGTCTTTCACACCTTCTGTTTGTTGCTTAATGGTGTCTTTCACCGGAACTGCCGCCAACGCAGCCCCCGTACGGAATGTCTCTATTAGAGTGTTTTCAATAACTTGAGTTGTCACAAAAGGTCGGGCTCCGTCATGAATCAATATATAATCCATTTTGGGATGTCCCTTCCCCATGGCTTCTAAACCCAATCTCACTGAATCCTGTCTTTCCTTTCCTCCCGGGATAACAAAAACATCACTTGGTACTGCATCCTTGCATTCTACCATATAATCCGGATGAGTGACAACATAGATGCAGTCAAAAAAACCGCAGGCAGCACAAACTTCCACTGTGGTTGTAATTATAAAGTGATCCCCTGCGCGGAGGAACATTTTAGGAACATTGCCGCCCATTCTTGTTCCAAGACCTGCGGCGGCAATGATTAACCCAATTTTCATATTTTTGTACATGGTTCTTACCGTTTCGCCGGTTTCCCGAAAATCATTCTTCCTGCCGACGTCTGTAATACGCTGGTTACAGTCACATTTATGGTGGTACCAATATATTTTCGTCCATCTTCTACAACAATCATGGTGCCATCATCCAAATAAGCTACTGCCTGGTTGTTTTCTTTTCCCTCTTTAATCAAGAAAAGAGTCATATCTTCACCTGGTAGCACAACGGCTTTAGGGTGTTGGCAAGTTCATTAATATTTAGAACATCCACCCCCTTGATGGCTGCAACTTTATTGAGATTGAAGTCGTTGGTTACCACTTTACCATGCATCATCTGAGCAAGTTTCAGCAACTTTACATCTACTTCCGGAATCTCTTCCAATGCTTTTTCACCGGTGGTGTTATAAATATCAATTCCGTAATCACTTTGAATTTTGTTGAGAATATCCAGCCCTCTCCGACCTCTGTTTCGCTTCAATCCATCAGATGAATCTGCAATATGTCGAAGTTCTACCAAAACAAATTCAGGAATCACAATATTTCCTTCAATAAAACGGTCTTCAGGATATCTGCTATCCTACCATCAATAATGACACTGGTGTCGAAAATTTTAGGAGTCATGTCCAAATGTTTGGTCTTGCTACCCTTGCCGCCTACAGAAGAAATTCTTCTTGCGGACATCAGCGACGCAACCACTTCCTTCCCCTTTCGGGTTGCCACCACAACACCAAGATACCCTAATGCCATATAGGTAATAATGCTTAGAATTGTGGGTAGGTAAGCAATCTCAAGGCCTTCATATATTTTGCTAATTAAAAATGCAATAATAAGACCTATCGTTAACCCGGCTACACCGGACATCAATTCATTGGCAGAGTATGCCTGCAAATCAATTTCAATATTTCTTGCAACTTTTTTGCTTTGGCGATTTAATAATGGCGCCAATAAATAAAATAAAAAACTAAAAATAAGTACGAAACCAATCCCCATCCCTATTTTATGCAAATCAGTTAGCTTCCAAGAAATGTCAATAATGCCTTCTCGCATTAGGTACATCGTCAACTGAAATGCGCCAAAGCCAATTATGGCTCCTACCGCCGCAAACACAAAGTTAAAAAGTTTTTTAAGCAATCGCATTCACCTCCTTTCTGTATATTTTATCTCTCAAACTATAAGATAGACTTAAAAACAAGCCTCCCCGACCTACCAATCATCAAACGGTAAAGCCGATCAGCTTGTCTGCTTCAGCAGGATCCATGTCACTGGCCAGAATCATCTCACTGACCAAAATCTGTCTCGCGCTGGAAAGCATTTTTTTTCTCGCCGGTAGACAATGTCTTTTCCCGGTCTGTCCGCAGTAAGTTTCTTACCACCTCTGCAACTTGCCGAGCATCTCCTGTTTTAAGTTTATCCGTATTCTCACGATACCGTCGATTCCAGTTGGACGACATCTCTGTAGATTCCCCCCGGAGAATGGTTAACACTTCTTCCATCTCTTCTGCAGAGATAACAGGTCTGACACCGATTTCGTCGGATTTTTCTACTGGTATCATAATTTTCATATCACCGCAGGGTACCCTCAGGACATAGTACTCCCTGTTCTCACCTAGAATCACCTTCTCTTCAATTTGTTCGATGATGCCAGCGCCGTGCATGGGATATACTATTTTGTCGCCGATTTTATACATCTAGTTCCTCCTATTGTTCATTAATAGTATATTTCAAAGACCTTCGGATGTCAACCCGTCAAAATGGTATAGTTTATCACAATGACTTTTCAGTGTCAACATTTCTTTCACATAAATTGGCCACTTATTTTACATAAAATGTGATAAAATACCATTATAAATATTCGTGAGGAGGATTACCGTATGTACAGATTGTTAATCGTTGACGATGAACAAAAAATCAGGGAGGTCATCCGGGAATATGCCGAGTTCAATGGATTTGAAGTTTCCGAAGCTGCCGACGGCATGAGTGCCATTGGTCTGTGCAAGCTAAATGACTATGATTTAATTATAATGGACATCATGATGCCCCGGCTTGATGGCTTTTCGGCATGCAAAGAAATCAAAAAAATTAAAGATATACCGGTGATTATGTTGTCTGCCAGAAGCGAAGAATATGACAAGCTTTTTGGATTTGAACTGGGGATTGATGACTATGTAGTGAAACCTTTCAGCCCCAAGGAGTTAATGGCCCGTGTCAACGCTGTTCTTGCCAGGCACGCCGGGCCCACCGATGTGCAACCGGAGGTGGCGGAATTTGACGGATTGGTTATTAATTTAGCCGGCAGGACCGTCACCGTTGACGGGGAGCGGATTGAACTGACACCAAAAGAATATGACCTTCTATTTTATATGGTTAAAAATAAGAACATTGCCTTATCCAGGGATAAGTTGCTTTCAGATATATGGGGATACGACTTTTTTGGGGATGACCGCACCATAGATACCCATATCAAGAATCTTCGTAATAACTTAGGCCCATATCGAGGTCATATTGTCACATTAAGAGGAGTAGGATACAAATTTGAAGATTAATTTCAAGGTTAAAAGCATCCGTTTTCGTATTTGGTTGTATTTTCTAGGCTTTACAGCTTTAGTTTTGGTACTCATGTGGTTTCTTCAGATATTCTTTTTGAACAACTACTATGAGGAAATGAAGGTGCGAGAAACCAAGAATGCCGCATATCGCATCGCAGCCGCCTATGATTCCGGGGGCGAAGAGTCCATGGTTGAAATTGCTTCTGACATTTCCATGGATGACGATATGTACATTCACATTGAAACTGTAGATGGCACCTTAATCTACGCCTCCAATTTGCGCAACGATTATGAAGACGCCATTAGTGCTGTTCAGGAGGATTTATATGCCAGTGGAGACACCAATGTATCAGGGCATATTCCCAATGAAGAAAACAATCGGAATACTCTGGCTTTTGCCAGGTTTTTAGGGAGTGACAAAAAACAAATCCTATACGTTTTTTCCCCTTTATATCCTGTGCAATCAACCATAAACATTTTGAAAAGCCAGCTAACCTACATTACACTGATAGCCTTTTTCCTCGCTTTTGTGTTAGCCTATTTTCTATCCATCCGCATTACAGACCCCTTGTTATCAATTATCAAGTCTGCAAGAAAATTGTCGGAAGGACAATATGGGATTTCTTTTCGTGCGGAGCGTCCTTTTTCCGAAATTGAGGATTTGGCCAACACCTTGAATAAAACATCATTGGAGTTGGAGCGGTCTGTCAATATGCAGAAAGATTTAATTGCCAACATGTCCCACGATTTGAGAACACCATTGACCATGGTGAAGTCCTATGCAGAAATGGTTCGCGACTTGTCTGGCGACGACCCAAGGAAACGGACGGAACATCTAAATGTCATAATTGATGAAGCCGATCGATTAAACCAACTGGTGGGGGATATTCTCACCATGTCTGCGATTCAATCCGGCAAATTGCCTTTGGAAGAAACCACCTTTGATATGAAAGAAACCGTAGAAAGCGTTCTTGCCCCCTATCGGATTTTGGAAGAAAATGAAGGTTACACCTTTGAGGTTCATTGTCGAGATCGGATATATGTCAGAGGTGACCATGGGAAAATCACTCAAGTATTGTCCAATCTGGTCACCAATGCCATCAAGTATTGCGGCTCGGACAAACGGATTATTATAACGGTTCGAAAGATAAACAAAATTATGCGATGCGAAGTTTCAGACAACGGCGCCGGCATTAAGCCGGAAGAGCTGCCCTACATCTGGAAACGATACTATAAAAGCAGCAGCAACCACATTCGGGCCACTGCCGGTACAGGACTTGGATTATCTATTGTCAATGAGATACTAACACTGCACAACACGCCCTTTGGTGTGAAAAGCAGTTTGGGAAAAGGCACCACCTTTTGGTTTGAATTGGATGCTGCTAGAAGGCACTAATGGCTTCTCCCATATGTTTCACCCCAACTAAAACAATCTTGGAATCAACACCCAAAATGCCGGCAATTTTGTCGGCATTTCTTTTTGGCAAAATCACTTTGGTAAATCCCATCCGCGCCGCTTCCTTCACAATCTTTTCCGCATTTTGAACAGCTCGAAGTTCTCCTGTTAACCCGATTTCTCCAATGGCAAGAGTCGTTTTCTCCCATTGTTTTCCCCGGAAAGAAGAATAGATTGCCAATGCAACCGCAAGGTCCATGGAAGTCCCTTCCGGCTTCAATCCTCCAACAACGTTTACATAAATATCTTGACTCACAAGAGGAAGACCAACTTTTCGCTCCAGCACGGCCAAAATCATGTTTAGTCGTTGCAGGTCTACACCAATGGCAGAGCGTCTGGCAAACCCAATACTTGTAGGTGCCGCCAAAGCTTGAACTTCCAGAAGCAAAGACCGGCTCCCTTCGTGGACAGCCGTTACCACCGAGCCTTCTCCTTGGGTATCCATGGATTCTAGAAAAACAGCGGATAGATTCTCAATTTCTTTCAAACCCTCTTCCACCATTTCAAAGGCCCCAATCTCGCTGGTGGTACCAAAGCGGTTCTTGTTGGCCCGAAGGATTCGCAATTCTTGACTTCGCTCTCCTACCAGATTCAGCACACAGTCCACCAAATGTTCCACTATTTTTGGCCCAGCCAACTCTCCTGATTTTGTCACATGGGCAACAATAAAGATGGGGATATTTTCAGTTTTTCCAATGCGCATTAGTTCATTTCCGCAACCTCGAACTTGAGAAACACTTCCCGGCGCCGAATCCATTTCTTCAGTATACATGGTTTGAATGGAATCAATAATAATAAAAACAGGATTCAATTGACGGCTCACTTGGCCGATATTTTCAATGTTGGTTTCCGCAAGGAAAAACAAGTTTTCACTTAGGTCAGGACAGATTCGGTCTGCCCGCATTTTTATCTGTTCTCCTGATTCTTCTCCGGAAACATAAAGAACGGTTCCATATTTTTGGGCAATATTGGCTGCCGCCTCCATAATGATAGTGGACTTGCCAATTCCCGGCTCTCCGGAAATCAGTGTCAAAGAGCCTTTCACAATGCCACCACCCAACACTCTGTTTAATTCACCAATACCGGTATTCAGTCGTTCTCCACCCCCACCGGCAGTGAGGGACACAAGGCTTTCCGGGAGATTTCGTCCATCCCCCTTGTTCCCTCGTCTTCTGGTATCGTCTTCCTTGGTCACCACTACTTTTTCTTCCACCATGGTGTTCCACGCACCACAAATACACTGCCCCACCCATTTTGGGCTTTCATTGCCGCATTCCTGGCATACAAATATGGTTTTTGCCTTTTTTGACATGGAACTTCCTCCTGAAAAAATCCGGAAGGAGGCAACGCCCCCTTCCGGTGATGTCTCGATTTCTCGAGTGTATTAGTTGTTTCGGTCTTCTTCCGCCTTTTTGTGCTCAGCGATAATCTTATCTGCCAAGTGTCCGGGCACAGGTTCATACCGTTCAAAATTCATTTCGAAGGTGCCTCTGGCCTGCGTCATAGAGCGAACCGTTACAGCATAGTCGAACAGTTCCGACTGCGGAGCCTCGGCCAAGATTTTCTGCCCGCCACCGGTCAAAGGTTCGGAGCCTAAAATTTTTCCTCGTCTCTTGTTCATGTCGCCCATGATGTCCCCCATATACTCGTCGGGAACGGCAATTTCAATATGCATTACCGGTTCCAACAGACAAGGCTTTGCCTCAACAATACCTTTCTTAAATGCCAATCCAGCCGCAATCTTAAAAGCCATTTCGTTGGAGTCAACATCGTGGTAAGACCCATCATACAGATCCGCTTTCACACCAACGACCTTGCACCCTGCCAATGGGCCTTTGTCCATGGCTTCTCGAAGTCCCTTTTCAACAGCAGGCACGTAGTTCTTCGGAATGGAACCGCCAAAGAGGGATTCCTTAAATTCAAATTCTTCAGTTGTGGGGGAGAAACGAACATGTACATCTCCGTACTGCCCGGCACCACCGGATTGTTTCTTGTGTTTGCCCTGAACATCAGAGTTGCCCCGAATGGTTTCTCTGTAGGCAATCTTTTGCTCTACTCGGTCCACATCCACACCAAACTTGTCTTTGAGTTTTGCAACAATGACGTTCAACTGTTGTTCACCCTGCCCGCCCAAAAGGGTTTGGTGGGTCTCATTGTTTCGTTCTAAAATAAAGGAGGGATCTTCTTCCATTAGTCTGTGAAGCCCGCTTCCCACTTTGTCCTCGTCACCCTTGGATCTGGTTTCAACGGCAATATAGAAGGTTGGTTTCGGGAATGCGATGGGTGGAAATTTTATGATGCTGCCCTTTTCACAAAGGGTATCCCCTGTGCTGGTATGTTGCATTTTGCCAATTGCCACAATGTCTCCCGCTTCCGCAACTTCTGCATCCGCTCTCTGCTTGCCCCGCAAGAAGAACATGGTACCCAGTTTCTCCACTTTCTCTGTGGAAGCATTATATATTTCCTGTCCGGACTTGAGTTTGCCGGAAATTACTTTTGCAAAAGAAATTTTTCCCAATACCTGATCTGCCACGGTTTTGAAAATCAAAACGGCTGTCTTTCCTGCAGGGTCGCAAGGGATTTCTATGGCTTTTTCGTCCCCGTCCACTGCAGCATAAGCATCATGTGCATTGGGTTTTGGTGCAAAATCTATTAGTGATTGTAGAGTTTCTTTGATGTTCGTGCCGGCAATGGCTGAGCAAGTCAATACCGGAACAATATCCCCTGTGGAGATTCCCTTGGACAATCCCTCGTTGAATTCAGCATCGGTAAACGCTTCGCCACTGAAGAATTTTTCCATTAGTTCTTCATCCGTCTCGGCAATGGCTTCTGTCAAAGCTTCTTTGTCCTCTAGGGTAACCACTGAAGTACCAAACTTGGCCTTTAAATCAGCTATTACTTTTTCCACGTCTACATTGTCTTTGTCAATTTTGTTAATTAAGAAAAATTTCGGAACATCGAATTGTTTACATGCAGCCCAAGCTTTTTCAGTACCGACCTCAATGCCTGCAGATGCATCCACCACAATGGCTGCCGCTTCCACGGCTCTCATGGATGAGGTCATTTCTCCGACAAAGTCAAAGAATCCCGGGGTGTCAACAAAGTTTATTTTCACTTTGTTGAATTCCACCGGCACCAGTGATGTGCTGATGGAGTAACCTTTTTCTATTTCCATCTTGTCCCAGTCAGAAACGGTATTTCCGTCCTCAACTCTTCCCATGCGGTTGATAACACCGGTTGCCAGCAAGGCAGCCTCTAGGAAAGTAGTTTTACCGCATCCGCCGTGTCCGACGAGGGCAATGTTTCGAATGGTGTTGCTTGTGTAGCCTTTCATTCTATGACCTCCTATTTTTATTTTCACATAGTGTTGATATTATATCATTTGTCTGCGTCCCACGCAACAAAGAATACCGTATTTTACCTGCTGGCCGCCTACATGGCCACAGGTCCGCTGGGCTCGTCTTTCATATGACGAAAATAAGGGAGTCTGGCACAAAAACAGGTGACAACAAATGCAATCATCAGCCGAACCACTACCACGATAAACACGTTGGCGCCAACAATGCCAAAGAGAATCCCCGCTTCAATAATGCCATGGCATAAGACCATGAAAATCCCAATAAGGAGAAAATCCCGCTTGCTCAACGGGGTCTGCTTGTTAAGCTCAATCAGGGTTCCTGCCCCATAGGTAATCCCCATAATGACCCCCACCACCAATGGGAACATGGCATTTTTCGTAATCCCCATAGGTTTACCTAAAAATTCCAACCGTCCGGCGATTTTTTCCAACACATTGTAGGTAATTAGAAGTTCAATGATAATCATTAGTGGAATCAGGACCTTCAGAAGATTGAACACGGTGTGCAAGGTACCGTTGAGCATTTCATGAAAAATAAAGCTCCAGCTTTCACTCATAAAAACACACCCCCCAACCATCCCACAAAGATGCCGGTGAGAACTGCAATTCCAATGCGAAGCAATGCCATAATCCCACCCGGAAGTCCAATCTTTTGAGCCACAGCCGCTTCAACCGGTATGGAATGAGCCGCCAAGGCAATCATGGCAATGGTGGTAATGGCAGCCATGGAGAAATTAAACCCACCTAGGGCTGCAACCACACCGTATTCGTCCGAAAACAAACCGGTCACCACCGGCACGGCGGCATCGGGAGGCAACCGGAATATTTTCATCACCGGAGACGCAACGTCTTCAAGCCATGGCATCACCGGGGAATATTTGATTAAGACAACCAACAGGTAAATGGGCACCATTACTTTCAAAAGCATCAATACGGTTTTCAGACCTTTGATTCCCCCATTTTTTACTGCGGCAAAAAATTTTGACATGATTCCTCCAATGAGTTTTATGTCTAGAATTCGGCGGTTCTTGGCGTTCTTGGGAAAGGAGTGACGTCCCGAATATTGCCCATACCGGTGACGTACATTATCATTCGTTCAAATCCCAATCCAAAGCCTGCATGCTCCACACCCCCATATCTGCGAAGATCCATATACCACCAGTAATCCTCTTGGTTCAGCCCCATTTCATCCATCCTGCCCTTTAAGACATCATATCGCTCCTCACGCTGGCTTCCACCGATGATTTCACCCACTCCGGGGGCTAACAGGTCACAGGCTGCAACCGTCTCTCCATCCTCGTTTAGACGCATATAAAAAGCTTTGATTTCCTTCGGATAGTCGGTGACAAATACAGGTTTTTGGAAGACCTCTTCACACAAATACCGTTCGTGTTCCGTCTGAAGGTCTGTTCCCCAAGAAACCGGGAACTGAAAATCCTTTCCTGACTTCTGCAACATCTCAACAGCTTCCGTATAGGAGACTCGCGCAAAATCAGCATTGACAATGGCCGTCAGTCGATCAATCAATCCCTTGTCCACAAATTGGTTGAAAAACTCCATTTCTTCCGGAGCGTTTTCCAAAACGTAATTGATAATATATTTCACCATGGCTTCAGCCACTTCCATATCTCCCGATAAGTCGCAAAATGCCATTTCCGGTTCAATCATCCAAAACTCCGATGCATGGCGGCCAGTATTGCTGTTTTCTGCACGGAAGGTGGGTCCAAAGGTGTAAACATTCCGAAATGCCAAGGCAAAAATCTCAGCCTCCAATTGGCCGCTGACAGTAAGACTGGTTTCTTTCCCAAAAAAATCTTCATTGTAGTCAATGGTACCATCAGGGTTTTTTGGCAGGTTATCCATGTCCAATGTGGTCACCCGGAACATTTCTCCTGCCCCCTCTGCATCACTTCCGGTGATGATTGGGGTATGGACATACACAAAATGGTTGTCTTGAAAGAACTTGTGAATAGCATAGGCAACCAAAGAGCGAACTCGAAAAACAGCACTGAACGTGTTGCTTCGTGGTCTTAGGTGGGCGATTTCTCTCAAATACTCCAGGCTATGTCTTTTCTTTTGAAGGGGATAGTCCGAATCGGATCCTGCTTCAATCTCAATAACGGCGGCCTTGATTTCAAACGGCTGCCCCGCCTGAGGCGTTAATTCAAATCGTCCGGAAACCTTCACCGCAGCGGCAATAGGCGCCTTGGCAATTTCTTCGTAATTGGCTAGGTGCTCCGCTTCATATACAACCTGCACCGACTTGAAAAAGGTTCCGTCGTTTAATTCAATAAATCCAAATTTGTTGGACCCGCGGTTGGTTCGAATCCAGCCTCGCAGTGTAATGGTATGCCCGCCTAATGAGGTGGCATCCTTGTACAATGTTCTTACTGAGGTTTCTTGTGCTCCCTGTTTCAACATCATCTCAACATGTCCTTTCTATTTATCTTCAAAATATCATAAAAATGATATCCGAAAAATTCAATGCTTTAACTGCTATATTCTATATTGTTTTTACTTATTTCTCAACCACTATTTCCATAGAGTTCCTTGGAAATCCTTGGTTTTCTCTTGATTTGTCCCACCACACCCCTGGACATTCAAGCAAATTTTCTCAATTCATGGTATAATATTAAAAGAAATAATGCAAAAGCCTGTCGTATATGGCCTGGTTGCATTATTGGGGAGAACATCATGAAAGCCAAAACACTTAGGGTTGGCATCGGATTTGCCACGGGACGCAAAAGTTTCCGAAAAGTCCTTCGAAGTCAAATTCACAGTTGGGTCGAATCCGGCCTGGTGGAAGATACATCCATCTCTTTAAATGTATTTGTTGCCTATGATCTTAGTTATCAAAAAACCCATTCCAAGGATTTTACCAATATCCATCCGGATCAATCCTCCAAACTGGATGGGGTTTTTTTTGCAGGGAAAGAAGAAATTCAGGACGAGGTCAATGATTTAGTGAGAAGTGGCATTCTTAGTTCAGTGGAGGCCAGCAGAGTATTTGGAAAAGGATATGCGGGCCAGCGAAATGCCATTTTGTATAGTGCCATTAAAAACCGAATGGATTGCCTGATTTTTTTAGATGATGATGAATATCCTTTTGCCGTTACCAATGACCATAACCACGCCATCTGGAGTGGGCAGCCTGTGTTGGCCAACCATATTCTGACTATTGGACAGGCAGATTATACCCATGGATATCACTGTGGTTATATATCGCCAATCCCATATATGGAATTTAACGACATCTTGCCGGAAAGTGATTTTCAAACCTTTATCGAAGCCATCAGCAACGATATCCTAAATTGGAAAAATGTGAAAAAAATCATGTCTCAGGGCGGGGTTACTTACTCTGATACCACCGTTCTTCGGGAGCAAAAGATTTATCCCGTAGAAGAAGTCAACGGTGCCAAATTTATCTCCGGCGCAAATCTGGGAATCAACATTTCCAGACCGGAACGGATTCTACCTTTTTATAACCCGCCTAACGCTCGTGGGGAAGATACCTTCTTAAGCACCTGCCTTGGCAACCGAAATGTCATGCGGGTTCCTTGCTACACTTTCCACGACGGGTTTTCCATGTATCATCGACTGTTGGAGGGTTCTTTGCCCATTCATCTCCAATTTATCAAAGCTGACAACGACAAGGTAATCCAGCGATTCTATAAGGCATGCGTAGGCTGGGTTCGCTACAAACCTTTGCTTCTTTACATTACTAATCCAGATGGATTTGACGAAGAAATTGCATCCATGAAAGAAAAGTTGACTGCTGTCCTTCCCAAAGTTTCCGC
This sequence comes from Anaerovoracaceae bacterium, assembly GCA_963676385.2. Classification (GTDB taxonomy): domain Bacteria; phylum Bacillota; class Clostridia; order Peptostreptococcales; family Anaerovoracaceae; genus UBA1422. The sequence goes on from CAXXMM010000006.1 coordinate 237,089, forward strand.
ATACTTTGACCGACCGGAATTCATGACCATCCTGTCAGAGCTAGAAAAATATCAGCGAAACGTTAGGAAGCACAATCAGGACTTCATCGAAACCAGAGAAATTTGGGCTCGGGTCATGGAACACCTAACCCAGGAGTAGTTCCGCAGAGCACAAAAGAACGAAGCATAATACATCAAAAAACCTCATTGAAAGTTTCAATGAGGTTTTTGTGCATTTACTCTATCTTCCAGTTTCTTTTAGCCATTCCATAAACTCTTTTTCAATTGCACCATGATTAGCCAGTGGCATATTTTCGTAGGCCATTTCTAGAAAAAAACCAAGCAAGTTACCACGCAACTCCGATACTTCTTTTGACAAATCAAATAGTTCTTTGTATGTAATATCATCTTGCGAAATAAGATTTTCTATTTTCCCCCTACATTCTTTTATAGTCTTAACTCCTTCCCCTGTGCCAAAAGGTGTATCAAAGATGCCAAGTGGACAATATATTCTTACAATATCGTCCATTTGGTCAAGGTTAAAACAATAACCTAACGATCTCTCTAAATCAAATTTAATTTTTTTGATTAGGTTGTTTATCGTTTCTCTATATTTTTTCTCGACCTTATTAAAATTCTTTTCTAATGTCTCCATTAATTTAATCATATTATCTCTGCCGCTTATATCAGTTGAATACTCCTGGATTTTGTCAAATTGCCTAATAATATTATCAGAAAAATTGGCATAATAACGTATAATTTCAAAAATAAATAATTCAGGTGGCGTTGAGGTATTGCTATTAATACAATTATCTACAGAAATATGAAATGTATAACTGTCTTGACCCGATATGTCTTTATTTTCTATCTCTGTAAGCGGAGCTGTCCAATATGCTTGTCCCTTTTTTTCATCGACTAAAAACAAAAATGTTACATCTTTTTTCTGCTTCCAGTAGTTAATCGTCTTAACTTCTACTGGATACGAAAAATTAGTTCCACAAGAATTTAATTTGATTTCAATATCGATAGTACCTTTACACTGTGCATTGAAATTATATTCTGTTGGAAAACCATTTCTAAAAACTGTCCCTATGAAATCAATTCCAAAATCCTGACTTTGATCTAACTCTGTAAAGATGCAAAAATTTTGCATCACAGATTTTAAGATTGTTGCAGATCTATTGCCTACTTGTTGATTTTTGGTATACTTTGGTAACTTTTCTTCCATATTATTTCCCCACAAATTTTGATTTGTATAGATAACAATAAATTATATTCTACTCAAATGATAGCCGCTCTTGCCTTAATATCCTGACACCAAGATTCTAGCTCTGACTCAACATTTTTGAAGTCCTCCAAGTGCACCAACAAATGTCTTTTGTTAAGCAGATAAACAAAACATAGAACATCCTTTGCCGTCCTCTTCTTTTCAGTTTTCGATATAAGGCTAAAAAACTTAAAATCACTCATAGCCTTTACCTGCTCTTCCTTATGACTACCACCATGAAGAACCAATCGGTACATTAAGTTCTTATAGTACGACACATATTCTGGTTCTGGTAGTAAACGGAGAATATTATCATCCGCAGATACAGTTTCAATACTTCTCTTATATTCAAAAGTTGAAAAGGCTTCCAATGCTTGACGCATCATGTTCCCAATAACAAGTTCATAATCGTCGGGTTGCTCAGATGCATAGTTATAAACAGCTTTAACGATTTCCGTATACTCTTGTCGATTCTTGTAGGAGAAGGGTTTTAAGTCACATTCACACATCTCAAAGCGATTAAACTTTGGCCCATCCGAATACCCCTTTTGGTTACACGCCTTAACAATTTCTTCAAAGACCTTGTGGAGATCATAAAATGCCATTAAGTCATGTGTCATCACAAGAGCTTTTGTGTTCACATTTCCCTCTAAAAACATACCCATCTTATGCTTCAAGAATGATAAAATACCAATCCTATTCTCCATATCATAGCTAGATACAGGGTCATCAATGACAAGCAGATACTCCTCCGCATAGGCATCCTTCTCTTCTTTACCTTCAAGAATACTTGTAAAAAAATAACTTAGACCTATGATGTTACGCTCTCCAACAGATACATCACATGGCTTTACGCTTTTTCTGTGAGATAAAAGTTTGTACACTCCATCAACATATTCAATCTTTAGCCTGTCATCAGCAAAGAAAATGTATTTCATGCATGCATTGATAGCTTCAATTGCAAGCTGTACATTACCTTTCTGTGCTTCTAACTCTTCAACTTCTTTTTTCTTTTCAAAGTATAATGTTTTATGTGTCTCTAACTTCGTTTTAGCCTCAATATGCTCATTCTGTTGTTTGTCAAACTGCATCGCAAAATCTGCTACATCATAATGAGCAATCTCACTGTTGATTTGGTTCAGTTCTGCAACAATAGGACTAATATTCTTTGCTACTTTGTTATATTCTATTCGCGCTTTTTCTAAGTCCTCTAGAGCTGTCCCAAGTTCACCCGCCAATGTCTTAACAGGAGTACTTTTTGTAACAATCGGCTCGTAAGGTTTGTTAATTTTCTTATGTAGATTTTCACTGTGTTCCCGAATTAAAAAATTAATCTTTGTAATCAGATTAACACAATTCTGATACCCATCAATTTTTTCATAAGCACTCAAATCAACGACAAACTCCTCAATGGCACAATCTTGCAAAGACTTTCGATGATTTTCAACTACCTTACTAAGTACCTTTTTAATACTCTCTACCAAAGATTTCTTGTACTCTGGTTTCAACGATTGAAAGCAGTACGGGCATTCTGTAATTTCCATTTTCTGGAGTAGCGTCAGTTTTTGTGACAAGTCATCGGTCATTCCATCTTGCACCAGTATGAAGAGCTTCTTTTCCCGTTCAGACAGTTCCGGTTTCTCTATTTCTTCTGCGAGTAATTTTTGTGCAACTTCATCATCATAATCTCTATATACATTTGATATCTCCGGAACTTTTTCCGTAATCATAGAAGCCCCCGTTCTTGCAGTTTCAAGTTCCTTCAATTTACTTTTATAGTCAACTATAAGTTCTGTTCTTGATTTGGATGGTGTAAGTGCCACGAACTGCTTATATGTGTCATCTCTCACACTGGTGTTATTTCGCCCACCATTGATTTCTCTGTCACGCCCGGCCCAGTTATCATCTCCCCGGAGAGTACCCATCAAAAGGTTTTCATAATGTTTAGGAGATTTAACATTATTTGGATCGCCATATTCGTTACAAATTGAATCCTGTCGCTCATATGCACTTTTCGCTGTTTCTCGTTCTGCCTCAACCACCGCTATCTTATCCGTTAAATCTGCTGCTTTTCCAAGGATCACAATGGTTTCCAGGTGATTCTGCTTGAGTCTGACATTCTGGTTTACATAGTCCTCGTCAAAAATGAAGATATGTTTTTTTTCTTCTTCTGTTAGAGTTACCGGCTGACCCTCTTCATCATAAAAGATTGCACTGGTTATAACTGGAACTGTACCTCCCGAAAGTTTTCGAAAAGCCCTCGCAATAGTACTCTTCCCTGTGCCATTTCTACCATAAAGAAGTGCACCTTTAATAGTTTTTATTTTATCCCCATCATGAGGGTTAAAAAAATCAAACTGGGTCAAAGAGTCGAAAACCGCTCCCGACATTTCAATTTTTGTTACGTCCTTGAGCATATCATTTGCCTCCTCAAATTCTTATTTGTACAACATTTTTCTGCCAAGATGCCCATCCATGTATAAAAAGAAACAATGCAATTTTTATTTCTATTGATTAATGTGGTCTTCCCCCAACAAATTTCGGATTATACATCTAATAGTGAATATATCACACAACCAACCGCAAAATCAAACAGAGATCTGCGGTACCATGTGTCATGCGCATAAATAAATCTCTGCACTTTTTCATCATACAAGTGTAAAGGTGGGTATGTTGACACACAATACAAATGCCCACTTCCTTAGAAATTGTTTCTTTTAAGTAGATATTCTTTTCGTCATATTTTTGAGAACAATTTACTGTAAAATACTTCATTTCTTTCTTCTTTTTGTACCACATTCTATAATGAGTCGTTCCTCTACTATCAACCTTAATTTGAGTACATTTGTTAAAAAATCTGTCAATTTGGCCTCTTTGAGTCTATGTAACTAAGTTTTTTTATTAATGTATACTTACCCCCAGATTTAAGAAACAGGAAAATGCAATAATAAATTTCGTGTAATGCTAAATAAATCACATGCGATAACACCTTCAAGTGTAGAACGTCCACCATTTTTTATACATACAATATAATTTTTTATGTATTGAAAACGATTCATTCAACTTCACAAAATCTATTATAAAACAATGCGAAAGCCTCTACTTCTTTTCCTTCAGGCTGTACTGTTTCCATTGCTTTCACGTCCTTACAAATTTCAATTTGTCACATTGGTATCTATATTAATAAGTATATCATACATATGCAACACCCCTTACAAGTCAGTAAATCATTTCCTTCTGCACTACAAAAGGTCCTCTGCGGCCGTCACAAGAACTGCTTCAGAGGACCTTTTCATTTTTTTATGCATAATTGGCACACTTTTGATACATTATCGTGCAAGAATACAACTGTTCTTTGGAATTTCAGCGATTTTGTGTTCAACAGTTTGACGCCGATGTTTTTTCGTTATGCAAGGCGCGGGAGCTTCGAGGCGCGGAACGTACCTAAATGTACGTGAGCACCGAAGAAAGCGACCGGCAACGCCGCAGAACGGAAAAACAGCTAGTCAACCGGCTTCACGACTCAGGTCCGATTGCTTCCATTCCTTCATCGGTAGCAATCTTCCCTTCCCTGCATTTGCCTCCTACGCGAGCCGCCAACCCGTTGGCGTTTTCGCTCGCTGCAGAATTAGCTGCGGTCCTTTTGACCTTGCTAATCCTGAGTCGGCTTCATCGTTGGGAACAAGATAATGTCCCGAATCGTTGCCGCATCGGTGACCAACATGATGACTCGGTCGATGCCGATTCCCAACCCTCCCGTGGGAGGCAGGCCAACTTCCAAAGCATTGACGAAATCCTCATCCATGGGATGGGCCTCATCATCGCCGCCTTCCAGCTGTGACTGTTGCTCTTTGAATCGTTGATACTGATCGATGGGATCGTTCAATTCAGAGAAGGCGTTGGCAATTTCCCAACAATTCACATAGGCCTCAAAACGCCTGGTTATTCTGGGATCAACAGGGTCTCTCTTCGCTAGGGGAGAGATTTCCACCGGGTGTCCTGTAATAAATACGGGGCCGTCCAGATATCCAGGAGCCTCTTCACAGTACTCCTCAAAGAGGGCCGCGATTAACAGGCCTCTGCTGATTTTGTCCGCATCCTCAATGCCAAATTTTTTGGCCACAACCCGAGCTTCTTCATCGGTGTTAATGGTATCAAAATCCACTCCTGTAATTTCTTTTACTGCATCCTGCATTCGCAGAACTCGCCAGGGTGGTGTCAAATCAAAGGTCTTCCCTTGGTATTCTATGACCATGGACCCTGTGGATGCCAAAGCGGCTTTGGAAACCACTTGCTCGGTGATGTCCATGACGCTTTCCATGTTCCCATAGGCCATATAGCATTCCATGGAAGTAAATTCAGGATTGTGATTTTTGTCCATCCCTTCATTTCTGAACATTTTGCCCATTTCATAGACTCGATCCAAACCACCTACTGTAAGGCGCTTCAGATAAAGTTCATTGGAAATTCGCAACTTCATGTCTATATCCAATGTATTATGATGGGTACAGAAAGGTCTGGCATTGGCACCCCCTGCAATGGTGGTCAAAATCGGTGTATCCACTTCCAGGAAGTTATATTCTTCTTCCAGCACTCGTTTGATCTCATGAATAATCTTGGCGCGCATATAGAACATCTGACGCACATCCGGATTCACAATTAAATCCACATAACGCTGTCTATACCTTAAATCAATGTCCTTCAGGCCGCTCCACTTATCGGGAAGTAGCTGAAGAGACTTGGACAGTAAAACCAGTTTATCAACTTTAATGGAAATTTCTCCGTGTCGGGTTTTGAAGATTACACCCTCAACCCCGATAATGTCTCCGATATCATAGGTCAAAAACCATTCGTATTCTTCCGGCGTGATGACATCCTGCCGCACATATCCTTGAATTCTTCCGTCCCTGTCTTGAATATCCATAAAGGATGCTTTTCCCATATGTCTGTGAGCCATCATCCTTCCGGCACAAGAAACCCGCTGTCCTTCCAGGGCTTCAAAGTCGTCTTTGATTTGCTGGCTATAGTGGGTAACATTCCATGTTTCAACTAAAAAAGGGTTGCGACCGGCATCCTGCAAAACTTTTAGCTTGTCTCGCCTGATTCGTCGCAATTCATTGAGCTCCAGTTCCCTCTCGCCGGTGGCGGGGGAAGGAGCGGTATCTGCCGGCGTGGTGTCCGGGCTTTGTTCCTGGCCTTGCACTTGGCTACTGTCCTGGCTCATTTCCTTACCTCATATATTTCAATTCTACCGTTACTACTTATTGATACTTACAATTTCATATTTGATTTTCCCTGCAGGAACATCAATTTCCACTTTGTCTCCGATTTTTGATCCAATGAGCGCTTCCCCTACTTTGGATTCATTGGAGATTTTTCCTTCAAAGGGATCTGCTTCTGTAGATCCGACAATGATAAAGGTTTCTGTTTTTTTGGTTTTTAAGTCTTTGACCGTCACCTTGCTTCCGATGTTCACCCTGCCTCGGTTGGTTTTTCCCTCTTCAATAATTTTGGCCTTGCGCATCATATTCTCAAGTTTATTGATCCGCTCTTCCAGTTCGGCCTGCTCATTTTTTGCAGCGTCATATTCTGCATTTTCGGAAATGTCTCCAAACTCTCTGGCTTCTTTGATTCTGGCGGCAACTTCAGCACGACGGATGGAAACCAGTTCGTCATACTCTGCCACAATTTTTTCATAACCTTCTTTGGTTAATAGTACATCTTCAGTCATGTTTTTCTCCTCTTTCTCGGGGCCGGCCAAACCGCCCAACCCGTGATGATATTGGCATATTATAAAGGATAAACCGGCTTTTGTCAAAACGGGTCCTATAGGTTAGGGTTGTTTATACAAAAAACAATTTCACATTTCTGCAGTTGGTTACATAGACAATTGTTGCGTAGCAAAGATCAAATGTCATAATGTCTCCAACCTTGAATTTTCTCTCTGCATCCTCTATGTCCACAATGGTGTGATCGCTGGATGCACCTAAAATCTCCACACCTTTGTCTCGTGGATAAATCATATCCGGAAATGCATAGTCAACTTTTCCCAAGGCCAAAAGCGCACGACGGCGAATGCCTCGATCCTCATATTCTTGCTTAAAGCCAAAGGCGTCAAACATGATTTCTCCCACTGGATGGCTGGGTTTGTCTTTCACTTCTATCACTTCTGCCTTCAGTACAAAAACATCTTGATGCATAAAACTCATATCCAAACCCCAAAGATCCCTTAGATCCTTGGCCAGCAAGATTCCTTCACCAACCCGAAGTAGGTTCACCCGCTTTGGCATATTTCCTTCCAACACTCTGGGAAGAGACGTGGTTGCCCCACCGGATATATAGCGAAGGGTACGGCCAATTTTACCTTCAATAAGTTCGGCGCAGTCCACCAACTCCTGAAGTTTCTCCGGGGTGGCGTTGATAGAGCCGTAGCATCCCAGGTTTGTTCCCACTCCCGCTAATTCCAGACCCTTGAATTGATTTTCAACTAATAACGCTGCATCCAACAAGTCATCTCTGCTCCAGAATCCTTCTCTCAAATCTCCCAAATCCACCATAAGGATTACTTGATGGATTTTCCCTTGTATGATTGCCTCCTCGTTCAGCGCTTTTAGTACCGCAACTTCACTGTTAAGGCTGATATCCGTCAATCGGATGACCTCTGCCGCCTCACTAATCATGGGCACTCGAATAAGCATAAAAGGAAGTTGAATACCAAAGTCCTTGGCATCTTGCAACTGTTCCAGTCGGGAAGATGCAATAAAGGAACATCCACCCTCCTCAAACTGCTTGGCACATTGGGGAATTCCGGTGCATCCTTTGATGACGCCGGCCACTTCAATGCCTTGTTTATGACATCTTGATACCATTTGATCAACATTGTTTCGAAGTTTCTTTAGGTCAATTTCTACTCTAGGATACATGACACGCCTCCATTTTCTTAATCCGCTGATGGGTTCAGACAAATTCCGTCTGACTATTATTGCTTATTGCTTTCCGCAAATCGTTTAATTTTTTTGGATGTATTTTTTTCAAATTCTTTATCACGAATGATGACTCTCTTTATCTTGCGATAGAATGGAGAATCGTCGTTAATTTTGTCCACCGCTTCCCAAATGAGTTTTTCCTGTTCCTCCTTTGACAAGGGTCCATCAAATTCCTGCGCCAATTCTTCTTCGTCAAGAACAATGGAGGCAACAATCAAGGTATCCTCACTGTCGGCAGCGGTATCTGCAAACACCATAGATTCCATGATAAATTGGGTTTTATTCAACTGATATTCCAATTCTTCCGGGTATACATTTTTGCCGTTTTTTGTGATGATGACGTTCTTTTTTCGTCCGGTGATATAGTAGTATCCATTTTTATCTGCATGGCCCAAATCTCCGGTGTGCAACCAACCGTCCTGAATCACTTCCCCAGTTGCTTCAGGCAGATTGTAATAGCCCAGCATCACGTTTCCGCCTTTGACACAAATTTCTCCATTGCCCTCTTCGTCCGGCTCAAAGATTTTTAATTCAATGCCGGGGAAAGGTTTGCCAACAGATCTGGAGTTTGGTGCAGTATCCGGGTTTAATGCCGCCATGGGAGCGCACTCCGACAGTCCATACCCCTGCAACGCCTGAATTCCAAAGTCCTGAATTCCCTCCAGCACTTCCGGATTAATGGCAGCGCCACCGACAATCATCATTCTCATTCTTCCGCCAAAAACTGCCAAAATATCTTTGAAAAACAACTTGCCAATATTCACGCCGACTTTTTTTGTTCTTCGATTCACTTTGATTACTTTTCGAAGCAAATCCTCTTTTCCTTTTTTTCGAACGTTTTGCCAAATCTTCTTGTACAGGCTTTCAAAAATTAAGGGCACCCCTAAGAACATAGTGGGCTGTATTTCAACCAAATTTTTGGTAATATGCTTCAGTCCTTCACAGTACGCAACGGACGCCCCCTTGTACAAAGGCATCAGAAATCCGCAAGTGCACTCGTAGGTATGGTGCACCGGCAGTACGGAGAAGAAAATATCCCAAGTGTTTACCTTTAATACTGTAGGCGCAATCATCAAGTCTGTTACCAGATTGCCGTGGGAAAGCATCACACCTTTTGACAGTCCGGTGGTTCCCGAAGTAAACAGTAGCACGCTCATTTCATCCCGCATAATTTTGGCATCCAAAAAATCCCGGTTCCCTTCTTCCAGCAATTTTTTTCCTTTTGTAAGAAGTTGTTTCAAGGAAAACACGTCATCTGTGTCTTGTTCAGCGTTAATGCTAATCAAGGTTTTTAGAGAACTTTCCCCGGAACGATATAAGGTTTCAAAGGTCTTGGCATGTTTTTCCGTATAAATCACCGCTGCCACTTCCGCCTGACCAACTAAGCCTTCCACATCTCTGGGGCTTAATTCTTTATCTAGTGGTACAACTATACCCGTTCCACATAACACAGCGAGGTACGAAATAGACCACCAATAACTATTTTCGCCAAGAACTGCAATCTTTTTGCCTTTCAGCCCTGCAGCAATCAACGCAGTTCCCAAGGCGTTAACGTCCTCTAAAGTTTGGCGGTAAGTAATGGGTTGGTATGCCCCACCCGGTGACATTTTCTGATAAAAGGCCACATTGTCAGCGTACCACTCTTCGCTGGCGCTGGTCTCCAACATGTGCTTTACATCCATAATAGGTCTGCTGTCTTTGTATTTTACGGCCGGATCTTTGGAGGACTGAATGGCCTCCAATAATTCATAGGCAGTCTTCATATCCTGCTCTTTTAATTTTTTGTACTCTCCACTACTCAACATCCTATTTCCTCCTCCATACATTTTCAAAAGCCTTGTCTCGGATAAGGTCCTACGAAGCCCTTGTTATTTGGAATAATTCTTGGCACTGTGCCTTTTTATTTTTCGTGTCGTTGTCTTTTCAAATTCATCTTCTCTAATTGCAAATCGCTTGATTCGCTTATACAAAGGTAATTTGTCATTGATTTGATCAACCAGTTCTCCAATGAAAGCCCGAAGTTGGTCTTCATCTAATTTCCCTTTGTCCGCTGCAATGGCCTCCAAGTCAGGAAAAATTTCCGCCTTGACCACAACATCGTCGGATTTTTCCACATTTTCTCCATGAACCAATACTTCAGCCACATATCCGATTTCAAGTAAATAATATTCCAATTCTTCAGGAAAAATATTTTTTCCATTCTTGGCAATAATAACGTTCTTCTTTCGTCCGGAAATATATAAATAGCCTTCCTTGTCCAAGTATCCATAATCCCCTGTATAAAGCCACCCATCTCTTAGCACCTTCTTGGTTTCCTCTGGATTGTTGAAATAACCCATCATCACCGAGGGGCCTTGGCATACAATTTCTCCCACACCGGTTTCGTCTGGGTCATCTATGCGAATGGTGGTACCCGGCAAGGCCTGCCCCACAGAAGGGGCTTTGCTGTAACGGTCTCGATTGACCGCGATAATGGGTGCGTTTTCTGTCATTCCATACCCTTGAATCATAGGAAGCCCCATAGCTTCAAAGTCCATAATCACTTTGGGATTAATGCCTGCACCTCCGGAAACCAATTGAGTAATCTCCCCCCCTGTTGTCTCATGGATGGGTTTAAACAGTTTTCGAACCAAGTTGGGATGATTATATAACTTCAATGCGCGAGAAATGCGAATCATCAACCGCATTTTATTTGCCGATCCCTTTGCCTCTGCCCCGGCCCATATTTTTTTGTGCATAGACTCGAAAATAATGGGAACACTTAGCATTATATTAGCATGAACCTCTGCCAGATTCTTGGCAATATGTTTCAACCCTTCACAAATAGCAACGGTTTCTCCCTGATATAGTCCTGCCATAATATGGCATGTCATCTCATAGGTATGATGCATAGGCAACACAGAAAGCCCAATGCTTTGAGGCTGAATTTCTACATATTGGGTCATGTGATATACATTGGATGCAATATTTTCATGGGAAAGCATGACCCCCTTGGCAACCCCGGTTGTTCCCGATGTGAAAAGAATGGAACAAGGTTTGGTCCCGTCAATTTTCGCATGAGTGAAATCCGTATTCCCTTTTGCCACTTCTTCTTTCCCCATTTGAAGCATTTTGGAATAGGAAAGCCGACCCGCTCTGTCTTCCGTGGCTGACATATCTATCGCATAAATAACTCCGGGCACTGCGGCCATCACTTCATTGACCGTTTCACTAAACTTTCCAGAGTAAACGATGGCTGAAATTTCAGCCATTCTTGCCAAATTTGCAACTTCCCTTGGCTGCAAATCCCGATCCAAAGGAACCACAACGCCAGTCCCGTTGACGGTAGCAAAATAGGAAACCAACCAGGAATAACTGTTTTCGCCGATGACGGCAATCCTTTTACCTGCCAATCCCAATTTCATAAATGAAGTTCCCAGTCCATTGATATCTTCAACAAACTGATCCAATGAAATGGGATGAAAATCTTCCCCCGGCCTGTCCTTAACCAAAAAAGCCGGTGTATTTTTATGATTCTCTTGTGCAACCAGCATAATGTCCCGGATATTTTGGACTGGAACCGGTTGATATTGACTGTTCTTGAATTTCTTTTTATTCATGAATCCTCTATATCCCTTCCTTTGGCCATTCAATCAAAGAATGCATGATAAATCGCCTGAATGGATTTTTCAAAGTCTTTGTTGTGAACCCCAACAATAATATTCATTTCACTGGAACCCTGGTCAATCATCCGAATGTTAACCCCTGCCTCGGCCAATGCCTTAAATAGTCTGGCAGATACACCGGGGCGAAATGACATGCCACAGCCAACCGTGGCAATTAAAGCCATGTTTTCGGCAACTTCAATGGTATCCGGATGTAGTTGTAAACGAATTTCTTCCAGCACATCCTCCAGTTTGTCGTGAATCGTTTCTTGGGAAACAACAACGGACAATGTATCAATTCCACTAGGAATATGCTCAAGGGGGATATCGTGTTCTTCTAATATTGCGGCTAGTTTTCTAACAAACCCACGCTCTGTAGCCAAATGATTTTTGTAGATTGCAATGACCACAAAGTCCTTTCTCCCGGCAATGCCGGTAACCACTCGATGCAAACCTTCTTCCGTCGGTTCGGAAGTAATTAACGTTCCCGGATTATCCGGTTCATTGGTATTGCGTATATTAATAGGAATATTAGATGCCCGGGCAGGGAAAATTGCATCTTCATGAAGAACGGATGCGCCCATGTAGGACAATTCCCTTAACTCCTTGTAGGAGATGGTATTGATGGGTCTGGCATTTGGAATAATACGAGGGTCCGCCACTAAAAAACCAGATACATCTGTCCAATTTTCATATACTTCTGCATCGATGGCTCTAGCAACCAAAGATCCGGTCACATCAGAGCCGCCACGGGAAAAAGTTTTGACTTCTCCGTCAGGTTTGGCACCGTAAAATCCGGGGATGACAGCGCTCTGATGTTTATTTAATTCTGTGGAAATGGCCTCGTCGGTTTCTTCTTCCAACAATCTGCCGTTTTTGTCAAATTTAATTACTTCTTTGGCATCCACAAAGTCATAACCTAGATAGGCCGCAATGAGTTTTCCATTCAGGTATTCTCCTCGGCTGGCAATATAATCATAGGATGCGCCGGATTCCAACATTTCCTTAATAATATCCAATTCCTCCCGCAAACCTATGTCAACACCTAAGTGCAATTCTATGGATCCAAATCGGTCGCAAATGGCCTGAAACAGTTGCTCATAAGGCAAGTTGTGTTCTTTATGGGTTCTGCAGGAATACAGAAGATCGGTAATCTTATTATCCCGATCAAACCTTCTACCCGGTGCTGATACCACCACATATTTTCTTTTGGGGTCAGCTTGTATGATTTCCTTCACCTTGGCGATCTGTAAATGATCAGCCAAAGAAGTTCCTCCAAATTTTGCAACGATTATGCCCACTTTACTATCCAATTTAACCTTTCAAGTTTATTTTTTGATTTCTTTTTTTAGTTCTTCAACTTTGTCCGTTTTTTCCCAAGGCAAATCCAAATCATCTCTGCCAAAATGTCCATATGCGGCAACCTGCCTGTATATCGGCCGTCTTAACTGCAAGTTTCGAATAATCGCTGCTGGGTGCAGGTCAAAATGTTTATGTACGATTTTAGCCAATTGTTCATCTGAAACTACACCGCTGCCAAAACTATCCACCATAATGGAAACCGGTTCTGCCACACCAATGGCATAAGCCAATTGAATTTCGCATTTTGTGGCCAGTCCTGCGGCTACCAAATTCTTTGCGGCATAACGAGCGGCGTAGGCTGCAGAACGATCTACCTTTGTTGGATCTTTGCCACTGAAGCATCCGCCCCCATGGTGCCCGTAACCACCATAGGTGTCCACAATAATCTTTCGCCCCGTCAAGCCGGAATCTCCATGGGGTCCTCCAACTACAAATCTGCCGGTGGGGTTAACCAAAATTTTAGTTTCCCCGTCCATCAAATTCTTGGGAATAATTGGGTTGATGACGTATTGAATTAAATCCTTACGTATTGTTTCGATTTCCACATCCGGATCGTGCTGGGTAGAAATCAATACCGTATCCACTCGCTTAATGGTGTTTCCGTCATATTCAACGGTAACCTGGGTTTTCCCATCCGGTCTAAGATACTTGAGTTTTCGTGTTTTACGCATTTTGGTCAACTGCATTGCCAACTTATGAGCCAATGTAATGGGCAAAGGCATGAGCTCTTTTGTTTCATCACAGGCATAGCCAAACATAATTCCCTGATCTCCGGCCCCACCGGGGTCAACCCCCATGGCAATATCCGGGGACTGCTCGTCAATGGCAGTCATCACGGCACAGGTGTTTCCATCAAACCCATAATCGCTTTTGGTATATCCAATGTCAGTGATTACTTCCCTAACCAGTTTTGGGATATCCACATAGCATTTAGTGGTAATTTCACCCATAACCATAGCATACCCTGTGTTTACAGTGGTTTCAGCGGCAACCCGCCCTTTGGGATCCTGTGCCAAAATAGCATCTACGATGGCATCTGATATTTGGTCGCAAATCTTGTCCGGATGTCCCTCAGTGACAGATTCCGAAGTAAACAGTTTTTTCATTTTGTTCATTCCTTCCTATCATTGACTTTTATAGAAAACCCCTTCCAGTTACGAGAAGAGGTCTGGTAGTTGATCAATGGTCTTACAATTCCTTCGGTATATTATATAGTTTTTCATACCACTATGCAAGTTTTTCGATTGTCATTCAACTTGTTTCCTTTTCTGTTGTTGTGGTATACTGTTTCTACAGTAAAACCCTAAAAACAAGGGTTTTGAAGGTTTTGCACACGAAAACAGGAGCAACGTTTATGACAACCCCCACCCTCCGTCTCATTGAAGGCGGTCTTACTGGAAAAGAACAAGCAGATAAACAATTTGTGTCAGCTACCATTACCGACACGCGCCTCATGGGAGCCGCTGCCATGTATGTCCAATGGCAGGTCTTAAACTGCCCGGAAGCAAACAGCCTTCACCAATTCTTCTACTTTGACGATGAGGAATTCGGCTTTGAAACTTACCGAAGTGTTTGGGGTGATGACGAAGAAGAAGTGCTGTCTATGGAGCAAGCCCTCATGGGCGGACTGGGGGGCAAAAAAAAGGATTTGACCCAACGTCAGGCCATTTTTTTAGTAAACAAATACGCCAACTGGAACAATGCCCATGGCATCCCCCTTCCCGAAAACGAATCGGAATATCGTTTTCTTCTTGGCAATCCACTGATTTTGAGCCCACAAGAGGAGTCTCAACTTCAATACAAGGTATGCACACCCCTTAAGTCCGACTACCATGTAATCAACTACTACCTGATGCGAAGTTACGGTTTGGATCAGGAAGGTGCCGGTTTTCTTACAAAAGTCCAAGATACCACGGAATCTCCGGACATGGCCAAAACCCATGGGTTGTCGGGTTCCCCATCTTACACGTCCACCATTGATTGGGTCCCTTTTCAAGCGCCCGTCACTTTTTGCAGAAACACCATTGAAGAGACTGCAGACATGGCATACCTTTGCGAATCTTTGCTGGAAAATGACAAAAAGTACACCATCGCCGTCACACGAATCCAAATGGAGGACTTAAAAATCACCCAGTGCAAGTTAGTGTCCACCATGGACATCAGTCCGGCAGAAGCCGCGATGATGCTCTCTCGTCCCGAATTTGTATCTGTTTACGAAATTATTGTTGACCCTGAGGAGTTTGACGAAAAAAGCTGGGATCTGTCTATCAGCACTATGGTGACCATTCACGATAACGGAAAGTTATTTTTGTCTTTCAACAGCAACAACAATCATGTAAATAAGCAAGTCTTTCGTTTAAGTGACGACGTTTACGGACTATATTTTGTCACAGATTTCGGGCAATTAATCTTGTCCTCTTCGACCTTGAAAAACATTCAATCCATGGAAAAGAAAATTATGAAAAGCCCCCTTGGACACATTCTTTTGCCCGGTTCCAAATATGAATTCAAAGAACCGGTCCTTTATGAATTTATTCAAAGCGATTTTGACGATTTTGATGAATTTAATTGAATACTTAAATCCGGAGGAAGAGTGAAATGAAATACACCACATTTGAGAAAACCGGCCAAAAGATATCTCTCCTTGGTATGGGCACCATGCGACTTCCTCAGTTATCCAACGGGCACATCGACGAGGCGGCTACCATTGCAATCATTCGACAGGCCATTAATAACGGGGTGAACTACGTTGACACCGCATATATGTATCACGATGGGTTCAGCGAAGTGGTTACCGGGAAGGCCTTAAAAGACGGATATCGGCAAAAAGTACTATTGGCTGACAAAATGCCAATTTGGCTAGCCAAAGATACAGCCGGTATGAAAACAATTTTTGAAACCCAACTGACTCGTCTTGATACAGACGTCATTGATATGTATCTGATTCATAACTTAACACAACCCATCTGGGAACGGGCTCAGCGATTTGGGTTATTACCATATTTGGAAGAACTGCGAACCCAGGGGAAAATTCGGCAAATCGGGTTTTCTTTCCATGATGAGTTGCCGCTTTTCAAAGAGGTGATTGATGCTTATCCTTGGGATTTTTGTCAAATACAATTGAACTACATGGACCAAGACTATCAGGCCGGGCTGGCCGGGCTGGAATATGCCACTTCAAGAAATATTCCGGTTATTATTATGGAACCCCTCAAGGGAGGCAAATTAACGGACAAGATTCCTCCTGCAATTCAAGCAGTATGGGATGATGCCGCTATCCGTCCGTTCCCCAGCAGATTGGGCATTCCGCTGGGTTGCCGGCTTGCCGGGGGTGCTAACTATTTTAAGCGGCATGAGTTCCATATCACAGTTGACGGATAACCTATCCATCTTTTCCAACCTTAACTTTCCTCTTCTCACCGATGAAGAGAAACAACGAATTACACAGATAGCAGGGATGTACAATCAAATGATTCCTTATTCCTGCACAGGATGTAAATATTGTATGCCCTGCCCACAAAAAATTGATATTCCAACCTTTATTGATTTAATGAATGAATGGCATATTTACGAAGAAAACCCTAAAGTCAAAGTGAACTTCGGTTGGTGGTTTCCCAAATACAAACCTTCTCTTTGTACCGGATGTAAGTCCTGCGAATCCCATTGCCCCCAGCATCTGCCCATTAGCACCATTATGAGTCAGGGCTCGGCAATCTTTGAAGGAAAACCTTCAGCAAAGAATCAAGGGTAAGCAAATCCTTGGCTTAGATTTGCCTTTCATACCCTTATAATAAAATAACCGGCTGGATTTCCAGTCGGTTATTTTAAAGAAGGAAGTATATATTTACCCTATTTTATGGCATCAGCAAATGCTTTTTCGTTGAGATGATCTGCATATTCAGAATCCATTTCACGAATTCCAGCAGGGAAATCATATTTTGCCAGTCTCTCAACAAATACATTAGGATCAAAGCTTTCTGGTCCCAGTACGCCTTTCCCTGTCCATAAACCTTTTGCAATCAGTTCCATGGCAACAACAGGTCCAACGGCTGTCTGTGCAACAACTGCATTGGTGGTGTACTTTTCGATACAATCCTGATTATCGGCAATCTGATAAAGATAAACCGATCTCTTCATACCGTCTTTGGTTCCTGTAACCCATGCACCGGCACAACCTTTTCCTGTCATCTTCATGGTCGCCTCAACCGGGCTAGGAATAACCTTTACAAGAAAATCTCTCGGTGTAATTTCGCTATCACCCACTTTAATTTTCTTTTCTTTTTCAGAAAGGCCCTAAATCTCTCAAGAACATGAGCATTTCCCGAGTTTCTTTGGGCACGCCATACTTGAAGGTTACACGGTTGCAATCGATAACTCTTGGTACCAACAATACTTCTTCATGTTCAACATTGATAACCTCAACGTCGCCAATGCCACCCGGGAAGTTAAAGATTTCAGGCTCAGAGAAGTTCTCCGTTGTGAACCAGCCTTTGCCCTTTTCATAAACAACCGGTGGATTCAGACATTCTTCGATTGTTGTCCAAACAGAAAAGCCAAAATATCCGATGTCATCGCCAACATAGTTGTCACCATCACGAATATTAACTTCATCAACAACATCAAATAGGTGATCTTTCGCAAAATCGTGCGAACACGTCTGCCATACCAGGTTCAACACCCATTCCAACAAGTGCTAAATTCCCGGATTTTGCCCAATCTTCATGCCGATCAAATTGATAATCACCAAGCTTGATATTTGCCTTTTCGAAAGGCTTTTCCGGATCCGGCAAAGATAATGTCATTGCAGCATCCATGTACATCACTCCGGTTTTGAAGCAAGTATCGAAAATACATTCGTTGAAGAGTGGTTCTACGGCATTCATTACAAATGTCAATCCCATGCTTTTTAATGACTGCTTCAATGTTGGCTGCGTCTTGTGCATTTATTTTTTCAGCTACAAAACGGCCGCCGCCGCAAATATGTTCGGCAACTTCTTTTGCTCTATCAAAGTTGTAGTCGGCCATAACAATTTTCGTTGCCCAGTCGGCTTCTTTGCCTGCTCTTTTGATGATGGTTGCCATGGATGTGCCCACACCACCAGCACCAATAATCAATATTTTCATTTCGTCCTCCTTGTTTGTTCTGATTGCCTGAAAAGTCAGAAACCATGGCTGACCTCACAAGGTCCATTAACATGATTCAAGTCTATCACGAAATTCTCATATTTCAATTACTGTTTTGCTGTTTTCTTGTACTAAGTTGCTGTTTTCTTGTCAATGAGAATCAATTCCCAGGAAAACCCCCTCAGGGTAGCCCGAAGGCTAATGGTATCCGCACCATCAATTGTATCAAACTCCACAGAAGCCATCCCATGAAGTCGGTTTAGCAAACGTTCTCTGGGGGTTCTTTTGGTCCCTTTATTGGCAAGGCCTTCTATTATGGATAAACAATTTTCTTTTGTCATTTTGTAACGAGTCACATTGTACTCTCCCCCAAGGCCATCCCACCGCAACAGGAATTCGGCTTCGTCATCATATTCTTCCAATGGAACACCGTCTATGCCTCCCGTATTTTCTTGCCCCAAGGCATCCATTAACTCAGAATTATAATTTACAAACAAAACAGATGCGGACTCGATGCCTCCCACATAAGTTCCCTTCCCCGAAATAGCATATTGTTCCCCTGCGGCCAGTTGCTTTTCTCCAAGCCCCATGTAAGTTCGGTACACATCTCCCAGTTCCCCCAAAGCCGGCAAGGCCATAAAATGATCCAGCGGTCCCACTCTCACCTCATCGTTTTGCAAAGCATCTCCTTGTAAATGTACTAAAACAGGCCCTGCCGTTTTCTTAGAAATATACTCACCGGTTAAGCCTGGAATTAATTCCCGCAAGGCAGTTTGAATTTCGTTAGGGTCACACCTGCGAAGCACCGCTTTGCTTTCCCTGCCGCTGACCCGCCCTGTATATTCTTTGCGATACACGCTGGGGTGAACGTGAAACCATGTCTCAAAGTGCTTAACATAATAACGCAACGCCGAAAACCCGGTTTCTTCTGCAATCGTGCCAATTTTTTTATTGGTTCCCAAAAGCAGTTTTTCCGATTCTTCAACCCGAATAAAATTTAGCAACTCTTGAAAACTTAAGCCGGTTGCTTCCTTTATTACATGGGAAAGATAGTAAATGCTCAGATGTTCCCGTTTGGCGATTTCACCTAATGTGAGTTTGCGATAATAATTATCATACATATAATCAGTAATTCGGCTGAGTCTGGCAGCCAGTATCTTGTTTGCCTTATTTTTATTTTCATTGACAAACTTCCCATCCTCCATGACGAAATAATGAAAATCCGCCTGCAAACTTGCAATTAGGTTGTGGGTATTTTCAATAACCTTCTGTTCATATCTGGAGCCCTTTTCCAGAATATCCAACAAAATCCTAGACAAGATTTTTCGCAACACATTTAGGCTTTCGTCGTCGTCGTCATCCATGTCGGTCACAAAAAAATTATTGGTCAAGGTTTCGTAATATCTGGAAAAGTAACTAAGATCCAGTTGAAACATCATCACCATGTTTTCTTCTTCGCCCACTCTGGTATAGCTGTGGATTTCTCTGTCATTAAGAATGAAAATGTCTCCGGGTTTCAGTTGGTAGGTATAGTAGCCGTTTCGCAAAAGAATTTGGCCCTTCAATACAAAGACAACTTCCAAATCATCATGGAAGTGTATGGGATAGCTGTCAATGTCTGCCACCAACATATTAACCGGAAGATTATCTCGGAAAATGATTCGTTCTTTTAGCATCAGGTTGCTCCTTATTCGGTATTATGTAAACTTTTGTTCGTGGTGCTTTCTTGCGAATATCAACAAGCAAGAATGTTTATTTTTCGGCGTTTGTGTCATTTGTCCACAGGGGCAACAGAATTGTATACAATTCTATCCACGGATGCCTGTGCACAACTATTTTCATGCCAACCCATATTTTTCAATGTTTTTTGAAATTTTTTGTCACTTCAGATACAATTTTATCCACAGTCTGTTCGTTTTTTATTTCACCCGTTTCTTTTTGTTCGTTTTGAAATAACAGCAAACTTGTACCTGTCGTTCAACATTATATAACAATTTTGTGCAATTGTGCTATAATTATTTGGACAGGAGGCGCGAACCGATGACAACCATAAAATTATATGAAAAAGATGTCACCCAAAGGGAATTGACAACCACAATCTTGCGCTTGGATTCCTATAAGGATTATCCGGCTTTGGTACTTGCAGAAACAATTTTTTTCCCTGAAGGGGGTGGACAGCCATGGGACCTGGGAACCATTGATTCCATTCCCATCATTGGCGTTGTTGAAGATAACGGGGTCATCTATCACTTATTTGATTCTCATGAGGCAAACATTTCATCCTTTTCTCCCGAAAATCCGGTTCACTGCGTCTTGGACTGGGCACGACGGTTTGATCACATGCAACGCCACTGTGGAGAACATATATTGTCCGGTGTCTTTTTTCGAGATTGCGGCGGTGTTAACAGAGGCTTTCATATGGGAAACGAGTACATGACCATCGATATCAGTTTGGAGCATCGGCCGGAGATTGAAGCCATCACTTGGGATATGGCAATGGATGCAGAAATGGAAGGGAATCGTGTCATTTGGCAGAATGTGCCGGTGACCACCAAAAAGTTTCTCCACAGGGAGGATGCATCCGGCATTCCCCTGCGCAAGGAGTTGGCCATCGATGAGGACATCACCATTGTTTGTGTTGGCGAACCCAACAACCCCAGCGATTGCGTAGCCTGTTGCGGCACCCACCCCACCACTTCCGGTCAGGTGGGCTTATTAAAGATATACAAAGTAGAACATTACAAGGGAATGTTTCGGATTTACTTTGAGGCAGGAGAACGAGCTTTGGCAGATTACCGCCTGAAACACCAATTGATTACTACTTTGGGCAAAAAATATTCTGCAGGCCAAGACGACTTGGCAGAAAAACTTAACGCTCGGGAATCAAAAAACAATCTAATCCGTGAAGGCTTTTACAAACTTCGCCAATCGGTGATTGAAAGTCGACAGGCAGAAATCATGGAGGAAGCAAGCCGGTTAATGGGGAAATCCGTCGAGGCATTGTCCCATGACGCTCTCCAATCCACCATGCCGAAAGTACCCATGATTGTCCGGGTTTATGACGATCTGCCGGGGGATGACCTGCTGACCATTGGCCGGGGAATCACAGGAAAGTTCAAAGGACTTTTGATTCTTCACTATCCAACAGAGCACACCTTGTTTTTGTTTTCTGACGGCAAGCCGGATTGCGGGAAACTGGTAAGGGATCATTTGGACATATACAATGGAAAGGGCGGCGGAAATCCAACTGCCTCTCGTATCATATTTAGCAAGGCAGAGTATCCGGATTTCTTCATTGATCTGCTGGAAAAACATTTGCGTTAACGGGGGGCGACCCCGAGAATTATGCACAAAAGGAGTAAAGGAGTTCTTGAATGTCAATCATTGGTCATCGTAATATTTTCTCCACTGTGGAGAGGCAAGGCAATTTGGTTACTGCTACCGCGGTGGTATTGAGTAAAGAATTGGAAGCCCAGGCTCAACTTATCGTCGGAGTTAACGATTACATCATCGTGGATGCAACTTGGGAAATCAGCAAAGCAACCGGCAACATTCCCTTGGGAAGGGGAACGGCAACGGAAGCCATTGGGGCTATGGCCAACACAGGCATTGGCCGGGCTTTGGTGGAGTTGGGTCAATCCCGTGGTGGAGGGAAGATAAAAGTGCTTTTGTTTGAATGTGTCAAAAGTCTCATGCAGGCGGAAACCTATCTATACACGGAGAGAGGGTATCCTGACCAGCTCTCCTATCAAGCCTATTGGATGGACAAAGAACGGAATGGCTGCCGATATTACACCCTCCCAAACCAAAGCAATCCCGGTTGGTTTAACCACGTAGGCCCCTACAAACGGGGACGCAATTTATTTAATCGCAGCAAAAGTTACATACTTTCCTCCCAGAACGGGGATTGTACCATACAGGGAACCTTTGTGGACAGTTACCATGAAATGCGTGGTGAAATTTGTTTTCATAAGGGCACCGGTACCATTCAGCAGTGTGAATTGTGGGTTTTCAGGGCCCCTGGGGAAAGTTGCCGGGAAGCCGCCAATCATGGGCAACAATTTGTAGGAATGAATCTCTATAACTTGACCCGAAAACAAATTGTGGAAGTTGCCGGAGGAATGCTGGGATGTTATCACCTGACGGATCTTTTGACAGATATGCTTCCCTTGGCTCAAGAATGTGGGCAAACCCTCCAGACGTCGGGGAAAAAAGAATAATATTCAAGTTTGAAATGCAAGAAGTCAAAGGCAAAAAGGTTCTACCATGGTAAAAATAAATCAACAAAAATTAGACGAACAATTATACAACGCGTATTACTATTACGATTTGCCGGGGCTTGCCGCAGGCATTGGGTCCGGCAATCTGGGGATGGAATACGCCAAGACTTATGGTGTAAAAAACGTCAATACCAAGGAGTCCCTCCAGAAGAATGACATTTTCCATATGGCATCCTTGGCCAAACTTTTTACCGGAACCGGCATTCTCCAATTCTGGGAAAAGGAGAAGTTGGATCTGGATGTTCCAATCACCCACTATCTAGGCTGGTTTCAAATGCGAGATTCTATTGCACAATCCATTACCATAAGGCAGTTGTTAACCCACACATCTGCCATGCCGGACGTTTCTGATTACCATTGGGATCATCCCCAAACCGAAAGGAATGCGTTAAAAAACTATTTTATGTCCCAGGAACTTCGTCAAGCTTCTTTGCTTTGGTCCCCACAGGATCAAAAGTTTTCTTACAGCAACATTGGATATGATCTTTTGGGCCTTATCCTTTCCCAGGTGTCCGGGGATTCTTTTGAAAATATTATGGACAAAAACATCTTTCAACCCTTGAAAATGACAGACACAACTTTTTTCACCCCAATCAGGGACTTGTCAAAAATTTGTGCCCCCCATAAAAAAAACGGGGCGAAGCAAACAGAACCTTTGAAACACTATCCGTACAATCGGATTCACGCCCCCAGTTCCACCCTGACTTCAAATATTGATGATATTGGCAAGTGGGGGGTTGCCCACTTAAAGCAACAATTGTTTCAACCGAAAACCTACCAAATGGCATGGGAAGAGTTTGCCACTGTACCTAACAACGGCGAAAAAATCTGCCTCAGCTGGTTTAAGCGAGAACAAAACGGATATACCTTGTATGGCCACGAAGGAGCCGACGAAGGATTTCGGTCCAGTTTTTGGCTTTGTCCGGAACTGGATGTATTCATTGTACTTTGCGCCAATATTTCCAATGCGCCCCTCAAAAAACTCAGCAAAGAGATTTTTGCAGGCATTGTTCAATAAGCATCTATCTTTACTTCCATTATTCAATTTTAGGTATACCACATTACGCCCTACACCAAAATCGGTTCAAACAAAAAAGTTTGAACCGATTTTGACTATGTTTTAGTGCGGTGGGTTCACATGCTTCCTTGAAATTTCAGCGATTTCCTTTTGGCAAGCATGTGGCATGGAAATTGCAATTATTAAGAGTATGATTACTCTCTTGGGATTTCGCATTTTTAATCGTGGTAGCACAAGAGAAATAATAATTAATTTTTATGAAAGGTTGGTGAGAAAATGGAAGTAGAAAACAAGTTTGGCAAAATCAAAACCGTCGAAGAAGCAATGGAATACATTAAAGACGGAATGACCATTATGATCGCAGGATTTGGTGGCATTGGTTCTTCGTATCGCCTGGTCAATGAAATCATCAAAAAGAATGTCAAGGATTTAACCTTAATTTCAATTGATGCAGGTGATCCTGATGTAGGTCCGGATCACATCATTCAAAACGAACAGGTCAAAAAACTCATTACCAGTCACATTGGTGCAACCCCAACCACCGGCAAGCTGATGAACGAAGGGAAACTGGAGGTTGAATTTTCACCTCAAGGAACACTTTCTGAGAGAATCAGAGCAGGCGGCGTAGGTCTTGGCGGCATCCTAACAGATGTTGGTCTAGGAACCTTAGTGGAAGACGGGAAACAAAAAGTCGAAGTCAACGGCAAAACATTCCTTCTGGAAACCGCTTTGCGCGCTGACATTGCCATTGTCTTGGCCGAAAAGGCCGACACCTTCGGCAATTTGGTTTACAGCAAAACCGCAAGAGGCCTAAATCCTCTTATGGCAATGGCTGCGGACTTGACTATTGTTGATGCAAAAGAAATCGTTCCCCTAGGAGCCATCGATCCTGAAGACGTGGTTACACCGGGTGCTTTCGTTGAAGTTATTGTACATGGAGGAGGTGACTGGAAATGGGGATGGCAGTAAGAGAACAAATGGCTAGAAGAGCCGCAGAAGAAATCAAAAACGGTGATATTGTCAATCTGGGCTTCGGTATCCCACAGGCCGCCGCTGCATATATTTCAGATGACAAAACCGTATTTTTCCACGCCGAAAACGGCGTTCTGGGAGCCGGCCCCGCAGCCGAAAAAGGCAAAGAAGATGCCGATTTGGTAGATGCAGGTTGCGTTCCTATTACAGTAGTTCCGGGTGCCAGCTATTTTGATAGCGCAAACTCCTTTGCTTTGGTAAGAAGCGGGAAATTGGATATTACCATTTTAGGCGCTTTGGAAGTTGCAGAAAACGGCGACTTGGCTAACTGGATTGTCCCCGGCGCAATCGTACCCGGTATGGGCGGTGCAATGGATTTGGCCAGACATGCCAAGCGAGTCATCGCCGTAACGACCCACACAGACAAAAAAGGGAACCCCAAAATTAAGGAACGTTGTTCATTGCCCCTTACCGCTACCGGTTGCGTTTCTTTGATTATTACTGATATTGCTGTCATCAGCGTTGAAAAACGTGGTTTGGTTCTCAAAGAAATCTTTGAAGGCAATACCGTGGAAGACGTTGTCAGCAAAACCGGGGCAAAGCTCATTGTAGAAGAGCCGATTCGTGTGATTTCCTACGAATAAAGCGGAAGGCCGAATCAAACGAATATATATAAGGAGGAATTAGAATGAGAGAAGCAGTAATCGTATCTGCAGTCAGAACACCGATTGGAAAATATGCCGGTTTCCTTAGCAAGCTAGAAGGCTATCAGCTAGGCGGAATTGTTGTTAAAGAGGCCGTAAAACGCGCAGGCATTGACCCGAACCTGATTGAAGAAGTATACATGGGCAACGCTGAAGGCGCCCCGGGAGATTTGGGCCGTGTTGTAGCATTGGAAGCCGATTTACCCATTACCATCCCCGGAATCCAATTTGACAGACAGTGCGCTTCCGGTTTGGAAACCATTTGTATGGCTGCCGCAATGATCGAAAGTGGTCATGGCGATGTCTATGTAGCCGGCGGAGCAGAAAGCCAAACCAACAACCCCTATTTCATGACCAAAACAGGCCGACCTTTCAGTTATGCACCTCCATCATTTAACTATGTAATGATGGCTCCACCTAAATCCGGTAATCCTGATATGGGTATCACCGCTGAAAACGTGCTGAAAGTACACCCAGTATCAAGAGAAGCCATGGACAAATTTGCTCTGGAAAGCCACCAAAAGGCTATTCGAGCCATTGAGGCAGGCGTATTCAAAGAGCAAATCGTTCCGGTTGCCACCAAGGTGGGCAGACAAGAAGTAACGTTGGACACTGACGAGTGCCCACGGGCTGATGCCAGTTTGGAACAAATGGCAAAGTTAAGACCTATCTTCGTTAAAGATGGTTCTGTTACAGCAGGAAACAGTTGCCCCATGAATGATGGCGCTGCTGCCGTTGTGATTATGAGCAAAGACAAGGCCGACGAACTTGGTATTCCTTACCTGCTAAAAGTAAAGGGATTCGCTTCCGTTGGTTTGGATCCAAGTGTTATGGGATTTGGTCCTATTGGCGCAGTTAAAAAATTGTTGAAGAAAACCGGCGTTTCCTTAGACGAAGTAGAAATGATTGAATTAAACGAAGCCTTTGCTTCTCAGTCCATTGCCTGCATTGAAGAATTGGGATTAGACCCTGCAAGAGTCAACCCCAACGGCGGCGCAATCGCTCTGGGCCATGCATTGGGCGCTACTGGTGCGGTGCTGACCACCAAGGCAGCTTACGCAATGAAAAACAGTGAGCGAAAATATGCAATTGTTACTATGTGCGTTGGCGGCGGCGAAGGTTCAGCAGCACTTTTCGAAAGACCATAACCATAAATAGAAAGGCAAAATCATGAGTGAAAAAAATGTACTAAGCTTGGACTTCCACAAGAAGTATCCAAAAGTCGCCTATGGCAAAGGCATCTATATGTATACTGAAGACGGCGTTGAATTAATTGACGGTGCCAGCGGTCCCGTACTTGCCAGCCTAGGTCACGGCATTCCCGAAATGGCAGAAGTTCTCAAAGAACAGGCCCTCAAAATCGCCTATGCGCACCGTGATGACTGTACTTCAGAAGTTTTGGAGCAACATTGCAGGATGGTTGCAGACCTTACCAACAATGACATGGGCAGAATCTTTGAGGTTTGCGGCGGATCCGAAGCCAACGAAATCGCTATGAAACTGGTTCGCAAATACCAGATTCTAAGAGGCAAACCCAGCAAATACAAGGTTATCGGCAGATGGCAGAGCTACCACGGCATGACCAACGGGGCACTTTCCGTCAGCGGATTTGCCAAGAGACGTGCCGGATACGAACCTTACCTTCACGAATTTGGCCACATTGCTCCGGCATACTGCTACAGATGCTGGTTTGGCAAAGAAGAAGGAAAATGCAACTTCGAATGTGCTCAAGCCCTTGAAAACGAAATCTTGAACCAGGGTCCGGATGCAGTAGCAGCCTTTATCATGGAGCCGGTTTCCGGCATGTCCCTATGTGCGGCCACTCCCCCTGCCGGATATTTCAAAGAAATCCGCAGAATCTGCGACAAATATGATGTCCTTCTTATGATGGACGAAGTCATGTCCGGCGTAGGTAGAACCGGTGTACCTTTCGCCTATCAGCGATATGGCATCAAACCGGATGTTATCACCATGGGCAAGGCCCTCAGTGGTGGATACTTCCCCTTGGCAGCCGTAGGCATCTCCGAAGCGATGTATCGCTCCATGGACGAAAATGGCGGCAACTTCCCCCCGGGATTCTCTTGGTCCGCAAGCCCATTGGGTGCAGCCGTAGGCATTGCAGCACTGAACTACTTAAAGGATCACAAGCTAATTGAACAGTGTGCCGCCAGAGGCGAATATCTTAAGAAAAAATTGGAAGGCCTAAAGGCTGTTCATCCTACCATCGGCGACGTTCGAGGAAACGGTTTGATGATCGGTATTGAGTTGGTCAAAGATAAGGCTACCAAAGAAAGCTTCCCGCCTTCCGTGGGATATTCTGGTCAGGTTGCAGATGAATGCCTCAGGCAAAACATGTTGATCGAATCCAGTGCAGGATGCAACAAAGGACAGTCCGGGGACACATTGATGCTGGCTCCCGCCTTTGTAGTCACAGAAGCAGAGCTGGATAAAATCGTAGACAGGTTGGATAACGTTCTGACAATAGTGGAAAAAAACAATGGTTTTTAAGCATTATAGCAGAACTTCCATATAGCCATTTCTCACCAACATAGCCGCAAGGCAAATAAAAAGCCCCCCGGAAAAATATTTCCGGGGGGCTTTTCACTTGGTAGTTATTTAGTAAGGGAGTTTTTTTGATTTAAGAAAATGTTATTTTTTGTTTCTTTCGTGCCTTTGAAGATGACTGGGTTCCATGGCCATACGTTCACCTTGAAGCAATCCTTCAACACCCTCATAGTGGTATTCTTTTTTGCCGGTGCAATAATCACAGGTGCACGGAAGTTCATCCTGATGCTTGGGCTCAGAATAAGTGGTAATAACCCCTTCGTAGTTTCTCAGAATAACTTTATCCGGAGACTGGGAAATCACATACTGTGGCATAACCGGCGTTTTGCCGCCACCACCCGGTGCATCCACAACAAAGGTTGGTACCGCATATCCGGAAGTGTGTCCGCGAAGGCCTTCGATGATTTCGATGCCCTTGGAAACCGGCGTTCTGAAATGTGCAATTCCCAAAGACAAGTCGCACTGATAAATATAGTAAGGTCGGACGCGGTTTTTGACCAATGCATGTACTAAGTCTCTCATAATATGGGGACAATCATTTACGCCACGAAGCAATACGGATTGGTTGCCAAGAGGAATGCCTGCATCAGCAATCTTACGACAAGCTTCAGCAGCTTCCGGCGTCATTTCTTTTGGATGGTTGAAATGGGTGTTGAGCCAAATGGGATGATATTTTTTCAGCATGTTTACCAAATCATCTGTTATTCTCATTGGCATAACAACCGGTGTTCTTGAACCCAAACGAACGATTTCTACATGGGGAATCTTTCGAAGTTCGCTGATGATGAATTCCAAGGTGTCATCGGAAACGCAGAGGCAGTCTCCGCCGGAAAGCAATACGTCACGAACTTGGGGTGTCTTCTTGATGTATTCAATACATGCCAGAATATCTTCTCTGCTTCTTGCGCCGTCTTTTTCACCTGCCAGTCTTCTTCTGGTGCAATGTCTGCAGTACATGGAGCACTGGTCTGTAATCAGGAACAAAACACGATCCGGGTATCTATGAGTCAGTCCGGGAGCCGGAGAGTCTTCATCTTCATGGAGAGGATCTGCCATATCTTCATCATAACGGAAGGTTTCGTTCAGCACTGGAACAGCCTGCATTCTAACCGGGCATCTGGGGTCGTCAGGATCCATCAGGGATGCGTAATATGGGGTAATCCCAACGCGGAAACCGTGCATTACCTTCTCAATGTCTTCTTTTTCTTGCGAGGTTAAGTTGACAACCTGGCTGATTTCTTCAACTGTGGTCAATCGGTGGCTAACTTGCCAAACCCAATCATTCCACTGCTCATCGGTAACGTCTTTCCATAATGGAATGTCTTTCCAATTTCTAATAGCCATTTTATTCTCCTTCATTGTTTTGGTTTTTCAGGGATATTTTTTACCTTCCAAAGAGGTTGCAGGTTATTGTAAATTTCATCTTTTCTTTTGAAGAAATCTGATGATTACTACATGTATTATAATAGCAAGTACCATGCCAAACGAACTTCCCCTCATCCATTCTTTGAACCGTTGGAATAAGGGATTTCTGAAACCTCCAAAAAACCAAATGAACCGATTTCTGTTCATGCGGCATTCCACACGAACAGAAATCGGCTCTTATTCTTTTTTATTGATTGGACAGTTCCTAACCTACTAGTCTATTCCATATTTCTTCTTTTTTCGAACCAATTGGGTTTGGCTGATTCCAATGGCGGCGGCCACTTTTCGAGTAGAACCGTATTTCTCACAAGCCTGGCGAATAATTTGTTTTTCGAAGTCATGTACCATGGATTCCAGTTCCAATCCCTTCTCCCCCTCGGCATTCATTTGTTCCGGCAAATCCAACATTGGTTTATCAAATATCTGCCCATGAAGTTCTCTCATTACATCAATAATGGCAATGTTTTCCCCTTTGGCGTTAATCAATAGTCGCTGAACCACATTTTCCAGTTCCCGAATATTCCCTTTCCATTCCCGCCTTGCCAAATATTCAACTGCATTCTCATCAATTCCCCGGGTCATACCAAATTTTTTCCCGTATTTTTGAACAAAGTGATCCACCAATGGAGGGATATCGTCTCGACGCTCATTTAACGAGGGAACTTTGATGGGAAATACGTTCAACCTATAGTATAGATCTCGACGAAAAGTCTTGTTTTCAATAAAATCTTCCAAGTCTCTGTTGGTGGCCGACAAAATGCGCACATTGGTCTTGACGGGGCGCACGCCTCCCACTCGGAAAAATTCGCCATCCTGTATTACCCGTAGCAGTTTTGCTTGAATTTCCTGAGGAAGTTCCCCCACTTCATCTAAAAACACTATGCCATTATCCGCCGTTTCAAAATATCCTTTTTTGCCGGTTGTGTTGGCCCCGGTGAAAGACCCGGGCTCGTAACCAAAAAATTCAGACTCCATAAGATTAGCGGGAATGGATGCGCAATTGATTTTCACAAAGGGCTGCATTTTGCGGCTACTGTTTTTTTGAATAATATTTGCCACTTTCTCTTTTCCAACACCCGTGTCCCCTGAAATCAATACGTTGCAGTCATACTTTGCCACACCCATGATTTCTTCCATGACCTGTGCCATAGCGTGGCTAACAGAGATAAAATCTTCCACCAGCAGGCTTTCCCCGCCGGGAATCAGGGCAGGCCGAAACGCATCCATCTTTTCTCTTCGCTTTTCGATGGTAGCTCCCTGAAAATAAGGCGCCAGTTCCTTGACAATTTCCAAATCAAATTCATCATACTTTTCCAAGTATCCGTCTGCGCATTTGATGTCCAATTGTCGGGCGATGGTCTCGGTAATATAAAGCGCAATATTGTAGTTGTTGATTAAGTTGGAAAAAAAGACAGTGCCCCCTTCGCGGGTAGCCAAAATATTCAGGGTTTCCGCTCCCGGAATATCTGCGCAATTGACTGTAACATCATAATATCCTTCGGCATTAAGGGTTTTTATCCCTTCCATCGGGCGAAGTATATTTACAAAATGAAGTTCGTTGAAGGTTTCATTGACCAGTTCATCTACCTTGCTGCCCTCAATGATGGTATTGGTCATTTTATCAATGACATTGACAATATGGGCCTCCGGCCCGGCAGCTCTACGGATGGTATGGCCAAATAACAGATTTAGCATCAGATTATTGCCCACCACTAAAAAGCTTTTCTTTCCCACCGCAGCCTTGCCGACGCTGTACAAGGTTCCCGATTCATTTAAGGTGAAAAGCAGTAAGTCAACCGGCAGCCCTTCCGTCTTTCGAACGATGGGAATGGGTTTGTAAATGATGGCGTATCCTTCTGCATCCACTTGGTTGTAAGCCCGGTCTATGGTTGTGATTTTACTGATGTAAATAGGGATGGATGCTAAAGATGTATTGCAAATCACCTCATCCCCCACTTTCAGATTCTTTTCGGATTTATAGTCTTTGCCAATTTCTTCTACCACCCCATACAAAAGTCCCCCGGTGTCCGTTACCGGGTTGTGCAATTTGCCTCGTCGGATGACGATATCTATTATCTTTTGCCGGATGGCGTCGTCATTGTCGTTGGATTCCTGACAAATCTGCCGGAAGCTGGTGCCCTCAATATGAATTCTCCTAATGGCAACCCGCATTTCATCGGAAGAAATTTCCCTATTATTATCCAAACGCCAGGCAGTGGTGGGAAAGACTTGTCTAGGTTCCACCACCCGATCCATGCCGTATTCTTTACTCATTTTTATCGCTCCTTTAACGTCATCCTTCCGTGTGATGCTAAATCGGTTCACTCCTGTTTATGATAACCGAAAACGATTCCATTTGCAATTGGATTTTGTCGTTATCTGGCCAACTTCATGGAAACCACATGCAAACAAAAGCCGCAAAGTTGTGAAACCTTGCGACTTTTTGTTGATAATATAACGTTGTTTTTTAATAAACTACCTTATTCCTCTTAGAATTTTTTCTTTGCAGTCAAAACGCCGGGAAGCATGAAGATGACAAATAGTACTGCAAATCCCAAAACCGCCCATCTATGAGCAAAGAATGCGGCAACGATCATAAATACGCTGCCCAAGATTGCCAAAATCGGCATGACCTTTCCTTTAAAGGCGCCAAGCCCCTTTTCCTTTGTAATCATCATGACAAAGATGGGGATATACAGTGCATAGGTGGCAACAATTGGGAGTTCAGAAGTATCAAAGCTCAAGAACCCAAACCAAGGTACTGCTACCAAATTTGCACCGTAGAAGAAGACAAACCAGAATGCGCAAAGCAACAGTCCGACGATGGCGGAATTGGTAGGCATATTGGTTTTTTCGTCAACCTGAGACATAATGTCAGGACGAGGGCCTCGACCTCGAACCGCAACAGAGTACATGCCTCTGGTGCAACCCAGCATTAATCCGTTTAAAGTCCCCAGGCAAGATATAATAACAAATACGAACAGTAATGTTCCGGCAACCTTAGAGAATACCATCTCAAAGGCAATCCTTGCACCGTCTTGTCCGCCTGCCATCATCACTTCGTTGGAAACCGTTCCAGCCAAGCCAATGTAATATGCGATATAAACAACCATAACAATAATGGTGCCGCCCAATAATGCTTTGGGCAGGTTTTTCTTGGAATCATGAAGTTCAGCGTTGATGCTGGTGGCAATAATCCATCCTTCATAAGCAAATGCGGTGGCGACCACTGCGGTAAACAGCGCTGTCATAGGATGAACAGAAGGATCCACAACTGTGGTGAAGTTCTGAACGGTCATGCCGTTGGAAAGCCCAAAGATGGTTCCCACAATTGCCATTAATACCAATGGAATTAATTTAATAAATGTTGCCGTAACCTGGAATTTTCCTGCCAGAATAGGGGACAAGGCATTGATGGCATAGCTTCCAATGAGGAAGAACAGGGAAATAGCCATGCATTCCGGTCCTACAATATCCCAACCAATCAGAACGCAGACGAATCTTGCAGAAACCCATGCTAAAACAGATGTAAGGGTTGGGTAATAAATCATCGCCATAAACCAACCAACATAGTAGCCGTAGGTTTCCCCTACTGCAGCTTCTGCATAGTCTACAACGCCATTGACCTTCTCATATTTTGTTGCCAAAATAGCAAAGGTGTAGGCGCAGGATACCATAATGACGCCACCGATAATCCAAGCCAAAATACCCAAAGGAAGGTTCCCTCCCGTGGATGCAAGGATCTTTTCGGCTTTAAAGAAGACGCCACTACCAATTACGATTCCCACCACCATGGCCATTGCCGTGATGAGGCCGTAACGTTTTTGTAATTGTGTGCTCATATAAAATACCTCGTTTCAATAAGTGCAATAATGTATAACGGCGATATTCTATCATTTGCGGCGGCCGATTGCAATAAAACTGTTAAAAATTACAAAGATTCTTCTGTTTTTTTGTCTGCAAAACGGCGTTTTGGCAACTTCGCATCCAAAGCTGTGGTTTATTTCATATAATGGGGTATAATAAGATTATAGAAACATACCTAATGCCGCCAATCCGGCATCTGAAACGGAGGTCAGGAAATGAAATATGTTTTAATTCCAATTGTAATCATTGTGCTAGTGGCAATTTACCTAATCGTCAGAAAAAGCAACGAAAAGAAAAATTGTGGACGTATCGCCTGCGAGCCCATTGTCCCCGTGGCGGATCGAGATGAAACCGGAACGGCTCAAGGAGAAAGAGCCGTGGAAAACGATACGGTTGCAGCCGGTGCCGCTGCTGACTGCAAAAAGGACGAATAGGATTATTTGGTTTCACCAAGGTTTGAAATAAGAGAAGTGTTGCATTTATGTGAAAAAAGAAACGCTGTTGGCGTTTCTTTTTGGTTCATATGAATGGGGCAACTATGACTTCGTTTCTAATAGTCTAATTGCAACCCTTTTTGTTCAATTATCTTAACCTCTCCCCCATGGTCTCTAAAGTAGTCTGTTACATGGGCAGCGACCTGATTTGCGTCGTCATAAATATAAAGATCTACATGATTATCCACATAAGCATCTCCCCCCGAACTAATAATTTGATAATCCTTGCTATAGGTAATACTATAAACATATTTTTCGCCATCCAAAGTAAATTCCCAAGAAGTGCTTCCCGATTCTTTCGGCGATTTATTGACCACACCGGCTATATTCAGTCCAATCCAAAACACGCCTAATGCCGCAATGATACATATGAATATAAATACGATTCTCCTGTTTTTTCTTGCTCGCCTATTGTGGATGGCAAATTGTTCATTCAGCGAAGCTAGTTGTTCACTAACCGATGGTTCCATCTGATTTGTTTCTACTTGCTTGCCAAGAAGATCCCCTGTGGCCAATTCAAATATTTCCGCCATATCTGCAAGCTGATCTGCATCAGGCACCGAATATCCTTTTTCCCATTTTGAAATAGTCTGTCTTGCCACATGAATTTTATCTGCAAGTTCCTCTTGGGTAAGGCCTTTGTTTTTTCTTGCTATTTTCAGATTTTCTTTTAACATTGTTGTTTCCTCCTTGCTGATGATGATTCCAGTATACGGAGGGAAACACCCCGCTTCAAGCAATGCATATTAACATTGTTTTTCTCTCATTGCTATACATAATAAATCTTGATGCCGGCAAAGTTGACATTTCCGGTAAGGATGAGTCGCTTCTCCTCAGGTTCAAGAACGCCGCTTTTTTCATCGATTCCTCCGACGAAAACAATGACTTTGCTTTCCACTCTCCATGATTTGGGGATGTAAAGCTCCAACCCGCCAAAGGAAATATTGACTTCAATCTGGGCACTGTCCCCCTGAATCTGTGCCTGATCAAGATACACCTTCACCCCTCCAAAAGAACAATCCACCGACGCCTTGCGAAAATCCTTGGAATCCACATACTTAATCTGGGATGAAAAACGACAGTCGCAATAGACTTCGCTCTGGTCGGCGTGATCAACTTTGGCGGCAAAGTCGTCATCGTGGGCACGGTCTCCCATATTCGTTGAAACGTGCTCATACATTGTTTTGGCATATTCCCTTTTATGCAATCTGCGTTTTGAAAACAACATGGAAAACCCAATGCTCAAAAGCAACGCCGCACCAAGTATGGTCCACGGAACGATTTTTTCAATGCCAAGGGGGTCACTATATATAATCCCGATGAAGGCCAAGGCAAAGAAGAATCCGGTAAATGAGCGACTGACCAGTGATTTGA
Source organism: Anaerovoracaceae bacterium (assembly GCA_963676385.2). Taxonomy (GTDB): domain Bacteria; phylum Bacillota; class Clostridia; order Peptostreptococcales; family Anaerovoracaceae; genus UBA1422. The sequence continues at coordinate 272,150 of CAXXMM010000006.1, forward strand.
TTGCTATCACTACAAGGAATATTGCACAAATGTGCCAAAACACGCCGATGTTTCCCAGGGCGCCCAAGTACCCCAACTTCCCGGCTATTAATACTATTGCTGCAATGATAAACAATGCCGCCCACGCAATTTTTTCTTTTTTCATATTTTTTTCCTCTTTTCCTCCAGTTTGTCTCGAAGCGGCCTATAGTAATGTCTTGAAACATAGACCTGCTTATAACTGTTTTGAAATTCAACGATGCTTGAAGAAGAGAGGTTCCTGCTGACAGAATAGATTTTGTTGATATTGAGTATCGCCGACTTTGAAGCCCGAATAAAATGCCCGGGCAAAAGTTCCTCCAGCTCATACAATTTGTAATCGGTATAATAGATATGCTCTGCCGTATGAACAATGAGATTTGTCTCGCCGGTTTCAAAGAAAAGAATGTCTTCAGGGTCCAAATAGTATTCACGGTCTTCCTTGAAAACGGGAAACCTTTCAAGGTCTCCCGTTATGGAAGACAGGGTCTTTAGGATTTTGTCGACCTCCCCGTCCAGTCCCTTGCAACGGATGACAATCTCCTTTTCATTCATTTTTTCATCCATTTCTATCCTGATCTTCATTATGGTCCTCACTTCACGCATATCATATCGCGTTTAGAATCTTTGTAAACCCATTTGCCATAAGTGGTTCAAAAACCACATGTAAGTGGCAGGTTTCAAGGGATGAACAGGAAGGGTTCGCCAAAAAAAGCGGAACATATCCTTGCAGTTTTTCGGTGCAATCCTTATATGAATCGATCTCGTTCTACGCTTCCTTTCTCAGCCGTCTGACTTCAAATTAGGTTTTCCGGTTTTCGTTTCCGTGCCCTGAAAATGCATTTTTACCAAAGAATCCCACCCGTCGAAAAAATAAAAATCAAATATCACTCTATACTTTCAATATTGCCTTTGCATCAAGTATAATCGCATCAATTGTCTTTCTATATACTTCTAGCGTGCCTACCCAATTCGAAAGACATTCGATACCAGCATCTGTTATATGATATACTTTTTTTGCGGGTCCTGAGCTTTCCAGCACCCATTCATATTTTATAAGTTCTTTTTCTTCTAATGTACTTAACGTACGATAAACCCCTGTGTTATCAGCTTTCTCCCCATTAAACAAATCCTTGTTTTCAAGTTCTTGAATAATTGAATAACCATGCAAATTCTGTTTTGAAAGAAGAATTAAAATATTTGGCTGAATCAGTTTATCCAAATTGTATCCTTTGCAGGAGCATTTATTTTTTTTAGCATCTATGGTATTTTTGTTAATAACAGACATCATCAATCACCTCAAATTCAATTTAACATATCTATTATTCTTCTGTCAAGAACTCGAAAAAGCTATTCTATTGCCAAAAGCTCATTCCCGTTCGTATCCATCAAGGTTGAAAATCCGGCCGCCAAAAACATCTGACGGCAATCAGCGGTTGTGATTTCATTACTTTTACGCCATAAAGCTGTGGTAAAACCGGCAGTATCCTCTGTTCCTTCGTGCTTGCTAACATCAGGGTCGCCTGCTTCCGGAAAAAACGCATTAGCTCCACTAAATAACCCTGTGATATTGGATACGTTGACTGCAATACTCTTTGTCTCACTATTATTTGCAGTGGCCAGTGCAATCACTGCAGCAATTTGACCCAGTTTTAACAAAGAAATTTGTCCCTTTGAAAAAAGAGGTGAGCCGGAAACCGGGAAACGTTGCATCGCTCCGTGTTGTCTGCAAGGCAAATCAACACCTAACCAAATCTGCTCTGCCAGTTCACGAGGCGAATGTTCAGGCCCAATCGGCTCGCAAAGATTGTACCATTCAATATCCGCTTCAATAATATTTTCAATTGTAGCTCGTCTTTGCAAAGGATCCATGCAAGAATCCATTCCCTCTCTTAGTCGGCATACATGGTATGCGCCGGAAACTCCGGCCGCGTGTAGTTCTTTCATTTGTTGTAAACTAATATCTCCAACATTGGAAAAGATTTTCATGTTTTGAGGTATTGATTTTCGAAGTTCTGCACATAGTTCAAGAAACCAGTCGAATCCAAATCGATGCATCGTCATAAGAAAAACACCTTGTGCTCCTCCCTTTGCAAACTGTTGACATCTTTCAACAATCTCATTAGTTGCTAACACTGATGGCTGTACCGTTGTGTGCGATTTGCCGAAAAAACAAAATTTACAATCTCCATCGCAAGGAGCCATATCAACGCCGATTTGCCCAAGCAACAAGCCACTATTATGAAATTTCTTTCTAGACACCTGATTGGCAGTGGAACGAATTAATGCCGCCTCAAGGGAATTCTCTGGACATTCCAATAAATGTTCGCCTTCTTCTTTCGTAATAGCTCTGCCATCCAAGGCTTCACGCAATATACCTTCAATTTTCTTATCTAGTAACATTTTTATTTCTCCTTTTACTTTAATAAGACATCTACACATATTAGACATTATCATGTAGTTGATTATATCATATGGCATGACAGCTCGCAACATGACAAATTGAGTATATCTCGTTTTATATACTCTACCTTACAAATTGGAAGTGATCTAATTCATAATTTTTTGAAATCGAAGCATTCCGTCAGAAAATTGTTCATCAGATGAGTTTCCCGTACCCTCTGAATCGTTTGGATCGGGGTGATGACTGTTAAAAAACTCTACGATATGAAAGCCACAGCAATTTATGTAAAAATGGATGTTCCTCTTTTCAAAATACGGAGTGACGGTTTCCCATATTCTTACCTCCGGATGCAATTTTTCTACTTCACACCATGCAGCGTATCCAATTCCTGTACTGTGGAATGCCGGAGACACGAACAGTAAATCAAGATCACCCTTGGTTCCTTCAACTTTGATTACTAATCCACCAACCTTTTTATCACCAAGAATAATCCGATATGCTTCACCCTCATCAATGGAATTTTCAATTGTCTCACGGGAAATAATCTCTCCGTCCTCTTCAAAATGATTATCTCGCTTGCCGAATTCCTCTAAAGCCCCATAATTAAAGGCTTCTTGATTATCAAATACAAATTGATTTCTGTCCATTTGTTTAAGTGGTTCAACTCTTATTTTCATCTTGCTAACCCTCTATAAGTTACGATTTGTCTTTTCTATTATACTATACCACTTTCAATTTAAATATTCATTTCACCCAGTTGATAACGCTATCTTTGTTTAGGTACCTTTGGCATCACAATAGCAATGTGACATTCGCAGTAGATTGCACTGTGAAGCAAGCTTCGGACTATTCTTGCGACTGACCTGCCTCTGCTCTGACTGCACTTCGTTTGCCACTCGCAGGGCTAGAGCAAGCAAAAAGCAGTGCTCACGTTGAAATATCAATGGTCACGCTGCTATTCAAATCATATTCTTGATGCGCAGGAAATTTTTCGTTATGCAAGGAACGCGAGTGTCAAGGAGCGGAACGTACTTCTGGTACGTGAGCACCGAAGACCGCGAGCAGTGACACAGCAGAACGGAAAATTAACAAGCATTATTCAAACTCTATGGTTCCAGGAGGCTTCCCGGTGCAATCGTACAGCACCCGATTCACGTGGTCCACTTCGTTGACGATGCGGGTGGTGGCTCGCTCCAGAACTTCCCAGGGGAGCTGGGCGGCTTCCGCCGTCATGAAGTCGGAGGTGGTGACGGCCCGCAGGGCGATGGCGTAGTCATAGGTTCGAAAGTCGCCCATGACACCGACGGACTGCATGTTGGTCAGTGCTGCAAAGTACTGACCCAGCTGCCGATCGATACCGGCCTTGGCCACTTCTTCCCGATAAATGGCATCGGCTTCTTGGACGATATGAACCTTTTGGGGGGTTACATCACCGATGATTCGGACAGCCAGTCCCGGGCCCGGGAAAGGCTGACGATAGACAAGAACTTCCGGCAAGCCCAATTCCAGACCGGCCTTTCGCACTTCATCCTTAAAGAGCATCCGCAGAGGCTCAATGATATCTTTAAAATCCACATGGTCCGGCAAGCCACCTACGTTATGATGGGATTTGATGGTGGCCGAATCACCCAGACCGCTTTCGATGACATCCGGATAGATGGTTCCCTGCACCAAATAGTCCACGGTGCCGATTTTTTTGGCTTCATCTTCAAATACACGAATAAATTCTTCGCCAATGATTTTTCGTTTCTTTTCCGGCTCCGAAACACCGGCCAGTTTGTCATAAAAACGTTGTTGAGCATTGACCCGGATAAAGTTTAAATCATATTCCCCTTCAGGGCCAAAGACTTTTTCAACTTGATCCCCTTCATCCTTTCGGAGCAGACCATGATCCACAAAGACACAGGTCAACTGTTTGCCCACTGCTTTGGACAGCATCACCGCCGCCACAGAGGAATCCACGCCCCCGGACAAAGCGCAAAGAACACTGCCGGTGCCCACTTGCTTCCGAATGGCGGAAATGGAATCTTCCACAAAGGTGTCCATTTTCCAGTCTCCCACACATTTGCATACATCCATGACAAAGGCCCGAAGAATTTTCATACCTTCCACAGTGTGCTCCACTTCCGGGTGAAACTGGGTGGCATAAAACCCTTTGGCGGGGTCTTCCATAGCCGCCACGGGACAAACATCTGTGGACGCGGTGACTTGAAAGCCGGCAGGGGCTTTGGCAATATAGTCGGTATGACTCATCCATGCAATAGTCTTTGGAGATACACCTCCAAAAAGTTTCCCGGTTGAATCAATGTTCACCTGAGTTTTACCATATTCGCTGACGGGCGCGCCCTGAACGGTACCCCCTAATCCTTGGGCCATGAGTTGAGCACCATAACAGATGCCTAAAATGGGAATTCCCAGGTCAAAAATCCTGGGGTCGTATTTTAAAGCATTGGGGCCGTATGCACTATTGGGGCCGCCGGTTAGAATAATGCCTTTTGGGTTTTGTTCTTTGATTTGTTCAATGTTGAAGGTGTAAGGTTTCACTTCGGCAAACACATTACACTCACGAACTCTTCTGGCAATCAGTTGATTGTATTGCCCGCCAAAATCCAGCACCAAAATATTTTCTCTTTGCATAGATTTTCTCCTCGTCTATTACTGTTTATAATCCGGATTGCAGTCCGGATTGTTACCCGGTTTTCGCCGCAACGTCAACGGGATTGATTATCGAATCATGTTATTGGATGGGTCTTTCAAAATAACATCGTGGGCGCCGCCCTCCACAATACTGGTGGCGGAAACCAAGGTGAGTTTGCCGTTTTGTTGTAGCTCGTGAAGATTCAATACGCCGCAGTTGCACATGGTGGATTTCACCTTCTGAAGAGATTGGCGCACATTGTCGGACAAGCTTCCCGCATAAGGCACATAAGAATCCACACCCTCTTCAAAGGAAAGTTTTGTATCTCCGCCCATGTCATATCGCTGCCAGTTTCGAGCACGGTTGGATCCTTCTCCCCAATATTCTTTCACATAATTTCCGTTAATGTTCAACTTACTTCCCGGGCTTTCATCAAATCGAGCAAAATATCTGCCCAACATAAGAAAGTCGGCGCCCATGGCCAGAGCCAGGGTCATATGATAATCATATACAATCCCGCCATCAGAACAGATGGGGATGTAAATGCCGGTTTCTTTGAAATAATCATTTCGCGCCTGGGCCACATCAAGCACCGCCGTGGCTTGTCCTCTGCCAATCCCTTTTTGCTCCCGGGTGATGCAGATGGATCCACCACCAATGCCCACTTTGACAAAGTCCGCACCGGCATTGGCGAGAAAACGAAATCCTTCCCCGTCCACCACGTTTCCGGCCCCTACTTTGACTGAATCCCCGTAGGTGTTCCTGACAAATTCCAAAGTGTCCACTTGCCATTCGCTAAAGCCCTCGGATGAATCAATACAAAGAACATCCGCGCCGGCGTCCACCAAGGCGGGAACTCGTTCTACGTAATCCCGGGTGTTAATGCCGCCGCCAACAATATATCGTTTTTGGTTGTCTAACAGTTCGTTGGGGTTGGACTTATGAGAATCATAGTCCTTTCGGAAAACAAATGAAGTCAATCGGCCTTGTTTGTCCACGATGGGCAAGGCATTCAGCTTGTGATCCCACAAAATATCGTTGGCTTCTGAAAGGGAAACCCCTTCCTCTGCATATACCATTTTCTCAAAGGGTGTCATGAATTGTGAAACTTTGGTATCAGCAGACATTCTACTGATTCGGTAATCCCGGCTGGTGACAATGCCAACCACCTTGCCGGCGGAAGTGCCGTCCTGGGTAACCGCCACTGTGGAGTGTCCGGTTCGATCCTTCAATCCCAGCACATCGGCTAAGGTTTGATCCGGTCTGATATTGGAATCACTGGTGACAAATCCGGCCTTGTGGCCCTTCACCCGGCGAATCATGGATGCCTGAGTATCAATGGGCTGAGAGCCAAATACAAAGGACAATCCTCCTTCTTTGGCCAAAGCAACCGCCAACCTGTCATCGGATACCGCCTGCATAATGGCGGATACCATAGGTACTTTAAGAGTAATGGCAGGTTCTTCCCCTGTTCGGTATTTGGTAACCGGGGTAGAAAGATCCACATTATCCACTGTGCAACCCTTCGCCGAGTACCCCGGCACCAACAAATATTCATTAAATGTCCTTGATGGTTCATTAAAACATTCCGCCATGATTTGCTCCTTTTCTCTTCTTATTCTTACTTCTTTTCACATCTTATTTGACGCTTATTCTATTACAAAAAAGAGAAATTTACAACCCGGTGGAACAACATCTCTTTGGATTTTGAATCTAAAGGACGGCTTTCATGGATTTTACATATTCGCAAATATGGGGACCTGCATTTTCTCCATATTCACCGATGATTTTCACTATAGCACTTCCCACAATAATCCCATCCGCCTGAGCGGCCATTTCTTTTCCTTGGTCAGGGGTATTAATGCCAAATCCAACAGCCACCGGCACCGAAGAAACGGCCTGTACCCCTTGAATCATTTTCTTAATATCCGTCTGAAATTCATTTCTCACCCCGGTAACTCCCATGGAAGAAACCAGATATAAAAACCCTTTGGCATCTTTGGCAATTTTTTTGATTCGATTCTCCGATGTGGGAGCAATCATAGAAATCAAATCCACATTGTTTTTTTCCGCCACGTCAGACAGCTCCCCTTTTTCTTCATAGGGAAGATCCGGAATAATAATCCCATCCACCCCCAACGTGTTGCAACGTTGGAAAAAAGCATCGTAGCCATAATGAAATACAGGGTTTAAATAGGTCAAGAACACCAATGGAATATTGGTTTTTTCCCTGACACTTTCCACTAGCTCAAACACTTGATGAAGGGTTGCGCCCTTTGACAACGCACGGATATTGGCGGCTTGTATCACCGGTCCTTCTGCCACCGGATCGGAAAACGGAATCCCGATTTCAATTAAGTCGGCTCCTCCTTCCACCATCTTTAATATGAATTCTTCGCTTTTTTCCATGGTTGGGTCTCCTGCAGTAAGAAATCCAATAAAGGCTTTTTTATTCTGGAATGCGGCATTTATCTTACTCATGTAAATCAACTCCCTTGTATCGTGCCAGTGCGGCAACATCTTTGTCCCCCCTGCCGGAAAGACAAACTATAATCACTTGGTCCGGTTTCATTTTTGGTGCGTCCTTCATTACTTGAGCCACAGCATGGGCACTTTCAATGGCGCAAATAATCCCTTCTGTCCTAGCCAGATATTCAAAGGCCTCAACTGCCTCCTCATCCGTTACAGGCACATAGGTTGCCCTCCCCGTATCGTGAAGATGGGCATGCTCCGGTCCAATGCCGGGATAATCCAACCCGGCGGAAATAGAATATACCGGTGCGATTTGTCCATTGTCGTCTTGGCAAAAATAGGATTTCATCCCATGAAAAACCCCCGGCTGTCCGGTGGCAATGGTGGCTGCCGTCTCCGGGGTGTCCACCCCATGGCCCGCTGCCTCACAACCAATAAGTCGAACTGTTTCGTCCGGAATGAAATGATAAAACATCCCCATGGAATTGCTGCCTCCGCCGACACACGCATATACCGCATCCGGCAGCTTCTCTTCCAACCGTAGAATTTGGGCTCGGGCTTCCCGGCTAATGACGCTTTGAAAATCTCGAACCATCATGGGGAAAGGATGGGGTCCCATCACCGATCCAAACACATACAGGGTGTCTGAAACTCTGGTGGTCCATTCCCGCATAGCATCATTGACCGCATCCTTTAAGGTTCGGGTGCCACTGGTTACCGGGTGAACCGTTGCGCCTAAAAGTTCCATACGATACACATTCAACGCCTGCCTTTGGGTATCTTCCTCTCCCATAAAAATCTCACAGTCCATGCCAAACAGGGCCGCTGCCGTGGCGGTGGCCACCCCATGTTGCCCCGCACCGGTTTCCGCAATCAGCCTGGTTTTTCCCATTTTTTTTGCCAACAAAGCCTGGCCCAGCACATTATTGATTTTGTGGGATCCCGTGTGGTTCAAATCTTCCCGCTTCAAATAAATTCGAGGGCCTGCCAACTCCTTTGACATTTTTTCGGCGAAATACAAATTGGATGGCCGTCCTCCATAATTGTTTAACAAGGATGTTAATTCATTGTTAAAGTCCTTATCATTTTTGTAGAATTCGTATTGTTCTTCTAAGTAAATTAATTCGTTCATCAGGGTCTCCGGAACATACTGTCCTCCGTGGACTCCATATCGTCCCTTATTCATTTTTTACGCTCCTTACAATTTCCAATATTTTATCTTTGTCTTTTAATCCATTGGTTTCCACGCCGCTGCTTACATCAATCCCATAAGGACTGCCCACTTTCATGGCTTGGGAAAGGTTGTCGGCATCCACCCCTCCGGCAAGGAAAAAAGGTTTTTCACGGGGATGGGTCTTTTCACGGGGTTGGCCTTTTCCACCGGTTTGCCATTGAGTAACAATATCCCAGGAAAAGTTTCTGCCTGTCCCCCCCGGCCCTTGATCCAATAGTAAAAAGTCCGCATCTAGGATTTGTGCCTTTTTGATATCTTCCCAAGTTTTCACTGACACGGCCTTGATGATTTCACAGCCGGTTTTTGACTTAAGGTTTCTAATGTATTGTTGATTTTCGTTGCCATGAAGTTGAATCACATCAATGATGTGTTGTTTTTTCAACTCAACAATCTCTTCTATGGGTGCATCTACAAAGACCCCCACCACTTGAATGGCGGGATCCAAGTTTTTTTTCAGGCTTTGAGCCATTTCCTTTGTCACCTGTCTTCTGCTTTTGGCAAAAACAAATCCAACATAGTCGGGGAGGGCTTCATTTACTGCAAGAATGTCTTCCTGTCGGAACAAACCGCATATCTTGATTTTCATGGTTCATCCTCCTCCTCTCAGCTCCAATAGTCGTTGTTTCTTATCCCGGCTTTTCATCAAGGTTTCACCTACCAAAACCCCATTGACGCCACAGGCTTTTAATCGATTAATATCCTCTGCAGAAGCAATCCCACTTTCTGAAATAAACAAAACATCTTTTGGCACATATTTCCCCAGTCGTATGGTGGTGTTCAAATTGACTTCCATGGTTCTCAAATCTCGGTTGTTCACCCCAATGATTCTCGCCCCGGCCTCAATGGCATTTTGAATTTCTTTTTTACTGTGGGTCTCCACCAAGGCAGACAATCCAATTTCATCCGCCATTTGTATGTATTCCCTCAGTTGTTGCTGGGTGAGTATGCTGCAAATCAGTAAAATTGCATCTGCGCCCAACACTTTTGACTCATAAATTTGATAAGAATCCACCGTAAAATCTTTTCTGAGCACCGGAATATTCACGGCCTCTTTGATTTCTTTCAAATATCGATTCGCGCCCAAAAACCAGTAAGGCTCCGTAATGACCGATATGGCTGTCGCCCCGCTTTTTTCATAGTCTCTGGCAATCTCCAGATAGGAAAATGCCCCATCTAGCACCCCTCTTGAGGGAGATGCCTTCTTGACCTCGCAAATAAAGGAAAAGGATGCTTGGCGAAGGGTCTCCTCAAAGGAAACGCCCATCTTCCCATAGCTTTGATTGCAGGCTGAAATGATTACTTCAGTGAGGGGTACCTGACGTTTTTGTTCTTCTACCCGGTCTTTTGTTCGGGCCGCAATGGTGGTTAAAATATTATTCATTCCATCACCTCATTGGACAATTTTACAAGCTCCTCTAATTTAGCTAAGGCCTTGCCATTATCAATGAACTCTGCCGCCAATGCAATACAGGCTCCCACGGTTTCGCCCTTTCCCGCCAAGTACAGGGCCAACCCGGCATTAAGCAAAACCACATCCCTCTTAGGTCCTCGCTCTGTCCCGTTCAGAATGTTTTTAGTGATAATGGCGTTTTCAGCTGCGTCTCCTCCCACCAATTCCTCTTTGCCACAACGGGAAAATCCAAAATCTTCCGGCGCAATGTGGTATGTCCGTAACGTGTCCCCGTTAATTTCCACAATTTTTGTCTCGTCGGTCAGGGTTGCTTCATCCAGCCCATCCTTTCCGTAAATCACCATGCCCCGGTTGACTCCTAAATTCACCATGACCTGAGCCAAGGGTGCGGCAAGATCTTCCTTAAATACCCCCATTAACTGCATGCTGGCGCCGGCGGGGTTGGCCAAAGGGCCTAAAATATTAAAGATGGTTCGTACCCCGATTTCTTTTCTCACCGGAGCCGCATGTTTCATGGAGCTGTGATACACAGGAGCAAATAAAAAACAAAGGCCAATGGTTTTCAGTATTTTTTGGCTTTGCCGGGCATCTAGCTGAATTTTCACCCCTAGTTGCTCCAAAACATCCGCCGCTCCGCTTTTGCTGGAAACGCTTCGATTGCCATGTTTGGCCACCGGCACGCCGCCGGCTGCCACCACGAAAGCTGTGGTGGTGGAGATGTTAAAGGTTCCCGCCTCATCTCCACCGGTGCCCACAATATCCATTACTTCCCCTTCCGGACAAATTCGAATCCCTTTGTCCCGCATGGCAGAAGCGCAAGCTGTGATTTCATTAATGGTTTCCCCCTTCATCCGCATGGCCGTTAGAAAGGAGGCAATTTGCGCGTGGGTTGCCTGGCCATCCATGATTTCTTCCATGGTTTTTTTGGCTGTATCATATTCAAGATCTCTGCCGGATATGGCTATATTAATTGCTTGTGTAATCATTTTGTTTGTCCTCCAAAAAGTTTTTTATAATGGTTTGTCCATTGGGAGTTAGAATGGATTCCGGGTGAAACTGTAATCCGTACACCGGATATTGGAAGTGGCCCACTGCCATGATTTCTCCGTCATCAGCCCTTGCCAACACGGTTAATTCCTTGGGCAAGGTTTCCTCCGCCAAGGCCAACGAGTGATATCTGCCTCCGGCAATTTCTTCCGGCAACCCATCAAAGATTGGCGCCCGGTTGTTAATTTTCAGGGTAGACTGTTTCCCATGCATTAAGGTCTTTGCGTAGGTGACCGTTCCTCCATAAGCCTCACAGATGGCCTGGTGTCCCAGGCAGACGCCCAAAATTGGGATTTGTCCTCCATATCGATGTACCACTTCAATGCAAATTCCTGCATCGCTTGGTTTCCCCGGTCCCGGTGATAAAATAATGGCATCCGGATTCAAGGCGGATATTTCTTCCACAGTGATTTGGTCATTTCGAACCACCTGAATGTCCGGACGAATGGTGCCTACGGCCTGAACCAAGTTGTATGAAAAACTATCATAATTATCAATCAGCAAAATCATTTTATTGCCCCTCCTTTTTTCCTTTCAACGCTTGAATAACGGCTTCCGCCTTGTTGAGGCACTCTTGATATTCCTTTTGTGGAACGCTGTCTGCTACAATTCCTGCTCCGGATCGGACAAAAACCCGGCCGTTCTTTTTGTATGCAATACGAATGGCAATGCACATGTCCAGATTGCCTTTGAAATCAATATATCCAATGGCACCTCCATAAATGCCTCGCTTGTCATGTTCCAGTTCATTGATAATTTCACAGGCTCTGATTTTTGGGGCGCCGGACAAGGTTCCTGCCGGCAGTACCGCTTCCACGCCGCTTACAGCATCTTCCCCTTCCTTGATCATCCCTTTCACAGTAGACCCAATATGCATTACATGGGAGAACCGCTCAATGGTCTGGTACGCCTCTACTTCCACCGATCCAAAACGGCTAATTTTTCCAATGTCATTTCTCCCCAAATCCACCAACATGTTATGCTCCGCCAATTCTTTCGTATCTAGCAGAAGTTCTTTTTCCAATGCCAAGTCTTCTTCCGCCGTAGCCCCCCGAGGTCTGGTGCCTGCCAGGGGAAAGGTGTACAGCGTCTCACCTTCCAGTTTTACCAAGGTTTCAGGAGATGCCCCGGCAATTTCCAAATCTGCTCCTGACAGGTAAAACATATAAGGAGAGGGGTTCGTGGTTCGAAGAATCCGATAGGTGTGGAACAAACTACCTTGAAAATCTGCTTCAAATCGATTGGACAGCACCACTTGAAAAATATCGCCTTCCCGGATATATCCCTTTGCCCGCTCCACCATGTTGCAATACGCTTCTTCGGAGAATAAAGGACGAAACGGGGAAGACAAAATACCGGCCGGCGGATCCAGCCCTAAACAGTTTTCAACCATGTCCACCATTTTCTCCAAGATTTCACATCCCTGCCCATAGCTTTCTTCCAGTCGATTCATGGGAATGTTCACCATTAAAATGATTTTTTGCTTAAAGTTGTCAAAAGCAATAATCTTATCAAAAAGCATAAGGTCTACATCTTTGAACCCTTCTCTATCTGTGGCATCTAATTTCAAAGAAGGTTCGCTGTATTTTATATAGTCATAGGAGAAATACCCTACCAGCCCGCCGGAAAATCCGGGCAAATAATCTAATCGCGGGCTTTTGTGGTCCGCCAAAATCTGTCGAATCACTTTGTTGGGATCTCCCGCAGAAGCCCCATAGGAAGATCCATTCTCTTTGATATTCACAATCCCATCGGTGCAGTTCATTTCCAATCTGGGGTCAAACCCCAAAAATGTATACCTTCCCCATTGTTCCGGGCTTTCCAAACTTTCAAACAAAAAGCAATGGCTGCTTCTCCCCTTGAGAATTTTCAGCACTTCCACCGGCGTCTTAATATCCGAATAAATTTCACAGCTTAACGGAAGGATCCGGTAATCCTCTTGGTATGTTTGTGCCTCCCCAAAACTTGGTCTTATTTTCATGGTGAACTCCTCCTGTTTTTGCCTGTTTGTTGAGAACTGCTTTGAAGGTAGAACCTATTTTTTATTTTAAGAAACAAAAAACCCGTCCTCAACAGAAATACTGTCAAGGACGAGTCCAATTACAAAGAACCCGCGGTGCCACCTTGGTTTGTGGAATGTCCACACGCTTAGCAGGATACCAACATATCCCCGGCAACTAACGTATGCCCTCTCGTCGCAGAATACTCAGAGTGATAGACTCCTTTGACTACGCCCTCCGTGGTCCATTTAACAACCTGCGTTTTGCCGGATCTCAGCACCCTCGGCTCTCTGTAAATGCACGAATTGTTTTTATCTCCACATCATCGGTTTGTTTTCATATTTGTTTTTTGTTATTATACGACACTTTTTGTTTCTTGTCAATAAATAAATGGCATAATTATGTGCATCCTTTGTTTCAATTCACTAAGTATTTCTTCGTCCCGCATTACGGGACGCCCTTTCTCATTCCGGTTCAACTGCCGTTGACCGTTTTTCCTTTCAGGCATATGATAAGGCCATGATAACGAAAGGGAGGTAACTCAAATGTTAAAAGCAAAAGCAGGCAGCAGCACAGCTGCAATCGCTGCAGAAGCAGGCAAGGCTGCAGCGTCAAGCATAAAACAAGAATGTTCCGCACCAAAGATGGCTTTCGTCTACAGCGGTGTCCAACATGACCAGAAGGAACTTCTGGCTTCCATTAAAAAAGAATTGCCCGGGGTTCCACTTATCGGGAATACATCTTTCACTGGCGTCATCACTCAAGAAGGATTTATCGGCGGAGAAAACAAATTCGTGGGCATTTTAGCCTTGGAAGATCCAGAAATGACTGTTGGCGTTGCCGGGATGCCCAAACAGGACGGTGACCCTCGAAAAACCGGACAGGCCGTCGCCAAAGAAGCCCTGAAAAAAGCAGGGAAAACAGCAGCACCCGATTATTTCTACATGTCGGCACCTCCGGGAGAGGAAGAATACTATTTAAAAGGTATTGAAGATGTCATTGGCAGGATTCCATTCTTCGGCGGGTCTGCCGCAGACAACGCCATTGCCGGCGAGTGGCTTTTGTACACCGATGAAATGATATGTGCAGACGGTGTCTCCGTGGCCTTTTTCTACACCGGAAAGCCCTTTGCCAACAAGTTTACCGGCGCTTACAAAGAAACCACCAACGTTGGTGTCATAACCAAACTTAACGGACCTCGAACTTTGGTGGAGATTGACGGCGTTCCTGCCATTCGAAAATATGCGGAATGGACCGGCAAAAGCATTGACAACCTAATGTTGGGGAATCTGTTGGTGTCTACCATTACGGCACCCTTGGGCGTCAAGGATCCTTTGGGAGATTTGGTCGCCATCAGACATCCTATGAACGGCAACAATGACTTTTCCATGGCTGTGGGAAGCAACCTGGCTGTGGGCACTGCGGTTATTCAAATGGAGGCTTCCGTGGATCAATTAATTCAATCTGTGGGAGAAACCTTGGAGGATTTGAAAAAAAGAATGAGCGGACCCATTGGTGCCCTTCATCTGGTCCACTGTGGTGGACGAAGAGCCGGTATCGACTCCAGAATTGATGAGGTGGCAAAGCAAGTGAAGGCCCACGTGGGGAGATATTCCATTTATCGTTGAATTTACCTTTGGCGAATATGGTTATGAAGACCACGGAAGCAACACCTGCGGCGGATTGATGCTTTCCTTCACCGCCTTTGGGAAATAGTATTTCTCAGACGTACCCACTGGCTAAGAAGCAGGCCGCACCCCAATCCACCGGCTGAGAAGCAGGCCGCACCCCTAACAACGAAATCGAGGTGAAATAAAATGAAAATGATAATTAACGGCAAAAAAGTTGACAGCGTCAGCGGTGCCACCTTTGAAGTAACTGCACCGGCTACGGGGAAAGTCATTGATACGGTCCCAAAAGCCACCGGCGAAGACATTAAGCTAGCCGTAGACGCCGCAGTCATTGGTCAAAAAATATGGGCAGAGGCCCCTATATACCGAAGAGCCGAGGTCATCTACAAGTTTTTGGATATTGTAGAACAAAACAAAGAGTCCTTGGCCAAAACCCTTTCGGCAGAAAACGGCAAACCCATTACGGAAGCCCGTATTGAAATCGGCAATGTGTTCATTGGCTTTCGTGCTTTTTGCCGAGGCAGCCAAACACTATTATGGAACCATTATACCTCCGGGGACAGAAGCCGGACAAAAAAGCAACATGCAGCTGGTTACCCGAGAACCCATTGGGGTTGTGGCTTGCATTATTCCTTTCAACTTTCCCTGTGATTTATTTGACCAGAAAGTGGCTCCGGCCCTTCTCATGGGAAATGCGGCAATTGTGTTGCCCTCTTCAGACAATCCTCTGACCCTTATGATGCTTACAGAAATGCTGGTGGAAGCCGGTGTCCCCAATGGAGTCATCCAGTGTCTTACCGCTCCCGGTTCGGTGAAAAGCAAGGCAGTGGAAGATCCAAGCGTACACCTGATTACCCTGACCGGCAGCACAGAGGTGGGTATTGAAACTGCCAAAACCGCTGCAGCCAACCTTTCTCACACCGCATTGGAGTTAGGCGGCAACGATGCCTTTATCCTGCTGGATGACGGTGATTTGGATTTGGCCGTAGAAGAAAATGATCTGGGGAAGGATGTACAACACCGGACAGGTCTGTTGCGCCAGCAAGCGTTTTCTCATTCACAATTCTCTAAAAGAGGAATTTGCCGCCAAATCTGTGGAGCGAATTAAGAAATTAAAGTATGGGGATCCTTCTCAGGAAAACACTCAAATCGCTTGCTTAATCAGTGAGAAGGCAGCCATAAAAGTAGAACAGCAAGTAGCTCAAACCGTCAAAGAAGGAGGACGTATTGTCCTAGGCGGAAAGCGTAACGGTGCTTTCTATGACCCCACTGTCATTGTAGACGTTCCAAAAACTGCTGCCGTGGCAACGGATATGGAAATCTTTGGTCCGGTGGTTCCCATTATCGGATTCGATACTGACGAAGAGGCCATTGAAATTGCCAACGCTTCCATATTCGGGCTTTCCAGTTGCGTCTTCAGTCGAGACCAAAAGAGAGCGTTCAAAGTAGCCAAAGCCATGGAAGCAGGCGGTGCTGTCATTAACGGAGCCAGTTTCTTCAGAGCTTTCGAGCAGCCTTTCGGCGGTTGGAAGCATAGCGGAATTGGCACAGAGGGCGTCATGACTACCTTTGACGAAATGACACGAATCAAAACCATCGTGCTTAAGAACATTTTCTAAACATCTCCTAACATCTTCTAAGTTTTCCAAAAAAGTCAAAAAACCCGGCAAGTCGCCGGGTTTTTTGGTTTCATCATTCATAAGCTGTTTGGGATTCTCCCCTGTTGGAAGTCTTCTTCTCCTACCCACTGTATCCCATATCTCTGGACAGTTGAATTGCTGCATCCTTTAGAGTTGCCACCACTTCCGGAATTCTCTCTCGGGTCAGCTGGGCCGTTGGGCCGCTGGCACTGATTGATGCAATAATGTCACCTCTGTAATCGTAAATAGGCGTTCCGATACAACGATGTCCTACTTCTGACTCTTCATCATCCATAGCCCATCCCTGCGCTCGCACTTTAATCATTTCTTCATGAAATTCTTCCATGGACCCAATAGTTTTTTCCGTAAATTTCATGAAACTGCAATTGGCCATTCGATTTTCCAAATCCTCCTTGGAATAATTGGATAGTAGGCATTTTCCCAGAGAAGAACAATAGGCATGCACATGAAGACCAATTTGAGAATACAACTTTACAGAGGAAACCACGTCCATCTTCTCTATGTAGACCACCTGATTGCCATCCAGCACCCCTAAATGGGCCGTCAGATTCAATGCACCGGTAATCTTTGCCAGATATGGTCTTGCCTCTGTCTGAAGTTCCAAGCTGTTAATGTAGCAGCTGACGGCGCCAATTAGTTTGATGCCAACCTTGTAGTTGCCGCTGTCAGTCTTTTCAAGATAACCTCTGCCTGCAAGAGTGCTGATCAGCCGATGTGCCGTACTTTTGTGAAGATTCAGTCTGCCTGCAATTTCTGTCACCCCAAGGCCCTCCGGCTCTACAGCCAGGACCTCGATAATATCCAGGGCCCGTTCTACGGATTGCACGTTTTCTCCGGTGCTCATTTGACAGTCCTCCTCTTATTTATAGTTCTTCGCCATTTACAGGTTCATCTATTCGCAATCTATGAAATGCAGCACTTCCGGGTTCACCCTAAAGGCGATCCAAATCATAAGGTGTCGCCTGATAAACGTAGTAGTTCAGCCAATTGGTAAACAATAAGCTAGCATGACTGCGCCACCTAAAAATCGGTTCCTTGGTGGGATCGTCGTCCTGAAAATAGTGTTTGGGTACTTCAATATCCAAGCCTTTGTCAATATCTCGAAAATATTCAATACCCAAGGTTTCCTTATCGTACTCTTGATGGCCCAGAATGAAAATTTGTCTTCCATCCTCATTGGCAATAATGTGGATGCCGGACTCCTTTGACTCTACCAAAATTCTCAAATCCTTGTGTTTCGCCACTTCTTCTTTTTTGATGGTGGTGTGTCTGGAATGAGGGGCATAAAACACTTCATCAAATCCACGCATCAACGGATTCAATGGGGCGAATGACTTTCTGTGGAAACACGCCGAAGACCTTTTTGCCATCCACCGGATATTTGGGGATTCCATAGTGATAGTACAGCCCTGCCTGGGCACCCCAGCAAATGTGAACCGTGAACTGTACACATTGGTCTTGGACCATTCCATGATTTCCGTCAGCTCGTTCCAGTAATCCACATCGATTCAAAGGGAATCTGTTCCACCGGCGCACCGGTGAGAATCATGCCGTCAAACTTTTCGTGTTTGACTTCGTCGATGGTCTTATAAAACGAGTCCAAGTGACTTTGGGAAATATTCTTGGCTGTCGTGGCTGTCCATGTGGACCAGGGTCAATTCCACCTGCAAGGGGTGAGTTGGCCAACACACGGGCCAGCTGGGTTTCCGTGGCGATCTTGGTGGGCATCAGGTTGACAATGACAATGCGGAGCGGCCGGATGTCCTGAGTTCTGGGCTCTCGGGCTTTCCGCATGGTAAAGATGTTTCTTTTTTTGAGGGTTTCTCCCGCCGGGAGTCTGTTTGGAATGATTAATGGCATCTTCCTCACCCCCTAAACCTGACTTGTGGCTTTATTCAATGCCGGCATCCAGGTCCGCAAATCAGGTCCTTGAATGTCTTCTAGTCCAGCGGAAAGCCGGATGGCTTCCGGTTTGATGCCTGGCTGCCAATTGCTCTGTCGGCGCTCATCTGTCTATGGGTGGAGCTGGCCGGATGTAAGGACGCAAGTCCGGATGTCCGCCACGTGAACCACCATGCTGATCAGACTCAATGGAACGCAGGAAATTCTCGCCTGCTTTGGCGCCACCTTTGATGCCAAAGGTCAGCACGCCGCTTTGTCCCATCGGCAAATACTTTCTGGGCCAAGTCATAATATTTGTCCCCTGGGAGTCCTGGGTAAACCACCCAGTCCACCTTTGGATGCTTCTGAAGGATATTCCGCCAACGCCAGGGCGTTCTTGGCTATGCTCTTTCCATTCTTAGACGGCAAGGGTCTGCAGACCCTGCATGGTGAGAAACGCATTAAAGGGTGCCATGGTGCAACCAAGATCGCGAAGGCCCTGAGTCCTGCAGTTTCAATGCAAAAGCTGCTGGCCCAAATGCTTTGTTGTACTGCAGGCCATGATAGCTGGGCTCCGGCTCTGTGAGGCCCGGGAACTTTCCGCCGGTTTCCCAATCGAATTTGCCGCCGTCAATGACCATGCCGCCCATGCTGGTGGCGTGGCCGTCGGAATATTTGGTGGTGGAATGTATCACGATGTCAGCCCCCAGTTCCAGTGGCCGGCATAAGCGCCGGGGTGGCTAGGGTATTGTCGATGATCAGAGGCACGCCAATCTTCTTGGCGATGGCTGGAAAACTTGTCAAAGTCCAGCACCGTCAAGTGTTGGGTTGCCAAGGGATTCTGCAAAAATAGCCTTGGTGTTGGGCCGTGCTGCCGCCAAAAAATGCTTTTCTGCCGTGATCGTCCTGGTCTACAAAGGTGCATTCGATGCCCATTTTTTTCAGGGTGACCGGAAAGAGATTATAGGTCCCTCCGTAAATTGACTTTGTGATGAAATAAAATGTGATCGCCGGCAACGCAAAGGTTTAGCATGGTCATCAGGCTTGCCGACATGCCCGATGATGTTGCCACTGCGGCAACGCCGCCTTCAAGTGCAGCCATTTTTTCTTCCAGGCCGCCTACCGTCGGGTTGCCAAGTCTCGAGTAAAAATACCCGGCGCTCTCCAAGATTGAAAAGCGACTGCAACGTCCTCCGGTTCGTTAGTATCTGAAGGTTGTGCTTTGGACAATCGGCATGACCTGAGGCTCTCCGTTCTCAGCTTTGTAGCCGCTATGAATACACTGGGTTTCGAGTCTGATAAGTTTTTTCGTTCATGCCTTTTTCCTCCTTAAAGATTTCGGTCCCGCATCGTTTTATAACGCTTTTGTCGCGCTGCGTCTGCGTTTGCTTTTGTCGCGCTGCGATTGTGTTTTGTCGCGCTGCGTGGCGTATTGCAGTTGTTTAATGTCGCGCTGCGATTGCGTTTGTCGCGCTGACGATTGCCGATTGCTTTTGTCGCGCTGCGATTGCAACACCTATGCCAGCCATATGCCTGCGGGCCGATGGTTTAATAAAAATTTGATTCTGTCTATTATAACATATTCTATGGAAGAATACCAACGAATAACTTGTGTGATGGGAGACAAAAAACGGATGGTACCAGTGTTTGTAAAAGAATAAGCCATAAGAAGATGAAGAAGGCATCAGCGTTTGCAGATGCCACCATCCTTGTGCTAATGAGCCATCGCATCGGCATGTATTGGGGAAAATGCGTAACGGGATGCGTGCAATGATTTCAAAAAGCCATTGACAAATTGGCTAGAAATTTGTCATGGCGGTTTGTAAATGTGAGTAATTTTTCATCTTTTTATCGGAAAAAGCCACAAAATGGTCTCCAAATATTGGCCATTATTCAGCGAAATTTGATATGTTTTGAGGCTTTTGGGGTTTTTTGCAAAATTTTACTCACATTTTTTTGCATTATTCCATTTCTCGGCTAAATTCTGTGGCTTTTTGTGGTTTTTTGCTGGCTTTTTTACGAACAAATATCGATTAATGGGCGCTTATGAAGACAGCTTACGCGATGATATGCTTGAAATGGCTCGCACCACGCCGAAGGTGCTGTGAGATAGTTGGCATTTGTCGGTGCAACATGCCTTCCGCCCAACTTTTACTTCAAAGGAGGGCATTCGCGCTGCGAATGCCAACATCTCTGAATGATGATAAAAAGAAGGCATCTGCGTTTGCAGGATGCCCTCTTCATCACTGTATTGGTTGGCTAGCTTTGGTTGGCTGGCATTTCGGTTGGGTTGCTTGAAGTTTGCAGTCTTTTGTGGTTTTATATGGATTTGGTTTGTTGAAATTGTTTGTTGATTTGGTTGGTTGGCTTGGGGGGGTGATTACATCATGCCGCCCATGCCTCCCATTCCGCCCATTCCACCCGGAGGCATGCCGCCCATGGCCGGCTCTTCGGACTTGGCGTCAACCACGCCGGCCTCGGTGGTCAGCAGCATGGCTGATGCTGAGGCGGCATTTTGAAGTGCGGATCTGGTAACTTTGGCCGGATCCACAATTCCTGCGGTAATCATGTCCATGATACTGCTCGTTGGCTGCGTTGAAACCCGGTGCCCGGTTTGCTGTTCTTGATTCTTGCGATGACGACGCTTCCTTCGAAGCCAGCGTTTTCCGCAATCTGCCTGACGGGTTCTTCCAATGCTCTCATGATGATCATGCGGCACCGGTTTTGGCATCCCCGGACAGGGTCTTCACATATTTGGCAACTGCGGGGATGGCGTTGGCCAGGGCCACGCCGCCGCCGGGTACGATACCTTCTTCCACACCGGCTTTGGTGGAGTTGAGAGCATCTTCAATTCTGTGTTTTCTTTCTTTCAGTTCAGTTTCGGTAGCTGCTCCAACCTTGACCAACGCAACCCCACCGGCCAGTTTAGCCAGTCTTTCCTGAAGTTTTTCTTTATCAAATTCAGAGGTGGTATCTTCAATCTGCTTTTTGATCTGGGCAACTCTAGCACGAATGTCTTCCTGGCTGCCTGCACCATCTACGACAGTAGTGGTTTCTTTATTGACTTTGACTTTGGCAGCGGTTCCCAACATATCCAAAGTAGCTTCTTTTAAGTCATAACCCAGTTCTTCAGAAATTACAGTGCCGCCTGTAAGGATGGCCAAATCTTCCATCATGGCCTTTCTTCTTTCGCCGAATCCAGGGGCCTTAACAGCGACGCAGTCGAAGGTGCCCTTCAACTTGTTGACAACGATGGTTGCCAATGCTTCCCCTTCAATATCTTCAGCCACAATCAGAAGTTTTCTGCCCTGCTGTACCACTTGCTCCAGCAAGGGCAGCAGTTCTTGAATGTTGGAAATTTTCTTGTCAGTCAAAAGGATGCATGGATTTTCCAATACGGCTTCCATTTTGTCAGGATCATTTACCATATAGGCGGAAAGATATCCACGGTCAAACTGCATTCCTTCTACCACTTCCAAGGTGGTGCCCATGGTCTTAGACTCTTCCACACTGATAACACCGTCTCGCCCTACTCTTTCCATGGCCTCTGCAATAAGTTCGCCAATGGCATCGTCGGCAGAAGAAACTGCTGCAACCTGAGCAATACTTTCTTTTTTCTCGACAATTTTGGCGCTTTCCTTAATGTAGTTCACCGCTACTTCCACCGCGCCTTGAATTCCTCTTTTGAGAATCATAGGGTTGGCACCGGCAGCAACGTTTTTGAATCCTTCTTTAATAATGATTTGAGCCAACAGGGTGGCAGTGGTGGTTCCGTCACCTGCCACGTCGTTTGTCTTGGTGGCAACTTCCTTCACCAGTTGTGCTCCCATGTTT
Source organism: Anaerovoracaceae bacterium (assembly GCA_963676385.2). Classification (GTDB taxonomy): domain Bacteria; phylum Bacillota; class Clostridia; order Peptostreptococcales; family Anaerovoracaceae; genus UBA1422. The sequence goes on from CAXXMM010000006.1 coordinate 294,381, forward strand.
TCGGCAGGATCTGCCAGCTCAATTTCTTTGGCAATGGTCACGCCGTCATTTGTAATGAGGGGACCGCCGAATTTTTTCTCCAATAGTACATTTCTCCCCTTAGGGCCCAATGTAATTTTTACAGTGTTTGCCAGCTGATCAACGCCGGACAACAGTTTTTTTCTGGCGTCTTCGCCAAAGTAAATGTCTTTTCCCATTTATGGTTCCTTCCTTTCGTGTTGTGTTTGCATTATCAATAAGTAATGGTAGACAGGCCCGCCTCATTGGCAGCGGGGGCTATTTGTCCACGGTGGCCAAAACGTCTTTCTGGCTCAGGATGGTATACTCGTCGCCCTTATATTTTACCTGGGTTCCCGCATACTGGCTGAAGATAACCAAATCGCCAACCTTCAGTTCCATTTTGTCATCATCTGTTCCGGGGCCTACAGCAACCACCTCAGCAATTTGGGGTTTTTCCTTTGCCTGACCCGGCAAAACGATGCCACTTTGGGTTTTTTCCTCAGCTTCCAATCTTTTGATAACCACTTTTTCGCCTAATGGCTTGATTCCAAAACTCATTTTTTTACCTCCGTATATTAAAATTTTGAGTAAACATTTGGACACCTCGGCTTCTTTCTCAAAAACCGAATTGTTAGCACTCTTATTTATCGAGTGCTAAATACTATTTTAATCATTTTATCCCCAGTGTCAACCCCTTTTCTGCAAAAAAAATATGTTTTTTGCAGAAACTCCTTAAATCGGGAACTCAGGTTGTGTTTTTTTGTTTGCTACAGGTTATTTTAAGGTGTTAGACCTTGTTTTTCTCTACTCACATGCTGTTTTTTGTCTCTTGCCACGAAAAATCAAAGAAATGGCAATATTTGTAATTCAAAAGAGAAAGTCCGGTTCTATTTTCCCAAACTTTCTCTTTTAGTTATCTGCTCATGGGCCATTCGAATCCAACCTCAAAAGGTTATAGGGTTCAAACGGTTTATTAAGTTCAAACGGCTTATGGTGTGGCAGACTTTATGGATGAGAAACTACCATATACTTTGGTGCTTCCCTCCAAATGATAGGCACGAACTTTGTAATAGTAGGTCTTATTGTTTTTCAGTGCTTTATTGGTGTAACTTCTAGACGTTGTGGTCGTCAACAGTGAGTAAGTTCCCGTCTTGGAAGTGGCACGATACACTTGATATTTGGTTGTCCCGGTTACGGCGCTCCAAGTGACTTTCACGCTAGAGTTGGAAACTCGGGTGGCCTTGGCCGTTGGCGTTCCCGGCACAGCCTTGGCATACACAATCGCCGAATAGCTGCCATACACTTTAGTGCTACCTGCCATCACGTATGCTTTTACTTTGTAGTAGTAGGTTTTGCCCGTCGTTCGCCCCGTATTTGTGTAACTTAAAGCGGTTCCGGAATATACTTTTGTGTAGGTCCCTGTCTTGGAAATGGCACGGTAGAGTTCATATCCTGCTGCTCCAGAAACAGCCCCCCACGTTGTTTTGATACTGGTATAGGATGCGGAAGCGGATTTCGCCGTGGGTGTCCCCAGCACAGGTTTTGCGGATTTTACCGCAGAAGCATTGCTATTTACAGCGGTCGCCCCATCAACACCAGTAGCACAGACTTTGTAGTAATATGTCGTTCCCGGACTCAATCCGGTGTCGGTCCAGTTAATGGTCGAGCCAGAGGTAATGGTTTTCACCGCGGCAAAGTTTGACGTGCTTGATGTGGATCGATAAACCTTATATCCGGCGGCCCCGGAAACAGCGCTCCACGTCACTTTAATGCTGGTTGGGCTGGCAACTGTTACCGAGGAAAGCATCGGCGTGCCTAGCCACTTTGCATATAGGGTCTTGTCGGTAGAAACCGTGTCTGCTGCGAAATTCCAAGCATTGGTCAATCCTGTTTCTTTATACCAACCGCAGAAAACATACCCTGATTTTGTCGGATTGGTTGGTTTGGTAATTTTGCTGCCATCTTCTGTCAAAACACTATCAATTCCGGTTCCCCCATTGCTGTTAAAAGAAACCGTATAAAATTGATGGAATGGAATGCTGTATGCTGTTGCATAGGTTTCCGCCGTAGAGCCATCATAACCATAAATGCCATCTTCCAAAGATGTTTCAGAAAAAACTTCAGCGACTCCTTCCCCAAAGGTCATGGAAGAATTCCAAACCACTACTTTGTCCAAGGAAGTACAACCTTTGAACGAGTAAGGTCCAATCCCAACAAGATTTTTCGGAAAAGAAACATATCCTAAAGAAGTACAGCCGGCAAAAGACTGTTCCCCCATGGATAGTAAAGAATCCGGCAGGGTTATCTGGGTTAATCCGGTGCAATTCTTAAATGCACCAAAATTAATATACTTAACGCCTTCAGGTATTACAATGGTTTCAAGCGCTGGACAATTCAGGAAAGCATCCCCATCAATGGAGATAATTCCACTTCCCAATGTAACGTCCGCAAGCTTGGTGCAACCGGAAAATGTTCCATATTGAATCTCACTTACATTGTCTGGAATCGTAATGGCCAGCAATTGAGTACACCCCATAAACGAACTTCCACCCAAAGAATTCAGTGTCTGTGAAAGTGTCACACTTGCCAAAGAGGTACAACCGAAAAACATATCCGATTCAAGATTCGTAACGCCGTTTGGAATAACAATACTTGTTATTCCAGTTTCTTTGAACACACCACTCCCCATTGTTTCAAGGCCTGTTGATAAGGTAACCGTCTGCAAATTGGCGCAATTTTGAAATGCCCCAGCGCCAATGGTATCTATGGTGTTCGGCATTGTCACCGATTCAATGGCTTCATTTTTGGAAAAAGCATTTTTATAAATCTGAGTGACCGTCTTTCCCCCTAACGTGTCCGGGATGGTAACTTGGGCATCATTCCCAAGATATTTACCAATACAGACATTGTCCTCATCCAAGGCAAAATATTGATAATCTCCTTCAGTTACCACGGGAATCCATTTGGCATAAAGTGTTATGTTGGATGTAACTGCATTACACCCAAAATCCCATAAAGTTTCCATGGTATCTTCTTGATACCATCCGTCCAATATATTCCCGGCATAGGTTGGGGTGTCCGGTTCATTTACGAAATCACCGACATTAACAATGGCATCCTCCACCGAGGACCCTCCCTTGGAATCAAATGAAACCTTGCAAATTTGGGAAAAAGGAATATCATAAGTTGTTGCATAGGCTTCAGCAGTAGATTCATCAAACCCATAAATCCCCTCAGTAAGGGGTGAATTGGTAAACACTGCCGGGGAATCTTCTTCACCAAAAGTCATCGTGCTGCTCAGTACCGTAACCGACTGCAATGCACCGCAATAGGAAAAGGAATCAGGGCCAATGCCCAACATACTTTCCGGCAATACCACCGAAGAAAGGGCAACACAATCGGTAAAGCACCCTTGCCCAATCGATTGAAGTTGATTTGGAAATTCCACACTGCTTAATAAGCCACAATTAGTAAATGCACCAAAGCTAATAGTAAGTAACGACTCAGGCAGTACAACGCTTTCCAGCTTGATGCAATTCATAAATGCTTCTCCCGGGATATTGGTAATCCCCTCTCCCAAGGTGACACTTTTCAATTCCGAGCTGCCCGCAAAGATTTGATACCCAAGACTGGTTATGGAATCAGGGATGACCACACTGGTCAAGTCACTTCCGGAAAAAACGAAACTGCCAATTTGAGAGACTGTTTTACCGGACAAAGTGTCCGGAATAACCACCGCGCCTCCGGATCCACTATACTGGGTAATTTCAACAGATCCATCAGCCAATTCCACCCAATTGTAATCCCCATCCGTTCCCGTGTCCCCCTCACTGGCATATGTCTTCGTTGCAAAAGTTGGGGCAAGACAAGTCATTACCAGCAAAAACACCATAACCGCAGAGAAATAACGTGTTCCTTTCTTTTTCATAAAACCATCCTCCAAAATCCTCCATTATTCCGGCCATACATTCTTGCCTTGTAATAAGCGACATTGAATATGCATCATGATTCTTTCATGAAATTAAAGTGTTTGCTCTAATTCAGATTTTATCACTACCTCAATGTACGTGCAATGCAGAAATCGGATTTCCAAAAATTATTCCCACCGGAAAAATTTGAGGGACACGCCGGCACAAAGGATTCCAAGGAGTACCATGGTGATAATAGGAAGCATCACACCGTCAACAGGCAGGCCTAAGGAAAACGATTTCATCATAATGATTCCTTGCGTAAGTGGCATAAAATCAGCAAAATGCTGCAGGGCATCCGGCATAATTTCATAAGGCAGGGTGGCCCCCGAAAATATTAACATGGGGAAATACAATATGCTGGCTATAATCCCTGCTGTTTTCATATTTGGAGCAATTCCTCCCACCATTATGCCAATACTAAATATTGAGATCATCACCAAAAAAAAGCCACACAAAAACAGGAACCAAGAACCTTCCATATGATAGTTAAAAAATATCCTTGAAAAAACATATACAAGCAACAGTGAGGAAAATGCATATAACGAGTATATAGTAATTTGCACCGACAAAAGCATCAACGGACTTACAGGGGTAACCCGGAATCGTTTCAAGATTTTTTTGCTCCTATAATCGGAAATCACCAAGGGCAGCCCCATTACCCCTCCGGCACAAATGGCAATGCTGGCAATTGCGCCAAACGATTGCTCAAAAAAAGAATATGTGGCCCCCTCAAAGGCAGGTTTGTCGCCAAAGATTACTCCTATGATAACTAAAATCACCAAGGGCATACAAATAGCAAATATTAACATATCCATCCCCCGAAACGACAACATTAGTTCTGTTCTTAACATAACCCCAAAAGTTTTCATTTTATGCTTCATTAGTATTTTCCTCCTCATTCAGATTCATCTCCTCACCGGTGTACCAAAGGTATGCATCTTCCAATTGTTTATAGGGACTTGCAGAAATAGCATTTTCTACAGTTCCTTGAAATACTGTTTCTCCTTTCTTTAATATGCAAATCTCATCGCACAAAATTTCTACCTCATCCATAAAGTGGGAAGTCAACAAAATTGTCAGACCGTTTGTTTTTAATTGTAGCAGACACTTCCAGACTTCACGCCTTGCCTTTGTATCTAGGCCCGTTGTCAATTCATCCAAAAATACTACTTCCGGGTTAGGAATTAACGCCAGGATAATGAATAATCGCTGTTTTTGGCCACCAGATAGATTACTGACGGGGCTCTTAATCTTGCCATGCAAATCAAACCGCCTTAATAAATTTTGGTAATCTAACGCGTCCCTATACAATGCCGCCGTTACTTGACATAGTTCCTTCACTGTAATCTTTTCTTGATAATTTGCTTCCTGAAATTGCACACCAACTTTTTCAAATAATTCTTTTCGCTTTTTTCTGGGATTCATACCCAAGATAGAAATGGTTCCCTCATCTAATTTTTTTGTACCTAAGATGCATTCAATTGTTGTGGTTTTTCCGGCGCCATTGGCGCCCAACAATCCAAACACTTTCCCTCGTCCAACTGTAAAATTCACATTGTGACATGCCGGAATTCCGTTATAAAATTTTGATAGTCCCACAACATTGATGATTTCTTTTGCTCCGGTTATTATATTTTGTTTTTCTATCATGATTCGACGCTCCTTTCCTTTTGTTACAGGCAATCATAACCACCGGCTCAGCCGGTGGTTTCCTATTGCCCCTAGAAGGGGCCAGTACCTGCAACGTCTTAAGACGTGCTGAAGGGTTTGCCAGTCGCACGTCCCTCACCGGTGTGCCCTAAAGGGCTCTCTGGTTACCTTTTTACTTTTTCTCCTGTGAATGGATCAATGTACTCTTTGATTGTCATCTGGTCTTCAGCGATATCTTCTTGAAGTTGTCCTCGGATGTATTCTTCTATCTTTTTTGCGTTTTTCCCGACTGTGTCAACATAATAGCCTCGACACCAGAAATGTCTATTCCCAAATTTGTATTTCAGGTTTGCATGTCTATCAAAAATCATCAGCGAACTTTTTCCTTTGAGATACCCTACAATCTCCGAAACGCTGTGCTTTGGTGGTATCATTAACAACATATGGATATGATCTTTGCAACACTCCGCCTCAATGATTTCCAGACCCTTACGTTCACAGAGAAGCCGTAATATTTTTCCAATGTCTCCCTTCAATTTTCCATAGACTATCTGCCTGCGATATTTTGGTGCAAACACTACATGATATTTGCAGTTCCAAGTTGTGTGTGCTAAACTATTGTTGTCCTTCATTGGACATACCTCCTTGTTATTTAGTTTGGTTGGCAAACCCAAACTATTCTAACACAGGAGGTTTTTTACGCTGAAGCTTTTTAACCGCACCCGCATAGCGGGTGGTTATTTGTTCCTCCCTCATTCTTCGGTCGGAACCGCCGCTAAAGCTCCAAAATAATAACACCAACCAAAAGGTTGGTGTTAAAGTGGAGCCTTTGCATATTACATTTTACTGTCGCCGAACTCAGCGGCTAACCCTTCAATATGAGAAAGCATCTCTATGGCATTTTTTTCTGCCGCCTTTAGTGAGCTTATCAAGTTGTCACATACTGTAATAATATCATCCGACTTTTTGGGCGTATCTAAAATTTCTTTTATATTAACATCCGGATTGCGGGAGATTCCTTGCAACATGCGCAAAATCGCTTCAAGAGAATAGTTGGCACAGCGTAATGAACGGATAATTTTAAGTCTTGTCATGTCCGCTTCTGAGTAAACCCGATACCCGTTTTTCTTTCTTTTTACAATAATCAGTCCGTTCATTTCCCAATTCCTCAAAGTATCAACGGATATTTTTAAATGCTCTGCAGTTTCTTTTCGCTTGTAAAATTTAGCTCTTTCCTGTTGAAGTCCGGACATCATCTCTTTTACACTTTTAATGGCGTATTCGGCATTGTCTTGTTCAATCTTTATCTTCTTTAAGTATTCCTTTATAAGTTCAGTTGCCTTTTCAAAATCACATGCTGCAGACAGTTTCACAATTTCAACCACCATTTTGCGTAGCCCGTTTTGAAGGACCTCAATTTGGAAGGCGACCCGAGCAAGTTTGAATTGTTTCATTTGAAGTTCAGTAAACACACGATATCCATTGGCCTCACGTTTTGGTTGTGTAATTAATCCCATCTTTTCATAAAGTCTTACGGTATTGGGGTGAATTCCTATGGATTTAGCTATCTGCGAAGTACTGTATGTTGCTACCATTACGCCTTTCTCCTTTTTTCGATACAGAGCCTCCTGTGATTCTCTTTCAACGATCTTTGAAGTAAGTATACCACGAACCATAAGGTTGGTGATATAGTGGAGGGTTTTTGCATACCATAAAATTGTTTTAAAAAGCCCCAGACAGTTTTGCCTGGGGCTTCCATTTCTGGATTCACTATTGAAGGGAGTAAAGTTCCACCTAAATCAACCTTTAATCTTCCATTACGTTGACGGTTTCTCCCTCTTCCGCGGCGCGGATTTCCACCCGCCTGATCTTGCCGCTGATGGTCTTTGGCAAGGTTTCCACAAACTCAATGACTCTGGGATATTTGTAAGGTGCGGTATGGCTCTTCACATAATTTTGAATTTCCTTTTTTAGGATATCGCTGGGGGCATAGCCTTTGGACAGCACAATGGTGGCCTTCACCAGTTGCCCCCGCTCTCCTTCCAAATCCGGGGTTCCCGTAACGGCGCATTCCAAAACGCAAGGGATTTCCATGAGCACACTTTCCACTTCGAAAGGTCCAATTCGGTATCCGGAGGATTTAATAATATCGTCGGTTCGTCCTACGTACCAGAAGTATCCGTCTTCGTCCTGCCAAGCCATGTCTCCGGTGTGATAATAGTCATCATACCAAACTTCATCGGTGCGCTCCTGATCTCGGTAATATCCATAGAATAATCCTTGGGCATGTCCATGTTTGGTGGATACTACAATTTCACCGACTTCACCCGGATTCACAGGCAGTCCGTCCCCACCAAGAAGGGTAATATCGTATCCGGGGGTGGGTTTTCCCATGGCCCCGGGCTTGGTTTCCGCTCCCAACAAATTGGCGATGGTCAAGGTGGTTTCTGTTTGTCCAAACCCTTCCATAATCTTCAGGCCGGTGGCTTGAAGAATTTGGTTGTACACCTCAGGGTTTAAGGCCTCCCCGGCGGTGGTAACGTATCTCAAGGAAGACAGGTCGTATTTGCTCAAATCTTCCTTAATAAAGAAACGGAACATGGTAGGAGGTGCGCAGAAGGTAGTAATGTTATATTTCTTAAACATGGGCAACAAATCCACCGGGTTGAATCGTTCAAAATCACAGGTGAATACTGCAGCCTCACAAAGCCATTGTCCATACAGTTTGCCCCAAACCGCTTTGCCCCATCCGGTGTCGGAAATGGTAAAGTGGATGCCGTCTTCCTGAACATTATGCCACCATTTAGCGGTGACCAAGTGTCCTAAGGCATAGCAATAGCTATGCTGAGCGATTTTGGGAAACCCTGTGGTTCCGGAGGTAAAGAACATCAGCATTGGATCATCTTTGTAGGTTTCAACCCGCTCCAATTGATCCGACTCTTTGAGGATTTCTTCATCAAAGTTGCTCCACCCTTTCCGTGTCCCATTGGCCATACTAAAAATCTTAAGATCCGGGAAGGAGATGCTGGCTTCTTCAGCCATTTCCGCCGCATTGCCGTATCCGGTGCAGATGACTGCGGAAACCCCGGCCGCTTTGAACCGATATTCAAAGTCCTTCACCGCCAGTTGATCAGTTGCCGGAATGGCAATGGCCCCCAGCTTATGCAATGCCACCATGGTATACCAGAACTGATAATGCCTTCGCAATACAATCAGTACCCGATCTCCTTTTTTAATGCCCATTCTACGGAAATAGTTGGCGGTTTGGTTGGACCGCTTTTCCATTTCTCCAAAGGTGATTCGACGTTCTTCATCTGTGGATGAAACCCAAAGCATAGCCAGTTTATCCGGATTTTTGGCAGCTACTGCATCCACACAGTCGTATCCAAAATTAAAGTTGTCAGGAATATCAAAGTCAATATCCTTCAAGTAATTGTTCTCGTCCAGGGTCTCTTTTACATATTTTTTGTACACTCTGGTATCCGGCTTGCGAACCCGCTTGGTTTGGGCCTTTTCATGAACATAATCCGGCACAAAGTCAGCGTGGTCCACTAAGTCCCCTTGAATGACCACGGACAGAAATTTACAGTCGTTGCCTCCTAGAGCAATCATGCCGTGTTTTTTGCTGCCATCATAAAACAGGCTATCACCCGGTTTTAAGACTTCAATATGTTCCTCAATCTGGAACTTCAGAATGCCATCCAAAATATAGTTGAATTCCTGCCCTGCATGGTGAGTCAACTCAATTGGATTGTTTTCCAAATCTCTACTATATTTGGCAGTAACCACAAAAGGTTCCGCCAGCCGATCCCGAAGCAAATAGGCTAGATGGTCATATTCAAAGCCTTCTCTTCGCTTAATGGGCATCCCTTCCCCGGCCCGGGAAAGAGTATAACTGGTTAGTCTGGGTTCTTCCCCTGTAACCAACTCGGCCAAGTCGATTTTGAATTTCTTGGCGCAATTATACAAAAAGGTGAAACCGATATCTCCAAGGCCATTTTCAATGGCCAGGTATTCAGCCACAGTGGTGTCGGTGGTCTTTGCCATTTCCTCCACGGAAATGCCCAGTTCTTCTCTCATGTCTTTGAGACGTTGTAAGGTGGCAGATGATACTGTCATAGGTTTCCTCCTTTATGCCGTTTCGATTTTTGCTTCATCGGTCAGATTGAGAGTCTCAATGGCCTGTTCCCGAAGCAAGAATTTTTGGATTTTGCCGCTGGCGGTTGTTGGGAATTCCGATACGAAAATAACGTATCTAGGTGCCTTGTGTCGTGCCATGTTGTCACTGACAAACTTGCTGATTTCTTCCCCGGTAATATCTGCTTGGTTCTTTGGAATGACAAAGGCGCAGACTTCTTCCCCGTACTTTCGGGAGGGGACTCCAACAACGGATACATCCCGTACTGCCGGATGACGATAAATCTGATCTTCGATTTCCTTGGGGAAAAGATTCTCACCACCACGAATGATGGTGTCTTTGATTCGTCCGGTCACCTTGTAGTATCCGTCTTCATCTTCTACCGCCAAATCCCCTGTATGAAGCCACCCATCTCGGTCAATGGCCGCAGCCGTGGCATCAGGATTTTTGTAGTACCCTCTCATCACATTGTAGCCCCGAACGCAGAATTCTCCGGAAACTCCGGGGGCCACTTGGTTGCCGTGTTCGTCAATAATCTTGGTTTCCATATTCGGCAGCGCCCGGCCAACCGTGTGAACCCGCTTTTCAATGGTGTCTTCCACCGTGGTCTGGGTGCAGCCGGGAGACGCCTCAGTCTGTCCGAATACAATGGTGATATCCTTCATGTTCATCTTTTCCACCACATCCTGCATCACCTTAATGGGGCAAGGAGATCCGGCCATAATTCCGGTTCGCAAAGATGAATAATCGTAAGCATCAAAATCACGATGCTCCAAAATGCCTATGAACATAGTAGGCACGCCGTGTACCGCTGTGCATCGTTCATACTCTATGGTATGCATAACCTTCATCGGAGTATACCAAAGAAGGGGCAACATAGTGGTCCCATGGGAAACCGATGCCATAATAGCCAGAACCAGTCCAAAACAGTGGAAAAACGGTACCGGAATACAAAGTCTGTCCTCTTCAGTAAACTTCATACAATCTCCAATGGCAGTCCCGTTATTCACTAAATTTTTGTGGGTCAGCATGACCCCTTTGGGAAATCCTGTGGTACCGGAGGTGTATTGCATATTCACTACATCATCAGGATGGCAAGCGTCTTTGGCTGCCTGATATTCATTTTCGGAAATCAGAATGCCAAAGTGTTTGATCTCATTCCAGTGATACATGCCGGTATAATAATTGTCAAAGGAAATCACCGCCTTCAAATGAGGCAGGGTGTCAGATTCCAGTTTTCCTTTTTCGCAATGCCTAAGCTCGGGACAAACCTGATAAATAATCTTTTCGCAATCCACATCTTTAATGCCGTCGCAGATAAACAAAGCCTTGCTGTCCGATTGTTTCAGCAAATACTCCAGCTCTGCGGCCTTGTAATTTGTATTGACCGTTACCAGCACAACACCGATTTTAGCCGTGGCAAAAAGCAACACAAGCCACTGAGGATAGTTGGTGGCCCAAACTGCCACATGATCCCCTTTCTTGAAACCCATGCCCAAAAGTCCCCGGGCAATCCGGTCCACTTTCACATTGAGCTCATAATAGGTTTTGTCGTACTTCATTTCGATGTACTTTACCGCCTGATGCATAGGATATTTTTGTACAGTTTCCTCAAACATCTGGCCGACGGTGATGTGTCTGACTTCGCTCATATACTTTCTCCTTTAAATTTATTTAACTTCCACCGTCCAGTGCATGGTGTCCGGTTGTTTGCCGGTCTGCATGCCATAAAGGGTGTCATACATATCCTGAGAAATAGGACCTACCTGGTTGTGATTAATTTCAACGCATTCATCGTTGTAGCACAAAACCCCAACCGGGCTGATAACCGCAGCGGTACCCGATGCAAAGACTTCCGTCAGCCTGCCGGATCTTGCCGCAGCATAAACATCGTCAATTAACAATTTGCGTTCTGAAACGGCAATGCCTTTCTGTCGCAACAATTGAATCACAGAATTTCGAGTTATGCCGGGAAGGATGGTGCCTTCCAAGGGTGCCGTGATTACTTCTCCATCAATAACAAAGAAAGCATTAGAGGTGCCGATTTCTTCAACATACTTCCGATGGATTCCATCCAACCACAGGATTTGATCATAACCTTTTTCTCCCGCCTCCACCTGAGCTTTCAGGCTGGCCGCATAGTTTCCTCCACATTTGATTTCCCCGGTGCCACCGATGGCTGCACGAACATATTTGTTTTCCACGTAAATCTTTGTGGGTTTCAGACCGCTGGGATAATAGGGACCAACGGGGCTTAATATGATGATAAACTTATAGTGGTTAGAGGGTCGCACCCCTACAAAAGGCTCGTCGGCGATGATAAAGGGACGAATGTACAAAGAAGAGTTTTCTTTGGAGGGAACCCAGTCTGCATCTATAGCAACCAGCGCCTTTACCGCCTCCACATAAAGTTCTTCATCCATGGTGGGAATACAAAGTCGCTCCGAAGTACGGTTGCTGCGTCTGGCATTCATATCCGGTCGGAATAGCAGAATTCTGCCATCTTCTGTTCGGTAAGCCTTCATTCCCTCAAACATTACCTGCGCATAATGGAAGCATACCGTGGCAGGATCCAAAGACAAAGGACCGTATGGTACAATTCGTCCATCATGCCATCCTTTTTCCGGTGCCCAGTCCATGATAAACATATGGTCTGAAAAATCCACGCCAAACTTTAGGTGTTCTTCATCAGGTTTCGCTTTGGGATTGGTAGTTTTTGTGATACTAAACTCTGCTTTCATTGTTGATTCCTCCTTTGGAATTCTCCGGCAGTGCCGGGAAATGTTTGTTGGGAAATGACCCCCGGGAAATATTTTATCGTTCCAGCCACGATGGCCGCATGTACAATTTTAAGGGATAAGGTTTGATGTCCACTTCTCGTTTTTCTGCTTCCTCCAGCAAAGGTTTCACCATGTTTGCCCTACAACTGTCAAACAACAGGGGAATTCCTGTGGCATCGCTGATTTCTGCGCAAAGCAAATGCCCTTTCATAATGTCCTCTACTGTGGTTTCCACCAGCAGGTGGGTGTTGTTAATCATCCCTAAAAAGGGAATACCGGTTTCTAAGATAATGCTGTTAATGTGGTCCACTACCCCTCGGAAGTTATCAGTTTCCGGCCGATTGGCATTGACCACACAAATCATCTGGCAATCCGCTTTGAGCAGGTAGGGCTTAAATTGATTGAGGACCATGGCCCCGGTGTTGTTGCCTCCCACATCCAAAATAGCCCTGCATCTTCTGTTTTGAAGGGGTGCCATAATTCTAGGTGAGATAGCAGGTAAATCCTCCGTGATATCCATCTCAAATGAATTGCTGATAACGTCAATATCATTTTTCACAAAAAGACTTTTTCTTTCTCGACTTCGGAAATAGGGGTTGGCGATGTCCAAATCGCAAATGGTCACTTTATTGTAAGGAAGAATATCCTCCGGAAATTGTTCCTCCCATCGAAGACGGTCCAACCGGGTTTTGGCATCCAACGCCAGATTGACTGCCAACTCGGTTTTTCCACTGCCGTAGTGTCCCACCAAAGCGGTCACCCGAGTGAGCAAGTCTATAATTCTATCGGTATTGGAATTATTCATTTTGATTCTCTTTCCAATAGTTGACTGCCCGTAAGTTCAGTTCAACCAATTTAGCCTTTCGACCTTTAAAGTTTTCTCGGAAAACTTCCTCAATTCCGGAAAAACCTACCACCTTTGAGGATCCAATCAATGCCCCAAGCATAACCACATTGGCCACCTTTTCGTTGCCCAGTTGGTCCCGGGCAATGGAGTTACAGTCCACATAGATGGCGTGGACATCGGTTCTCTCCACTTTTTTCTTGATAATTCCCGAATTAACTATGATGGTACCTCCGGGAACAACCATTTCAGTGAATTTATCCAAGGAATTCCCATTCATGGCCAACAGAACATCCACTTGGGTCACAATAGGAGACGCAATGGGTTTGTTGGAAATCACCACGGTGCAGTTGGCGGTGCCGCCCCTCATCTCCGGTCCGTAGGCCGGCATCCAAGAAACGTCTCTTCCCTCCAACATGGCAGTATAGGCCAACATCTGTCCGATGAGCAAAATGCCTTGGCCACCAAATCCAGCTATAAATATTCTTTTCGTCGACATTTACTTCACCTCTTTGGGACATTTGAATTTTTGTAACGGGTAATAAGGGATCATGGCATCTTCCATCCACTGAAGTGCCTTGACCGGGGGCAATCCCCAGTTCACAGGGCAGGAAGACAATAGTTCCACAAAAGCAAAACCCAGTCCTTTTTCCTGAACCTCAAAGGCTCTGGCAATGGCTTTTTTGGCCGCCCGCACTTTGGAGGGACTGTTTAAGGCAACCCGTTCCACATACACAGCGCCATCAATAGTAGCAATCATTTCTGCCACACGAAGGGGCATCCCCGCGTCTTCCACCTTTCGGCCTTCTTGAGCCGTGGTGGCTTTCTGTCCGATTAAGGTAGTCGGAGCCATTTGTCCTCCGGTCATACCGTAAATGGCATTGTTAATAAAGAAGGTACAAATCTTTTCCCCTCGATGAGCCGCATGAATGACTTCACCGGTTCCAATAGAAGCCAAATCTCCGTCTCCTTGGTAGGTGAAAATCAAGTTTCCGGGATGAACCCGTTTAATGGCAGATGCCACTGCCGGTGCACGGCCATGGGCGGCTTCTATCATATCCACATTCATATATCGATGGGCAACAATGGAACACCCTACCGGAGAAATCCCAATGGCGTCTCCCAGTCGGCCGGATTCCTCCAGCACCTCCATAATCAGTCGGTGAGCAATGCCGTGGGTGCAACCCGGGCAATAATGAAGTTCCATTTCCCGCATAGCAGGGGTTTTTTCAAATACCGTCTTCATTATTTCACCTCCTTTTGTTGAATACAGTCATAGCCACAGTCGGAACAGGAAGGGGTGATGACGCCGGTTTTGTTGTACAAGGCTTCCGCCTCTTGGGTAATTTCATCGGGAGTCAACAGGATTCCTGCCACCCGCCCGATTAATTCAACAGGAAGTTTCCCCAGAAGTCCCAGTTTCACATCCTGAATCAATTGTCCTCTGGATAATTCCGCACTGATGACCAGTTTTGCGTTGGGCGCCTTTGCTTCAATTTCATCAAAAGCGGCATAGGGGAACGGCCAAAGAGTTTTTGGTCTGATTAGGCCGGCTTTAATCCCTTTTTGGGCCAACTGATCTATGGATTCCCGAACGATGCGGGCGGTGGTGCCAAACGCTGTGAACACCAAATCTGCATCCTCCAGATTGTAAGTTTCGTATTCGGGCAGTTCTTTCTCGGCCTTAATGTATTTCTTCCATAGTTCGTTACTGAACTCTTCAAAAGCATATTGATCCAACCACACAGAATTAATGGCATTTCGCTCCCGCTTATTCTTGTGACCGGTGAGAGCCCAAGGTTTGGCTTTGGCAATGTCATCTCCCATAATCGGCTTTCTGGCCGGCGGGATGGTGACAGGTTCCATCATTTGGCCCAACATGCCGTCGGCCAAAATCATCACAGGGTTTCGGTATTCATCTGCCACGTCATAGGCTTTGCCTATCATATCCATGGCTTCCTGTATGCTTTCCGGGGCGTAGACGATGATGTGGTAGTCTCCGTTGCCGCCGCCACGGGTGGCCTGGAAGTAGTCGGCCTGGGCAGGCTGAATGGCGCCGATGCCGGGGCCGGCCCGCATGACGTTAATCACCACCATGGGGGCCTGAATGTTGGCCAACCCGGAGAGTCCCTCTTGCATGAGGGCGACACCCGGTGAAGAAGACGAGGTCAGAACACGCCCTCCTGCGGCGGCGGCTCCATAACACATATTAATCGAAGCCAACTCGCTTTCTGCCTGGATAAAGGATCCTCCTACTTTGGGAAGTTCCCGAGACATATATTCTGTAATTTCATTTTGGGGTGTGATGGGATAGCCGAAGTAATATCGGCATCCGGCACGAATAGCCGCCAGGGCCAGTGCCTCATTGCCCTTCATTAGTTTTCTTTCCAGCTTCTTGTCGGTAGCACCTGCTGGTTTTTGGTCCGTCATGCTAGTCCTCCTCCTTATATACGCTGATGACCCCATCGGGGCACATGACTGCACAACTGCCACAGGCAATACACTGATTCATGTCGATGCAACGAATGGGATGATAGTCTTTTTTATTGACCACGTTAACGTCAATTTCCAAAATCTTTGCCGGGCAGGCGGCTACACAGAGTTCGCAGCCCTTGCATTTGTCAATTTCAAATTTTAGGATACCTTTTGCCATTGTCTTTCCTTCCTATTCCATAGCCATCTATTCCATAGCCTTATATTGTTCATATCGGTTTCGAGCATCCTGCTCAGCCTCATCAAAGAGAGTCTTGGCATTCTTGGGGAAACTTTTTTCCAAAGATGCGTAGCGGACTTCATTCTTAAAGAATTCACGAAGGGGTACCGATGGTTTCTTGGAGTCCAAAGTGAATACCCCAGGGTTTCCGTCTTTTCCTTCTTTATCCGGATTGTACCGATAAAGGAACCAGTATCCGGCGTTGACGGCTTCTTTCATTTCGTTAAGCATGTTGCTCATGCCGGCTTTGATTCCATGGTTGATGCAGGGGGCGTAAGCGATGACGATGGAGGGACCCTTATGGGCCTCCGCTTCGCAAAGAGCCCGAATCAGTTGGTTCTGATCTGCACCCATGGCCACATTGGCCACATATACATTGCCATAGGTCATCAGTTGAAGACCCAAATCTTTCTTTTTGGTTTTTTTGCCGGAAGCCTGGAATTGAGCCACCGCACCAATGGGGGTTGCTTTGGAAGATTGTCCGCCGGTGTTGGAGTAGACTTCCGTATCTACAATCAGCACGTTGACGTCCTCTCCCATGGCGAAAACATGATCCAAGCCGCCATATCCAATGTCGTAAGCCCAGCCGTCGCCGCCAACCATCCACATGGTTTTTTTGGCCAGTTGGTCTTTTCGTTCCAAAATCTTCTTGGCCAGTTCTTTGGCTTCTCCTTTTAGGTTCCTTGCTTTGAGTTCCCCTTCCAAGGTTTCCACCAACTTGGTTGTAGCGACACCATTGCCCGCCAAATCATCCCAAGTGTCAAACCACTTTTTCAAAGCAGTTTTTAATTTTCCTTCAGAAAGCTCTCTAAGGTTTGCCGCAAATCCAGTGACAAGTTCCCGCTGCTGCTTCACAGCCAGGCACATGCCATAACTGAATTCTGCATTATTTTCAAACAGAGAGTTGGACCAGGCCGGTCCTTTTCCTTCCTTATTGGTGGTATATGGCACACAGGGCATGGCAGATCCCCAGGCCTGAGTGCATCCGGTGGCATTGGCAAAGTACATTTTGTCCCCGTAAAGCTGGGTGAGCAGTTTTATGTATGGGGTTTCGCCGCAGCCGCACAAGCACCGGAGAATTCCAGCAAAGGTTGCTTAAACTGGCTTCCTTTAATGGTGGCCGGATCAAAAGATCCGGTTTTCTCCTTGATGGTCAGTCCATATTCCCAACTGTATTTGTTCACTTCCACTTCCCCTGCCGGTTTTATAACTAAGGCTTTGTTCTTGGCAGGGCAGGCCGCTTCACAACAACCGCAACTGGTGCAGTCTTGGTGCTGATTTGTAAACTGTATCGGTAATTGGCCAAGTCTTTTCCTTTGGCTTCCACACTTTCAAATTCATAAGGTGCCTTGATGGATTCCTTGTCATCCAACAAATAGGGACGGACACAACCATGGGGACAAACCAAAGCACATTGGTTGCACTGTAGGCAATTTTCCTTTATCCATACCGGCAAATCCGTGGCAATGCCTCGTTTTTCATAAGCAGAGGTCCCAAGGGGCATGGTGCCGTCTTTCATTCCCACAAAGGTACTGACAGGCAGACGATCTCCTTCTTGGGCGTTAATGGGAATCTGTATGTTCTTGATAAACTTTGGCAAAGACTTGTCAGCCTTTGATTCCCCCTTTTTCTTTGGATCCTTCAGGGTGGCCCAGTGAGCGGGAACCGTCACTTTTTTAGCTGCCGTCAGCCCACTGTCAATGGCCGCCAAATTCATTTTACTATAGTTTTGCCCTTCTTGGCATATGTCTTTTCTGCGGCTTCCTTCATATATTCCACCGCCTTGTCCACAGGAATAATTCCTGCCAAATTAAAGAAGGCGGATTGAAGCACCATATTGGCCCGGTTCCCCAACCCCAATTCATTGGAAACCCGATTGGCGTCAATGATATAGAAGTTGATTTGATTCTTGGCAATGTATTGCTTCACCTCTGTTGGCAAATTCTGCTCCAGTTCCTCTTCGGTCCAATCGCAATTGAGAAGGAAGGTTCCTCCCTTTTCCAACTCCGGCAAGATTACATACTTGCTGAGGAAGTTTTGGTTATGACAAGCAATAAAGCCGGCAGACTTGACCAAATAGGTGGACCGAATGGGGACCGCCCAAAGCGAAGGTGGGACTTGGTTATGCCAAAAGACTTCTTGGTGTCATATTCAAAGTATGCCTGGGTGTACATATCCGTGGATTCGCTGATAATTTTGATGGAATTTTTGTTAGCTCCCACAGTACCGTCAGACCCCAGCCCCCAGAATTTGCAGCTAATGGTTTTGGGATCCCCGGCATAAAAGTTTTCTCCTTGGAAAAGGGAATGACCGGTAACGTCATCCTCAATGCCAATGGTAAATGGTTCTTGGGACGTATGGCCTTTAGGTTGTCAAAGACCGCCTTAATCTGCGCCGGATTGGTGTCCTTGGAAGAAAGCCCATAACGGCCGCCATAAATCTTAGGAACATTCTCTCGGTTGGTAAAGGCAGAACAAATATCCTTATATAAGGGTTCCCCGTCGGCGCCTGCATCCTTGAGGCGATCCAACACTGCCACTTTGGTGACGGATTTAGGCAACGCCTTCAGCAGGTGTTTTGGTGAAAAGGGTCGATACAGGTGAACTTGAACAAAACCAACCTTCTCCCCTTTTTTATTCAAATAATCCACTGTTTCCTGTATGGTGCCGGAAACCGAACCCATCGCCACAATGACCCGGTCCGCATCCTTTGCACCATAATATTGAAACAACTTATATTTTCGTCCGGTAATTCGGGTAATATCATCAAAATAGCTTTGAACCAAATCCGGCAAAACTTCGTAATCTTCATTGTTGGATTCCCTCACCTGGAAATAGATGTCCGGATTTTGGACCGTGCTTCTCAGCACTGGGTGTTCCGGATTTAGCGCGTTCCGACGCCATGCGGCCAGGGCATGTTCATCCA
>CAXXMM010000007.1:0-177168 GCA_963676385.2 Anaerovoracaceae bacterium
TTGTCAATAACGGGCATTTGAGCATCCGTCCAGTTCGCGGCAAGGATTGCGCCGGATGCCGCAAGCGAGTCGATCGGCCTTGAGAAGAGCATACACGCCGGCTGCTTGCCGAGCGCGCAGGCCGCGTAAAGGACCATACCGCCGGTTGTGGAGCCGATCGTCTCGGAAAGGCAGAGCGCTTTTCCGATCATTGGTTTTTTATAGATATCCCTGTTATTCTGGTCGCCGCACTTGACCTGTTTGTCTCCGAACATCAATGCCATCTGGTAGCTGGCAAGCGTATTGAATCCGCTGCGGGAAACAAGCGCTTCCGCTTTTGCCGTGCCGGGCGCAACAACGCGTCCCTTAAATTCCTTTGCCATATTACGCTACGCCTCCCGTAATCATATTTAAAATCTCATCGTCCGAATAGAACCGCGCGCTTGTATAGGTACGCAGCTTGTTCGACGAGGTTATGACGGGCATTTTCTTTGAGAGCGGATTGTTCATATACATCAGCGGGCAGATATAGCTGAGCGTAATTCCCGTTGCCTGTAGCCTTGCACCATATTCGGTCTCCCCGAATTCACGAATCACGCCGGGGGCGGAGGTGAATACGGTCGGAATCTGCACCTTTTTGTTCCCCGCCGCTTTGAGGCCTTCCTCCACGCGTGCCGTCCAATCCTTGAGCTGTTCAAGCGTCATATGCGGGCATCCCATGAAGCAGAGCTTCGGTTTGGCGTTGATATCCTTCCAGATGCATGGATAACTGTTTTTAATGCGTTCAAGCTCGGCGTCGTCAACCACATAAACAGGCGCGCCCTCGCGTATCAGCGTTTCGCCGTATTCGACGGCCTCCGGCGTGAGATTCTCGATATGATAAAGGCCTACGGCCCCATTGGACGCCGTTGCGGCGCCGAAATCCTTCAGATAGGCGCAGGCGCTCTCGCCCAGCTGCGTACCGATCCACTTATCGAGCCCTTTGATATAAGGCACCTTTTCAAGCACCTTCATACCGACGGCCGAACCGAATAACTGCGCTTCCGGCATTTTTTTAGTGCGAATCTCAACAACCCAGTCCGCCTTGCGCCCTTCGTCGGTGAGAAACCCGAATTCGGGGACGAATCCGGCGATGGACCCCATCAGCTCGATGATGCCGGAATTGCGGTTGCACTTTGCGCCGAGTACGCTGTTTGCGTAAACGACGGCGGAAGACTCCGCCCAGGAGAGAATATCCCCGCGCTTTGGGATATTTCCGACTTCCGGCAGATAGCAGGCGCATGTGTAGGCGTCCTCGCCCATGATGCCGAGTTTGCGCAGCTGCTGTTCGTAGCGGTCCTGCTGGCTGTACATCAGCTTGAACACCGTGTCCTGCAGAAATGAAGACGGAACGTTTTTGTCAAGCGGTCTTGGATCTGCGGAAAATTTCTGCTTGCTGATCGCGTTGTCCGAAAGAAGCCTGTCATACAGCTCATAGACCGGTTTCATCACACCGATACCGAAGCTGATGACTGTGTGCCCATACTCACTTGTGACCGGAACCATTTTCTGAGCGTTGAAAGCTTCGCCATACATAACCAGCGTCTTAACGATCTTTGCCATGGTTTCGCCTTGTTCACCGTCGAGCAGAGCCTGCTGTTTTTCTGTAAGGATCATGTTTTTGTGTCTCCCTTCATAAACAGATATTAATTTCCGAAAAAGAGAAGTACAGAAGTTCTTCCAGAATGCTATATATGAATTGCTGCAATACAAAAAATGCCGGGCAAAACCTGTGTGGCAAGCCTCACTTTATCCGCTTGCTTCAAGCTTTCACTCATTCTATTTATACCATATATTACCGTATACTTCAATTCAAAACAGTCCGGGACGCCCGTCAATCAATACTTAACACGGCCAGGTCCATTAGCATAAACTATAGTACTCTGCTAAGATTGGAGCTCATATATGAATACTTACGTTGTAGCCCCTGGAGATTCGCTGTACTATATCGCTAAGAAATTCAATACTTCAATCGATACATTAATGCAAATCAATAATTTAACGAGTTCATATTTGGATGTAGGCCAAGTTCTATATATCCCCAAAATTCTACTGCCGGATGGCGTATATGACCCAGGGAGCTCGGGCTCTGAGGTCTATGCCATACAGATGGCGCTTGCCGCGATCGGATATCCGATTATTCCCGATAGCAAATATGGCAATAAAACGAAAAACGCCCTATTTCTTGTGCAGCAAAAGTATCCTGAAGCATTGGTTGCCGATGGCATATATGGGCCTAAAACCAGGGTATATCTGCAGCAGTTGCTGGATTCGAACTACCATATTGTTCGAGATCCATATGCTACTACCGTATTGGTCAATAAACACAATAGCCTGCCGAATACGTATATCCCGCCAAACCTTGTAGTGCCCAATATTCCTTTTAGCTTTACTGAGTATCTTCCCAAGAAGCTTATGAGGCAGGATGCTGCACAGGCTCTTGAGCAGCTCTTTGCAAAGGCAAAAAAAGACAACATCTCTCTTTTAGGCGTGTCCGGATACAGATCATATGATACACAAGCGGCTATCCTGGAAAGAAGAATAAAAGAATCACCCACTGCGAATCAATTCATTGCAAGACCAGGAGAAAGTGAGCATCAGACAGGCTTGGCTATTGACTTGACCAGCCCTTCCGTAAATTACAGACTTGTACAATCATTTGGAGAAACCAAAGAAGGAAAGTGGTTGAAAGAAAATGCTCCGAATTTTGGTTTTTATCATCCGCTTTCCATTGGGTAAGGAGTCGATAACAGGCTATGAGTACGAACCATGGCATATCCGTTATGTTGGAATTCCCACTGCAAAAAACAATAAGTCAAAAAAACTTAACGCTGGAAGAATATTTTGGCAAGCAATCGTGACTTTATTCGCAGTCCTTTCAAATAAAATAGTCATCTGTTGCCAAACTCCGGATGGATGGCGCATTTGGAGTATTTACGGATAAATATATCGGCACATATGCGTGGTTTCTTAATTTGCTCCATCGAATCGATCATCAGATTTAGCAACTGCTTTGCTCAAATGTGTGGCGTCTTGCACACCATAAATACCGCCAATCTCTGTATAATACAATTGAATATATCTTTTATCACCCGTCGATGCCCATTGAAAATATCAAAAGGAGAAGAAATCGATGAAACGACTCATATTTGTGGGGCTAGTCGTCATACTCACGCTGGGCTTTGCGGCCTGTGCGACTTCCACTTCCACACCCACGCCGAAGCCATCGTCTGAATTGAGCACGAATCCGGCGGTCACACTGGGGCCTACTGCCCAATCTGAAACCGTCGTGTTTACCGAATGAAGTGCTTGAAGCGCTGGTTCGCGAACAATTGAACAAACCGGACGGGGATATCACCGTTGCCGAGGCGGAAGCAGTCGAGAAGCTTGATTTCAGAGTAGAAGACCCCAGTTCCCCTTCGCCAAGGATCAAGGACATCGACGCATTGAAATATTTTAAAAACCTGAAAAGCCTTGATTTATCTTATCACCTGGTAGAGGATTTATCTGCGCTCGCCGGGCTTAAAAATCTGGAAGCTTTTTACTATTTTGATGCCAGAAGCGTCAAAGACTTCTCCGCTCTTGCGTCATTAACCAATATGCTTGATATTATTATTTCCAGTAGCGATCATTTTACCAATGCCGATATGCAAAACATGGCAGGCATGACGAACATCGAAATGATTTGGATACAAGATACAAAACAACTCACAGACGTGAGCGTTGTTTCCAATTTTAAAAAGTTGTACAAACTGAACGTGGAGAATACCGGCGTGAGCGATATAAGCCCCGCCGCCGACCTCACGAGTCTTGTCGAAATGAGCTTGCGTGGTTCACCAATCAGCGACATATCGCCGCTAAAAGGTCTCGTCAATCTTAAAACATTATTATTGGAGGGCAGCTCCGTAACCGATTATTCGCCTCTAAAAGATATCTATCCGAATCTTGAAGAAAAGGATTTTGAACTGAAGTAATGCGCAAAGGCGTTTATACAGCAGGCAATGGATCAGCGACTGGCCGTATATCGAGTTTGTTTCCGAAATCGGCTATGATATGCCGATGAGATGAACGCCGCAGAACCAATATTCACCATTTCAATGTAGAAATCCATTGATTACCTACATGCAATATGCTATAGTATGTACGCATTATTAGTCCGACAATCTAAATACAGGATGAAAAGAACAACCGTAAATCTTATTACAGAGTAATAACAAGACTGGTAATAGAAATACCAGTCTTGTTTGTTTTAGAAAAACAGGATGTCTAAGAGGGACGGCACAATGCTAGAATTACTTGCTCAGGATGATGTGCTTTATTTTTGCGGGTTTGCACTGATCTTTCTACTTTTGTATCACCATAGAACCAAAGATGAAGATATTATATACTTTATTTTAGCGGATGTCTTTTATATCCTAGGTGAACTATGCTATGTCACTATTAGCCAGCCCACGAATATACCGATCGATTTCGTCTTTTTCTTTTTTGTTTACTTCTTTATATTTATGTACTTTAAGCGAAGAACTAAAAGTCTGATTAAAAATCCGACACTGCGGAAAAATACAGAGCTTAATACTTGGATACTGCTCACTATTGATTTTTTCATCATAGCAACTTTATCATTTTTGATTTTCTACTATTTTGATCGTTCCTTAATGTCCTCGCAACTTGTGATTTCCAATTTTAATTATGGAATGGCAATCAATCTTCTCTACCCTGTATTAGATTTTTTAATGCTGGGCTATTATGTTTACATCAATAGAG
The DNA here is from genome assembly GCA_963676385.2 of Anaerovoracaceae bacterium. Taxonomy (GTDB): domain Bacteria; phylum Bacillota; class Clostridia; order Peptostreptococcales; family Anaerovoracaceae; genus UBA1422. The sequence continues at coordinate 4,783 of CAXXMM010000007.1, forward strand.
TCTATATCTCAAGCGACGAAAAAGCATACCTGCCGTTAACGGTAGGTGTGCTAATTTGGACAATCAGCGACTTTTTGTTTGCTTTTGAAGTCATATTTCAGGTTAGCGCCTATGGGATTGGGGATTATCTGCAACTGTTCGGGATTGTGATGCTGATCATCATACTATTTCTATTTAAACGAAATAAAATCAATTCTGATTATACAACCATCGATTTGTACCAGGATAGCTCAAAATTCGGAAATTTTTCAACATTGATAAACGGCCTGATCTTTGCTTATTTGGCAATTTATTTATACTGTCTAATTGAATTCTCCAATTCTATATCGCTTATGATCACAATTAGTGAATTGGGCGTTGTTCTGCTCGGGCTTTCGATTCTGAGGCAGAACATCAATAATTACGTTATGAAACGTACTTTGATTAATTTGTCAAAGGACGCAAAGACCGATCCGCTTACCGGACTCAATTCCAGAAAATTCGCTTTTTCCCTGATGAGAAATGTGTTTATATCTTCCCTGAATTTAAACATCTGCATTTCTGCTCTGATGTTGGACATTGACCACTTCAAAAGATTTAACGATGCATGGGGCCATTCCTGCGGTGATTACGTTTTAATAACGATCTCTAATTTAATCAAAAGAAGCCTTAAGACATCAAACATCGTTTGCAGATACGGGGGCGAAGAAATTTTAATCGTCTTACCGGGGATTGACCAAAACAAAGGGATATCGATAGCGGAAAAAATCCGGCAGGATATTGAAGCTTTTGATTTCCATTACGGAAAAATGGAATCAGCGGTAAGAGTCACCGTTTCCATAGGAGGCGCTACCGCAGGAAACAATACGCAGAATGAGCGTGACTTGATTGAGCAGGCGGACGCTGCATTATATAAGGCAAAAGAAAAAAGAAACAATATCTTTTGGTTTTCGTCTGATGGGACAGTTCAAGCACTGCCGTACCAATCTCTGATAGGCCATAGCGCAAAGTTATAAGGCATGGCAAAGTCCTTCCGGCGCTGGACTTATGTGAGCATGGCGCTAAGATCAAGAACGGGCTATAACGCCCAAGGAGGTATAAAAGTGGTCGACAAATGGATACCGGGCGTGTCAATCGACACTTTTGCTTTAATCATATTAATTATGATGGCCGCCGATATGAAGAAAAAACAGCTCCGTTTCCCCCTTCCGGATCAAAAGCTGTATTTCTGGATGCTTATTACGAACATCGTCATGCTGCTTCTCGACTGCGGCGCTTTCCTGCTCGAAGGGCAGGCGTTCCCCGATGCGAGAGCGCTTAATCTGGCGGTCACGACAACGTTTTACGCGTTAAATCCGCTGATATCGCTGCTGTACCTGTGCTATTGCGACGTCAAGCTCAATGTGCCGAGAAAAAAAATACTGCGGCTGCTTCCGCTGTATTGCGCGCCGCTCGCCATCAATATTGTGCTGTCGGTTCTGAGCATTCATTACGGGCTGCTGTTTCATATTGGCCAAAACAACGTATATTCACGCGGCTCGCTGCTTGCGCTCTCCTTCCTGCTCTCCTATATCCTGCTGGCCGTAGCTTTCATTCGCGTTCTCATGATGACCAATAGGGCAAAAAAAACCGAAAGCAGCGAACCTCCCGCGATGCGTAACCGCATCACGAAAACACTCCTGCTCTTTCCGCTGCCGCCCCTGATCGGCGGTCTGATACAGATCTGGTTCAATGACATCACCGTTATCTGGATCGTGACGGTCATATCGCTGCTGATCATCTTTATCAACATTCAAAATACGCAGATCGCCACGGACTCGCTTACCGGGCTCTACAACAGACGGCAGGCGGACCTGTATCTCAAGCGCCTGACTCAATCGGCGGCGAGCGCCGAAAGTATCGTTTTCACGATCATGGACATCGATAATTTTAAACAGATCAATGACCGCTTGGGGCATGTGGCCGGCGATAATGCGGTCAGGGCGCTTTCTGCGGTTCTGCAATCCCAATGCGGAAAGAGCGATTTTGCCTGCAGATACGGCGGGGATGAATTTGTCGTGATATCAACCCACGGTACTGTAGAGGATGCCCAAACGCTCATAAAAAACCTCAACGACCGCCTTCAAGAGTATTGTACGTCAAAAAATACCGAGTACCGGCTTTCCGTCAGCGCGGGAAATGCGCTCTGGGCCGACGGCTATGAAACCTTGGATGCGTTTATCAGTGCCGCCGATAAAAAGCTCTATCAGCAAAAGGCGCGTTTGAAGCGCCGCACTGTAGACCGTCAATGAGAAAAAAGCATCCTGAAAAGGGTGCTTTTTAATTCCGGCCCGGTTGTTCGGCGCGTCTGGAAATCCATAGCTGTCTAGCCTAGCAAAGACCGGGTTATATGCTTAATATTGCAATATTATCCGACTTCAAGTTATGGTATTATACTTGTGAGGTGTTAAATATGACTTTCAGCAAAAAAGACGATTGCATTTTTGCACTTGATGCATGCGGAAACATTATAGCCGAAGTGACTTTCCCGTTGATATCAAAAAATACGGTATGCATAGATCATACTTTTGTTGATCAATCTTTGCGCGGTCAGGGCGTGGCGGCCGACTTAATGTGTGCCGTTGTTGATGATCTGCGCTCAAAGAATTTCAAAGCCGTTTTAACTTGCTCTTATGCGATAAAATGGTTTAGAGAGCATCCGGAGCATCGTGATCTGATTTTCGTCGGATAAGACTGCGGCCAGTCATCAGGGGCGAAATCGGGTTCCCAGTCGCCGCTCAAAATGGGCAAAGCGCCTGAACCTATAGGGTTTTTGGGCATATAGAAATATGGAGAGATCGTAAATGCCTATTGAGTTTACTGTTATAAAAGATTTTGAAGTCTATGAGAATTTTATTATTTTTTCGCTTTTTAAAAGCAGACAATATAGAACTGCAAAAACGACCTTTTTTCTGCCGTTTATATTGATAATACCGTTAGCGATACTGCTGTTGCTGATGGATTTCCCTGCATTATTACCAATCGCTGCATTATCGCTATCGTTGTTCACTTTTATCATGTTTGGATTCCTGTTTTTTATATTGCCAAAGATTCAATATAAAAAACTTTCAGCTTTGTTTACTGCTCCGCAAGCATTTTCTTTATACGATACTTATTTTGAAGTCAGGCAGGAAGCGGATACCGCAAGCGGATTCTCCAAAATAAATTATTCTGCACTAACAAAAGTTTATGAGACTCATAACGGCTTCTACCTTTTTATTTCAACAAATCAAGCCTTTCCCATTCCTAAAAAAGCCTTAACTGCCGAGCAATGTATTGCTATTGAAAGCCTGCTTAAAACTAACTTAGAGCTAAAAAAATATAAAACTTGTTATAAAAAATAATATTTGATGATGCGACATAAGGAGAGTCGATATGCAACGAGCATACTATTCAAATCAGATATGTCGGTTCTGCGCACAGACCCCGGATGAAATTCTGGGCGAAATTACACGCAATAACGAGTTCGCTTTGGAACAAAAACAGCGGAATACGTGGGTATACGAGATTTCGCTATTACAACATGCGCTGAGAGGTTTAATAACTGGCGATATTGCTTTTGAATATACAATACCACGCATTGGTGATCGAATTGACAACGTGGTTGCCTTTAATGGCGTGCTTTATCTGATTGAATTCAAGGTTGGAGAACCTTCATACCCAAAGCATGCGGTTGACCAAGTGATGGACTATGCACTAGACCTAAAGTATTTTCATGAGGAAAGTCACAACAAAAAGATTGTACCTATTGTCGTTTGCACAAATGCGCCAGCTTGTGAAAATGCTATGCTGCATGATGAAGATGGCATATTTCGACCATTCCGTTGCAACAAGGAAACCCTAAGAGAAACTCTTGAGTGGCTGACCAACGCTTTGAAAAGTGAAACATTTTCCTTTGATGATTGGATAAATTCAAGATATATGCCTACGCCTACCATAATTGAAGCGGCACAAGCACTTTATCGGGGGCACGACGTCAAGGAGATTTCTCGAAGCGATTCTGCAGCGTATAATCTCAGCTTAACTACCGATGCACTTAACAGTATAATTGATCGCAGTAAAGCCAACAACGAAAAATCCATCTGTTTTGTCACGGGTGTACCTGGCGCTGGAAAAACTCTAGCGGGTTTGAATATTGCCAATGCCCGTCATAACTTTGATGAGGATGAACACGCTGTATTTCTTTCCGGTAACGGGCCTCTTGTTTTTGTGCTGCGCGAAGCTCTTTCACGCGACGAATATGAGCGTAGTGGACATTCAATTAGAAAAGGCTTGGCAAGGAAAAAAGCTGAAGCATTTATCCAGAATATTCATCATTTCCGTGACGATGCGTTAAAATCCGACAGAGCACCCATTGAAAAAGTAACTGTGTTTGATGAGGCTCAACGGGCGTGGACGAAGGAGCAAACCGCTAAGTTTATGCACGATCGTGGACAGTTTGATTGGGATATGTCCGAGCCGGAGTTTCTTATCAGCGCCATGGATCGCCACAACGATTGGGCGGTTATTATTTGCCTGGTAGGCGGCGGGCAGGAGATCAATACTGGAGAAGCCGGACTACCGGCATGGTTTAGTGCTTTGCGCAACCGCTTTTCGAATTGGAAGGTATATGTGTCCCGCCAAATTGCCGATGTAGAATATACCCGCGGTATGCCACTGAACGAAATGTTTAGCGGTTTACAATGCATCACTGTTGATAAATTGCATTTGGCCGTTTCTCTGCGTTCCTCCCGCAGTGAGCGTGTATCTGCATTTGTTAAGGCGCTATTAGACATGAACTTACCTGTTGCAGCGCAGCTTTATGCCGAATTAAAAGTAAAATATCCTATTGTATTAACACGCGATCTGGATACAGCACGCAATTGGGTTCGCAATAAAGCCCGTGGTACAGAGAGATATGGTCTTACTGCCAGCTCAGGAGCTAAAAGGCTGCGTACGTTTGGTATATGGGTGCAAAGCGATATTACAGCTGAATACTGGTTTCTCAATGATATGGATGATGTGCGTTCCTCATATTATCTCGAGGATACCGCTACCGAATTCGATATTCAAGGTCTTGAAATAGATTGGACTATCGTAGCTTGGGATGCAGACTATCGAATAGAAAACGGCACATTTGTGCCATATAATTTCACTGGAACACATTGGAATTCGGTCAATAAAGAGGAAGACCAGTTGTATCTAAAAAATGCTTACCGTGTACTTCTCACTCGCGCTCGACAAGGCTTTATCATCTTTTTGCCAGAGGGAAACGATGCCGACACAACACGGCAACGATCATTTTACGATAATACATACAACTATTTATGCCAAATCGGGATTGAGAAATTGTAATTAACACCTATGAACAGGACAAAAGACTACACCCCTGAACGATTTATGTTTCTGAAAACCCGCTACGATCTGTCACGCTTTGTATCACTCTGGTGTAACTGAATTTATATTGAAAAGGAGATAATGGCGATGAATATAGGACTCATTATTTTTTCGCATACCGGTAATACGCTGTCTGTGGCGGAAAAAATCCAGACTGCCGCTCTGGCGCAGGGGCACACCGTAACAATTGAACGTGTCACAGCCGAAGACGAAAACCCGAATAGTAAGCTACCGCTGCGGCTCAAGACGACGCCCGATCCGATTCGCTATGACGCCGTCATTTTCGGAGCGCCTGTGCAGGGCTTTTCCCTTTCTCCCTTCATGAAAGCGTATTTGAATCAGTTGCCTCAGATCACCGGCAAAAAAGTCCACTGCTTTGTTACGCAGCATTTTCCCAAGCCATGGATGGGCGGAAAACAGGCCATCAAGCAGATGTACAGTTTATGCCGTTCAAAAGGCGCGAACGCCGCCGAAAGCGGCATCGTTAACTGGACGTCCAAATCCCGCGATGCTCAAATATCCGATATACTATACCGATTTGGCAAAATATGACACCGGAAGAAGGTTGTGCGGCATGAAAAAGGTCTTCAAGTGGGTTGGAATTGTCTTTCTGGGTTTTATTGCTTTTATTATGGTCTATGCCTTCCTCGGCAAAGAACAAACCCTGAATCTTCAAATCGGCTCGGTAAACCTTGCAAATATTCAGGACGGCCAATATACGGGCGAATATGACTGTTACCGCTGGAGCAATTCGGTAGTCGTCACTGTCAGCGACCATATGATTACGGATATAAAAACCCTCACCGCTCCGACGGGGCGAGAAAGTATCCGGCAGGATCTGGCGGAACAGATTATTAAGGAGCAGACTCTGGAAGTCGATGGGGTATCGGGCGCCACGGTCGACAAAAAGGCGTTTTTAAAGGCCGTTGAAAATGCACTTCGGGGCACTCAGCCACAGCCATGAAGGCCTACTCAATAGAATCAAAAATGAGCAAAAACACAAACCGCAGCTCGCTGTTGACACAACGGCAGGCTGCGGTTTTTGCGCGCACATCGCGGACGGCAAAGCAGGTTGTTCCACGGCGGCATAAATAGTATAATTTAATTTAGGAGGGCGGAAACATGCGTGTAAAATCCAAGGTTGATCTGTGGTTCAGTATTTTAATATGGGCGACGGTCATTATACTGGTCGGAAGCATGATATTTGTACCTCAGGATGGAAAGCTGATTGCTTATGCCGTTGTCATCCCGACGTCGCTTTTTATGTTCTGGATCTATTTCGGCACCTATTACGAATTAAGAGACGACTATCTTTTCTGCAAAAGCGGGCCATTTTTTGAGAAAATAGTCTATGATAAAATCAAATCGGTGCGGCTGAGCAGCAATATGCTCTCGTCAATGGCGCTGTCCATAGACCGTATTGAGATCAAGCAGCACGGTAAAAACTATATAACCGGCACGACTTTTATTTCACCCGAAAACCGCGAGGAATTTATGCAGGAATTGATCAGCCGGTGTAAAAACATAGATCCGCCCGGCGCAGCAGAGTAATAGTCTGATGATTCATTGAATTGTATCGGTGCGCGAGGTGCGCGTTAACGTCTTTTTCAGCGCTCTTCCCCGCCTTTTTTTGCAAGCTCCGTTTTGATTTGAGTAATCTTATAGCATCTATTCTGTATATGATTTCTGAGGCAAACGAGGAGGTTGATTGTTTGCGAAAACACAGTATCTGGGTTGTAATGCTCCCGCTTCTGCTGCTGTTTGCGTCTGTCACGGCGGCCGGTATCCTGATGCGCGAAGAACCCATCTGGGGGCTTGGGCTTGGGCTGTTTCTGTTTGTAATCATCATAATTCCCGGCTTTAGCATGCGTCAGAAGCATCTGGGCAGAATCAAGCCTGAGCACGCGCTCGCGCGATGGGGCTATTCGTATAACGAGTCGGATATACTTGCCGATGCGCTGCTCGCGCAAAGCGCAAAAAGGCGGCGTATCCTTGCGATTCTGCTTTGCGTATGCCTTGCGTTTATGGGCGTCATATTTATAAACGTGATCAAAAACGGCGACCCTTCCATACCGCTGTGGCGGCTGCTGCTTTTGCTTGTCCCTGCGGCTCTGCCGTGGCTTGGGATTTGGCTCTATCGCATCTATTTGAAAAACCTGATCCGACGCGAACCATGTGAAACCATAATCGGGCGTAATTTCCTGATCTATGCCAATACATGCCCCACCATGAACGAACGCACCGGTTTAAACGCCGCCGGAGCCGAATTGCGCATGGAAAACGGCGCATGTTATTTAAAAATCCTGTATAAAAGCACTACCCGAAGCCGGTACGGCCAGGTAATCAAATTCACGGACAATTTCAGCATTCTTGTGCCTGCCGGACGCGAGGACGAGGCGCGGGCGCTTGAAGGTCTGCTCGGCAAGAATAATGCGAAGGACTAAACTGCTCACGGCATTTTTTATGCAGCTAAGACCGTCCGCGTCAAAAGAACCCGGCATGCCGGGTTTTTTCGTCGCGTATCTATCAATTTGCTTCATGAATATGTGGCAATAACTACTGACACTTCCATTAACCTTACGTCCTGCCACTTTGTAGAGCGATTTTGTTATTATGAGAAACATACGTGCATTGAATATCTTGTGCCTTTGTGATATAATATCCACAATATATGGTGTAGCCCAATTGTAGAAAGGAATAGTTATGCGTACAAAAGCGATTGACCTTGAGACCCTTGCTGTTAAACTTGATATCTCACCCACAATGCACAAATATGCCGTGGATCGGTACGCAGGAATATCAGAACTTCTGAAAGAAAATGCTATTGAGGCGGCCTTTTATCCTCAGGGTTCTTTTAGAACTGGTACAGTCGTCAGGCCATTGAAGAATACCGTCGAATCTGATTTTGACATTGATGTTGTATGTGAACTCGCAAAGGATAAAAATAAAACCACCCCGGCTGAAGTGAAGACTTCTATCGGCGCAGTCTTGCAGAATGATGTGGGCCACAGTGATAAGTTACAGCCTGAACAGGATCGTTGTTGGTCACTGTCTTATGCTGATGTTGTCGATAGTGTTGGTTTGAAACTCGATGTCGTACCCTGTGTTAGAGAGGACGATAGTGCTATCCTCGCGCTCAAATGCAGAGGAATCCCAAATGAGTATGCCGAACTGACTGTTGCCATTACTGAGAAAACGGGAAAACAGCAGTATATATGGCAAGCCAGTAATCCTAAAGGATATGGCGGCTGGTTTGATTCTATTAACAAGCGTTTCCTAGAGGATGGCTTGCGAGAAAGGAAGTCTGCATTTCTAAAGGAAAACAGAAATCTCTTTGCCGCTGCTGCGACTATCGAGGATGTTCCAGACTATTATATAAGATCCTCTCTGCAGCGTGTAATCCAGTTACTGAAACGACATCGAGATATTTACTATGGACGAATCTCAGATGGAGATAAGGCGCGGCCAATTTCCGCTATCATAACTACATTGGCAGCTCAAATTGCTAAGTACGCTCCAATAATGAACTTAGATGAGCTTATGGCATATGTTATCGCCGGGCTGTCGGATTATGCCTCGCTACTTCTGGGCAGAGCTCCGATTGCAAGGTATACAGGAGAAGTGCAAAATTATATTGAAAAGCGGGATCAGAAGTGGTGGATTCCCAATCCAGTCAACCCGGATGACAATTATGCTGACACATGGATGGATGAAACTGCTCGAATTTTTTTTAAATGGATTAACGCGCTGAAAACAGATCTTGCAGATCCCACACCGCTCAATGAAGCACGATATCTCACAAGCTTTAAGTCAGGATTGGGAACAGCTTTTGTAGAGAAGGCCTTGCTCCCCGTTGTAGCTGAAACTCCAATAATAATTACGCGTCCAGTATCTTATCCAACCAAACCCTGGAGATGGAGAAATGGATAGGGCTGCGTTAGAAGACCAAATTACCGCTCTTCTTCAGGAGCAACCCAAATTATCTGCCCAACAAATAGACGACGGATACATCATTAAAGGGCTATTTATATTGAACCATGAATATAATCATATTCCTTTATATGACGACTATGAGATTGAAATTCAAGTGCCGAATGAATTCCCGCGGCTTTTTCCTCGGATCAGGGAGACATCTGGCAAACTACCATCTGATTTTGGCCATTGGTATGCAAACGGTGAACTTTGCCTTGGAACAAGATGCGAAATTGCAGATTTTCTCGACGAACATCCCTCCCTAGCAGAGTTTGTGAATGGCTTAGTAGTGAGCTATTTCTACTCAGTAACATATTTTAAGAAGTATGGCAAGGTACCATATGGTGAACGATCTCATGGCATGTTTGGGATTATCGAGTCGTATTCCGAAAGATATGGTACTGAAGATATAAATTTACTTATTAAACTGCTTTCGTATTTGGCAGGAATCTATGAATTCCGTGGTCACAAGTCTTGCCCTTGTGGGTCTGGAAAGAACTTCCGAAACTGTCATGGAAAACAGTTGCTCAGAGATATGAAATCAAACAGAAGTGCAGTTTATCACGCAGACGCAATTGAAATCATTGATCAATATATTAAATCTGCCCCAAAAAAGAGGTGATTCATACGGTTCCGTTGATCCCACAGAAGTCCGCCTTCAAGGATGCTCAGAAATATATAGTCTGGTTGAGGCTTTTTAAAGCGAGTGCAATAATTATATCAGTCATCGGTACTATCATATCATTTGCTCCTTTTTATTCTAGAAATATCGAAGTAGCTTTTATAGTGCTTTCGCTAATTTTTACAGTTGCCGTCTTTACTTTCCAGCAAAGATTTCATACCACATATCGGCATGCTGAGGAAATAAGACGGGATGGCCTAATAGATTCTGCTTATAACACAAGAATGGCTGATATGCGATCAGAAGGATATTATGATACTGATGGAATTGAAAACGGTTCCCGCAAGCTTTTAGCAAACATCCATGATAATAGTTTTGTTTCGTCACGTATCATTGACTCTATGTTTAAGAGGAATGAGCGAAGCAATTTATTTGCCTTCTTCGCGTTAGTCATTGCTGCATTAATAAGTTCACTGACTTCTCAGACATTTATAGCAGTTCTTCAGGCATTTCTATCGATGAGTTTCCTCGGCCGTTATTTTAGACTTCGTGATTTAAAAGAAACCCTTGATATTATCCAAAATAAATGTAAGGGCATCTGGGAAAACCTTAGTTCCAACAAAAGTGCGACCATTGATATAACTCAACAGGCGCATATTATTCGTGAAGTCCTTAGATATGAAACTGCTTTGGCATATGCGTGCATAGTGTTTGATGAAAATATATATAATAAGCTCAATGATGAGACAACCAAAGCATGGAATACTATGCGCAAACGATATGAAATATGAGGCAATGCTAAACAATACTCCATTCGAGAACAAGTTCTCGATGATTCTACGTAGCTGCAAATGCAAATTTGTTATGATATTAGAAAACACAGGTAATTATATAAAAACATATAAGAAATAATCTAAACGGCACTTATCGAAAAATCCAAAAAACATTAAACCTATTTACCACATATTTTCCGCTTCCCAAAATTAAAGCACCTCTTTCAGGGTGCTTTTTGATTTTGGCCTGGTTGTCCAAAATACCCCACCTCGCTTCGCTGGATCATCCACACCATCGATGCGATTAGCATGTCAACGCCAACTTCACAAGGGCCCCAGACCCAAGCGCGCCTCTGTGGGCATGGATGATGCCAATCCGGGACTGGGACAACAGCCCCAACCACCCTTCTGGTTTACTTTGTAACAGCGTAAATATTCAGCTTTAGAGCATCAAAAAAGGCAGACTATGCCTGTCCTTAATCTTTCTCTTGACGGCCTTATATGGGAGTGATACTCTATTAGGCAAGTCTTTAAATCACGCGCCATCCTAAAACCATTTTTACAATTACACAATTTATTCGGCCCCGCCGAAAGGAGCACCCACTTATATGTTTTATATTTCTTTAATAGTAGGGCTATTCGCAATAATCGTTGCGTTTGGAATGCTATTTCTAATTAAAAGAGAGCCTAAGGTTTCTTCAAAGATTGCTGAGATCGCGGGCTTTATTGCAACCGGCGCCAGGGCATATCTGAAAAGACAGATAAAAACGATCGCGTTGGCGACGCCCTTGCTCTTCGTTGTTCTTTTATTGCTCTTTAACTGGAAAGTCGCTGCAGTTTCGGTTCTCGGCGTATTCGTTTCACTTTTAGGCTCGATTATCGGAATGTCGTCTTCAACGCTTGCGAATGCAAAAGTCACAAGCGCCTCCGCTAAATCTTCGGACAGAGCGTTTCGTTTAGCGGTTTTAGGCGGATCAATTACAGGATTCTGTGTTACCGGACTATCCGTTTTAGTCTTAAGTATTCTTTATCTGGTTTTTAAAGATTATGAAATATTGATTGGATTCGGTTTCGGCGCCAGCTTGGCTGCGCTTTTTGCTCAGATCGGTGGCGGAATATATACCAAATCCGCTGATATTGGTGCGGATTTGGTCGGAAAAGTCGAAAATAACCTCCCAGAGGATGACCCCCGAAACCCTGCGGTTATCGCGGATTTAGTCGGCGATAATGTCGGCGACTGCGCGGGACGCGGCGCTGATTTATTTGAAAGTTTCAGCAATGATATTATTACAGGAACTTTGGTCGCTTCTACTTTATTAAGTAAGTACGGCCCCAAAGCAATATTCTTTCCTTTAATTGTACAGGCCTTAGGAATATTGGCTTCAATGATTGGCATATCAATCACCAAAAAATGGGGAAAGAGCATGAAACCCGCCACCTCATTTAATCTGGGGCTTATTACGACTGCGGTTATTGCTTCAATCGGCAGTCTGGGCGTTGTAAACTTACTCCTTCCGGATCTGAATGTTTGGATTGGCGTTCTTTTAGGCGTAGCGATTTCCATGATCGCAACCGTAAGTACAAGATATTACGCAGGCATGGAGGGCAAACCGGTAAAGGAAATGGCGGAGGCTTCCAAGCGAGGCCCGGCCATCAATATCATCGTCGGCTTAAGCAAAGGCCTTCAGAGCCCGATTGCTTCAATTGTTATGATCGTTGTTGCAATCATCGCGGCCTATACCCTCTCCGGCGGATCGCTCTTTGTAATCGTCGCGGTTAATTTAGGAACGGACTTGCTCATTGCCTATATTATGGCCGCGGATACATTCGGGCCGATTACCGATAACGCGTCGGGTATTGCCGAAATGTCACATGCGCCTGAAGAATTGGTTGAAAAGCTTTCTTCGCTCGATTCCGTCGGAAATACCATGAAAGCCATCACAAAGTCCTATTCAATGTCCTCAGGAACGATAACGGCGTTTGTCATTTTCACGACCTTCTTCGCTTTAACTAAAAACACTGTTTTGGATGTTTCAAGCCCATATACGATCGGCTTTATGCTCATAGGCATTTCGCTGCCCTTCCTGATCTCCTCATTGGTCATTAACGCCACGGCTAAAGGCGCGTTCTTAATGGTTGATGAAGTCAGAAGACAGTTTAGGGAAATCAAAGGTCTTTTAACCGGCGAGGCTAATGCCGACTACAACCGTTGCATTGACATCACCACTAAAAACGCCTTAAAAGAAATGATTCTTCCCGGCATGGTCAGTATTTTCGTTCCGGTAGCCGTAGGGTTTGCCTTTGGGCCTAAAGCCCTTGGGCCGTTACTGATCGGGTCGGTCTTGTCCTCAGCCATGTTGGGGCCGTTCTTCAATAACACAGGCACCGCGTTTGATAATGCTAAGAAGCTGATTGAATCCACCAAGGGTTTAAAGGGTACGCCCCAGCATCAGGCCGCGGTCATCGGCGATACCGTTGGCGATCCGATGAAGGATGTCGCCGGCCCGTCCATCCTGATCTTTATGAAGCTCGTCGGAATGACCGCGCTGCTGATCGCGCCGCTGATTATTTAAAAGCTGAATCAGCCAAGATTGTCATCTGCTATTATGATACACAGCAAACAAGCATCCTGAAAAGGATGCTTGTTTGCTGTTTAGCGTTAATGTTCAAGCTGTTTGGTCACAAGATACTAGTTCACCACGCGATGATTTATGAAGGCTGCTAGTATTCTATAGTCTCATCAGTGTTGTGATTAGTGACAAAAAATACTATAATTAATTATAATATTTCAGGAACCTTTCAAATCAAAAGTGGTATAGCCACCCTGATCTAACATAACAAATAACAGTTATGCTAGGCAACAATTCGTTTGTCATTATGGCAGGATATTTTTATATCGGAACTGAGGTTTTATATGATAAATAACTACAATGGTGTGAAGTTTTATAGTGCGCAAGATTTGAGCTGTGGTTACTATTTGAATAAAGCTGAGCCAATACTTCAGATATTTGACAGTTCGAAACTTTATACTGATGTAAATAATGTAATAGAACTATACAATACAAAACAATTTCTGGATGGCGGCGTCTATCTTAATAGTTGGTCTGAAGATATTACGACACAGTACAAATCAACAGCAAACAATTTTGAGCGGTCAATTGCTGTTTTTTTTTCAAGTATTAATGCTACAACTATTGAGAGCATTATTGGTTCGATTGACACTAACTATATTGATGATTTCTGGACACTTATTGAGCGGTATAAAGTATATAAGAATATTCCTAATCATATTTTTTCGTTGTTGCTTGATCAAACCGAAATTCATCTGCGGCCGATATTAGAAAATCGCGGTATTACCAATTATTACGGCCAAGAAATCACCGATTATATCATAAATGATTTTGTAAATAGTGCTCAATTACTTATAGCACAATATTTTGAGGCTAACAATAATCAGTATAAAAAAATGTATTTCCCAAAAGAATTATCTCCCCCCTTGCTGATGAAAATGAGTATCCAACAGCAATATATCCACCATCATTGGTTTTTATAACCGAACCAAACTGATCCCCAATATCACCCCCCAATAGATTGTCCCAATTGACTTGATATGTAGAGCCGTCATTTGTGGCTGCATACGCATTGTCATGACTCACCAAATTCCCTAAGATTAGGATTGTTACCATGAAACCCATTATTATTATTTTTTTCATTTTTCCCACCTCCTGGTTATTTTATCCCTGATTTTTTATACGTAGAATATATAATCATTGATGTGCTATTCTCGGGCCAACAGCGTCCATTTGCCCATAGCCACGGCTGCCAGTATCATCCCAGCCAGCCACAGAAGCGGATTGGAAGGATCATCGGTCTGAGGTTGGTTTTCTCCATCTTGAGGTTCACCTTTTTCATCATAGGCTGCTTCAAAATGCGCCGGTCGATTCGTTGGGTCGTCCCCAGGAGTCTGAATTGACGTCCATTTGGCGTACAAGGCAATGTCACTTGCAGGCATAGTATCCGTGGTAAAATCCCAAACTTCTGTGCAGTCTTTATCTTTGTACCAGCCTACAAAGGTATGACCCTCATACGCAGGATCTCCTGGTTTTGCAAAGGTTGTGTCGTAAGGCACATCCACTATGCCATCCACGGCTGTTCCTCCTTGAGAATCAAAGGTGACGTCATATTTATTCACTGTCCATTTGGCATAAAGGGTCATATCCTTGGTTACTTTATCGTTTGCAAAATCCCAAGCCACGGTGCAATCGTTGTCCGTGTACCAACCCTCAAAGGTGTGGCCTTTATATGTTGGATCTGTCGGCGCACTAATTGTTTCATTTGGTGTAACTCCAGTGATATCTGCAACAGAACTTCCTCCTTGAGAATCAAAGGCCACCTCGTAGCAAATGCCAATGGTTAATTTAACTTCATTGGCAATTCCAGTTAGCATAGAATCACTATATATGGTTTTTGTCGAGGCCGCATCCCGATAGCGAGCGGCATCCACATCGTAATACCAATTGGTTCCGTGAACTCCCTGGGGCAGATTCATTTCGCCAACGGTAACCAACGTAGCCGTGGTCGTAGCTCCATTGCTATAAAAATCATCGGCTCCCACGTCAGCAATATTGCCATACAATTTTGGTGAGCCAGTTGCATTCATGGTAAATTGCGGGCTTGGTCCTACCAAGGACACGCCACCACCCAAGGTCTTCGAGGTATTAGCCGTAATGGTTCCGCCACTCATATTGAAATTAGCCACAGCGGCCAGCAACACGCCGCCGCCTTCTTCCTCCGATGCATTGCCTTTTATGATTGGATCTCCATCCATATCAAATCCAGATCTTGCATAAACGCCACCGCCTCTTGACGAGCTTGTATTGTCTGTGATTGAAGATTGGTTGCTCATTGAAAAGTTTAACCGGGCATAGACTCCAGCACCACTGATAGCGCTATTTTTTGAAACACTAGCCTCCCCTTTTAGGGAAAGCAGTCCTTTGTTAATATAAATTCCGCCTCCATAGCTTGCAGTATTGTCATGGATGCTGGCAGTGTCATTAATTGTACTTTCGGAACCTTCATTGAATATGCCGCCTCCCCAAGTCGCCTGATTTCCATAAATGCTAACATCACCGCTTACTTTGAGTCTCGAATCTGTCGTATAGGTCATGATGCCGCCACCCTCTCTGGCGACGTTGTCAAAAATCTTACCACCTTGGATGTCTACGCTGGTATCCCCCCACCCCCAAGCAAATATACCGCCTCCATATCCATGGTAATTGGTTGCTTCGGAAACAAAACTTGTATCATTCTTTGAGATTTCACCGCCGTACATGGTAAAGGTGCTGCTGGCATCTGTATACCACAGACAAATGCCGGCGCCTAGATCCGCTTTGTTGCCGGTAATCTTGCCGCCGTACATCTTAAATGTTGATCCGCTTCCATAGATGGTCACCCCACCTCCCTGAAAGTCGCTGCTGACGCCTTTGACCGTGTTGTCGGAAATTTCACCACCGTTCATCACCAAGGACCCGGTGCCATAGCAAATGGCAATGCCACCGCCCTTCCCACCGTTGGCTATGTTTTCGGTAATTAGAGAACCATCATTCAAAATGACCGAACCGGAAGAATAGATTCCACCGCCGGATCCACCAGTACCGGCAAAGGTTGACTGGCAACTCGCCACCTTGGAACCACCGTTCAATGTAACGGTTCCTGCCCCATTACACAAAATGCCTCCACCTTGACCGGCCTTGCCATTTTGTATTGTCCCGTTAGCATTCAACACAAGGCTGGCACCGGTGCCCAAACTGACTCCACCACCCTTACCGCTTCCGTCCAGTGTAATGTTATCCAACACAAGATTTCCCGACGTAATATTAATATGCCTAACGCCGGCATTGGTTTGATACAGCGTATGCACTCCACTATTGGAAGTCAGGGTTACCGTAACACCCGAGGCATTAAGGGTTGCTACACCACCTACACTTGCATCATCCGCCATTACTTTAATGACCCAGTCATCTGCTGCCCCATTGGTGTTTATATATGCAAATGCGCTGGGCAAACTTGACACTGTGGTTACAGGCGTTGTGGTGTCTGTGGTTTTAAATACCTGATATCCGTTGGTTACATCGGCAAAAACCGCATTGCTATTGTTGACAGCAAGTAGTATTCCTCCCGCTACCATCAGGGCACATCCCAATAATGCGATATGTCTAAATTTTGACTTCATTTTCCTCAATCCTCCGTACTCCAAAAAAACACAATGCCCATATCTATCTAGTAATCTAAGGTGTAATTATATATTACTAACCCGCCTAAGTATAATTAACTAAATTATACTTCTTGCTTTTTTCTTTGTATATGGAACAATTGTTCCATATATCCGAGGAGTTTTGGTTAGCGAAATCAGCTCCGCTATTTCTACCAAGACCAGCTATATTTATTATACATTCGATTTATATCCTCTTTGGAAATGCTGGTGACCTGCTTTTGAACAAATCCATAGGTCAATGGTCGGTCTGCCTTAAGTTGAGACTTATTCTCCAAGTAATTTCTATAGGATTGGGCAAAGTACTCTTGCGCATTTTTTGTAACATATGCCACGTTTGCGCCGGCATAATTGCCCTTTTCGTTTTTGTATATAGATGCAAACTCACCGCTTTGAGAAGCCGTGCTTTTTAATACATCCAGAAAATGTCCCATTTCATGACGAAATGCGCCGATACTGGTCGATCTCATTTCTATGGTATGTTTACTGGTGCTAAAGCACCCCACATAGTCACTGTTAGGGTTAATATGGATTTCAAATCCCAGTTCTTCAAAAGCATTCATTAGAGAAGCGTCAACACTGCTTCTCAGGGTAACCCTTGCAGAAGCCGGACATTTGGTGTTTTGGGGGACAATCTTAACAGAAGTATGGGTTACCTCTGTTTTTGAATTTCCTGAAGCTACGCCTGCATCTGTTGAAGTAACATCCGAAGAAACATTAGTTAGGGTTTTACGGTTTTTGTGGGATTTTTCTTTACACGACGCCAATAAAGTATCGCTTACTTTTTTCGCGCCAACCTTGCACATGCCGGCTTCATCCGGCGCCCACCCCGGTGTTACTGCTGCCGATGCCATAATGGTTGTAATCCCAAGCCCCCCTAGAATGCAGACCATTGTAATTAGTATAGAGATAAATCCCATTTTACTTTCTGTGATTTTGTTAATATTGTTCATATTTTTTCCTCCGAAATTTTTCTTTTCAACATGCTTCCCAAACAAAGCAACGAATCCCCACGTGAAATAAAAGCCAAAACAGAAAGCAAAAACTTTATCTTAACTGTAATGTTCATATATATATTAACGGCAGTATACTGTCTGTTTTCTTACACGTAAATGGAACAATTGTTCCATTTGTTACACAAAAAAACGAGAGGGAGTTCCCTCTCGTTTAAAATCCTACGGCATTTCATGCCTCGTGCATTGTATGATTTTTATTGAAAACTATTATTTGTCCACTTTGAAAGTGCTGGCGCTTTCTTCATACAATTCGTCTGTGTCGGCCCCATCGGCCGCCAGTCTGGTGCAGGTAATTATAATTTTGTTGTCGGACCCCAATTCAAAAATATAAAATGTCTGTTGCAGTTTCTTATTAATCTGCTTATCGGTGATGACCAACTTGGTTCCCGTTTGGCCGGACAAAGTGGTGAACTCCGACTGTTTAACGATTTTCATGTCAGTCAGCGCCTTCTTCAGGGTGGTAATGCTGGCCTCCACGTAGGTTTCCAAGGGTCCACTGTATTCTTCCGTAACGAAATTAATGGTTTGTGTAAAGTCATTTTCGGTGGGTCCCATGAACGCGATGTACTTGGTTCCGATATCTTTTGCTTCCCAGTCTTTTGGCGGCTGAATAGAAAATCCGCCCTCCTCAAAGTCGTATCGTTCTGTCAGCAATTCACTGGTTGAGTCCCCATTGTTTTGGCTGTCGTCAGTAGCATTGGAACCACAAGCGGCAAAGACAAACATCATCGCCAGCATCAATAATATTCCTAGGGATTTTTTCATATTTTTCTCCTTTTTTCATCTAGAAAAGATTTGGTTGAGAATATTATACTTGATGCTTTTGGTCCAGGATATAGAACAATAGTTCCGTATCACTCTGTCGTTGACGCCCTTTGAGTCTGCTGATGCACCTCCATTCCTCGGATTCAATACATTTTCTTTTTTGTGATAAACAAAGCGCCTCCGGCCATGAGAAAGATCATTAAAAGTATGATGGCCAAATAGGCAAAGGAATTGTTTTGATATGGCAGCGGCACATTCATCCCAAAAAAACTGGTTATAATGGTTGGCACTGCCATCACGATGGTAATAATAGCCAGAAATTTCATCACAATATTCAGGTTGTTGGAAATAATGGAGGCAAACGCATCCATGGTTCCACCCAAAATGTTGGTGTAAATGTCGGCCATATCGATGGCTTGTTTGTTTTCCGTGATAACGTCCTCCAGCAGTTCCTCGTCCTCCTCATATTTTTTCAGGATTCTCACCGTAACCTGACTTTCTTCATCGTGGATCTTCCGCAAATAGGTTCGCAGTAGTTTCTCAAAAACACTTTCGTTGGAACGCAAGGCGGTGGTAAAGTACACCAAACTTTTTTCCAGGTTCAGAAGTTTAATCAGTTCTTCGTTTTTTGAGGATTTGTGCAAATGCTGCTCCACCTCCGTGGACCTTTTGTCGATATCCTTCAGACAAGCGAGAAAAAGCTGGGCATTGTTGTACAGCAATTGAAGAAAAAACCGGGTCCGCTTTTGAGTAACCGGCGGGTTTTTTGTTTTGATAAATTGTTGAACCAGCATGTTTTCGGTAAGAGAAACCGTGATGATGACTTGCTCTGTAATGACGATTCCCAAAGGAATGGTATTGTAGAGTATTGGCGCCGCACCCCCGTCGGTCTCCGGCATATTGGGCATGCTGATCAGTACTAGCACCTGATCGTCATGTGCCTCGATTCTGGGGCGCTCTTCCTCATCCAAGGGGGCTCGAAGCAGGTCGATGTCCAGATTGTATCGGGTACAAAGTTCCTGCATCTCCTTTTCGGTGGGGTTGATGGCATCAATCCAAAGATTCTGTTCGTCCATGGAATTGGTTTTTTTGAGAGTATTCCCAAAGGTTTTGTAAATTTTTAGCATTGTCTGCCCTTCCTTTCCGGTCAGGGCAAGTCAATACCTTCTTTAGCGACAAAGAAAGGAAAGCAGATGCCCGAAACCGCTGTTTGTAATTGTGATTCGTTGTTTTGGACTATGTCCACAACTGTCTTCCATTTTCTTTACCTCCATTCTTTGAGATTATATGCCTTTCTTGGAAAGGTGTCAATTTGTTGTGGAGTTTAATAAAACTCCACAACGGTCCCCACACCCTGCGCCTCCGCTTTTTTTAGGAGAATGCCACAGCAGGCCAGGTCCTGCAAGGCGATTCCGGTGGAATCAAAGATGGTAATGTCCTTGTCGCCTTTCCGACCCGGACAGTTGCCACCAATGACCTCGCCGATTTCTCCAAGAATATTTTCGGCAGTCATGATACCTTCTTTGATGGGAATTTCGCTTTCCCCCACATCAAGGCTCTGGGTTTTGTCATCCACGTAGAGGAATCCTCTGGCGGTCAGGGCGGATTCCAACTCTTGCTTTCCTGTCATATCTGCCCCCAGGCAACTGATATGAGTGCCCGGCTTCACCCACTCCGACTTGATAATCGGACTGCGGGCCGGGGTCGCCGTAATGATAATATCGCTTTGGGAAACAGCATCCCCTAGGCTGTTGGGACTTCCAACGGTGGCTCCTAGGGGAACGCCAAGGGGACCTTCAATGTTCACTTCCAAGGTTCGCCCACAAGCCCCGAGAATCTTTGCCACAGATTCTTCAATGGCCGCCAGTTTTGCTTCCGTCTTTTCCGGATGGCGTGGGTTGATGACTCGAACCTGTTTGATACCGGGGCAGGTGATCAAAGTGGCCGCGATTCCGTAGGGGGCCAGCATCCCTGTTCCCACCATAAGCAGGGTTTTGGCATCTTTTCGTGCCAGGTATTTTGCGCCGACAGCTGCCGCAGCGCCGGTGCGAAGACCGGTCAATGCCCCTGCATTAATCAAGGCTGTGGGTGCACCGGTAGTAATATCAAAGAGCATGGATGTGCCAAATAACTCCGGCAGGCCTTTTCCCGGATTGGCTTCATACCAAGAAACCAATTTAAAACCGAATACGCCGTCCTCACCCAAATCCCCTGATTTAATATCCAAATCCGCATGCCCCGGGTCAAATTCATGAAACACCATGGGCCAAAGACCTCCGGTTTTTTTGGCTTTTTGTACATAGGCCCTTTCATCGGCGGCAATGGCATCCTCTATGGTCATCAATTTAATTCCTTCTTGTTGATTGAGTATTCGAATCTTACCCATTGTTTTTCTCCTTTCGAATCGGGGTGCCCTCTTGGACTTTCAGTTGGATATATTCCGCCATGGCGGCAAGGCCGGCTTCCAGCACGTCAGCAGCGCAGGCGTATCCCATGCGCATGGAATATTCCATTTCAAAACATTCTCCCGGTGTGACAAAGGCCCCTGTTCGATGGTACATTTCTTCACAAAATGCCCGGCTTGGAATATCCAAGTCATAATACAAAAGGGCGGTAGTCCCTGCCTGAGGCTTATGCCAAGATACATGAGGCTGCTTGTTGACCCACGCATCCAGACGTGCCAGATTTTCCCGAACCACTCCTCGATTACGTTTCAGAAGATCATCGGCACCTTCCAAGGCAATCCCCGCAACCTGCTCATCAAACATGCCGCAACTAATTAGAGTGTAATCCCTGTGGGAAAGACATGCCTCCATCACTTCCTGATTTCGGGTAGCAATCCAACCCAAACGCAAGCCGGCCAGAGAAAACACCTTGCTCATGCCGGAAACGGAAATTCCTTTTTCATAAAGGTCCGCAACGGATTCGCTCCAGACATCCGTCTGGGTCAAATGACGATAAACCTCGTCGCAGAGAATCCACGCATCCGCCTGTCTGGCAATTTCAATGATGCCCAAAAGTTCTTCTTTTTCCATCAGGGCTCCCGTAGGGTTGTTGGGATTGTTGATACAAATCATTTTGGTTCCCTTTGTCACCAGCCGCTCCAGTTCCTTCAAGTCCGGATGGTAGCCATTTTCGTGTTTCAGGTGCAACAGGTCTACTTCCACCCCAAAGGATTCAGGGATGGAATAAAGCTGTTGGTATGTGGGCATAATGCTGACAATCCGATCTCCCGGTTCAAGCAGGGAGTAAAAAACATGATGGTTGGCCCCGGCAGCCCCGTGGGTGGGAATGATGTTTTTCGGTTTCATGGTTTTGTAAAGGCGGCAGATCCCTTCCTTAAAGGCGGGGGCGCCAAAAATGTCCCCATAGGTAAGGCGCCGAGCGCAAAACCCGTCCAGAAAAGCATTTTTATCTTTTCCTACCAGTTCAAACAAGGCATCCAGAGAAATGGAATCCACGCAGGTTTCCGCAATGTTGTATGGGGCATCATCCTCATACTCATTCATCCATTCTTCCACTTTGAAGGGTTTGATTTTCATGAAATTCCTCCTTTACTTTTAAAAGAAAAGGGCATCCAATCCTTCGCCTTATAACATACCAAATGGTATGCCGTACCTACGGCGAAGTCATGGACACCCTTTTGCATCCCACCCGGTGGTGGGAACAGGTTCGTTTTATTTGATATAAACATATCATATTTGTTGAGGAGGTTCAAGGGGTTTCTTGGCGTGTGGTATAGATTGTTGTCACAAAAAGTCGGAGAACTTTTGGCGGGTCCCAACACTTTTTCAAAGGACTTTTTGGAAGTAGGCTTCGTATATTTCTTTCACCTTTGCTTTGGCAACAGGCAGGCCCAGGGTCCCGTGGGGCAGTGAATAGGAATACTTTGTTTTTGAGTTTTGATTATCATTCTTTGCGGTGTAAAGAATCTTAGGGGACACATAGTAGACACCCTTTCCTGCGGTGGTACTGAATTTTGCCTCTACAGAAAGTGTGTCCCCCTTGTGCAGAACAACCTCTTCATCCGAATTGACTTTTGCCCCGTTTTGATAAACACTCAGCTTTTCCACAAAGGCAGTAAGCGTTCCAAATTCAATGCCGGTAATGGTGCAGTTTTGTTGGGTGGTGTTTTTTAATGTAAATCGATAGGTTTCCCCAAGGCTGGCACTGCCCGTGTGCTGTAAAATTTCCAGCAAGGGCTTTGTTGATGGTTTTTCTACACAGATGTCCACCTTTCCAATGTCAAATTCTTTGATGTTTCCCTTTTCATCTTCCATAATGACTTGTGTGATGGTCTGCGTTCCCTCTTGATCCGATTCAAGAGAAAGATAAATTGCATACAGGCGCATCCCTTTGTACTTGGTTCCCGCTTCCACAGCATAATCCACCACTGCCAAATTGTTGTTGTCAGTACGGATAAAGATCTTATTGTCCGGGTTGTTCAGCATATCATTATCCCCATCAGCAAAGCACAAAAAATCAATTGGCACTTCATCGCCGGACTCTCCATGGATTTGTCCCTGAGTTGAGAGGAAATAAATTTCATCATTTCCCAACCAACTGTCTTTGATGTTTATATACAAAATTCCCCCAATAACAAGCACCAACATGATTCCGAAAATCCCAATTGTGCGAACCCTTTTTGTCATAGTTTCCTCCAAATCAAGTTATATCTGGTTATTACTTATAGCGCACTAAGTTATATGAATCGGCGGCAGGTTCCTTCACTGTAACCGTTCCATAGGTGACCGGTGTTGAATTAGCGCCGGCATAATATTTCATTAATGCTTTATATTGTTTGTAGTCTCTGTAATGGGCCAACTTGCTGAGTCTTTTCTTGTCCGCGGGGATATGAATCGAAACGGAGCAAGAGTAGGTCCTGGATTGAACAAAACTTGCGGATCCTTTGACTGCATCTGCAATTGTACCTTCTGCCCCTACACTCAACTTACTTGTATACTTGGTGCCGGCTTTCAAAGTATACTCTCTAGAATATGCCCAGGAAGGCGTCTAGTCTTTTTTGAAAACCTTATTGAGTTTTTTCACATATGTTTTGGAGCTAACATAATAGACGACAGGAAGGCTCATGGCCGAAATGACGCATCTTCCATGTTGATGGTCGCAGAATTTGTTGTAGCCGGGCTGATGTTTCCTTTTGACTCTGCAAACGCAGAGGTGGGAAAAACCGTTGCTACCAGCAACAAAATAGATGATAAGATTACTATCCCCTTTTTCATAAAGATCTCCTTTCTTTTTAGAAAACAAGCCACACACTTTATGTGCATGTTGCACTTATAGTATATATTCCCTGCGGCTCGCTGTCAATAAAAAAAGGCTATTCCTTTTGTTATAACAAATATATTGCATTGTAACATTTAATATGTTATGATTTAATAAATTTGTTATGAGGTGTATCATGGATATTGCAGAAATTTTGAATAAGCAGTTAGGTACTGGCTTTATCGCTGAAGATAGCTCATTTATTGCCACCTTTCCAGCATATCTTTCTAAAACATACCAGTACCAAATTATACGGATGTTTGGCGTGGAGTTTTGCGTGCTTTCCATTCAAAAAGTTGATTTTCAGTTGGCGATATATCAAAAACATTTGGAATCAGTCAAAGCCACTCTTTCCATGCCTGTCGCACTGTATTTCCCCACGTTAACCTCCTATCAAAAAAAGGTGTTAATTCAACATACCATTCCATTTATCTCCGGCAAAAGTCAGGTGTTTCTGCCATTTCTTGGAGTTACTCTGTCGGAGCAAGCGGCACACCAAAAGATTGTTAGGAAATCCCTAACTGCGATGGCTCAATACTTGTTTCTATTCCTATATTATAAGAAGGCTGAAGATTCTTTTATTCAGGCAGATTTGGGCAAAATTTTAGGAATCAACAATATGAATATTAGCCGTGGCATCCGTGAATTATGCGATTGTGGCCTTATGCAGGCAACCTCAGAGGCCGTCACAAACAGAATTGCGTTCGTATCTTCTCGCCAGCATGTACTATCTATGGCGTTACCTTTGATGGGAAGCCCGATTCAGAAAATTATAGAAGTAACTGACGAAAAAATTCCCAAGAACACCGTCATTGCCGGAGAGGAGGCGTTGGCTCGACGCACAATGATGGCTGATGGGGAACAAAAGGTTCGAGCAATCTATCGGTTGGCCTACAAACAGAAAGAAAAAAGCAACGTAGAGATGTATAGCGATACCAATAAGGTTTCTTTGGAGCTTTGGAAATATCAGCCTGAAACATTGACCGGGGATGGAATAGCAGATCCAATTTCATTGTATCTTTGCTATCGGGATACTCAAGATGAACGAATACAAAAAGAAATCAAGAGGATACTTGATGAACTGGGGGTAAAAATTAATGAAGGGAATTCAAGTTATTAGGAAATATCTAGGGGATTTTCCCCAGTGCTATACAATCATTGGA
This sequence comes from Anaerovoracaceae bacterium, assembly GCA_963676385.2. Taxonomy (GTDB): domain Bacteria; phylum Bacillota; class Clostridia; order Peptostreptococcales; family Anaerovoracaceae; genus UBA1422. Next base: position 30,042 of record CAXXMM010000007.1, read on the forward strand.
GGTACTGCCTGCGATATTCTTTTGGATAATGCCGGGCTTTCGTTTCGGGCCACAAAAGATGTAGACATGATAGTGATTGGAAAAGTCACTTCCCCAGCTTTCACGGAAAAATTGGGGGAAATGATTAGACATGGCGGTTATCGTCGAGGTTGGGCAAAGGGTGACCAAGTATTCTATTTTCGTTTTGATCAGCCAACAGATTCATCCTTCCCCCACATGATAGAAATCTTTTCACAAGAAGATACACTGGTGAAGCATATTAGAGATGGTAATTACTTGCGATTAAAGTATGTCAGTGATTTTTCACCCATATCGGCGATTCTCATGGAAGGGGAATATTATCACTTCGCCCGCAATGGGATCATAGTATCAAATGGAATTTCAATTTTATCTGAAGACCATCTAATTCCCCTTAAGATTCGGGCATGGCTTGACCTTTCAGCCAAAAAATCAAGTGGAATCAAGGTAAATACGGATGACATTCTCAAGCACAAAAAAGATGTTTATCGGTTATGTCAACTGGTGATTCCAAACAAAATTGTCCCGGTATCCCCATTTATCTATGCTGATATTCAATTATTTCTCCAATCTTTGGTTGCGACAGAAGAAACTCACCGGATTGACGGAATGAATATTCAACTTGAATTTGAAGAAATTGTCGATCTTTTGAAGCGTAAGTATCTAGTTGTCTGATATTGTTTTCAAAAACAAAAATTTGTTTTTGAAGGTATAGGAGGGTCTCATGGGCATATTCGATAAAATCAAAGAGCCGGTCTTTTTAAAAGAAAGCAACTCTCTCCAGTTGCAGTTGGCGGAATTGGAACAACTTTTGAAAACCGCAGATGCCACCACCGGGGCTTGGATTCAGCAAGACATCCATCTAATTAAGGCGGGGATCACCGGGGAAAGCAACATTGGATTTGAATTGAAGAACAGCCACATGCCTATGATTGTCCTGCATGACCTTTACCTGGAGCGGGAAGACCTTTCCGCGCAGATTGATTATCTGATTATCACCCGGAAACGACATTTGATTGTGGAGTGCAAAAATCTTGTAGGAGATATTCAGGTCACAAGCACCGGAGATTTCATTCGAACCATCGGGACCAAAAAAGAAGGAATCTATTCTCCCATCACCCAAAACCAACGGCATTTGGAACTATTAAAACAAATTCGCAAAGACACCAAATCTAATTTTTTGACCCAAGGCCTTTTCGAAAAATACTTCTACGATTCCTACCGAAGCGTGGTGGTTCTGGCCAATCCCAAATCCATTCTCAACATCAAATACGCCCCCAAAGAATTGAAGAAACAAATCATCAAAGCAGACCAACTGATTTCATATATCAAAAAAACAAACGACGAACCGGGAATAGAGGCTTCTCCCGAAAAGGCTATGGAAGAGATGGCTCAGTTTTTCCTGCAGCAGCACAAAGAGCGGGACACGGATTACACCGCCAAATATATGGTTGCAAATCAGCCACAGGATGATGCCGCAAAAAATTCAGAAGGCGAAAAAAGATGCCCCAAATGTGGGGCACCGATGGTGCTTCGAAGGGCGAAAAAAGGAGCCAATGCCGGGAAAGAGTTTTGGGGATGCTCCAGATGGCCGGGGTGTAAAGGGCGATAGGGTTAACCACTAAATGTTGGCATGGCATCCCATGTTCTTCCCTGAAGAAGCCTGCCGGTTTTTTTCTTGTTGGTGCCACCCCATTGTTTGAAATAGAACATGACATTCTGCTCATCACATTGCTTTTGAATGTTTTCAACCCACGTTATGTCCATAGGCCTTGCATGCCAACCACTTTCTCCCCCTACAATTGCCCAGTCAATGTCCTGAAAATTGATATGCCCCAGTTCCCCAAGAAGCGGTTCAAAGGAAACGAATTTTACTTTAGCATTTATTTCCCGCAGGCAATCCATTCTATGGAGCGCCTCTATGTTTTCAACTGAAACACCCATCCAAATATTCGGTGTCCAGCTAAATTCCTCAGCATATGCCGCCAGCACATCTCCCCGCTTGGTTAGAATTTGATACGTATGCATGGGTGTATTGTTCATGACAGCAAAGACTTGTTTAATATATTCCAGCGGGATATCTTTATGGAAAAGATCCGACATAGAATTTACAAAAATACGGGATGGCTTTTTTAACTGATACGGGTCCTCGAGACAATCCGGATGCAGTCGAAGTTTAAATCCATCAGAATACTTTTCATTGCCCATTTTTTGAAGCCTTCCGGCCATTCTCTCCGCATAGCAATTCAAGCAACCGGAAGATATTTTATCGCAACCGGTCACTGGATTCCATGTGTTTTCTGTCCATTCAATTTTGGATTTTTGCGGCATCTCAGTCCTCCTCCATGTGGGACAAAATATTGTCAGCAATTCGATTGGCCAAATTAATTGCTTTTGGATTTTTTGAACTAACGGAAAAGCAAAGCAAAAAAACCGGGGCATTTTTTCCATTTCTCATAATTTTTGCCTTTTCAGAGACCTTAGGAAAAGTTTTCTTCAGTCTCTTCAATAAATAGGTTTTTACCCCTTCTGTATCTGCTTTTTCCAAATCGGGTTTAAAAAGAGAAAATTGATCAGATTCCTTATAGATTTCTGTCTTCCAAGTATCGTCTCCAAACATGATGTTCAACTTCCTCTGGTTTGCCAAAGAAATGTCCTCAATTCGCTTATATAAATTTCGGGTTGCTGCCATTAAGGGGAAAAAATACCAAACATCAAATGCTTCTGTTTTGGCAATGGCCTCCAGACAGTTCCGATGAAGATCCATCGCATATGGGTCCAGAAAAGCCACCTCTCGCCAATCACTTCTGCGCCATGAAACGCTGTAAATGGTTTGAAGCATTTTGTTGCAGTCGTCAACAACGATTCGTACCTTGTCAACTTTGTCAGGAAACTGTTGCTCAATCTTCATAAGTAGCGCATCCGCATTCTCTTGATTCTGCTCAAAAAAATAGTATTTATGAAACGGATAGTTCAGGGACCGAAGGGCAGACCCCATTATGTTTGTACCATCTTTCAGTGTTACGTTCCCATTTCCGGCAAAGGCGTCAATGTAGCACAGTTTAAAAGACTGGTTTTTCATTGCAGTAATATACGCCGATATATATTTCTCTACGGCATTTAGTTTTTTCTCAGTCCAGACATTTCCGAAGTTCAAGCTCTTCAATTCTTCCATGGCATGTTACCCCCGTGTCCCCTATGGTTTTTTCAATTATACCCTTCTTCTGGGCCAGCGTCAAGAACATATGTTTGCATTTAATAAACATCCACAACAGTCCCTACGCCCTGCATCTCTGCTTTTTTAGGAGAATGCCACAGATTCTCGAATTGCTTCCAATCTGGTGATAAATTAATAAGAAGAACTACCGTAAATTGTAGTTCTTCTTATCGGAGGGTAAATGTCAAAACTAAATTGCATGAGTTTGTTTCTATTTTTTAAACCTTTCTAGCTCATTGAAATGCCACGTCATGTTTAACCTTCTTTCGCCAATCTCCATTCATTATAGTTCTTCCGTAACTTTCGAATACACATGGACATCTCTCTTTGCCAGTTCTTTTATATAGATATCCGTATTGATAACCTGCTCGCCGGTAAAGAAACCTTTTTCCTTCACTTGGTTTTTCCCTAACATTTTTGCGGTTATCGCCCCGGGGAACCCTACTGAGAAGTGACCATTTGAAAGCCCCCAAGGGTGATGATGCAGGTCAGTTTCAACTTCGTAGGTGCACTTCTTTCCATTTTTTGTTCCCGAAACAATCACTCGAAGCAACTTCATGTCATCAGGCGTGGCAAGTTTAGTCCCCGGTTTTGTCTCAAACACTTCCAATAGAAAGTCTCTTGGTTTGATTTTTACACCTTTCACTTCAATATATTCCTCACTGCCAAGTCCATTTTCGATTAAAAACCTTAATCGCTCTTCAAATAAGGTGGGGAGCGCCAACTTAAAGGCAACATTTTTGATTCCTCTATTCTTATAGGTAATTGGCATCGTTGCAACTTCAGAATGAATCATATTATACAGATTCAGCTTTCCATACGGTTCGGGGAAATCAACAGTAAATTTTCCGGAAAATGGAGGCAACTCCGTCATTTTTCCATCAATGAATTCATAATTATTCATCATAAATTCTTCAATGATTGTATTCAAAGCGTAGGGTGGCACAAATTTATATCCGGCTGCGCTTCGATTAATAATGGCATCCAAAATTAAGATGTCTTCCACAGTGTCTAATCGATCCGTTGCATATTTTGTAAGTACATTTACAATACCGGGAGCGCTTCCAGACCCAACAATCCCTGTAATTCCGGCATTACGAAAATCTTCATCTCTCTCAAGTTGTTTGACTGCCCAGTGAAAAAGGCCACCAAAATCGGTATAATTTGTTTTGGACTTGATGCAAGCATTCATTACATCCATATTGAAAATATGAGATGACCCATTTAATACAACATCATAGTTTTCAAGGGCAGCGGCAAGCGTATCGGTGTCCGTCAGATCAATAACGGCTGTCTGAATTTTAGGAGAACCGACCAGCTCCTTTCTTGCCTTTAGCGCTTCTTCATTGATATCAATTAATAATATCTTTTCCACGTCTTCACTTTCTACAAAGTCAAAGATTGTTGCCAAACTTTGTCTTCCTGCTCCACCGGTTATTGCTGCTTTCATTTTAATTTCCTCCTACAAAATTGTTATATTTTTAAGTTTTAATAATTACAAAAATAGATACGTAAAACTATTGTTTGCCGATTCTCATCAGGCTTTTTTCCTTCAACATTCTGTCTTCTTCACCGGTCAGTATTAACCTTGCCAACTGTGGTGCAAGGGCCGGGGCATGGCACATTGCATGACCATGGCCGGTTGCAAGGAAAAACCCCTCCACATTTTCAACTTTGCCAACAAAGGGCATCCCATCGAATGTAAATGGTACAACACTTGCCCAAGTTCTGATAATGTTTGCATTTGCCAACGAAGGACAAACTCTTACGGCCCCTTTTAGCATTGCAGTCAATCCATCCGGCGTAGTTCGCACATCATGTCCAACAAACTCACTTGTTGTTCCGATTGCCACGGTATCTGACAATGTCTGCTGAATATAGGTAAAAATAGTATCTTCAACCGGAAGCTTTGGTAAATTATCTTCTGTTGGTTGTCCGCTAAATTCAAACATAAATCCCGTTGCTTTTTCAGGATCCATGCCTTCTTCAATATCTCTTGCCACCTGTATTACTCTATTGTTCAGGATATGTGGCAAAGGCTCCGTAACTAACGCTTGCAGTCTTTGTGGAAATACCGGAAGATCGACGCCTGCCATCGCTGCAATATTTCTAGCCCAGGTACCTGCACAATTCACTGCACATTGTGTTAAAATGGAGCCCTTTGTGGTGTTTATTGTTTTTACTTTCCCGTTTTCCAAATCAATGCTCAACACCTCTGTGTTCTCATAAATTTTTACACCTCTACGTCTGGCAAGATTTGCAAATGCCATAGTTGTAAGCATAGGGTTCAGTCTTGCGTCATCAGGGCAAAAAATCGACCCTACCAATTCCTTGTTAAGTAACGGTTCTAACTCCAAGGTTTCTTGCTTGCTTATCACAAACATGTTTGTCCCTTCAATTTGTTTTTGGGCACACTGCTTTTTCATTACTTCTACCTGGATATCGTCAAATGCGATTGTTAACCCTCCCGTTTTTTCATATTCAATGTCCAAATCAAACACACCATCTGCAATATATTGTTCATATATTTCTTGTGATTTTCGGGACATTTTTGTGTCGTATCCCGGGAATCTAGTTTGCAGCCACACCATACCAAAGTTTGCAGAGGATGCAAAAGTTTCAATATTATTTCTTTCAATCAGGACAACATCACTAAGGCTTTTTGCAAGTTCTGCTGCTATGGCACAGCCAACAACCCCACCTCCAATAATGACGGCATCTGCGGTTTTTTTCATAGCTCATCAGCTCCTTTAATAAATATATCAACAGACAAAGGCCTTACCGGAGGTCTTACCCTTGCCGGCACTGTATCTTTTGCATGAATCCCTGTATACTCAACAATGAGCATTTGAATTAATCTCCCACATGTCTTCCCCTGGCAAAATCCCATGCCGGACCGTGTTCTTTTTCGTATGCCTTGCACTGTTGTATATCCTTCACATATGGCGTCAATGATTTCCTGTTTTGTTATCTCTTCGCATCTGCAAATTATCAGGTCGCCATCCTCAACAATTATTCTTTTGGGCTTACTTTCTAGCAATTGATCTCACCTCTTCCCCTATTTTCTTATCTACCTCAACATAGACAATGTTGGTTTTGTCGGTCATTTTGTTATTCATTATTTTTGTTACCCTACCATCTCCAAGCACAATACCATCCCTGCTGACAGTTTTTACAATCTCACCCACATGCGGGAGTGGTAGATATTCATATGGAAAACCAACAACTGCAGTTGTATCAGAATAAGTCAAGTCAACCATAAAGATTGCCTGGCCCGGGCAACTGGCTACGCAAAGTCCACAACCGATACATGCATCTTCATTCAGTACCGGCAAGTTCGTTATTGGTATCCCAACAATAATTGCTTTTCTTGGACAGGATGCTTCGCATGGATTGCATGGGATCTCTTGTTCACATTCAATAACCGCTACCATACCTCGAAGCATTCTTTTTGCGGATGGGTAGCCGGGCAACTTAATAAAATCATGGGTGGATGGGGCTAAGACTTTACGCATAATTCAAAATCCTCCATTAGTTCTGCCTTTGCAACTTTCCTTGCACTACCAAAAGGACCTTCACGAAGTTGGTCAAGTCGCTTCATATATTGTTTCTTGAGTTCATATGCCGCCGCATCATCTATATAACCGAGGGATTGCGCTGCTGATATCCCTGCAATTCGTCCTTCTTCCATGGCGCTGGAGGCCTCTTCAATTCCTGCTACATCTCCCGCCACATACACATCCCCCTTGCTAGTACGCATATCCATATCATGTTTTGGGATAAATCCACCCAGTGCCTTTATATACTTGAATTCACAATCCGCAAGACTTGCAAGTTCTGTGAGGGGAGCAAGTCCCACTGCAACACAAACGGTATCAACACAAAGTGTGATTTCTTCTTCGCCACAATTATCAAGGGACATGATGATGACATTTGAAACTTCATTTTGTCCAATGGCCTCTTTGACTGTAGCCGATGTATAAATCGGCACACCTGCGCGCATCAGCTTTCTGGCATGGACCAGGTAACCGGAGATTCTTGGCGCAGCTTCAACAATTGCAACAACATTAACTCCTGCTTGGAGCATCTGGTATGAAACAATTAACCCTACGTTCCCCGTCCCTACCATTACCACATTTTGACCGGGTTTTAATCTGTAGAGGTTCATCAATGTTTGAGCCGCCCCCGCACCCATAACCCCGGGCTTCGTCCACCCCTTAAAGGGGAGTGCATTTTCAAGGGCACCTGTAGCAATGATGGTTTTTTTCGCCCTAATCTGCCCCAGTTCTCTTTGAACAAGATCGTTGATTCCAATGATTCCGTCCTCAAAAATACCGTATGCCACAGTTTGTAGACGAATTTCAACTCCCAGCGCTCTGGCCTCAGCAAGCATGTTTTCCCCGATATCAATCCCTCTGATGCCTGCATGGTGCTCTTTGGATCCAAAGAACTTATGTATTTGTTTAAATAGTTGGCCACCTGCCATGATATTCTCGTCAATCAGTATGACCTTTGCTCCACATTTTGCAGCTTCAATCGATGCTGCCAATCCCGCAGGACCGGCACCGATTACACAAATATCTGTGTTAATCACCTACGTCATTCCTTTCTATTTTTGTCTTCCCTTTTCAACAAACATTCCATCCTCAACAGGGGTTATACAGGTACGTATATTGGGCCGGCCATTGACTGTCATCATGCAATCGGTACATCGCCCTATTGCACAAAACACTCCTCTTGGTTCATGGTTTTTACGTGTATATCTGAAGTCTCTAATCCCAGCATTCATCAATGCCACCGCAACCATATCCCCCGTTTCCGCCTCAATAGGTTCCCCTTCAAAAAATATTGTGATTTTTTCCTTACCGACTTTCGTGGATAAAATCGGATGATGTTCAATCCTCAAATTGTTTTCACTCCTTTCCCAAGGGTATTGTCGAAATTTATATTTTGCTGTTCTTTATCTACTCACATATATAGCAATTCCCATGCCACACTTTTCTTCAAGAAAATTAGGCCTTTTTTGACCTTTTTTTACGAAATATCCTTCAATTTTAACAATTTCAAGGCGCGGTTTTTTTCTGCGAGAAAACAAAAGGTGATGAACTGCACTGGATTGTGCAATTCATCACCCTTGTCATTAGATTATAGTGGTGTTATAGATAAAATAATCAATAGTAGCTTGTTCTATTTTTTCTCTAAATCCTCTGTCAACTTAGGGAATTTATCATCAAAGGCAACTTCATCTCTATGCAATTTTCCGGTTCTGGTTTTACCCAGCTTTTTGCCAAGGGCATATATTAACATGGGCACAACAACCGTTGGAACCGCAATTAACAGAACCGGCCATAAATCCGGTTGCCAAGCCATAAAGATAAGGCTCCCGGAAATTGCAACAAGGCCAAAGATGGATAATCCAGTATTGGTTCTTGCTTTTAATGTTTTTTTGGCATCGTAGCCCAGTAATTTCAGTCTTCTACGCATTAGCAATTGAGACAATATAATGGAAAGCCAGCATATTGCCCCTGTAAACCCAGACATACTCAACAAGTACGCATATAAACTGGAGCCGGGAATAAAGTACCCTACTGCCAACACAAGCCACATGGGTATCATAGATAGTATCGTGGCAAACTGGGGCACATTGAATCTATTGAGTTTTTGAAATGACTTGGGGGCAAGACCCTCTACCGAAAGACCATAAATGGTTCGCACTGTACTAAACACGCCAGAGTTTGCACAACTAAACGCAGCTACCATTGTAACAATAGTAAACATAATCGCAGCCCAACTAATGCCATATTTTTCAAGTGCTGTGCTAAATACAGAGTCTTTTAGTCCTGCTTCTGAATACGGCAATATCATGACCAACAGCACAATTGGAATGATGTAAATAAGAATGATACGATATGTGACTGTCTTGCAGGCTCGCGGAATATTTACTTCAGGATTTTGGGTTTCAGCTGCGGCAAGCCCTACGATTTCTGAACCCGAGTAATTTACAAGAATCATTATCATGGTGGTTACAACTACAAAACCGCCAAAGGGAAATATTGCATCAAAAATGGATGTGTCTCCATTATTAAGTAAAATCGATAGTCCCACCGGCTTATCGCCAATGATGCCAACGATGATTCCAATCGCTGTAATAGAAAAGATGGCCACCGCCCCAATTTTTATAAGTGACAGTATGGATTCAATATGTCCAAACAGGGTTACATTAAATACGTTAATGAGCGTAATTAATCCCATGAAGACAAGAGACCATCCAAACGCATTCCAAGGCACAAACAGATTCATCAAAATTCCACAAGCCAATGCTTCCGATGGGATATATACTGCCCATGCACACCAATAGCACCAACCAACACCCGCCGCAACGGTGGATCCCATAAATTCTTTTGAATAAGAAATAAATGATCCTCGCCTAGGAATGTTTACCAGTAATTCACCAAAGCACATCATCACTGAGTAAATAATTAACCCGCCCACAGCATATGCAATAGCAGCAGACGGTCCAACTTCAGCAACAGTGTAGCCAGAACCCAGAAAATAACACGATCCAATAATGCCACCCAAAGCGATCAATGATACATGCCAAGAGTGGATTCCTCTGGCAAGGGTTCGCTCTGTCGGGTCAATCAATTTGATGTCGTTTTTTGAATCATTTTCCAACATTTGCTTTCCTCCTTTATTTTTTTGACCGACAATATTCGATAAATCAAATGAGCAGCACTCATCCTCTGACCGTCTTCATTTAAAAAACGCAATCACTCATCTAATCTCAATTTTATAGTAAGCAATTATTATGCCATTATCATATACCAATTGAAGCAGTGATTTTTATATGTTTTTATATAGAATATACTAAAATACAATGTTTTTTCTCCAAATGGACCTTATGGGCTTTCAGTCACAAAAAAAAGAGGTGCAACGCCACACCACACCGTGCAACTTTACACCTAAATTCTATTTGTTGAGGGTCTATTTTCTTTGTATCCCATACTGGCTGATTTTTCTGGTTATCGTTGATCGGTCTACGCCAAGAAGCTCTGCAACTTTCTGATGGTTTCCACCGGCATCCTCAAAAGCTAGGGCAATCATTTTCTTTTCAGTTTCTTGAAGGGTTTCCTTGAGATTTTTTATGCCTTTTATCTCAACCACCCCCTCCTTCTCTAGCCCCTTAGGACTGCTTCTTTTTATTCTTTCCGGAATATGTTTAATGTCAATAATATTATCCTGGGTGATGACACTCAGCATCTCAATTACATTTTCAAGCTCACGCACATTCCCCGGCCAATCATATTGTGTCAAAGCAAAAATCGCTTTTTGGGAAATCTCCTTATGGGTGCCATGTTCCTCGTTCATGGACTTAAGAAAGTGCTTAATCAAAAGGGGGATGTCTTCTTTTCTCTCTGCCAGCGGAGGTATCTTGATACACACCACATTCAACCGGTAATAGAGATCTTCTCGGAATGTACCTTTGGCTATCATTTCTTCAAGATTTTTATTCGTAGCCACGATTAATCTAAAGTTCAGATTAATATATTTCCGGCCGCCAACGCGAAGCATCATTTTGTCCTGCAATACACTAAGTAATTTAACCTGTTGTGCCAAGGGCAATTCTGACACTTCATCAAGGAATAGTGTCCCATCATTGGCTAATTCTAACAGCCCTATTTTACCTTCTCTCGCCCCACCTGTAAAAGTGCCGGGTTCATACCCGAACAACTCGGATTCTATAATGTTATCTGCAATAGCCCCACAATTCACAACAACAAATGGTTTGTTTTCTTTCATGCTTTTGCTATGTATATACCGAGCAAATACTCCTTTTCCTGTTCCCGTCTCTCCTTCTAGGAGTACTGTGGATTCAGTTTTTGCCACCATTCTCATTAATGTCATAAGACCATATATCGTATTGCTGCAAGTCACTATTGTGTGATTTGTATCTTCGGTGTCATTTCCTTCATACACATCACTCTTTACTTGCGCAACTAATGTTGCTATTTCAAGTTCCTTTGAAAAATCTCTCGAGATGGATATGACCTTGGATATTTTTCCCTGTTCATCAAAAATCGGAACACCAATCGTAATAAGATTGACCCCTATCTTCGTGTTGGACATGACGACTTCGCTCTTGCCGCTTGCCAATACTCTTGTTGTTGCTGCGGGATAAAAATACTTGTCTCGTTCAAGGTCGTACATGTTCATTCCAATAATATCTTCCGATGTAATGCCGCAGTGTCGAAAACAGGCTTCCCCTGCAAATTCCACAACGCCATTGCTGTCCGCGATACAGATGGTATCATCGTTATATTGTTCATAGACAGACTGTAGGTTTTTGTTCAATGTCTTTAGGGTATTGCTTTCTTCCACAACATCAACCAATTGCGTCACATCATGAATCATTAATAGAATGAAATCTCCACTGGTGTTTGAAAAGGATTCCGATTTGCTTTGTTTCTGCTCTAAAGTGAATTTCCCTCCACGATAAATATCAGCAAGTTCATCATCATTGAACAAATCGCTTAGCTTAGACCACCCATCATTTGACACGTCTTTCGTTAACAGATTAATTGCAATCTGATTCATATAAATGATATGGCCCGTTTCTTTTTTTGCAACAACAATACCACAGTGTAATTCATTTAATATAATCTCATCAAGCATGCTGCTTTTGATGATTGCTTTTAATTGATCTGTCATATAAAATTGATGCATAATTTTGCTCCCTGTTATTTCAAGTTCATTATATCATTACAAAATTATCATTCCATATTTTTTTGATTATTTTAACAGATAAATTGATATTTTATGACAAAATAGAAATGAGTCCGATTTCATTTCAAACTCATTTCTATGTTATGTATTCTCAATGTTTTATTCTCATATAATCCTATTCCGGCATTAGGCTTTCGCTTCAACAACAGATAACGCTTCATCAAGTACCTTCATCCCCATATCAATGTGCTCATAGGATATGGTTAGGGGTGGTTCAATTCTTATGGCATGTGCGTTGGTTTCTGTCCCTGACAGAAGTACGCCACGAGAAAACATTTCCGAAACGACTTGATAGCCTTTTTCATCATCGCAAAATTCCATCACAATGAGCAGCCCTTTTCCTCTAATCCCCGTGAGGATTTTTGAGTGTTTCTTTTGAAGTACGTTAAGCACTTCAAGAATGTATTTGCCCTTTTCTTCCGATTGCTTTGAAAGATCTTCACCAAGCATGACATTGAGTGCCGCAATCCCCGCCGCGCAGGCCAGTGGATTCCCGCCTGTCGTTGTGCTGTGCATCCAAGGATTTCCGTACATATATCCTTCGTAGCATCTCTTTGTGCATACTGTTGCGGACAGTGGCATTACGCCACCACCTAATGCCTTAGCAAGACAAATAATATCGGGTTTTACATCCCAGTGATCAATGGCAAAAAGTTTTCCCGTTCTCCCAAGGCCTGTTTGCACTTCATCTGCTACAAGCAGGACATCATATTCATCACATAACTTCCTGACTTTGGGGAAATAATCATCAGGTGGAATAATAACACCGATTTCTCCTTCAATTGGCTCAAGAATTACCGCTGCGGGAAGTTCTCCAATGTAGGCCATGCTTTCCATGGTCTTCTCCAAATAATCGAAGTCGCCAAAAGGCACATGTCTAACTCCTTGAAGCATCGGCAAGAAAGGTTCTCGATAAACACCTTTTCCGGTAAGCGACAAGGCTCCCAAGGATTTTCCGTGGAAGTCGCGGGTTCCGGTAATAAAATAATGCCTTCCGGTTGCCATCATTGCCATTTTCATTGCACATTCAACACTCTCTGTGCCAGAGCTCATAAAGAATGAATATTGAAGGTCTCCCGGCGTAATGTCCGCCAGCATTTTTGCAAACATCGCCCTATTGCTATCCAGCAATTCGGCGCTTCCGAGGGCCTGTTTTTTTAGTTGATCTGTAACGGCCTTGATGACTTTAGGGTGCCGATGCCCATGGGAAAACACCCCAAATCCTCCCAAGAAATCAATGTAATGCTTCCCGTTTAAATCATAAAACCCATCTCCTTGGTCCTTCCATTCAATTGACGTATAGTCAGAAGCTGCGGACTTTCTATACTCAAGTGTCCCGGGATTAACATAATTATAGAAGTTATCCACTACTTCTTTTGTGAATTCTTTTTTTTGAGTTTCATCAAGTTGGTCCGTTTCAATAATATTTAGTGCATGTTCTGAATACTCTAATACTTCTCTAACATTTTTTCTGCCCATATTAATTTTCCTCCAAAATAATTAAGAGTTTCTGATACGACGTTTGTCATGTAATATTATATATGCAAGGCAGATGCCAAGTTTAAATAATAGGTCATTTTACGTTTTCACTCCACTATTTTGCTGTTTTGCCCAATTAGTTTATACAAATTTGCGCTTTTTTTGCCTTCACCAATCCTGTTCAGTGCATTATCGCACCTAACCGTGCGCAACCACACCTCACCCCATCGTAATCTCTACTCCACTGCCTCCGCTTTTTTCTTTCTTCACCACGATCTGTTTGTCGATGCGGTTTTTCAGTTGGGCTACGTGGGAAATGATACCCACCAGTTTGCTGCCTTCGCTGAGTTTGCCCAAGACCTGAATGGCTTGGTTCAGGGTATCTTCGTCCAAAGAGCCAAAGCCTTCGTCAATGAACATGGTATCCAAATGCACGCCGCCGGCGGAGGATTGGATTTCGTCAGAAAGTCCCAGGGCCAAGGATAGGGAGGCCATGAAGGACTCGCCCCCGGAAAGGGATTTGACGCTGCGGATGCTTCCGTTATAGTGATCCCGCACATCCAATTCCAGGCCGCTTTGGCTACGCAGGTTGTCCGCTTCCTTTCTACGGAGAAGTTCATACTGCCCATCGGACATGACCATGAACCGGGTGTTGGCCCGGGCGATGATTCGGTCAAAGTAGGTCATCTGGACATAGGTTTCCAGGGTGATTCGTTCCTTGCCGGAAAGGTTGCCGTTGGCGGTGTTGGCCAGGGCATTGACCCAAGTCCCTTTCTCTTCTATAACGGTCAATCCGGCGCTTTTTTGTTCAATGTTGGCGCGGTTGCTTTGGTTGTTGCTGATTCGAGTAGCCACTTCTTTAATGTCATCCAGCAGTTTATCCATGGCGGTTGTCTTTTCTTTCAACTGCTCCTGCAAGCCTACCACCTCCGGGTTGGCGTCTGCTGTTGGGAGTTGGCCTTTTAGGGTCTTGATGGTGGTTTGGCAGTTGTTATATTGGGTGTTCTTGTCATCAAACGCCTTATTTGATACATCAATTGCATCTTGTAGGCTTTTCATGTTGGTTTCCAGTTGTTTGATGTTGGCCTTGGCCAGCTCCAGTTCCGGAAACTCCAGGGTGGATTTTAGTTTTTGTATTTGCTGGGCGAGGCCTGCAATGCCGGTTTCCAGTTTGGTTTTTTCTTCTTTCAAGGAAAGGATTTTGCCGTCGGCTTCTTTCTGATTCGCCTCTAGTTTTGGCAGGCTTTCTTCTAAAATGGTCTTTCGATCCAAGGCAGAAACCGCTTGGGCATAGGCTTGCTCCAAATTTTTGAGAGTATCTGCCATCTGAGATTTTTTGTCCTGTATGAAAGTATCTAAATCAGGTGGCAGTTGCATGTCTGCTGCATCTTGCGCGGCGGAAATGACATCTTGTGCAATGCAAGGGTTATTTTCGCCATAAAGTTGGGTTTTTTCGCCATGTTGTGCAAGGTGGACTGCATCTTGCGTAGCGGAAATGACATCTTGTGCATGGCCGACATTTCGTGCATCAAAACTGGCATCTTGTGCATGACAAAGGTTATTTTCGCCATAAAAGTGGTTATTTTCGCCATGTTCTGCTAGAAGGCTGTCACAAAGTGCCAATAAAGCGACACGACTTGCACTTTCTCGCTCCACCAAAACGCCGGCGGCCTTGCTATGATCTGCGGCCTGGGCCTGGGCTTGATCGGCGGTGGCTTTGGCCTCTTTTAATTCTTTTTCCGATGGGGCTTCCGCCGCCAGTGGGGCTGGTTCCGGATGTTCCTTGGAACCACACACGGGGCAGGGTTCTCCCGGCTTCAGCTGGGTTGAGAGAATGCCGGCTTGCGCATCAAGAAATGCAGTATTCAGCCATAAAAAGCTGTCAGCTGACACTTCAGCCTTGTTTTTTGACACTTCATACCGAGACTGGGCCGCTTCCAGCTCCGAAAGCAGTTTCTTGTATCTTATGTAATCCTGTTCCAAGCCAAGGAGGGCTTGGGATTGTTTCCTTTCTTTTTCTAAATTCTGCTGGAGGGTCAGCTTGGTTTCCCCGGCGTTTTTGAGGGTATCCAGTTCTTCCTTGGTAGCCCCAATTTTGGCCTCCAGCTGAGACGCTGCCGCCACAACCGCAGACAGGTTGACTTCATTTTCCCGTCGGGCGGTTTCCATGCCTCGGGCTTCCGTCTCTAAGCGAACCAGTTCATCGTACTGAACCAGTTTGTTTTGGGCGGTGGTAATCTGTTGCGATAGGGTCTGGATTTCCGGTTGATGGCCTTGGGCCTCTTCCTTGGCGACCTTTTGGGCTGCCAGTTCCGCTGTAAGCTGGGCCAGCAACACTTCTTGACGAGCCAACTCCCCTCGGGTTATTTCCACCTGCCGGGCCTTTTCCAAGGCACCCACTAGGTCATCCTTTTCCTTTCCCAGGGTGGTATGTTGTTCCTCCAAGTTCGTCTGAAGTTTCGTGTCTTGGTCAATGATTCGCCCCAGCAAATCCAAAAACTCGGTGACAGGAACCTGGCCGGGGTTTTCCTTTAAGGTTTGTAACTCCAGCCCCAAAACGTCGTCAGGCTTTGGGATAATGCCGCTGATGTATTGGGCGATGCTTTGCCGATGGGCTTCTCTTTCCCGGGAAAGACCGATGGCCTCCCTGCTGAGTTTTTCCTGAAGGGTATAGTAGGGGGTGGTTGCAAATATTTTGCGAAAAATATCCTGCCGATCCTTGGTGGATGCGGTGAGGAGTTTCAAAAATTCTCCCTGAGCGATCATGGCAAT
The DNA here is from genome assembly GCA_963676385.2 of Anaerovoracaceae bacterium. Taxonomy (GTDB): domain Bacteria; phylum Bacillota; class Clostridia; order Peptostreptococcales; family Anaerovoracaceae; genus UBA1422. The sequence continues at coordinate 46,312 of CAXXMM010000007.1, forward strand.
CTGGGCAAATTGGTTGCGGGTCAGGCCAATGATTTCCTCAATGGCGCCGGTGACTTCCTTCACCTTGGTGATAACCCTGCCGTCGGGAAGGGTCAACTGGGCCTCGGGTTTTTGGGTGGTGGTGCCGCCGCCTCGCTGGGCAGGCCGCTCATATTCCGGATTTCGCCGGACGGTATATTCTTTTGCTCCGTAACGGAACGTCATTTCCACAAAGGTGGGGGTTTCCGGGGCTGCGTACTTGCTACGAAACATGGAAGTTTCCCGGTTGTCCCCGCTGGCTTCCCCATAAAGAGCAAAGGCAATGGCGTCAAACAGGGTGGTTTTGCCGGAACCGGTGTCCCCGGTAATCAGGTATAGTCCGTGGTCTCCCAGCTTGGTCATATCCAGCTTGGTCAGGCCGGCGTAGGGGCCGAAGGCGGAAATGGTCAGTTTGGTTGGTCTCATTTTCGTCCCTCCCATATGGTTTCAATCAGGTCTTGGGTGAAGTCCCGTTGCCGGTCGCTAAGGGGCTTGTTGTTTTGCAGCTGAAACAGCTCTTCAAAAAGAGTGAGGGGCGTCTTTTGTTCCGGGTTTTCGGTGACGGTGATTTGGGCACTGGATCTGGTCCTTTGGTTGTCGTAGTCCACCTTCATGATGTTAGGATAAATGGAACGGAGTTTGCCGATGACGTCGGGAATGTCCTCTTCATCGGTGAGGGTAATGTGAAGGTAGTCCTCTGTGGGAGTGCCTCGGTAGGTTTCCCGGGCGGTAAGATCCAGGTAGCTGCCTTTTATCTCACTCATGTCCCGCTTGGGGGTCAGGGGAAGGGTGCGGATGTCCACGGTTCCTTTGGGTCCCAGTTCCACCAAGGTGACGGATTTGGTGTGAGCCGCCTCGCTGAAAGAATACTTGAGCGGGGTTCCGCTGTACCGGATGGTGGGCCGAATCACCTGCTGGGGTCCGTGAAGATGGCCCAGAGCCACATAGTCAAAGTCATGAAAAACTTCCCCATCCACGTTATCGCTGCCGCCGATACTGATTTCTTCCGAATCGCTTCGGGTGGCGCCGGTGACAAATTGGTGGGTGAGAAGGACGGTTCGATGGGCGGGGTGGGTATGGGCCTCATGCAAAGCAACCCTCACTGCGTCGGTATAGGTTTCAATGGGCTCTTCCGGAAAAAACCTTCGGACGTGGGCAGGTTTGATGAAGGGAAGGAGGAAAAAATCCACTTCCCCGTAGGCGTCTTTTAGGGTGATGGGCGCAAGGTGTCCGTTATATACCGGACTTAAGAAAATGCCGCTTTGGCTGATGATTCGGCCGCCAAAGGCAATTCGCTCCGGGGAGTCGTGGTTGCCGCTGATAATCAGGACCGCCAAATGGCGCCGCTCCAGTTTCACCAAAAAATCATCAAAAAGCTGGACCGCCTCGGCGCTGGGAACGGATTTGTCATACACGTCCCCGGCAATCAAAATGGCATCCGGCTTTTCGTCGTCGATGATGTTTATAATCTTGGTCAGGATGTACTCCTGATCCTCCAACATGGAAAACTCATTGACCCGTTTCCCGATGTGAAGGTCTGAGAGGTGGATTAGTTTCATGGGCGATCCTCCGAAATTGCTGCTTTCAAAATATCGTTTGCATTCTTGTCCATGATTTCAATGAGTTTTCCAACTCCTAAATATTACGAGGCAATATCGGTAATATTCTACATTAGAAGATTTTAATTAATTTGCTCTTCTTGGTTTTTATTGATATTGTTACTTGATGTTTTTATTGTATCCTCAGCAATTTGTATTTGCATGGCTCTCAAAGTTGCTTCATCGTCAATTTTATTACACAAACCAGTTGGATAGTACGTTCTTTTTATGATGTCCCACCTAATTGTTTTATATTTTAATACTTTTGAAATTTCCTCTAGCAGTCTAAGATATTTGTCGTCAATATTGGGGTTTTGCTCAGGCTGTTTTTCTGTTTCATCAAGAAATGCCCTTAATGCATCTCTCACATTATTATTAGAATAAAATATCACTTCAAGTGAATTAATTGCTTTGACACTTTCCTCTGAAGCAATGAAGTATCGGTGTGCCATTAATGTCTCAAATATTTCTCTTTTTTTTGTGCGTGCATTATTTATTTTTTGCCACAAAATAGTTACTAGGGTTGCCATTAATCCTGACAATAATACCGTTATTATTGCCCCCAAATTACCTTCCATTGAATTCCCTCCATAAATTACTACTTCACAACTTTTTCTCCAATTTGTGTGTATGCGTTTTGATTATTTAACACCACCAGTATCTAAAATTACTAATATGCCAATACTTTATCTGAATCCATAAGCTTATACATAAGTAGGTGCCCATCATCATCTCCAATGCCCATAGCAAACTCATCATTGCCAAAATACTGCTCATGAACTTGCTTTGCTTTATCTAGCAGATTTTCACCGTATGCCAGCATTAATGACTCGTCTGAATTGTTCCAAACATCATCAATCACAAACATATAGAAAGGCTCTCCATCGTCCCCCGCAGAATACTCGGCTTCAATGCCAAGATAGGAGGCGTATGTATCCAACTCGTCGTTTACGCTTGTAATTGAATCGTCAGCAAGTGGATCAGCATTATTATTTCCACACCCAATGTTCACTATCGTTAATATAAATATAATGACCATGATTATTGTCTTACGCATTGTATCTCTCTTTCCTGATCTGTTACTCAACCATAAAATCATTTAAAAGATGATATACTTTCAATAATAGATTTCCCATAGTCTTATCTTTAAAAAATCTTAGTTCAATGCTAATTCCGCCAGCCATTATTAATTTAATTTCTGAATCAAGGTCAAATGTTCCCGCAGTTTCAACAGCATAAGTCACAATATTTTTATACGGAATTGAATAATACTCTATCTTTTTTCCTGTAATCCCCTGCTTGTCCGCTACTAGAATCCGTTTATCTGTAAACACCGCAACATCTCGAAGCGTTTTCACCGCAAAACAAATGTTTTCCTTTTGAGAAATAAATGGTTTGAGCGATTCCGAAACAGGTACTTCAGTATAGAAGTTAAAAATTTTATTGAAGCTTACGTCTGGCATTTTGAACACTCTCCTTTCAAATGAGAACTATTGTTTTTCAAACGTTACGTTTGCATTTACTGTAAGAAATATATGTTGCCCAGTGCCAACTTTAACCGTTTTTTGTTGATTTGTAGCTGTAAACTCATAAGTCTTAACATTTGCAACTTCAGTGTAACCATCAGAATTTTTTGTTGTCTTGTCTTTATCCACATAGACCATACACCAGTTAGAATTGCTAGTCACTGTGTATGTTCCTTTAGGCACTTTATACCAAACATAATAGGAAGAATCAATTTTTACTTTTTCGCCATAAGCGCCTAACGCTTCATCGACTAGCGTAAAACTAGTTCCAGTTGACGAACTTTTTATCTCTTTTCTACCTTTATCATATTTGGGGATTTTATTATCAATAATCCATGTGCCATCCAACATGAAGGCCACAATTTTATGGGAATCTCCATTCACCTTATAAATAATCCGAAATGGAATTTCTGATTCAACTCCAAATGCATTTTTTGCTTCAACGGATGACGTCAGTTGATAATATGATCTTTCACGACCATAGCTCCAATTAAGCATGCTGAAATCAGCTGAACTAGGATAGTTTAGATTGCTTTTTACGTAGTCTTCGGATTCTACTGCCAGTTGATCGGCAATATCCATATCAACCAAAAAATCCTTTATCGGATATGATTCAAACCCTTGAAGGAAGAGTTTAATATCCCCAAGATTTACGCTGTTGATAGTATTGTCACCATTGGCATACAGGGTCATTGGGTGTTGATAATAAGAAAAAGAATATCGTTCCCCGCCAGCCCAGTCGTCCTCTTTTTGAAAGCTCTTTATTTTTCCAACTTTTAGACCGATTTTTTTGCAGGCTGACAGAAAATTAGTGTTTAAAGTATCATTGGCAATGCCGTCAAAAGTCTCAACCTCATCTTTTTCTTCGGTTTTCTCATCAAATGAGAAAAACCCTACAATTTTATCCCATAAGCTAACACCATCTGATGCCTTTGCCTCTCCTTTTTCGTCAGTTTCGGATTTATCCTTATTGTCTGAATTTGCCGTTGCTTCCTGTTGTGCAGTATAAACGGCATATGCTTTTTCATATTCATTTGAATGGAGTTCCAAAATTTGTCCACCGATTAGGACAAATACAAATGTTGATATTAATATTGCCAAAGTTGTAGATGCAAATTTGTGCTTTCGGTACAACGGTAATTTGTCCCGGAGTCCAAAAATATTCGACAAGATTAGATAGGGTACAAAAAACGCAAATACAACAATCAACCCACTCGCTTTATCAATAAACGAGTCAAATGTTGATGTTTCTTGTATGACTCCATCACTAAATAACACAGCTACAAAAGAGATAAAAAGCAAAAGCAAATACAGAGAAGCCAGCAGCATTTTGTACCATTTCCGACTACGAAATCCAAACAAACGAAAGGATTTTGTTTTTTCTTCTCTGATAGAATCGTTACCCTGCATTGGGCCATCATTTTCCTTCATGGTTATCCTCCGAAATAAGCCGGGAAAGCAGTGCCCAGCATCCTCTCTCAATGTCTCGGTAAGCCTTTTCAAAATTTCGGGTGTACCAGGGATCCGCAATGTCCTTGGCTTCACCGGTGTATTCCGTTAAAAAGTGAAGTTTGTGGTGGCAGCTTTCCTGGAGAATCCGTTTGGCACTTTTCATATTGTGGTGGTCCATACAAAGGAGCAAATCGTATTCTTCTCCGTCTTGGGCCGTGACCTGCCTAGCATGACGGGATTCAAAAGGAATCCCCTTTTCCCGCAGTTTCTTTTGGACAGGAGGATACATATCCCTTCCCCGCTCGTCCGTGCTGGTGGCGGCGGAGGCAATGGCAAATCGGTGGCTTAGGTCCGCCTGTTCCACCAAGTGTTTCATGATAAATTCCGCCATAGGGCTTCTGCAAATATTGCCGTGGCAGATGAAGAGAATTTTTGTCATTTCGGTCTCTTTCATAATTTTATTCTTAATCTCCTTTAGTATAGCTTACTCCGCAACCAATATTAAATTCATGCCCATTCTCTTGAGGGAGATTTTGTGGTATTGCTTAGTCTCGAAATATATCATAGCAATTGCAATTTAATAATAACAATCTCAAAATTCACCCCATTTTTATCCTAAACTTCAAAATTTGCATAATCGGAAAGCATACTTGATGTGTTTATGATTATTTTTTTTTGATTGCCATTAAATTCATATCCACCTAAGGTCACATTATTATTTCTACCGGTACTGTCAGTAAAAAATATTGCATTATATATTTCAGTGATTTTCTGTTTAGTTGTGACCTGCTTTTTATTTTCTACTCTCTCAAACGATTCATCATGCCTCAACGATTTTCTTACTATCCTGTCCTTGAAATCTTCAGTATCTAAAATGATAATAAGAGGCTCTGGATTTTTTCCATTAATAAAATCAGTGTATAAAGTAAAGTCAACAATTCGCAAACCAATGACAATCGGTACAACGCACACGAGAATAAGCCATTTTGCTTCCCCATCTGGGAATGCAAACTCAAAACTCTTGTTGTTATGAGTAGGCTCATATAGAGCGGTCTTTACTTGACGGTAATATCTGCTAATCTCCCTTAATTCCAAATGAAAATTATCAATAAAGTTGTTTGCTATCCTCTCCAGGTAATATGTAGAATCTAAACCCATTTTATTATATAGCCCACTCTTATCTGCAGGCGGGAGCGCAATCCGCAAATCAAAAAATCTGTCCAAATACCTACATGCATCAAAAGAATTTCCATAATAGTGTTTTATTGTATGTTGGAGTTCCTGCAAGTTGACTGAAAATATAAATGTTATTCTTTCATCGCACAAATAATGCTTAATCTGCTCCAGTAAGTGCACGGCATAACTAGGTTTGCAGCGATCCAATTCATCTATGAAGACAAACAGCCTGTTACCTCTTTCTTCCAATATTTCTGCAAAAAAGTCTATAAACTTTCCTTCTAATTCCTTTTGTTTTTCAAATTCCTGAAGTGGATCTTCACTTCTTAAACTATTTAGAATCCCATTTACATTACGTCCCGAAATTGTCTCTATTATTGCACCGGCAACTTTATACAGATTGGTATCAGTATTAAACTGATACGCAATTCCAAGTTGTTTTGTAATTTCATATATTATAGAGAGTACCGGGTCCATATCATTATCGTTATCCCATGCATCATAGTACACTGCTATATCACAATTATCATCCACGCTATTTTTATCTTTACCAAGAGGCAAAGAAGAAATGATTTTCTCTCTCTTTTTTTCATCCATGTCGCTCATTGGATTTTTTGCATTGATGACTAGGATTGATTGCTTAACAAAAAATGTTTTCCCGCTACCCCAACTCCCGTCAATTGCAATAGCGCTTAAACTTTCCTGTGCTAATAACAAATTATACAAATGAACCAAATCCTTGTTTCGTTGTATTAGATTCTCCTGCAAAGCTTGTATTAGGTTTTCTTCTGTGGGTAAGATTTCAAAACTATTCAATTTTGTCCCCTTTCAAACTTGAAATTTTGTTACTGTGAAAAATATATTATATTATTTGTTTTATAGCATGTTGCCGTGGCAAATGAAGATTAGTTTGTGCATGTTAGCCTTTCTATGATTTCAATATGAGTGCAATGCTATTTATTCCACATTGCAAAAACAAAAAAATGAATTCCCTACTTTCGCATACATATCCTCAGATACCATTCAAACAGCAAACTAATTTTCCAATGAAAAATCAATATTATCTTTGCACTTTACGCTGTTAATGCCTACAGTGGCATCAATTCTTCTTACCAATTTCTTAACTAATTCTTCCTCGGTATCCCAAACAATCATAGATTTTTGGGAAATATCAAAATGTGGTCGTTTTTCTTTGTGGATATCTTCAAATACATCTTTTTTACAGCATACGATTACCTGCTTTCCAAGCCCCTGCGCATAACCAGCTTCATAATATGCTCCATAATTCGGAAAAGTAACATCTACAACTATAAATTTGCTTTTAGAAATATCTGCAAATATTTCTGGAACGATTTGATTGTTGTGTTCCTTTTCATCAATAATGATTTCCTCATAGTGGCACTCACATATTGCCTTTCTAAATGCTTCTCTAATGCTCTGTGTTTTAATGCAGAACTTCATAGCAATAAATCCCTTGTTCATTGCCTGTTCCTTGTCATATAAATAACTAACTCTGCTCCATCCAGCAGCAGCAATTGAATATCGATTTTTTTCTTTATCATGTTTGATGTAACCCAATTCTTCAATTAAATGCAATACTGCCCTAGCTTCCGATCTCATTTCATCTGGAGTTGTTGAATTACAAAATAATATCCTGGCATTTTTTTCTTCTTCAATGAAATTATCTTGTGGATTATGGTATATACAAGCTAAATTTAATAAGATCCTATCTATTTTATTTTCAAAATTAAAAGGATAATTTTGCATATTATTTGCTAAATTAATTTTGGTAGAATCTTGGATATCATTACCTATTTCTAATTCGCTATAAAAGAATTTCCATTTACACTTTTTATCAGCAATAATCTTGTAGGGAGTTCTTAATAAAATCTCACATATTAGATTATACCTTCTAACCACCTCTAACGCAGAACCAGAATCAACTGAATCATGTACTGTAAATTTATGTCCCGATTCACAGTAAATATACTTCCCATCTCCCACATCATTTTTTTTGCATTTCAAACTACATATTGGGCAGATATCAGTTTCCATAATTCTCCTCCATACAATCATAATAACCATAAGTCGCAATAAAAGATGCACCGCTCAGTTCATTATTTTTAATCTATTCAATTTCATTTTCTATAATTCTGGCCAAACGCATTCGTCAGGTCCAACCCCAAGAGCTTTCTTCCCTGTTAATATCCCAATATGTAGTTTTTCATCATTTACTATTGTATGGATCTCTTTGAGTATATTTATATAGTCGTTTCTATCCTTTAATGCCACAGCTTTTTCCTTGAGTATAACAACCATAAATAGCATTTTATCGCATCCTTCGTTTAAAAATGTATTGATAAGTTGTTGTCTTTTTTCTTCACCAATAAACTTATTATATATTGTCATTATCAATTCATCTTTCTCCCACTTCTGTCTACCAGAAACGGCAATTGTTGTGACCTCTACACAATATTTTTTGTTTCCATAAAATGCCACAATATCAGATTGTCGTTTGTGTTTGTCATGAATAAGTTCAAAATTTATAAATTTCATTTCTCCAAGATAATTGAGAACTCTTACTTCGGCTAAAGCCGCGTCAACCCGGGCTTCATCAAAATCATTTACAGAAAGTCCCGTCATCTCAAAAATATAATTTACATCATATCCAGTATGGTTTTCGGCCAATTGAAACATCTTACTTAAGGCCTTTACGGTATTGATCTTGTTTTCAAATAGCGCTCGAGTGAGGCTATTTTCCTTTCTGTTATTAATACAATTTTTATAGTAATCTACAAGTGATTTTGGTATATATGGATCAGCTTCTAGCTCTAAAATGTTCGATTGTAAGATTTGCATAAATCCTCCCTTCACACATATTCGTGGAACACTATAATACTTATTGTTTGCGCACGACAAATTATAAATTTAAACTATGTGTCAAATAATCATATATATCCTCCCGCACTGGTGTGTGCAGGAAGTAGTCGATTTCCACGGCGGACTTTTCGGTTCCGGGCATGATGAATTCTGTTGGTTTGCCTTGGGTTTCCATGGTGCCAAGGAAATAAAACTCCTTTGAAGTATTGTCATCTTTATTCTTACGCACGAAGAGAAGAATGATAACACCTCTTTCTTTAGCTTCATAAATTGTTTGCATGTCTTCCGATTCTTTTGTCCTGCCACCCTTGGAAATAGCAATCAACTTGTTTGGAGAAACAAAACGATCCTCATATTTTATCGTTGCGGCGATATCTTCATCTTTGTTATAGTTAATGAACACGGGGAAGGTCTTGGTGGTTCGGTCATATTTGTATCCCCCAATGTTCAGAGGGACTTCTGATTTTTCCCAGTCCATACAGCGGCAAGCGTCTTCATAGGTGTATTTTTGGTACAAGGTAAGGTTAATGTCCCCATACCGCTCCTTACAATTTCGCTCATAGTTATCTTTTGTAAGTCCCAAAACTTCTTCCACTAACTTTCTAAAAGTCTGATCTTTTAGGGCTTCCTTGAAGGCCTTGCTGATTTGGTATTCACCATTTATTTTTTCGATGAATATGCAGTTTTTGTAAGTAGCCTTTCCGCTTCCTGAAGTAAATTCATTGGTACAAATATTGATTACGTTGTTGATGGTGTTTTCAGTTGGCAATATGCCATATTCTTCTTTCATTGTAGCGACAAAAGTTTCAACGGGACTCTTCTTGTTTGCCAACAAGACACGAAGAAACACCTCTTCATGAATTCTTTTTCCATTGGCAAATTTAACGGATATATATTCCAAGAATTCTTTTTGCAACTCTGTCAGTTCAACATGATACTCTTTCTCATATTTCTTTAAGTAGTTGTAATATGATCCAAATTTATCAATAAAGCGCAAGATATCAATGGTGCCATGGTTATAGAAATCCTCCATGCTAGGAATTCTGCCCAGCCGGATTTTCAAATCAGTGTAAGCTTTTTTTAGAAGTTGAACATCTTGGAACCTTGCCTTATCCAAGGCCTGAAAAATTCGTTCTTTTGTGACTTGGTCAAAGCTTATGGTGGAGCATCCTGGTATAATTCTGCTTCCCTCTAATATGTATTTTCGAATGGTATCTTTGTTGTAGGAATAATCTCCTGAAAGAGCAATGGGAATCAGATAGTTATTCTTATAATTTCCAATAAAGTCGATCACCACCACATATTCCTTGTTGGGAATACGTCTGAGTCCTCTCCCCAACTGCTGCACAAATATAATCGCTGACTGGGTAGGTCGCAGCATCACAATTTGATTGATGGAAGGGATATCCACCCCTTCATTAAAAACATCCACTGTGACCACGTAGTCCAGCAGGTCTTCCCCATGATCGGCTTCCAACCGTGCAATGGCCAGTTCTCTTGTATCTTGAGAATCGTCACCTGTCAAGGCTTGGGTCCGATAGCCGTTTTTGTTTAGTTCATCAGACAGCCATCTGGCTTCTTCTTTTCGGCTGGTAAAAATCAGACCTTTTACCCGGTCTCCATCATAGCCATAGTATTGGATTTTTGAAATGATATGTTTGATTCTTTCATCGTTGGTCAAATACTTAAAGTCCGTATCATCCTTGATGACTTCCCCATTCACCGACATTTCGCTGACACCAAAGTAATGAAATGGGCAAATCATGTTTTCTTCCATGGCTTGTTTCAGTCGAATTTCATAGGCCACATTATGGTCAAACATGGCAAAAATATCAAACTCATCATTTCGTTCTGGGGTAGCGGACATGCCAAGCAGAAATTTTGGGTGGAAATAGTTATTTACTTTTTGATAGGTGGAAGCTCCCGCACGGTGGACTTCATCAAAGACAATATAGTCAAAATCATCCGGCGCAAATTTCTGAAGCACGTCATCTTTTGACAATGTTTGGATGGTGGAAAAGATAAAATCTGCCTCAAAGTCTTTGTTGTTACCGCTGAGAATTGCTGTTTTTAGCTCCGACCCAAAAACGCGTCGAAAACTTCGCTGTGCTGATTTTGCAATGGTTTCTCGATGAACGATAAATAGGAATTTCTTTGCGCCAGCTTTTAGGGCATCAAAGGCAGCCAGATAGGTCTTTCCCGTTCCTGTGGCAGAAATCAATAGGGCCTTTGTCTCTCCACTTTTTCGAAGTCGTTCCAATGATGACAAGGCAGCCACTTGCATTTTGTTCGGGCTGATTCGTCCAATATGTCCTACCCGCTGGATTGCAATATCTTTGTAACGCCTTTCGTCTTTATAGATTTTGGCATACTCATCAATCCACTCAAGGGTAACCGGGGTGGCCCGTTCATAGATCCCTTCAAACTCATGTAAGGATTCTTTGACAAGGTTGCCATTCTCGGCAGAAATCACCTTGAGATTCCATTCTTTGTTCAAGCAAAGAGCTGCTTGAGTCAGGTTACTGCTGCCAACGATAATGGCGTATTCCGTTCCACGTCTGAATATATAGCCCTTGGAATGAAGGGCAGCTTCCTCTTCCGTAAGAATGCGGAGCTGAATGTTTTTTAGATTTAATAATCTGCGTAATGCAGTGGGTTCAGTAAAATTTTGATATTGAGACGCAACAATTTTGCCTTTAACGCCTTTTTGCTCCAGTTCTTTTAGGATATCGCTTAATACCGATACCCCGCTGTTGGTGATAAACGCCACAGAAAAGAAAAATTCATCGCACTTGCCAAGCTCCGTGATGATGGAAGACAAAACCTTTTCTCCTTGCTGATAATCGTTTACAAGAAGTCTTGGTTTGTATTGTTCAGATACGATGCATTCTTTGTCAATAAAGGCATAACTGGCTCCATTGGCAATCTCAAGATTATTTCCCAAAACCATCCTCCCGCATTAGCTTCTCGACGATTGGCACGTCAGCAGGTGCCCACTCCAGTTGCAGCAAATCCTTTTTGTCCATCCATTTGAAATCAATGTGTTCAGTCAATGTAAATTTGTCAGATTCTACAGGGCACAAGAAGCTGTGCATTTTAATGAAAAAATCCGGATATTGATGTTCAATGGTCAAAAAAGAATCCACTTTTGATTGTTCCAGTTGAAGCTCCATCTCTTCATCAATCTCCCTAAGCAAGGCAACTTCCGGCGTTTCCCCTGGCTCGATTTTTCCTCCTGGGAATTCGTACTTGTATGAGATATAATCATAAGTTCCCTTGCCGCGCTGCATGCAAAGGATTTTTTGGTTATACGTGATAATGGCTGCTACAACTTCAATTGATTTCATAATGTTCCTTTTTCTTGTAAAAAACAGACCGCACCAAAATCAGGTTCGCTCTGCTCATATAATTGCTATTTCTTTTTCTCTAACTTCATTTTTCATATGCCCCCCAAGGCTTATATGAACGGCGTGATATGGCTTTCACTCAAGCACCCAACGTATTGATTGTACAATAATAATGTACAAGTATCAAGCCGCTTTCACGGACTAACTTGTTATTATAAAAACTTTTCCAAAAGGGGAACTTAGGGGTGATAGTTTAGTGTAATCCTTCAAAATCTAAGCTCGCTTAGTTCCCAGCTCCCTCGCAAATCCATAAAGCTAATAATTATTTTATCTCTATATCATCAGGTGAAGTTATCTCTATCTCTGGACTGCCTTTATACATTTCAACAGTACCGCTTACCTTGATTGTCTCCCCTGCATACATATCTTCTGGTGCACTTGAAAAATTGTCTCGATCCTCTTCCCATATTACTACTGTAAACCGCTCTGCGCTTGAATAGTCTCCTCCAACATCCAAAAAAGTTGGACTTCCATTGCTTGATTCGGCATAATATGTACTAACAACCGGCCCTTCAACTGTAACATATTCGCCTACATATTGGTCGGCATCTGACCATGAAACTACATCTGAAAAAGTCCCAATGGTTGATTCAAATTCATCCCCAACATTTGTCGAAGTAGATGGCTCAACAGCGTTATCACTTGACTCATCGTTTGATGCGCCACAACCGCTAAACGCCAAGATAACAAGTAGCATAATAATAGCAAGCAAAGTAATGTTATTTTTGTTTCCCAATATTTTTTTCATTTCCTCACTTCATTTCTCCCCATACCCACATTGATTTTCCCCCGCTATTTCTCCTTCAATTCCTTTGCTACAGAATACAGGTTGGAGGACACCACGTCCACCAGGTCGTCGTTGAATTCTTTCACGTACCAGGTCCCATCCACTTGTATACATGGGACATCAATGGTTTTTTCTGTATAGCTTTTGGTGGCGGCTTTGGTGTTTTCTTTGAGGAGTTTGGCCCCCAGTTGAATCATTTCGTTGTTGGTCATTTCTTTTCCCGCCAAGGCAGAAGAAACTGCTTTTTTGAACAAGCCAACGATGGTCGCTCCAAAAGGCTCTGTTCCATCAATATATTTGCATTTCACAGTAACGGTGGCCTTCTTCCCATCTGTTTTGATTCCGGTTACTTCATAAGTCATCTTCTTGGCGTTTTCTTTTAGGTAGTCAATGAAAGGTGCTACTGCAGGGTCCTCCGTTTCCTCAAAATATTTGTTTGCAGAACCCAAATCTCCTTTGTCGGTTGGGTCCAATGCCTTAGACATCCCATCGCTGTCAAAGTTTTTGGCTGCGGCAAAGAAGTTGTCGATTGCGGTTTCCGGCCTGTTACCACAACCTGTCATGGCAAACATAAGTGCCAGCACCATAACGGTAACCATAACCGTAACGATTGATTTTTTCATATACCGCTCCTCACGTGTGAAGGATTTAATGTCACCCCTAAATAATTTTCCAAAAAAACAAAGCCAGACGAATATCGCCTAACTTCGATTTGACTTTATATGATTTCTAAGCATCCAATTATTCATTGTTTTCCCCACTCAGACACAACATTTATTATACTAGCATTTTATTGATATTTCAATGTGCGATTATTGCTGTCTTGTATGCTTTCATTATGGGAGATGGATGTGACGATAAACCGTACAGCAAAGTGCGGATATTAGGCGTTAATTGCAAAACTAAACGCAACTTTTTGTCTACTTTTACTTGTGCAAACTTGCATTTACTATTGCAAAGAGTCATTTTTGGATATACTTAATTCTGGTTGTCTGACCGGAATGGAGCATATCATGAGCAAGCACTTATCTTTGTCGGACAGAGCACTGATTGAACGCTGCCTTGTCCGAAATTTCACCTTCAACTCAATCGCCAGGTTGCTTGGACGTTCTTCATCCACCGTTTCACGTGAAATCCAAAAGCACCGTGCTTTTGCCAGTCGCATCGGCGATGGCAAGAACGAATGTCTCAACTATTTTGGATGTCTTCGTACGGACCTTTGTGGCGAGGCCCGCTCCACAGGCTGTTTTTCCAGATGCAAAACCTGCAAAGATTTCGACTGTCAAGCCTTGTGCGGCCAATTTGTCTCAGTTCACTGCAAGCTCCTTGAAAAGCCTCCCTATGTCTGCACCGGATGCCTTTCACAAAAGGCCTGCAGGAAAGATCATGCCTACTACTCCGCACATCGGGCCCATGCAGCTTACCTAACCACCCTGAAGGAAAGCAGAAAAGGGCTTCGAATCAGTCCACAAAAGCTGTCGGAAATTGGAATTCTCATTTCTCCCCTCATCATGAAGGGCCAGTCCATCAACCACATTTTCTCCACTCATGCGGATGAAATCGGCTGCTCCGAGCGAACCATTTACAAGTACATCGACTGCCGGGCTTTCGATGTCAGGAACATCGATCTTCCCAAAAAAGTCGCCTACCGGCAACGAAAAAAGCAAAAAGTGCTGACAAAACTGGAGTATCGCTGCCGCAAAGGCCGCACCTACGAGGATTTCAACCATTATCTCGGCGAGCATCCCGGTGTTTCCGTCGTCGAGATGGACACGGTAAAAGGCAAGCGTTGCAAAGGCAAGGTTATCCTCACCATGATTTTTCGGCAAAACAATTTTATGCTTATGTTTCTTATGGACGATGGCAAAATGAAAAGTGTTGAAGCTGTCTTCGACAAACTCACAAGCCTGCTTGGGCTTTCCTTGTTCCGCAAACTCTTCCCGATTATCCTCACCGACAACGGAGTCGAATTCAAGAACCCCGAAAACCTCGAATATTCGCTAAGCAACTGTCAGCGCACCCGGATCTTTTACTGCGACCCTCAGGCATCCTGGCAAAAGCCGCAGGTGGAGAAAAACCACGCCCTGCTTCGGCGAATCCTGCCCAAAGGCGTTTCATTCGACCCCTTATCTCAGGCGGACCTGAACGTGGTTTGTCGTCACATCAACAGCGTGGCAAGAGAGGTATTCGGCAACAAAACGCCGTTTCAACTCCTGCAAGGGAAAGACTATGGAAAACTGCTGGATTCACTTGATCTCTCACCTATTCCACCCGATGAGGTCATTTTGAAACCGGCACTACTCAAACGTAAGTAGCAGTATTTGGTCAGACAACCAACTGATATACCTGCGAAAAACGGGGTCGCGTTTACTTTTGCAAAAAACTTTAGCCCTGTTTGTTTGCTGTGCCTGTTTCATAGCGAATTCTAGCAGTTTCAATTGTATTTTACACGATTCCCGACCCAATTTCCGCAACAAATATGATCTATGGTGATGTTTTTTGATTTACGGTTGCTTTTAGTTTTTCATTTAACATGCGGATATTAGGATGTTGGGGCGGATATCATACAGCTGCAAGCTCTTCCTTACCCTATAATAACGAAAATGGCCGGTTTCCCGGCCATTTAGTATCAGAATGCTGTCAATATTTTTCACTTATTCTTGGTTTATTCTTCTCCCTTGCTGAACACATCCAAAATCCGATTGCCAAGCATCACCAGCCCACCAAGAACGATGAGTAGGGCGCCAAGTCCAATGGCACCGGCTTTTGTCACTGATCGGCTTTTGTCTCCAACTTTTTTTGGAGGTTTTATGGTAAAATTCTTTTTCATTTCGATTCTCCTTCATATGTATCCGGGTCAACCCGCAATTCGCAGGTGATTCATCACACTTTCTTCACTGTCTATTTTACGACTTATGAGGGCAAGAAGCAAGTTTTAGGTTGTTCTGTAGAACGTCATCTCGATATATCCCAGTTCCATGGCTGGCAACAGATAATTATCCCTAAATGACGGTCTATGCTTTAATCCTAATCGCTCCATTATTTCCCTAGTTGAATATTCCTTGTCATCCATCACTTCTAACAATTTCTCAACTTGTTCGGTAACTTGTTCGGTAACTTGTGCGGTCTTTGTAATTTCCCTTAACACATCAAAAACTGTAGTTAGTAAAAACTCCACGAATTTTCCCGAATCAGTCCTATGATCACATTCGCCAAGCACGTTATAGTATTCTTCCTGCCGTTCCCATCAGCAAATGGATGAATAAATTCAAACTCATAATGGAAAACACAGCTTTTTATCAATGGATAAACTTCTGCTTTTTTTGTCCAATCTAGCAGGTATATGTAGGCTCTCGGTTCTACACTTTATTCGATTATACTCGAAAAACTTGTTGAAATATTTTCAGAATCCTGGGAGAAGACAGTCAACTCACTACTGGTGGATGCCAATGTGGACATATATCTCACAGGCTCCAATGCTAATTTTCAATTTTGCATATTATACCGTGCTCCGCTTTTCCCAAAAAGAAATCACCAGGTACAGATAAATTGTATGCCCTTGCCAAAATGATGCCCCTGGACCAGTTTATTTGCAGATACCAATCTTTATCTGGGGAAATAATTATTTGTTTTGCAACAAACAACCCCAGCGTATATACCTTGGATTTTTTTCTGCAAAAGTTTTTAGTCGGAGGCTTTATCTACAATTGAAACATTTATAAGCGGCAGGATTGTTTTCGTCCCATCTGTATCTTTGATGGTTCTGGTCCCCAAATATGTGCCGTAAATATCGCATAGTTGCAAATCTTCATATGGGCCAGGTTCATTGAGCCAAAGCATTGTTGTAGTTTTTCCCTCCAATACAAATCTGTTTGCCCCTGTTTTGTCCAATTCTTTTAGGTAATTCTCTTTGCCATTTGTTCCGGAAAAGATTTTCTTGCCGCCACTACCAAAGACACCAACACCACTTGTTGATGCAACAAAAGTTTTGCTGTCGAGTTCCCTATAGACAACAATATGATTCAGCTTGATTCTAGTCCCTATATATTCTTCAATACCATTGTTAATTCCTTCGATTAGGTCCTTGTTAGCAACTTTTCCTGCGCTGTTTTCTCCAAACAAATCAATGCATGATGCTTTGAATCCGCTTGTGGTTTCAATACCATTGGTCGTTGGCACAAACATATAGGAAAATGTCAACCCAAAAACAATCCCAACTACAAAAATGCTAATGATAACTTTCTTTGACAATTTCTTTTTCATTTTTGGTCTCCCCCTCTGCTATTTTTTAAACTTTTGCTGTACAACAATTGTATGTGTGACAAGTCTTATGGCTTGTTTTTCTATTGCAGTCTTTCAATGGTATGGATGTGCCTTCTCAAAACTGTTTCCAGAGGTTTCTTGTCGTCCGTATCATAGTAATGGGTTAGGGCATTGCTGAATGCGATTTCTTCATTTAATCCGATCGTTAAAAGTCCGTTTCCGGTTTCAATCAAAATCTTGTTTGCGATGATTGTTGATGCCCTTTTGTTGTCTTCCCAATTTTCCTTACTTAAAGATTCTCTTAATGCCCTTTATGGTGTAATAAGAAGAATGAATGCTTTTGACCCGGACAAGATGTCCAAGGTTTGATTCAATAATTTTGCCATTGCCTAAATAAATGGCAACGTGGGTAACGGTCCCATTTCCGCTATGATAAAATACCAGATCTCCCCGTTTCTTGTTGTCATAAGATACGGATTTTAGTCTGGAATCCTTCCACAAATTTCTTGATTCATATTCGTATCCCGGGTGGGAATGTCGAATTACACTGACAGGCTTTGGGTTGATCCCTGCGGCATACATGGACTGCATCACTAGCCCACTGCAATCCACACCAGTGCCGGGCTTTCCCGATGCCCCTACGATGTACTTTGTTCCTACGTACCGATAGGCGTTGGCAATGAGCGCTTCAACATGCTGGGATCGGGTAGACGCCAAGTTTACTTTGATTGGGCTGACGTAGGCACCTTTGTAGTACCAACTGTAGTCGCTAAAGCCCATTTTTTGCCAGGTTTTGTAATCCACAACGCCTGTTGCCTTTAATCCATGGGCCTTTTGGTACTTTATCACTTTATATTTTGTGGACGATCCATAGATTGCCGGAATGTTCCCCATGGCAAACTTCTTTTGGACCATTGACACCTTGAGCCCCATGTATCCGATCCTTAGGTTATATCCGGCGGTGGATTCAAGCTGGATTGTCGAATTGTATATGTGGTACCATCCTGATGGATTTTGGTAGGCTTTTTTGACATTTATTTTGATTGTTGGACTTGTATAAACTTCGTACAAATCATTGGAAGGGATATACAGGCGAAAGTAGGTTGTGTATTTTGAGTAATACTCTTTTGGATAATAAATAACGGCAGCGTTCTTAGAAATAGAATATGTTTTTTTGGTAGCCCATTTTTTGGTGGTGGTGTTATACATTTGCACATATACTTCTCTGTTTAGAATGCTGTTAAAGCTGATATTGTCGCCATTTTGGTTGCCTGCGGTGATATGTCTATCGGTATCGAGGCCATATACAATGGTTTCTTGTTTGACAGTCGTAACGCCAATGGTCGGAGGCACGGCTGTTTCTGTTATGGTGTATAATTCGCTTTCAGGGATATCGGCGGTAAAAATATAGCTGCCAACCGCTGTTGTGGAAAAGGTTTCATTGGGCGTCCAGGTTACTCCGGTTACCACCACCACATTACCACTCTCGTCAACACCATTTAAAGTTGTTGGCAAATTTAATTTTGATAAAGGCGTTCCTACATACACTTTTTGAACTGCCACTGATGAATCCAATGGCTGAAAAGAAATCAAATTTGGGGCTGCAGGTTGCGGGTCTTCCCCAGTTTGTGTGGTCTCTGCAAATGCGATTCCCATGCTGCCAAACGTAAAAATAATTGCCAGTACTAAAATACAAATTGATTTTTTCATAGTCTATCCCCTTTTTGCTTTCTCAAGTGCTGCGTTTTTTTCATTATACATTGCTTCACCTTTTATTGAAAGAGGTTAAAGGGTATAGATAACAAAATCAAGGGACAAGACTTAAATTCTTAGGGATTGTAAAATGAATTGCCTTGTATACATGCCCTCAATGGATTGACAAGACCATAGCATCACTGTTAAACTTGTATTGAAATAAATACAGAATCTTCCGGTTGGGCAGGAAACTGCTTTCAAGTTACGGCTTTAGGGTGGAGAGCTTAATTTTTAGAATTAGGCTCTCTTTTTTTGTTCCAAATCTCTCCTCCGGGAGAATATAACGTGTTTGCAATGAAAGGAGGAACTCAAATGACAGTTGGAGAAAGCGTCATGGTTGCACTGTTTTGCATTTTGGTGGTATTTGCTGTGTTATTCAGCCTGTTTATTGTCATTAAAATATTTTCATTTTTGATTGGGATAATTGAAAAATCCAATCAAAAACCTGCCGCATAGTTGGGGTTGTCCCATCCGTGTTGGCAAATCGGTCTTTGCCAACCATTAAGTGTACATTGGTCTTTATGAAAAGGAGGAATTATACATGTTCAAAGAAGCCATTGTTGGTCTGCTCAACGACTCCGGGTTTGCGGCCTTTACCTGGCAGCATCTCATTATGATTATAGTCGCCTGCGTTCTGGTCTATCTTGCCGTTGTGAAAAAATTCGAACCCCTCTTGCTGCTTCCCATCGCTTTTGGGGTGTTACTTGCCAACCTGCCACTTTCCGGACTAATGTCTGCCCCGGCGGACGGAGAATCGGCGGGCGGTCTTTTGTATTACTTGTATTTAGGCGTAAAAAAGGGAATCTACCCCTCATTAATATTCTTGGGAGTTGGCGCCATGACAGATTTTGGGCCTTTGATTGCTCGCCCCATTAGCCTGCTTCTTGGGGCAGCAGCCCAAATTGGTATTGCTGTGGCCTTTGTCATTGCCATTTTTCTGGGGTTTGCTCCGGCGGAAGCAGCCTCCATCGGCATCATCGGCGGCGCCGACGGACCTACAGCCATCTTTTTGACTTCCAAGTTGGCCCCCCATTTGTTGCCTTCCATTGCCATTGCCGCCTATTCTTACATGGCCTTAATCCCTGTGATTCAACCACCTCTCATGCGGCTTTTGACTACAAAAAAGGAGCGAGAAATTCAAATGTCACAGCTACGACAGGTTTCCAAGTTGGAAAAGGTTTGTTTTCCCATCCTGGTAACCATTCTTTGTGTGCTACTTCTTCCCGCCGTAGCTCCGCTGATTGGAATGCTGATGCTGGGAAATTTGTTTAAAGAATCCGGTGTGGTGGAACGACTTTCCTCCACAGCGCAAAATGCGTTAATTAATATTGTCACTATTTTTCTTGGGCTTACCGTTGGAGCTACCGCCGTTGCGGACACCTTCCTTCGTCCCGAGACATTGAAGGTCATTGCATTGGGCTTGATTGCCTTTGTTTTTGCCACCGTCGGAGGTCTTTTGTTTGGCAAACTGTTTTGTCTCCTGTCCGGCGGCCGCATCAATCCACTGATTGGATCGGCAGGGGTATCGGCAGTGCCAATGGCCGCTCGGGTTTCCCAGGTGGAAGGGCAACGCGCTTTGCCATCCAATTTCTTGCTGATGCATGCCATGGGTCCTAATGTGGCCGGGGTCATCGGTTCTGCCGTGGCAGCCGGTATCCTGCTGTCTTTGTTTGGCTAAGGGAAATTCAATGAAAGCCCCCAAGATACGACAACTACAAAAGCGCTCTTTTAGAATGAACCAAAGAGCGCTTTTGATTGTATGTATTTGTAATGTATACTTTTGATTATTTCATTCGATTATTTTTGGCGTAGTTTGTGGTTGAGCGAAACACAAAGATGGCAATCGCCACCCCAATGGCAATCATCCCCAGCAATAGTAAAATCGAATGCCAATTAATTTCTATAATTACTCCCATGTGCAATCCCCCCCTTTCATCTTTAGCATTACCTGAATAGTCAAGAATAGATTTTCTTTTGGCTATTGTACCCCTGCTTGGCCTATAAATCAATGGAACAATTGTTACCTATCCCATTCATGCAGGAATCATCCGGTTTTTTTCATCTTCAACATAATGCCTGAAATCGGCAGGTGCAAGAGAATATCCAACACCGGCTTGCCGGTGGCAGTCTCAATGGCTTTTTGGTATGCATCCATTTGAGGCAAATACTGTTTCATGATTTCCTCTAGGGATTGATGGGTGGCCTCCTCTTTGCCGCCAAGGGTTTGTCCGTCTTCCTTTTCGGATTCTTCCTTGTGGTTTTTGTGATCCACCAAGATATATCCATTGGGCAATTCCAAAAGAAGGTCCATCCAGCCTTGCATGTGCTGACCTTCCTTTGTTCTCAAGGTCATGGGCCATTCTTTTCGGATAAGGGCATCCGGATAAGTTCTCCCCAAGTAATCCCACAGTTGGTTGCCTACCGCCACCAGCTCCGCCTCATCCAAAACACCTTCCATCTCCCAGTTTTTGATATTGGCCTTGGCCAGTTGTTGTTTTGTTTCAGGAGAAAGGGTGGGGTGGTCTGCGCCCAAGTACCCGTGTACTGCATTGCCCAACAGATTCATTTCCGGATTGCCAACGACGGACAACCGAGTAGGAAACACTTCAATGATTTCCCATGAAGCCCCATCCAAATCACAAGGCTGTCCCGACAAACCGCTGGGTGAAACCCGTGCCGGGGGGAAGTCTTTGCTGCCATCAGGCAGGTCCGGTAGATATTGAAGGGTTCCCTTCTTGTCCTTCGGCGGTATCAATGAATCGCCGGCAAAGATTTGATTGGTGACGGGAATAGACGTATCCCCAACCTGCAAGGTTTGTGCGCCCTCTTCCAGGGGCCATTCAATGATGGGATTTCCCTCTTTGTCGGTAAGCAAATCCATCCACTGGGTTTTGATGGAAACGTCGCCTCCACTGTTCTCCCCTCTTCGCACTGCCAGCACCAAGCCATCTTTGGCTCGGGTAATTCCCACATAAAGAAGTCTCTGGGCTTCCTGCAAAGCCATTTGGTTGGCTGTTAAGGAAACCGGCAAACCATCCATTTTTTCATTCAACGGCGCAAACTGTTTTTGGCTGCCAAAGGGCCATGGCCAATATCGAATCCACCGGTTGGCCAAGGGATCTTCAATCTGAAAGTCAGCTGCCCCTTCCACTTGAACCCCAAAAACCGAGGATTTTGGGGCGCTATCCAAGTCCGTCAAAATGACCCAGGGCCATTCTAATCCTTTGGCGCCATGGTAAGTCAACACGTTGACCGCCTGATTGTCCGTGCCTTTTGCCTGCTCTATTTCACCATCTTTGACATACTTCAAAAATCCATCCACTGTCACTGCGCTACGGCGGGCTGTGGAAAGGTCCATATATGCATGGCATGTGGCTCTTAAGGCATCCAGATTGCTTGCCGCCAATCCGGGTTTGGGCCAAGCCTTGATTCGTCTTAGAAGTTGTACCCGGCTAATGGCCTCCTCCAATGCCTCAAGGGGCGTCCAGTACTTCATATTTTCCCGGCCTTGATTCAGTTGGAGTACCAGGGGGTCTTGATTCCATGTTTCCTTGGTTTGATCCGGGTGGGACATAAGGTCTGCCAGCCACTGAGTGCCGGCCAAATCCATGATTTCCACCAAAGCCAGCTGGTCATTTTCATTGTTCATATATCGAAGAGCTGCCAAGGCAAAGCGACATTCCCGGGTTTCCACCAACAGGCCTTGCCCCGCCGAAGCTCGAATTCCAAGGGCTTCCAAGGCAGCGGCAATTTCCCCACAGTTGTCATTGGTTCTGCAAAGGATGCCGATTTCTCCCGGCTTAATCGTTAGGTTGGTTGCCAAAAGATTTTGGACCCCATTGGCTAGGGCCACAAAGGATTCTTCTTTTTTTGACCCTTCTAAATGCCAGGTTTCAATCCGGCCGCCCAAGGCCCCTTCTTTTCGTTCTGCCGGCACAGTCAAGCACACCTTTTGCGCCCCCAACTGATAAAAGGCCTGACGAAACAAAGCGTTGCTAAAGGTAATTAAATTTTCTTTGGAACGCCAGGAGTTGCTGAGAATTTGGGTTTGCTGGATTTGATTCACCACGTCTTCCATTAACTTGGGATCCGTTCCTCTGAAGCCGTAAATGGCCTGTTTGGGGTCTCCTACCCAAACAGATCGGCCGGCCAATTGGTTCAAGGCCAAAAATAGGGCCAACTGAATGGGGCTGGTATCCTGAAATTCGTCTACCATCAAAAGGTTGACTCGATCTTCCATAGAATCCTTGAAGGGTTGGTTGTGCTGGGCAATATCCAGCACCAAGGCTTCTTGATCCACAAAATCCATTAGGCCGTGTTCCCGTTTGTACTGGTTGTACTCCTCCAGGGCATCCACCCCACAGGCAAAGGTCCCTTTGATTATTTGCTCCAGGTCCTTGTGCAGTCCGGGATGCTTCAACACCTGACCGGCAATGAGGGTCACCGGCTCCAGCCACTCCTGTTCTTTTTTGGGGGGTTTGATTTTTGCCAAACGGCACCAGTCCGACCAAAGAAGATCCCCGGCATCCATTTTGGCGGCGCACCCCGTCACCAGGTCAACTCTTTTTTGGGCTGTATCTGAGGTGATTGCCATGGTAGAAAACCCGGCCACTGCTACTTTTAGGGCCTCTCGCAGGTCATTGTCCAAGTCCAGATCCACAGGTTTTCCCAAAATCGACGCCAGTCCCTCCCATGAGGTTCGGGCAAAATCTCCAAGTTGTGCCGGTGAAATTTGGTTGCTTCGGGCAAAGTTGACGATGTGTGCCACCCCATCCCGCCAGTCTTGGGATTGTTGAAATTTTCCACCCTTCCCTGTCAGCTCAAGGCGCCTTGCCGCCGGTTCCATTTCAGGCGCCGCCGCCTCAATGACCCGGTCAATGGAAATGCGAAAAATATTCCCCCGATCTTCATCCGCCATGATTTCCACCCCGGGAGAAAGGCCGGCTTCCAAGGCATATTCCTTTAGTAGTTGGCCACAAATACTATTGACCGTTCCGATGAAACCGTCCCTGATTCGCCCCGATTCTTCTCCTCGGCCGGCAGAAATCAACTGAACCCGAATTCGTTCTTGCAATTCTCCGGCGGCACGGTTGGTAAAGGTGGTGGCCATGATTCCTTCCGGTGGAACCCCTTGGGAAATGGCATCCAGCACCCGTTTGGTCAGGCTGTATGTCTTGCCGGATCCGGCGCTGGCGTTGATTAATTCAATATTGTTCATAGCCCACCTCCGATGTTTCCCTGAATTTTTCCACAAATCCCGCCAAAGTCACAAAATCGGCAAGGTGGTTTTTGATAAAGAAGGCCTTGCTCCAGGCGCTGGTGAATCAAGTCTTCTTGAAGTTTTTCTTCTGTGGTTTCCGGTTGTGCCAAGGTGATCATTTCCTCCACCCCTCGCACTTCAATGGTTCCCTTTTCCAGCTGCGCCATGGCTTGTTCAAACGCTGCCACCCCCATGTTCCATGTTTGTTCCAAAGAATAAGGGGTTTTTAGAACTTCTTCCGTCAGGCTGGCACTGTCGCTGAGCAGGGTCCCTTGGGCAAGCATAAAGTACCCAGTGTCCACTTGCTGCGCGACTTCAGCCGGCAAAGACAAATTCTCCGGCGAAGACGAGTCGGCAGACCGGAGCATCCAAGCGTATGTAGCCAACTGCAAAGCGGTTCCCTGTTCCACGCCCTGGCGATGATGTTTGTCTGTATAGGACCATTTCAAATCCAATACATAGGGCTTTCCTTCCCTGTCCCGAAGAAGCATATCCGCATATCCGATAAAGGGGATGCCCTTCATATTGGCTGTTAATGGTGCCTCAGTTTGTTCCACCAAAAGGTGTCTCTGGTTGATTCCTTTCACCAATTTTCCCACTGCTTGGGAAACGGCGGTTTGGTACCGCTGTCGTTCAACAGCATTTCCATCTAACAACAACTCTGCAGCCATGGAAGGAAGGAGTTGGTCATAAAGAATTTTTCCTTGGGTAACTGCTTCCGCCTCTGTCAGTTGATTGTTGTGGGCATACAGCTCCTCAACAATACGGTGGCACAGGGTTCCTATCATTTGATTTCCCGAGGGAACCGTCTGGCTTTCGGGAAGTCGAAGACCGGCATGATATTCTAAGGCCCATTTCATGGGACATCCGATTAAAGTGCTCATCTGGGAATAGGAAAGTTTCTTAGGGGGTTTGATGGTTCCCGGAGTCGCTTGGCGTTGGGGTTCAATGGGAGGCGGTACCTGGGGAGCCACCGATTTTAGCCGTGTCTTTCGCCCGGCAAAGTGCCATGTTTCTTCCGTCCCCAGTCGGCTGCCTTCCCGCAGAAGGACTTCCTGCATCTCCGCCAAAGACATTTCCCCCTTCATTTCGGCGGCGGCACACCACAGGGTATCCCAATAGGGATGGTGGTACGCCTCTGCACCGTCAATTTGTGCCAGCGTTACTGGGATAAACTGATTTCGGGCGCAAAGAAATCCCTGTTCCCACCCAAAGGATTCTCGTCGCCGGGTCATCCATGGCTCTTCTATTTCAATTCCTCCTTGTTGGAGGGCTTTTCTTTCTTCCTGATTCCAGTAGGTGGTTTCCCCTCGGTCATTATCCTGAAAGCCCCACCAGATTACGGTGTCCCAGCCTTCTGTTAATTGACCGGGATGGTCTACTGCATGCCAGGGGGCGGCCTCTTCCAAGCTGTCCTCCATGGTGGTTCCCCCACCCATAATTGTGTCCAGCATTCGCTCCAAAGTGGTACGGGGAATGGTTCCCTTTCCCAGAGAAAGGGTTTCCAGTTCTTTGGCTTGTCCCACCACGGTGGCCAAACGTGAATCCATGCCTATTTTCCAGCCCAATATATTGATTACCTTTTGGCAACGAAGTCTCAATCCTTCCTCCGTCATCCCGGAAACCGGATCAAACCGTTGATCTACCAACAGGTTTTGTATTTCCAACGTCCACGCTCGGGCGTTTGCCTCCGGATTCCCATCTTCTTTTTCTGTTAACTCAAGTTTTCGTCTTTCTTCAATCTTTGCCATGGCTTGATTCCAAGCCTTGCCATTGACCCCGGGTTCCCGGGCCATGGCAGAAAGCAACAGCCTGCATACCCAAGATGGAAATGGAGATATAGACAAAGAAAGCAGTTCCACCAACCTTTGAATGTCAATGGGCGTCCAGGCGTTGGCCAGCAACAAGGGCAGAATTTGTTGTACTTCCCGCCACTTGGAGGGGGCGGAACGCCCCAGCTTTGGCAAGTGATGACGTGCCAAGGCTTGATCCAATATGCTGGTGTCCATTCCGCAAATAATGGCCACCGAGGCGTTTTCTTCTTGGTTGGCAGCCAGCCATGCGGCCAGGTGTTCTGCCCCTTCCCATTCGTTTTCTGCTTTGAGAAACAGAAGGGAATTGTCAGAGGGCGCCAAGGAGCCTTGGGGCAAATCTTTTTTGCTGCCATGTAATATGTGCTCCTGTACCCGGTAAAGGTTGGTATTTCCGGCGTACAGGGTTGATTCGTTCGAAGTGATCGGGGCTTTTTTCGAGGTGAGGAGAACTTGTATCGGAGGTTGCCACTGAGTGATTTGGGTCCCCTGACCCTCCAGAAGGGCTAGGATTTGTTGCCAAACAGGAGGAAAAAGTTCTCTGGGTTCTATCAGTTGAATGGCATCAATCTCCACAGAATTGTTGTGGGTCAATTGCTTCTTGATGGTCTGAATCCTATCTGAAGTCCCCACGGAAAGTGGCAACCCAGACTGTTCCAAAGCGGTCAGACTTTCAAGGCGGGGAGAACCGACCAGGGGCGTCTTTCCGTTCCATCCCCCTTCCACTAATTGATCCCGCCACATTAATAGCTGTCTGGCCGTAGACCAGGCATCCACCGAAAAAGAGGAAGCAACCCAAGGGATTTCTGCTTCTTCCAACCGGGTCATGTACTGGTTCATCCGATGAACCGGGTGTATAGTAGGCGCGGTGAGTCCCAATCGGGTTTCCAAAAGGCCAAGAAAGCCTCCCGGTCCGGTTTGCACTTCACCGATAGTGGCCTCTTTGGTGCTCCAACGAACCCCATCTAAATTCATCCCAAATGTAATGTTCACTGTTTTCTCCCTTGTGGTTCAGCGAGACGCTCCGGAAAAGAAACAAAAAACAGAGAAAAAAGCCTTTCTCTCTGTTTTGTTTCAGTTGTCTTCAAATCTGTGTTTCCCATGATTACTTCCCACCCTCTCAGTGCAATTTTACACTTACGAAGGAAAGTTTTCAAGGGGAGACCCGCTGATTATTCCGGTTTCTTTTCCTTCTTCTTTGCCCATAATATTTGTTGCTTATTGACAAAAATAACGATTGCCAAGGCATAAAATAATACCGGCGTGGAATAAATCAATGCATAGGAAAAATCACCGGAAGCCAAATCATGAAATGGCGCAGTCAACTTGCTCATCCCAGCGTAAAACATATGCGTCATATTATATATCACACATGCGTGGGCTGCGATGATTAATAGGATTTCCTCAAGATGATTCTGTTTCATTTTCTTGTCCTCCTCTGCCATAGATGACGAATACGCTACCCGTGTTATATCGTTTTACACGATATTTTTTGATTGCAATACTAGCATTCACTACACCAGTACAATCCAACCTAGTTATTCATTCCCACTGGATGAAGTTTCGATTTGAGTAGGAGTTGTGCTATGTTGAATAAAGTCAACTTTGGCTTTCCCTAATGTAATCGTAAAACCAACAGTATTAGGAAATTTTTCAAAACAGACCACTTCCGCATGATGATAATAAGTGCTGGAAAGAATATATTTTCGATCCGATACTTTTTTAAACGTTCCTCTGTCTTCTTTTTGTGAGCCTTCAACCATATGATATAAACGAAACGTGTTAGGGCCATCGTTATTAAAAGAAATCCAGTCGAAGGTTTGTTCATTATTAGAATAGGTCCCTTCCAGTTTGAAATCATAGTTTTCATAATCATGAGCAACTTGCCTGACAAACAAAACCGCTAATACTATTACTACACAAGCGATGAGCGCATATTTATATTTCATTGCTATCATCCTTTCTAATCTTAATAATATGATAATTTGCATCGAAAAAAATGCAAAATGATTTTTTCCACTGTTAAACTATTATTAATCTCGACTGTTTGCTTAGTATTTTAATTAATTCTCGCAACACATACTTAAATTAAAATGGAGCGGTTCTAATGGTTAAATAATCTTTTGTTGGTACAGTTTTATATACATAACCTATATATTGTTGTGCACCTGAATAATAGACTTTGTAACGCTTATATCTGGTGGTAGTTAGATCTCTATAAATATACAACTTTACAGCTTTATTGGCTATCCCTGCTCTTTTGAAGTAACCTATCGAACCGATACCTCCACGAGAAACGGATACAGAAATAGGTCCATATCCAACGGATATGGAAACACTAACATTATAACCACCATCAGACCAATAGAATCCATCATCGGGATCAGTAAACACTACTCCGTTTTCGCGTTGCCCTCCGGCATATCCAATAGGTTTCTTGTAGGCAGTTTTTGAATCAACTTTAACTTCCTTGTAATACCACCCCGCATCACTTCTCGGTGTAATTGAAGTAGAGGAGGGATTAGAATCATCATAAACTGTTCCGGTTTATTCTTTTGTTCCCCATTTTATACTACCTCCTAAACGAGCCGCCGCCTTATACTTAAACGGTTAAGATAAGATTGTGGTTGGTGTCACTTTATCACCGGTTTTGCCATTCGTCTATGGAACAATTGTTCTGTATCTGTATACAAAACATCCCTTCTTCGGGAAAGCTGTGGTGGTAAATATCAATTAGCTATATATTAATGGCGTTGTCACATCAAGCAGTTACGTTGTTATGAGCCCTTTTATCACCGTGGCAAGTTCGTCTTTGTTCAGCAGTTTAGGGACGGGATACAACGGATTGCTTTCTTTGTCAGCAAATGCGGCCAACAACGGAATATCCCCTTCGTTGATTTGGGGAAACCCCTTGGGAATGCCCATTCGTTGATTCATCCCCTTGATTGCCTCAATAAAACGAACAGCTTTTTCTTCTATGGTCGCCCCGGAAATGCCTACAACCTCAGCCAATTCTGAAAGTGGTTTATATACGCTTCTTCCGTAACGTTCTAACATCATCGGAAGAATCACTGCATTGGCTAAACCATGAGGAATACTGTAGTACCCACCGATACTATGAGCGATTGCATGGACATATCCCACATATGCTCTGGTAAACGCTGCGCCCCCCAAGTAAGAAGCTTTCAGCATATTGGCTCTGGCGGTTAAATCCCGGCCATTTTCAAAGGCAACTTCCAAATTTTCAAAAACAAGTTTCACTGCCTCTCTTGCCCAGCGACGGGTATTTCCTGTGTTGCTCCTGCCAACGTATGCTTCAACGGCATGGGTAAGTGCATCCAACCCTGTAGTTGCAGTAATATTTTGGGGCAGACCAACCGTAAGAACCGGATCCAAAACGGCAAAATATGGGATTAAGGAGGTGTCATTGATGGGGAATTTGTGATGAGTCAGACTGTCGGTAATGACAGCCGCAACGGTAGTCTCCGATCCGGTTCCCGCAGTGGTAGGTATTACAAAGAATGGGGGTAATTTATGACGAACTTTGAACATGCCCCCCAGTTGTGAAACAGATTTGTTAGGTTTTACAACTCTAGCACCGCAAGCTTTGGCGCAGTCCATTGCGGAGCCGCCTCCAAAGGCCAGCAAGCTGTCGCAACTATTTTCCTGAAATAGGGCAACAGCCTCTTCAACATTATCTATGGTTGGGTTTGGTTGAACATGATCAAATACTTTATGACCAATCCCGGCCTCATGAAGACCCTTCAACAGGGGGTTCAGCAGACCCAAAGAAAAAAGTTGAGCATCTGTAACAACCAGAAGGGATTTACAGTTTTGTTGGGCAATCGTCGCCGGCAACTTTAAGATGGCATTTTCTCCCTCCAGAAGTATCGGATGACGCCAAGGCAGAAAATAAAAGCTTCCTCTCATGACGATTTGAACAACCCTGCAATATATTGAACGAAAAGATTTCATCTGCTTTTCTCCTTTCAAAGGCAGGGTAAACCAGCGCCTTGACAAATCAAGAACTGGACCGATAACCCTGCCTTAACAAAAAGTGTTTTGTGCTAATATCCCATTTCCCTTTCTATATTTGAAAGACTATCTTCGAAGATTTCTAACATGATTTGATAGTCTTCCCGATCTGTTATAAACTGAGGACCCCACATGGCCATATCTCCGGCGATGCCTTTGATATTTCCGGACAAGGATTCCAGAATCATACCATTTTTGATGCATTCTTGGCCGAACTTAGAGGAATAGCCAAGGGTAATATCAAATGGTTCTTTTGTGCCCTTATCTTTTACAAATTCAATCCCTATCATTAAGCCGTGTCCCCGAACATCTCCCATGGTTGGATGTCGTTCCGCCATTTTGATAAGCCGGCTTTTTATCCAGCTTCCGTCTTCCCGAACCTTTTGTACTAGGCTATCTCTATGATAGATTTCAAGGGTTTTGTTAATGGCAGCACATGCAACCGGATTGCCGCACCAAGTATATCCAACTGTGAAGTACTTGATGTTTTCCTTTATGGGGTTAATGATTTCATTGCTGCATGCAACGCCGCCAACCGGATAATAACCACCGGAAATTGCTTTACCAAAAGTCATAATATCCGGCGTCACACCAAACAAATCTTTTGCCAAAGGAAGTCCGGTTCGACCAAACCCGGTCATCACCTCATCAAAAATGAGAAGCACCTGATATTTGTCACAAATCTCTCGGATTTTCTGGAAATACCCTGTTTTTACCGGTGATGCGGCGGCCAATGAGGTCCCCGATACAGGTTCTGCGATAAAGGCACCGACAGTTTCCGGACCTTGCATGATGATTTCATCTTCCAAGGCTAGTGCGCACTCAAGGTTGCAGGTTTTGGGATCTTTTCCATACCAACACCGATAGCAATACGCTGGTGGAATGTGACCCATTTCGGTGAAGTAGCATTGATTCATATTTCGTCTTTGTGGCACTCCCGATATGGAAATGGCTCCCTTTGTTGCCCCATGATAGCTTATCCAACGGCCAATGATTTTGTGTTTTGTTGGTCTTCCAAGAGCCATTTGGTATTCTTTTACCAGGGTCATTGCGGCCTCCGTCGCCTCTGAGCCACCTGATGTAAAGAAAAACTTATCAAAAACGCCCCCCGTCCAATCCGAAGCATTTTTGGCCGCCAAATTGGTTATTGGGTTTTCAAGTTCAACGCGATAGGCAAAGCTCAGTTCCCTCAATTGTTTGGTTAAGGCCTCTATCATTTCTTCATTTCCATATCCCAAAGTATTTGATAATGGGCTTGCTGCACAATCCAGGTATTCCTTTCCATCATCGCCATAAAGACGAATGCCTTTCGCTCTATTAATCATAATGAGATCCTTGAGCATGTAATTTTGAATTAAATATTTACTATCCATTTTGCTCCTTTCATATCCATTCTAATCATGTCTATTCTGACTTTGTCAGTTATTAGGTGGTTTCACGTTTCACATGATATGAAATTTATGAATTGGGTTGCATTGAGGGTAGCGGATCAATGTCGCCGGTTCCTTCAGTAATAACCTCAACAAGCGCAGGTCTTCCGCTTTCCAGCGCTGCGGTAATGGCAGGTCCAATATCTTCTGCTTTTGTAACTCTTACTGCAAACAATCCAAAGGATGCTGCAATTTTTGAAATATCCATTGGTGCAAAGGATAGTCTTCTAAATCCTTCCGGCATCATATCCGCATATACCATTTTCATGGATGGCATGCACTGGGCGTAAATATTGTTGTTATTTACAACGGTAACCGTGGGGAGGTTATAGCGCATTGCAGTTTCCATTTCAGACATATTGTAGTAAAATCCTCCATCACCAATAAAGCAAACCACCGGTCTGTCCGGCGCCCCGCATTTTGCCCCTAGGGAAGCCGGGTATGCCCACCCTAAAGAACCTGCTGCTCTAAAATACTTTTGGGTTGTCTTCATTCTTATGATGGTTGAAGTCCACACTGCGGCATATCCCGTATCGGAAATTAAAACTGCATCTTCCGGAAGTACTTTTCTTAATTCGTCGCATAATTTTTCGGTTCGAATTGCGTTGGATGGTGTATTTATTCTGCCTTCAATTTTTTTGGTATTTTCGGCCAACAAAACAGCGGTATGATTTTTCCACTCAGCATGGTTGTTCGCAGCAATGGCTGGAATCAGTTGTGCAACAACGGCTTTTGCATCCCCGCAAAGGCCAACACAATTTGCATAATTTCTTCCTACTTCAGCCGGGGAGATATCAATTTGGATTACCGGTGTGCTTAAAGACGGCACCCTCCAGTCGCAAGTTGTCTGATCAGCGGTTTGTGTTCCAATGAATATGACCAAATCTGCATCCATAACCGCAGTATTTCCACACTCCATTCCATAGTCCCCTACAATGCCCGCCCACAAGCTGTCTCCCTCGTTAATCACGGTCTTTCCATCGGGGGTGGTCACAATTGGAATGTCTGCTTTTTGTGCCAGTTGATAAATCTCATCTCCTGCCCCGGACATATTCGCGCCCCTGCCTACCACCAATATCGGCTTTTTCGCATTGTCAATCAACATTGCCGCTGCACCAATGTCCGCAGTATCCGCCAAAGGTCTGAAGGGATTCAGCTTGCCAAATTTTGGTTCTGCAATAAACTCTTCTTCTAAATCAAAAAATTCTGCTACGTGACATGCAATCCCAAGCATATCCACATGCACCGGACCGGGTTTACCGGTGACGGCCTCTCGAAAAGCTTGTTTGCAAACATTTGCAAACTGTGCAGGGGTTGTGATGTCACTCTGGAATTTTGAGACCTCTTCAAAAAGCTTGGTGTGATCCAATTCCTGATAACTGTTTCGATGTTGATGGGAGGGGGGCTTTTTTCCGGTGATGGCCACCATCGGGGTTTTGGCCAATGCGGCATCTGCCAATCCCGCTGCAAGATTGGCCGCACCAATGGATTGAGCGGAACAAACGCCCACTTTCCCGGAGACTCTGGCATAACCATCAGCCATATATGCAACAGATTTTTCACAATGCCCCATGATTCCCTTGATGCCGAATTTATATTCAGATAGTTTGCCAACCATCCTTAAACTGACCTCTTGAAAAAATATATGAGACGTGCCGTTTTCTTTTAACATTTGGGCTAAATATTCATAACCTTTCATTACTCTATTTCCTTTCAAATTTCTATTTTTATGCGTGGCAAAACATGGCATCAGAAGAAGACATCCTTCCAATCCACTAGAAATTATTGGTTTGCAATTTCTGCTTCAATGCCTTTATCCACTTGTCGTGAGATCACGTCCAGATTAATCCCTTTCTTTGCCAAGTACGCACGTCTTGAGAAATACCATATAAACGATATAATCAGAAGTCCGAGTGCCACCAATCCGCTCTTTGGACTTGCCATAGAGGAAAATGCTATGACCAAAACACATGCAACGGAATTGCTGACGAGAGAGAAAACCAGTGTTCCTCTTTTTAGCTTGATGCCTGAGTTATTGTAGCGTTCCGGATCCAGTTTTAGCATCCTATAACAAGCAAGGGCTTGAACAAACTGGGCCAGCATCATTGGAAATACGACGATGAGGGAGTATGCTTCCAAACTCATTTCAAAGAATGCAAAGATGACCGTATAAATTAGTAAGACAATAATATTAACAACAGGGGTTTTGGTTTTTGGATGTAGTTTTCCGAAGAAGGCAGGCACTGTTTTTTGATGAGACCACGCTTCCATTTCTCTGCTGGCAATCAAATAGTATCCATTGACGCTGGTCAAAACGGCGCAAATCAAGGCAATTGTGAGAATGTTCTTTAGAACGGGTCCGCCGATTAGACTGGCCAAGTTAGAGGCCACAGTATCCCCAAGGGTATTGATTGTTGCCATGGAATAGCAACCACTAAATACAAATGCCATCAGACAATATGCAACAGCCAAAACCACCAGTGCAATAATCAGGGCTCTTGGAATTGTTTTGGACGGCTGCTTGATTTCGCCTGCATAACTGCAAATCGCGGAAAGCCCTAGCCATGAAAACACACCAACTCCGATTGCCATTGCGAAAGTACTGACGCCTTCAGGCATCAATGAAGTATAATTTGAGGAATCGGTATATTGTATGCCGCCGCCGATAAATACAATCGTTGCGACGACTAACACTATAAACATCAAATTTTCAATCCCACTAACGGCACTGACGCCGACTAGATTCAAGACGCCAAACACTACAATGATTACGATGGCAATTGCCATAACACTTACATTTGGCATGTACAGTTGGATAAACGCCGCCGCCGCATATGCCTGAAAACATATGCATGTGCCCACAGCACCCACTGTCGTTGCGGAGACTGCAAATGCAACACTCGGTGTTGCATACAGGGAACTCATCATATATCCCCCACCCGAAGTTGGAAAGGTTCCCGCAATTTGTATAGAGTTAAGACATCCAAATGCGATGGGTAGTCCCGCAAGAAAATATGTAAGTACTGCGCCGGTGCCGGTCATCCCTACCACAGTAGGAATCATGACGAACATGCTGGCGCCAATGACGATTCCTATCGTCATAGAGGTGGCTCCAAATAAATTTATTTTTCGTTTTTTAATGTCTTCCATTGTTATCATCCTTTCAATAAAATACGTTTACTAAAGAAATTATGTCCGACAATTTAAGCGTAAAATGTGTTACTTTGCATTTAATAGTGGCGCAATCGATGCAACACTCTCTGTGAATGCTTGGATTGCAAAGTCAATATCCTCTTCATTCATCACGGTACTCAGTGCTATCGTTCCTCTCGTTGCAATGAATACTCCTCTGTTGAGAAGCTCTAGATGAAGCAAGACACATATTGGCAATAGAGGGAATCCCGCTACTACAGTAAGCCAGTTATGGGGAGATTTTGGCACCATATGAATCTGAAGCAATGACCCTGCCCGATTGATGGAAAATGGTACCTGGTAATCATCGATTGTCTTTTTTAACCCCATTTCCAGCCGGCTTCCTAAGCGTTCCAGTTTATCAATTGCGGCTTGATCCAGGAGTTTCATGGCCGCAATTCCGCCAGCCATTGCCGGGCGGTTTCCGTTGAATGTACCAGTGTGGCTGATACTTTCTGCTAGAGTCTTGTCATATACTGCCATAATATCTTCCCGGCCTCCAAAGGCACCGATGGGGAGTCCTCCACCAAAGATTTTGGCGATGGCGGTAATGTCCGGGGTAACCCCATACAGTTCCTGGGCTCCTCCCAGAGAAAGTCGAAAGGTTTGAACTTCATCAAAAATCAGCAGTACATCATACTTGTCTGCAAGAATCCTTAACCCTTGCAAATATCCGGGTTTGGGACATATGATTCCCAGTGAACCCAGCACCGGCTCTACAATAATTGCAGAAATCTCATCAGCATGCGCTGCTAGCGTTTGTTCGACTGCATCTAGATCATTAAATGGCACAATATATAAGTCCTTCCCCGCGTTATGAGAAATCCCCTTGGATTCCGGTATTGGCTTCAGCGGGTTTCTATTGACGGGGTCCGAATTCACCATTGAATATTCAGCCCAATCTGTTGTCCCATGATAACCGCCTTCCATTTTTATTATAGCATCTTTGCCATTAAATGCTCTTGCGGTTCGAACAGCAAACATGGTTGCTTCTGTGCCTGAGTTGCAAAAACGAATTCTGTCAACGGATGGAAGTCGCTGACATAGTATTTCTGCCAACTCAACCTGTTCGGGCAGAATTGCGGGGATGCATGTCCCCTTTTCTAACACATCGGCAATTGCCTTCGTTATGGTTGGATGACTGTGTCCATGAATCATTGAAGTATAATTGTTAAGAAAATCAATATAAATATTTCCATCTGAATCCGTAAGTCTTGATCCATTGGCTGTCTCAATTGTAAGGGGGTACGGATGGTAGTAGGCAACGGTTCTTGTCTCTCCACCGGCGAGCACTTGCTTCGCTCGATTAAAGTTTTCTTTGCTTTTTGGTGTTTTTTGCATGTATTTTTGAACTGCGGCCTCATAAGCCTGCTGATAGGTGCTATTTAACATAAGTAATCACTCCCTCGTTTTTAATATCGCTTCGACTACTGCGGTTCCGATTC
This sequence comes from Anaerovoracaceae bacterium, assembly GCA_963676385.2. GTDB lineage: Bacteria > Bacillota > Clostridia > Peptostreptococcales > Anaerovoracaceae > UBA1422. Next base: position 82,347 of record CAXXMM010000007.1, read on the forward strand.
CCGCACTGTATCCTCCATCCAAATTTATAATCTGCCCTGTCATGTACTTGCAGTCATCGGCAGCTAAGAAATGGATTGTTGCTGCAACTTCTTCCGGTTCAGCCATACGTCTTAAAGGCCATATGACTTTGGTGATTGCTGCTTCTGTTGGGGAACCTGCCATCATTTCTGTGTTGATGGATGCCGGGCAAATGCAGTTTACTCGTACCCCTTTATCTGCCAATTCCAGCGCTGCAACTTTAGTAATTTGCGCAACTCCCGCCTTTGACACACTATAGGCTCCATACGCCGGCGAACCAAATACACCTGCCAATGATGCAATGTTTATGATAGATCCGCCTTTCTCAATGTGCCTTGATGCATATTTCAAGCCATAAATTGTGCCCATTAAGTTGACCTGTATGGCATCCAAATACTCTGAAGTAACAGCATCTTGAACAAGGCGGTCAATGTGACCAACTCCTGCATTATTAACCACTATGTCAATTTGCCCGTAAGCTTCCATCGTGAGTTCAAATAGATTTTTTACAGCATCTTCGTCACATACATCTGTTCTAACATATACCGCTCCCAGATTCTTGGCCAATTGAATGACGTCTGTTCGGCATGCCATCACGACTTTTGCTCCGGCATCTAAAAACCTTTTTGAAGTAGCTAGTCCGACACCTTTGCTAGCACCCGTCACGATTGCCACTTTTCCTTCTAGCGAAAACATATCTTTCCTCCTTTCAAAAATAATTTGTCAACCAATGTAGAATAAATAGATTCATCTCATTGATTAAGCATAAAATAGCACACAAATGACATAATGTCAATGACATTATGTCATTTGTATTTCCGGCATGCTTCATGCCTTTTGGAAAGATATCGACAAGGTTCAAAATAGGCATTTTATTCATCATAAAATATCAAAATTGAAACCTTGTAAACAGATAATGGTTCATATATAATGCAATTACGGCAAATATTGTTATACGATGGGGAAAAATAATGAATGCTACTAATAAGGATGCAATAAAAACTCCTGCGAATTCTGAGATAAAGAATAAACGCTTGCTTCGCAGTATGGCTACAAGAAAGTTGCTTCTACAGGCTGCCCAAAAGTTATTTATTTCAAATGGGTATCGTGGAACGACGGTCACAGCCATCACAGATTCCATCGAAATGGCTTATGGAACTTTTTATGTGCATTTTAAGAATAAAGATGATATTTTTATGCATGTCTTTGATGATATTTTGAACGAACTGCAGACAATCGTTGATTGGCCCAGTGCAAAACCAACTTGCGTAGATGATGTTCGTGAAATAACAGGGAATCAATTTATTCGTATCTTTAGTCTTGTTCTTAGCCAACAGTCATTATGGACAATATTCCAGGATGCAATTAAAAATTCACCGGTTGTGGAATCTTTTTGGAAAGAAAAGATTATTCATAATATGATTTCAATTATTGAGAATCAACTGAAAAATACTCAGCGTCTTGGCTTGGCAAAAGCTCTTGATTATGAAATTGTCGCCAAATCTCTAACGTACATGGGTATAGATTTTTTGTGGGAATTTGTAAATGGATCATACCACGAAGGCGATATCGACCATATCGCCCAGACATTGGTTGATTTTTATATTAGCGGTGCATATCTTCCACAGAATTCAATTTAGTAAGCAAAATAATATTCAAAAAACAAAACGTAGCCGATGATTATCGGTTACGTTTTTACGTATTGACACGATTTGATATGTCGCCTTAGCCTATCCTCCCAGACTTCAGGTGGTAGTTATTGATTCCTGCCCATATGAGTTCGGCAATGAGGAAGCCCACCCCAAACTGTATGACATTCATGGGAATACTCAATACGGAAGCTGCAAAGCTTCCATACATGACGCCTCCTGCCACAAAGTATCCAAATACCATCCAAAGCCCTGCCAGGGTAATGCCCAGCAAATGATACATGGGCAAAAGGACTTTGTCTCTTTTTCGGATAATCAATGTAATCACAATCAGCAGAACCGGCACGGCGCTGGTTACAATGATCATTGGAACGGCCATCTTGGAAATCAACATTGCCGTCAGATTAAACACCACCCAACTGGCAGCAACCACTAAAAACAATAGCATGGTATTTTTTTTACTTTTCATGGCCTTTTCTATGGCCAACCCCATGAGTACTGCCATAAGAGTTTTGATAATCAGCGTGGCAGGTGCCCAAATAATATACCCAGACAACAGGTCTGCCAAGGCGGACCCAACCCCTGCGGCAAAAGCCCCATATCGCCAGCCCAACACCAAAACCGAAAGAAAGACCATACTGTCTCCGGCGTGAATATACCCCCCTGTGTTGGGAACCGGAATCATAATGGCCATGGTGGCTACTGTCACTGCGGCAGTCATTACGCCGGTTAAGGTAAGTTTGCTGGTATTCTTCATCTTTTCTCCTTTTTTGTTATTTTTGTACTTGCATTGTGTGGCGCCATGTCCTATAGTACATGATAAGTGTATCTATATAAATGCACAGTTTGTTATTTTTTTATAAGTACAGTTGAGGCGAATGATGAAGTCTTTTTTATTTGATTTGGACCGTTCTTCCAAAGAACCAATGTATCTACAGATATTCCATTATCTGAGCAAGGGGATTGCCTCTGCTGCCATTGCCCCGGGAGAAAAGCTTCCATCTTTGCGAGAAGCCTCAAAAATGCTGGGAGTCAGTTTGACCACGGTTACTCAGGCATACGGACAGCTTTCCATGGAGGGATATGTGGAGAATCGTCCGAAATCCGGCTATTTTGTCAGTTCCTTCAAGTCGATTGGCAACAATCCTGATGTTGGGCCCGGTGAATTCCTTTCTTTTCCCACCATCTCTCAACCAATTCAAACCACTGATGGAACTTACATCGACCCGGATTGTTTTGATTTTTTGAAGTGGAAAAAATGCCTAAATCGGATTTTGATGGACTATCCCCATTTACTCCTTAGCGAAGGAAATCCTCAAGGTGAATTAGCCTTGCGTCAGGAAATTGTTCGCTATGTGTACCAACATCGAGGGGTGAAGTGCACCCCGGATCAAGTGGTGGTCGGTGCCGGCATTTCCCCTATTATTGAGTTTTTTAGTGTGGTTTTAAAGAAGCAGCAGATTCACCGTTTAGCAATTGAAAACCCCGGTTTCTCTGCCATAGAAAGGATTTTTTCCCATCGAGGATTTGACATCTTGCCCATTCCCGTTGATGTGGATGGCATTCGGGTTTCTCTTCTTCCCACTTCTGCCAAAACCATTGTGTATGTGAGTCCTTCCAACCAGTTTCCTTTGGGGTCTGTCATGCCTGTGGGAAAACGGTATGCTCTTTTGGAGTGGGCACGTTTGAGTCAAAACTATATTTTGGAAGACGACTACGACAGCGAACTTCGTTATTATGGAAAACCCATCCCGGCACTGAAAGGGATGGACACCGGGGAACGGGTCATATATCTAGGATCGTTTTCAGCCACTTTGTTTCCTTCCATCAAAATCAGTTATATGATTTTGCCGGACTCCCTTCAGGACTATGCCCTTTCTTCCATGGATGAATATCGTCAAACATGCTCCAAGTCAGAGCAATTAGCCCTGGCCTTGTACATGAAAAGCGGGTTTTATCAGACACATATCAAAAAACTTCGTCGTCTGTATGCACAAAAAATGCACCGGGCGGGCGGTGCAATTCAACGATACTTTGGGGAAACTGTTAGAATTTTGCAGAGCACCTCCGGCGTTCATATGTTGCTGGAAGTACAAAGCTTATGTTCTGCCGATGACTTATGTCAACGAGCTTTGAATCTGCGGATTATGGTTACGCCGGTCACTTATTTTGTTCACAGCGGCCAGGCAACAGAATCCCATGTTCTCATTTTTTATTATTCTAGAATCCCCATTGAAGAAATAGAGGATTCCATTGCTCATCTTGCAGATGCATGGAAACCATAGCGGCATCACACACCGGTTTGTCAATCTGCGTCCGGATGATCCGTCTCACTACCGTCCACTAACTCAAACAGAAGTTGCCGATACTTTTTGTATTTTTTTACGCAGGCACGGTCCTTATCGGTGGGCGCATCATACCTACTAATATCAGCATTTTGTTCCAAATCCGCCATCTTTACTTTGACAGCCAATGGATTTTTGGCAACCCGCCGAAGGTAAGCCTCATACGGTTCTCCTCGATGTTTGGTTAAGGCTTCAACGGCTTCCACAATGTTTGCTGGAAAGAAAACCGAAAGCTGTTCAGCAGTATAGTCTGTATCTTCCAGTACATCATGAAGCCATGCAACAGTCTTTTCTTCAGAGCCTTGAAGTTTGGCGGCAACAGCAGCCAAATGATTAACGTATGGTTTGCCAGTCTTGTCCACCTGTCCAGTGTGGGCAAAGGTTGCAATTTCTTTTGCGATTCTTATCATGTAAAGATCCCCTATCTTTTCCTTTCTATACTTCCACGGTCTCCCCTCATCAGACATTTTAAGCGAATCACTTCAGGATTACAAGATTTTTTTGTATATTGTACACATGTTATTGAACATTCATTTCATTTTCAAGTTGTTTGATCTAGGCTGAGGTTATCCTTTATGTCAGGGTACAACTGAGAAGCAAGGGCATATGACTCTTCATCGTATACCACCAAGGTTACCTCCATTTTACTTTTCTGAAGAAAGTTTTTGATGGTGGAAACAGCGATTTCAAAAGCTTTTTCCTTGGGAAAACCATGGGCGCCTGTGGAAATCAAAGGAAACGCAATGGATTCACAACTTAGTTTTGCAGCCAGCTGCAAGGATTTTTGGTAACATGCCTTGAGCTTTTCCTCCGGTTCTCCCGGATTGCCTTGTTCTCTTCGGTAGTCAGGACCTACTGTATGAAACACATACCGGGCCAGCAAGTCAAAGGCTCGAGAATAAGTGACTTCACCCACGGAAATTTCCCCGATTCGTTTTCTCGCATCCATCAATCTGGGGCCTGCGGCACCATGGATTGCTGCATCAACTTGATCCCCAATCAGTGGATGAGGGTTTGCCGAATCCACGATTACATCAGCACTAATATGAGTAATATCGTCCCTTATCATTTTAAATGGCATAAGCTGCCCTCCTTTAATACTGTTCCTCAACTTGTTTCATCAGGCATCGCATTTCATCAATAACCCAATCGGGGGAGATTACCTTGGCTCGATTTCCAAACCCTATTAACCAAGATAGAAATGTGGGGCTTACTGCCGCCTTGAAGTGAACCACAAAGGTGTCTTGGGAACCGGGTGCCATAATAATATCCTGACCAAATCGGTCCATAATGGCCCCTGCCAGTTCGTTGTCAAAAGACACACACATGTCCGCCTTCTTGCCGCCATACATTTTGAACATGGGGCGAAGATCATTGGCAATATCATAAGCTGCATCCGGCAAATCTCGTTCTTCAGATAGCACAGTAACCTTTTGCATTCGATCCACTCGATAACAGGAATATTCCTTCCACTTGGTCTCATAGATAATCAAATAGTAGTTATCACTGTCAAATGTCAGGGCAATGGGTGTTTTGACAAACAATTCTCCATCTTTGCGTAGTACTTTTTCTTTTTTGTAATCCCGGTCGTAATACTGAAAAGAGATTTTTTTGTTGGTTGAAATGGCTTCGTGAATGGCATCTACGCTGTAATAGATTTGCTCGCTGTTGTTTTTCACCCGGTCATATACATGAACTTGTCGACGAAGTAAAGATTCATTGTGTTTGCTGGTTAGTCCTCCCAGCTTTTTGATTAGTTCCATGCTTTTTTTGTGGGTAATAAATCGTGATGCTTCTACCGTGTCAACCAACAACTTGATTTCCGGCAGTTCAAACTCCCGGCTTGCAATGTAGTAGTCATGGGTTTTTGTTTTACGCTTTTCAATATCCAATCCGTAGGAATCTCGCAACAACTCCAAATCGTCATAAACACTGCGCCGCTCTGCGGTAATTCCAACCTCTCCCAGTTTCTCGATAATCCGGTTGACTGTAATGGCATGATTTTCATCGGTTTCTTCCAAGAGAAACTTCATGGTGTATAGTAACTTTAGTTTTTGATTCGCTTGCTTTGGCATATTTGCACCGTCCCTCTCTTGGTCTGACTACGCTTCTTTCTTTACCTCCGGGGTACCGTCGGCGATTTCCAGGGAAATCATCAGAAAGTAAAGCATTAAGAAAAGAACCAGAAAAATAAAAATTTTCATATAAGCCACCTCCTCATACAATGGATCTATGTTCTTGTCTTTGATGGCTTAATTGTATTATATGTCATGTGCGATAAATAGTACAGTAAAAAAGCCCGCTAGGTCGTTAATTGCAAAACTAAACGCAACTTTTTGTCTACTTTTACTTGTGCAAACTTGCATTTACTATTGCAAAGAGTCATTTTTGGATATACTTAATTCTGGTTGTCTGACCGGAATGGAGCATATCATGAGCAAGCACTTATCTTTGTCGGACAGAGCACTGATTGAACGCTGCCTTGTCCGAAATTTCACCTTCAACTCAATCGCCAGGTTGCTTGGACGTTCTTCATCCACCGTTTCACGTGAAATCCAAAAGCACCGTGCTTTTGCCAGTCGCATCGGCGATGGCAAGAACGAATGTCTCAACTATTTTGGATGTCTTCGTACGGACCTTTGTGGCGAGGCCCGCTCCACAGGCTGTTTTTCCAGATGCAAAACCTGCAAAGATTTCGACTGTCAAGCCTTGTGCGGCCAATTTGTCTCAGTTCACTGCAAGCTCCTTGAAAAGCCTCCCTATGTCTGCACCGGATGCCTTTCACAAAAGGCCTGCAGGAAAGATCATGCCTACTACTCCGCACATCGGGCCCATGCAGCTTACCTAACCACCCTGAAGGAAAGCAGAAAAGGGCTTCGAATCAGTCCACAAAAGCTGTCGGAAATTGGAATTCTCATTTCTCCCCTCATCATGAAGGGCCAGTCCATCAACCACATTTTCTCCACTCATGCGGATGAAATCGGCTGCTCCGAGCGAACCATTTACAAGTACATCGACTGCCGGGCTTTCGATGTCAGGAACATCGATCTTCCCAAAAAAGTCGCCTACCGGCAACGAAAAAAGCAAAAAGTGCTGACAAAACTGGAGTATCGCTGCCGCAAAGGCCGCACCTACGAGGATTTCAACCATTATCTCGGCGAGCATCCCGGTGTTTCCGTCGTCGAGATGGACACGGTAAAAGGCAAGCGTTGCAAAGGCAAGGTTATCCTCACCATGATTTTTCGGCAAAACAATTTTATGCTTATGTTTCTTATGGACGATGGCAAAATGAAAAGTGTTGAAGCTGTCTTCGACAAACTCACAAGCCTGCTTGGGCTTTCCTTGTTCCGCAAACTCTTCCCGATTATCCTCACCGACAACGGAGTCGAATTCAAGAACCCCGAAAACCTCGAATATTCGCTAAGCAACTGTCAGCGCACCCGGATCTTTTACTGCGACCCTCAGGCATCCTGGCAAAAGCCGCAGGTGGAGAAAAACCACGCCCTGCTTCGGCGAATCCTGCCCAAAGGCGTTTCATTCGACCCCTTATCTCAGGCGGACCTGAACGTGGTTTGTCGTCACATCAACAGCGTGGCAAGAGAGGTATTCGGCAACAAAACGCCGTTTCAACTCCTGCAAGGGAAAGACTATGGAAAACTGCTGGATTCACTTGATCTCTCACCTATTCCACCCGATGAGGTCATTTTGAAACCGGCACTACTCAAACGTAAGTAGCAGTATTTGGTCAGACAACCAACTGATATACCTGCGAAAAACGGGGTCGCGTTTACTTTTGCAAAAAACTTTAGCCCTGTTTGTTTGCTGTGCCTGTTTCATAGCGAATTCTAGCAGTTTCAATTGTATTTTACACGATTCCCGACCCAATTTCCGCAACAAATATGATCTATGGTGATGTTTTTTGATTTACGGTTGCTTTTAGTTTTTCATTTAACAAAGCCCGCTAGGTGCTTAATTACAAAACTAAACGCAACAGTGGCATGGTTGCCCTTATTGTCTTTTTGTTGTTAGAATGTTTAGCTGTCCTCATTAATCTCTTTGAGCCCCTTTATACAATGTGTATACATTTCCAGATATTCAGAGGGTCCATCGCATCGAACCTCCACGCCCAGCACAGATAACAATCTGTGGTGATTGGCCTTTTGAAGTACTTTTCTCGAATCCGTGTTTTGAAACGCCTCGGGCGGAAGGTCATAATAGAACGTTCGGCCCCGGGATTGTTTCATGCTGAATTTTTCATTAAGCAACCACCAAAGGTCAATCTCTGCATAGTCAAAACCAAATCCCAAAATGTGAACATCTCCATACATAAATAAGTCTATCCAGCTTTTTATCTCAATGCCTCGCTTGGGAATTTCTTTTCGGAAATACTCTTGCTCCTTTATATATTCTCGATACTTGCCGATTAACTTTCCGTAATATTCATGGCCCAATACAATGGATCCGGTTTTTCTACCTTCTCCGTGGATATGCCAAATGCGTTGAGTCAAGTTATGATGTTCAAACCTGTTAAAAGTATGCAGCAAAAACTTCACATCTGCCTGATCTTGATACCCCGTATGATTTTGGTATTTCCGGGGCAATTGTTCTATTTTAAAGTCATCCGCCAAACAAGCTTCCAATTCGTAAGAGTAGTTGGTGGTTAAAATAGCATCAAATCCTATGTCAAAAATTTCTTCCAGCATTTCCCTTAAGGGGGTAGGCACATTAACATCCAACACATTGTCAGCAATCACTTTGACCCCTTCTCTGATTTTGTTTTCTGTATATAAGATGGCCTGCATCGGGAAGGGCATTTCTTTCGCCTCAAGATGGTGGGTGCGGAAGTGATTCTGCAGGACTTCCAACATGTTTTCCCAAGAATTCATGGCAAAACTTCGATTGATTCCATTACCAAGAAGCAAGACTTTTGGCCTTGCGTCTTGATAAACTCTTGGGAATGAATTACTATCGTTCTTTTTCAAGTTTGCTCCCTACTTTGCCCTATGAATTAAAAAAAATATAATAATCTTAATCGTTCCTCCAAAACATACTATTTCTTTTTTCGGATATCATATATTATAACATAGTACCCAACCAACAAAAATGCCACCAAATTATATATTCCAAAACAAAGGGTTTTGGTATTGACTTCTTGGCCAGTATATAATATATTATATACAATATATAAAAAGAATGCGACCATCAAAAAGGAGGACGTTAAAATGTTTAAAAATGTTATTGTAAAAAGACCCTGTAAGGCAATGGTGGAAGGAATTACTTCTGCACCGGAGTTAGGTAAACCCGATTATGAATTGGCTCTGAAGCAACATGACGATTACATCGAAGCATTGAAAAAGTGCGGCGTTAAAGTTAAAGTTCTTCCTGCTGATGAAGAATTTCCCGATTCTTGCTTCGTAGAAGACACCGCTGTCATCACTCGAAAGTGTGCCATCATCTCCAATCCAGGCGCTGCCACAAGAAATAAGGAAGCCCAAAAGATGATTCCTACCATCAAAGAATATTTCAGCGATGATCAAATCGAATACATCAAGGCACCCGGCACCATGGAAGGCGGAGACGTCATGATGGTCGGCGATCATTTCTACATCGGACGATCTGCCCGAACCAATGCAGAAGGTATTAAGCAGTTTATTGCCATCCTAGAAAAGCACGGGCTTTCCGGTTCGGAAGTCGTTCTGGAAGAGGTTCTTCACCTGAAGACAGGTGTCAACTACATCGAAAACAACAACATGCTGGTTAGCGGCGAGTTCATCACCAAAGCCGACTTTAAAGATTACAACAAAATTATTATTCCTGAAGATGAAGCTTATGCTGCCAATTGCATTTGGGTCAATGACAAGGTTATCGTTCCCAAGGGCTATCCAGCAGTCGAAAAATCTATTAAAGATGCCGGCTATGAAGTCATTTTGGTGGACACTTCCGAATACAAAAAACTGGATGGCGGTTTGAGCTGCTTATCTTTAAGATTTTAAGCCCAAGATTGTTACAGAACATAGGATAATTACGACTATACTCATAGAAAAATCCCCTAAAAAAAGAAAAAAACTGTCCCCAAAAAATGAGACAGCTTTTTTCTTTTCTAATCAAATTGTATTGGTTTGAACGGTTGGCTAACAGGGACGAAAGATTAACTAAATAGCTTCTAGATATGCTAAATCTACATTCCAATGATGTCTTACTGCCATCTCCAGTTCGTCGGCTTTTTTGGCGCGAAACAGTTCAACAATTTCTTGGTGCTCCTTGTTGGTAACGCGCAGCATCTTTTGCATATCATGAATGCCTTCCGTTTTGTAAACTTTACGCACAAATTTTTTCTTCATCTGAGCCAAGGTGTCCAACAAAATTTTGTTGTCACAAAGGTTCAAATACACATCATGGAATTGGGTTTGGATTTGATAATACATTTCGTCGTTGTTGGAATCAATAGCAAGGTTCATGCTGGAAACATAAAAATCCATGTCCTTCAGTTCCTTTTCTGTAATAAGATTCACCACCAGTTTTGCTGCATAGCCTTCCATAAGACCAATCACTGCATACAATTCCTTGGCGGTATCTTCATCTACATGGCTAAGTACAAAACCCTTGCGAGGCACATTGTGGAGCAACCCTTCCGAGGCCAACTGAATCAAAGCTTCTCGCACCGGCGTCCGGCTAATGTTCAAGGCTTTGACAATATCGTTTTCATTAATTTTCTCGTTGGGCTCTAGTTCCCCGTTCATGATTCTTTTTGTTAGATAACTGTAAACGTGATCTTTTAGCGTCAAAAATTCGCTCATCTTCATCCTCGATTTTTTTATTATACAATATTAACTATATAATATATTATGCGCTATTTTGGCCGGATTTTCAATGGTTCCTTTTTGTCAAAACTCAACAGCTTTTGCTTTTTGGGGGGGGATAAAAATCCGGTTACACAAAAAGAAGGAGCACCGAAAAACGGTGCTCCAGTCTATTTTTGAGATATTGTATAGATTTATTTCAGTGTCAATTGTGTATCATACAAAATGATGTATTGTCCATCAGCCACTGTTACCTGCTTGGTGCCAGTAAATACGTTCTCACTCATTATCATTAAGTTTGAGAATGGATGGGTGGAATTATTAACCACTAAGTAGGTTGACGAATCGGAAGTTGTGGCCTTAATGGTATATGTCCCCGCAGGGAAGTCTCTTCCCGCCTTATACATTCCATTGTTTAACTTGCCACTGGAAATATCCGCTACCGGTGCGGCGGAATTTGTAAGATTATATCCGGTCTTGCATATCACAGTCAAATATTGCCCCGCCTTTACAGTAACATAGGTCATGCCTTCTTGTGCATCAATGCCAACAAAATTACTTATCAATGTGGAATCGGGGTCAATTAACGCCCCACATTCATTATCCGCATTGGGTAACAACACATATTCGCCAGCAGGAATATCCCGCCCAACTTTGTACTGAGCAGTAACCAAATTGCCATCCTTGTCTTTTGGCGCCATTGGAGCCTTAGCAAGGGGATAGGCTTTTAAGGAATCAAAATCAACATACTGACCTTTTTTAAGGGTTACATAATGATTAGGATAAGCCTCTGAGGAACCAAGATAATACTCTCCTTTGGCATCTGTTGACAAGGAAACCGAAGCATCTTCAGTTGTGCCTTTTAGATAATACTCTCCAGCAGGAATCTGAGTTCCTACTTTGTATACGCCGGAATAGTAAACACTTCCCAATACAACAGACTTCACATCAGAGCTGGTTCCATATACCTTGGTTTTCCCTTCTAAATGATATGCGCGAACCTTGTAATAATAGGTTTTTCCGTTGGTCAGCCCGGTGTTGATGTAATTTCGGGCAGTAGAACCTGCCGTGTATACCCAAGTGTATGTCCCTTTTGCGCTAGTGGCACGGAAAATTTGATACTTGGTTGCTCCACTTACACCGGTCCAATAAATCTTGCTGCTGGTAGAAGTTTTGGTGATGACTTTGCTGATTGTCGGTTTTGCCGGAACCGCTTTAGCGGAAACAATAGTTGAAGCTTTGCTCTTGTAGGTTGTGCCGCTTACTGTACGATTGGCAACGACTTTGTAGTAATAGGTTTTCCAGTGGTAACCTTTGTATTATTGTAGTACTGAACCGAAGTGGTTCCCAAGGCAGTATAAGTTCCCTTGGAAGATGTGGCACGGTATACTTTATAGCTTGTTGCCCCTGCAATTTTGGCCCAGCTGACTTTAATGGTTGTGTATGAAGCAGAAGCAGCCTTTGCCACCGGCGTGGCCGGCATTGGAGTAACTGCCTTATATGCTGAAGGTTTGCTATAAGTTAGCGTTGTTCCTGCAGCGCAGTTGGCGGTAATTTTAAAATAATAGGTTTTGCCTGTGGTCAAATCAGAAGCCAAATATGTGTTCTTATCCGTGGATCCTATTTTCTGATAGACTCCGGTGGTTGAGGTGGCAAGACTTACATCATAAAGGTACGCGCCGGCTACTTTTCCCCAGGTAATCTTTGCCGACTCGTATCCGCCGGAAACCGCCGAAGTGATTACCGGAGTGTCAATGGTGGCAAAATTGGCTACAAGAATTCTGTCTACGCTGGCAACAAAGGAAAAAGCAGAATTTGTGGAAACAACTGTGGTCCCCTCAGTCCAATTAACAAAACGGCATCCCGTTTTTGGCGTTGCCACCAAATTTACATCGTAGGGAGTCGCATAAACCCCGGCACCGGTAACAGTTCCATAATTGTTATTATTGGCTGCCGCCGTAATGTTGTATTCTGCAGGTACCCCATAAGCCGTCTGAAAGTCGCCTACATAAAATAGTCCGACTGCCAAAATAACCGCCATAGCGAGCACGGTTCGCTTTAAATACTTGCGATATTTTGTTTTCGTTTTCATATTTTCCCTCCATATCGATTGGAAATCGCCCCTACATTTTCCTCATTTTAGGCGACCGTGAAACCATGGTCCATCCCTATTTTAAGACAAAAAAAGCAACCAAAAAATTGGCTGCATCGCTGAAAAAAAATGTATCCGGTTCTCCCCAGGTTGTTGTGCATCATGTACCCCTCAATCATCTTTGTACATGTAACTGATGTCAGAATATTATCACAAATCAATTACAAATAAAAGAGGTTTTTAACCACTTCTTTGATTTTTTAATTCTTTGGAGCCCAACTCTACCTTGTTAAAAAAAATCGAAGTAAAAAGAGTGCTGACAAACTTGAAAGCTTATGTCAACACTCTTTTCCATTCAGCACTTTACAATCTAAGATTATTTAGGTTCGGTTGGAAAATCCATTCTGCAGTTATACAGCGTTATGTATTGTCCATCTTTTAATACAACCGGCAGACCAATTTCGTACACCATCCCTTCAGCAATCAGACTCGAATCCTTGTAAGTCGCATCTGAGTAGATATAAAATTCGCCTTCATAATCCAAGAAATCATAATCAAAATCCCTTTTATTGTGTAAGTGCCCGCAGGGATGTCCGTCCCAACCAAATACATACCATCCTGCAAATAATTATTGGAAACATCCACTGTTGGAGCATCAGCTAGGGCATACCCCACACCATCATAAATTGTCAGATACTGTCCCTCCGATACAGTTACATAAGTTCTGCCATAAAGAAAGTCCGATGTAATACAACTGGTCTCTAGGTTAAGGGAATTCCCATCCACATCAAACCCACCATAGTCGCTGTTGTCCTTGGGATAAAGGACATAGGTTCCGGCTTCAATGTCCCTGCCTACCTTATATTCACCGGAAATAAGGTTGCCGTCTCCATTTTTGGCGGTGAGGGGTGCGTTGGCCAACGGATAAATTTTGCAATAATCAAAATCAACATATTGACCGTATATCAGGGTTACATATCTATTGGGATACGGATATCCGTACCCGATTTCTTTGTCCCCTGCAGCATCCAGCGAAATGGAGAATTCCGCATAATCGGTTTTGGTGCTGACCACGACATAATCTCCCGAAGGAATATCTCTTCCTACTTTATACAAACCGGAATAGTAAAGATCTCCTATTTTTATGGACTTTACATCTGAGTACGTTCCATAGACCTTTGTTTTGCCTTCCAGATGATAGGCACGAACTTTGTAATAGTAGGTTTTGCCCTTTGTCAAAGAAGTATTGGTGTAGGTCTTCGTGGAAGAGCCAAATGTGGCAACAAGTGAATAGGCCCCGGTCTGGCTAGTGGCACGGTAAACCAGATATTTGGTGACACCACTCACTGCAGTCCAACTAACCTTGGCACTGGTGGATGTCTTTGTAATAACAGAGGCCGTCGGTGCGCTGGGAACCACTTTACCGGATTTGTAGCTGGAGTAATCACTATACACGTTGGAACCACCTGCAGTACAATACGCTTTTACCTTGTAGTAATATGTCTTACCCGTTGTAAGGCTTGAATTGGTGTAGGATGTCCCGGTGACAGATTTTATCAGCGTATATTTCCCACCTGAGGAAGTGGCCCGATATACATTATATCCCGTTGCCCCAGTAACCTTTGCCCAGCTAACTTTTAGGCTGGTGTAGGAAGAGGAAGCCACGGAAATTGCCGGCTTGGTCGGAATGGGTTTTGCGCTTTTGATTGCAGAATCCAGCCCGGTGGTGGTGACATCCGCCTGAACATCGCCATAATCATAAGTGGCTCCTGCGGTAACTTTATAGTAATAGGTCTTACCAGCGGTTACTCCCGTATTGGTATAAGTTTTATCCGCGGTCGTCCCGATTTTAACAAATCCAGTTGTTGCAAGGGTAGATCGATAAATATCGTAATGATCCGCTCCCAATACGTCTCCCCATGATATTTTAATTGAATCAAATCCTACTGAAGTTGCCGTAATGGTGGGTGTGCCGATTTTCGCAAAGTGGGCGACCAAATTGTAATCATTGTTCACAGTAAAGCTATATACACACGTTGCAGGTGGCGTAGTAGCACTTGTTCCCGCCCAGTATTGGAAAAAATAACCCGCCGCAGGTGTTGCATAGACTGTAGCAGTTTTCCCTTCGTCGTAAGCCACGGTGGTTTCGGTAATTCCTGGGAAAGCAACTGTTCCACCTGTAAGGGGGTCAGCCAATAGGCTCACATTGTACGTCGCAATAATACCGTAGGATGGTTGCGTTCCTACCATTCCATATAGTCCAAGTCCCAATAGCAATGCAATCGTAACTATTGCACGCTTTCTCCACTTGTGCCTTCTTTCTTGATTAAACATATTTTCCCTCCATATTGATTAGAAATCGCCCCTACATTTTCCTCATTTTAGGCGACCGTGAAACCATGGTCTATCCCTATTTTAAGACAAAAAAAGCAACCAAAAAATTGGCTGCATCGCTGAAAAAAATGTATCCGGTTCTCCCCAGGTTGTTGTACATCATGTACCCCTCAATCATCTTTGTACATGTAACTGATGTCAGAATATTATCACAAATCAATTACAAATAAAAGAGGTTTTTAACCACTTCTTTCATTTTTTTGACTCACAGTAAGTCTAGAATAACAGTTGCCAAAAAATCTGCGCCGGCAATTAATGTTTTTTCTTTGGTATCCTCTTCCTTCACATGACTTCGACCACCAATGCTGGGAACAAAAATCATGCCGGTGTTCACATACTGCGCCAGCATAGAGGCGTCATGAACCGCTCCGCTTCCCATGACTTGAAAATCCATTCCTCTAACATCCGCCAATTCCGTCATTCGTTTTACCATGGCATCCGACAACCGCACCGCCTTGTTGGTGGCCACTTCACGAAAACTCATTGATACGTTTCGTTTGTCGGCTTCCTCTCTAACTGCCTGAATAATCTCTTCCGTAGTATCATGGATTTTTTTGTCGTCCCTATCCCTCACTTCTACTGTAAATATGACTTTCTCAGGGATTACGTTGGTGGCGTTGGGGAATACAAACAACTTTCCGGCGGTGGCCACGGTCTCGTGGCCCGGATCTTTGGCGGCGATTTTTTCCACCAACAGGATGCAAGCCGCAGCCGCCGTCAAAGCATCCCGTCGCCCGGCCATGGGCGACGCGCCGGCGTGGTTTCCTACTCCCGACAATTCAAATTCGACAAGCCTCATGCCAAAGATAGAATCCAAAATCCCCAACTCAAGGCCTTCCCTTTCCAAAACCGGTCCCTGCTCAATGTGCATCTCCACCATGGCTTCAATGTTGGAAAAATCCCAAGGAAGTCCGGCCAAATCCAAATTTTTGGCTTTTGTATTGCTATGGGGATCACCCCCCATGGGGTTGTCTCTGTTGGACGGGTTGCTCCCGTTGGATGGGTTGCGCCATTTGATCAGGTTGGACGAGTTGCCAGTGCTTATCATTTCCCCAAGGGAAGCCCCTTGATGGTTTTTCAGTCCGGTCCATTGATCCTTCCCATAGAACCCCGTGGCAAATTTGCTTCCGGTTAAGGTGGAATCAAAGTTGGAGCCTTCCTCTTCAGCAAAAATGACCACTTCATAATTCTTATCAAATTGTTGCCCCGACTCTGCCAAGGTTCGTAGGACTTCCAAGGCTGCCATGGACCCATAGACCCCGTCCAGCCAACCGCCGTTTTGGACGGTGTCTATGTGGGAACCGGCCAGAATGGTTTTTCTCCCCGGCCGGTTCCCCAAAAGGCCAATGCGAATGTTGCCGACCCCGTCGGTTTCATAGGTGCAGCCAAAGGTGTCGGCGATGGACCCAATGTATTCCCGGGCCTTTTGGTCCATCAGACCATAAGAAAATCGGGTCACCCCCACTCCGGGGGTGTCGGTATACGTGCTTAAATGGCGCAAATCTCCTAAGAGCCGGGAGCCATTAATCTTTATTCTGTTTATTTTTTTGTCTTGTTTGCCTGTGGGCCTCCCAGCAATTTGGGGTTTGCTTTGTTTGTTTTCTGCCATTTTTCTCTCTCTTTGCTACTTCCTTTGCCATCAACTTTTTCTGCGCCTGTATTCTTAATTATTTGTATGCGTCTCCAAAAGGTTTTCCGGCCACAAATTGGCCCTGCCCTTTTTGACCAATGTAGGTGCCCTTTTCTACAATTTTGTTTCCTCGAAGGAAGACGGTTTCCGGCCTTCCCTTCTGCTCAAATCCTTCAAAGGGACAGTAATCTACCCCTTCCAGATTGTTTTTTACAGAAATCGTTCCCCTAAATTCGGGATCAAAAATCACCACATCCCCGTCAAACCCGACTTCCAATTGTCCCTTCTTTTCCAATCCATTTATTTTAGAAGGAGAGGTGGCAAATAGGTCTACCAACTTGCTACGGGAAATTCTTCCTTTTTCCACACCATAGGTCCACAAAATGTTCAGTCTGTTTTGCATGCTGGGGGCGCCATTGGGAATGTCCGCAAAAGATTTTCCGGGACCAAATCCCATATGTTTTTGTTCTTTCCAATCAAATCCACAGTGGTCCGAGCTGACAGCATTAAGCCATTTGTTGTCAATGGCCTGCCATAAGGCTTCTCTGTGTTCTTCCGTTCGAAGGGCGGGGGAGCACACATATTTGGCCCCTTGAAAATCCGGTTTTGCCAAATCTTCTCGGTCCAACACCAAATAGTGGGTGCAGGTTTCTCCGTAAATTCGCTGGCCCCTTCCGAAGGCCTGTTTGATTTCTTCCAAGGCTTCTTTGGCAGATACATGAACCACATACAACGGCGCACCTGCCAATTCTGCCAAATAGATGGCTCTTCTTGTGGCTTCCGCCTCTACCACCGGCGGTCTTGAGATTGCATGATAATAGGGGTCCGTCTTGCCCTCTCCAATGAGTTTTTTGGTCAACACATCAATCATTTCAGCATTTTCCGCATGAACCATAATAGTGATTCCTGCTTCTTTTCCCTTGAGAAGGGCCTTGAGAATGGCATCATCGTCTGCATGAAAAAACATTCCTTTGTACGCCATGAACAATTTCATGGTTGGGTATCCCATGGCGGCCAGTTGTGGAATCTCTTCAATGACCTCATCTCTGGGATCCGTCATCACACTGTGAAAACAGTAGTCCACCATGGCCAGACCATCCACATCGGTTTTTCGATATCCTTCGATGGATTCCACCAAGCCTTTGCCGGCTTCCTGATTGACAAATTCTATCAATGTGGTGGTTCCTCCCACCGCTGCGGCATTGGAGGTTTCAAAGCCTCTGACTTTGCTGCCTTTGTAGGTAAAGGAAAAATGGACGTGCTGGTCGACACCCCCGGGAAGCAGGTATTTTCCCGTGGCATCAATGACTTCGTCAGCCTCTATCTTCAAGTCCCGTCCAATGGCTTGGATGGTCTCCCCATCCATAAACAGGTCCGCTGCAAACTCTGATTCAGCGGTGACAATGGTTCCGTTTTTGATTAATGTGGTCATGATCATTCCTCCCAAAAATCAAGAATAAAGCAAACCTGAGAAGCATATTTTCGTTTTTGCGCTTTCAGGTGTTTCTAATAAAATGAACAATTTATTATAGCACTTCCGCCTGCTTACAGTCTACCAAACCAATAAGTTCCCACTCACTTTCCACCTCCCCGCCATTAGGGTAGGTTTTGCAGGCCTCTATAAACTTTTTCAATGCTTTGTCGGCGGCCTCTTCATCGTGGTGATAAAGCTTAGCCATAGCATAGTTCAAACGCTGCCGTTGGGGATACGAGGCGGTAGCCTTCACATATCGATTCAACTCCGGCGTATACCATCGTTCGATTTGGTCTAACCGGCGTGGTTGTCCCGTTGCCTCAATAAGCTCCAAAAATATGGATTCACAAAACAGCTCATATCGATAGATTTGTGGAATCTCTTCTCCCACATCCAAAATGGTTTTGGCCAAAGATTGAGCTTCAGCCAATCGCTGGACATCCATCAGATAACTAAAGCGGTACACACCAACTGCACCTTGATAATAGTCTCGATAATCGGGATTTTCTCCCGGTTGAAACCATTCTTCCGGAAAGTCGCGGAATCGATTTCCTTTGGTCATTTTCGCCATGACATCCAGCAGCAACCATAAAATCCGTCGGGCATTGGGCTCTTGTCCCAAGTGGGTCACATTCCAACCGTCATTGGCTATCCCCCCAACGAACATAGGAACCAAGTTTGTCCCTCCGCAATAAATACCGGTGACCGCCATGGGCATCAAAAAAAGCAGCCCCCAGGTAAAGGTATTGCCCCCCACGCTGAACAAATAGGCAAGAACCAGACAAACGCCGGCGGTGATCAGGTTGGCCAGTCCACCGGACAGATGATAAAGACGATAAGGGTAATCCGGATGGTAGGGTGCTGGCGGCGCCATCAAACACTGGCCACCGGTCCCCACGATTTTGAATTTTTTTCGAAGATATGTCCCATCCTTTTTTATAATCATCCAGTTTAAAATCCGAAAAGATGCAAACTCATATCCGCTGGCCAAACCACCCAAACAATGCCCTCCTTCATGAACAATGATTTGCAACATAAAGGCGACAGCCAACATAATAAGATATACAATCCCTATCCAGATTATCGCCAAACCTGTCGGATCACCATCTATCAGAATGGGAAAAAGACCTGCGGCAGTACAAATTATGGTAAAAAGGCGGACCCCTTTTTTACTTTTCATTTTGTTCCTCCTTTTCCATTTCTCCAACAAGTTGAACCAACTCTTTTTCCAGTTCCACTTCCCCGGCATAGGGGTGGTATGTGCAGGCTTCTTCAAAATCTTTCAAAGAAAGCGCCGCCTTTTCTTCATCTTTTTCGTATAACACCGCCATGGCAAAAGATAGCCGCTCCCATCCAAGGATAGATCCACTTTCGATTTGATCTTTTCGGTCCTTATTCATTATTCTCTCAACGATTTCTCTTTGGTTTGGTTCCTGCAGTATCAATGCAAGGTAAACCCTGTCCCGATAAATGTCTCTGAGAATTGACTCATTCTCCAAGGTTTTTTCCCCAAGGAAACAATCCGCTAAAGCTTTCGCTTCCTCCCATTGGTGCCTGTCCATTAACCAATAAAAGTGTAGCAACGCCTTTTCCTGATCCAATTGGTCTGATGGTACCCAGTCGGATTTTATTGCCATCCAACTGGATGGCAATTCTTTCAGCCTACTCCCATAGGTGCGTCGATGGTGAATTTCCATGGAAATCCACTGGTACCGTTTTCGTTCAGGCGAAAAAGAGGCCACTATAGACCAGATTAATGAAATTCTCCCATTTTCCTCCCTATGCCAAAACCGCCCATAACCACTTAAATAGAGAATCAATCCCATGTCAGCAAACCGCTCCCCAAAGAAGGCTGCCTGATAACTTCCGGGGGCAAAAGAAAGAAACCACAACAAATATATTAACAACGTAATCAAGACCGCTATATTTCCTGAACTTGCGTATTTGAGCAGGGGATAATCGGGACGGTAAGGATGGGGGGGCGACAAGAAGAAGCCATCTTGGGTTTTTCCCGGGAAAACCCAAGCCTTCCAAACAAAGCATCCATTTTGAAGGGTCAGTTGGTGATTGAAAAGAACCAGGGAAGAAAATCGGTACCCCGTTGCATATCCAACATAAAATCGGACAAGTTGCTGAATTAAAAAAATGACCATCGCCGAAAAGATAATAAAGATAATACCAACCATGAATGGAATTTTGTCTAGATTTGGAGTTTCTAAAGCCCACTGCTTTTCATCAAAAAAATACTTTAGACCAAAAATGGCAACCAAAGGAATAAAAGCCAAAATAAAAACCAGCACCTTTCCCCATTTTTGTTTCATTGTTCTGCTCCCAATTCTTCCAAAATTTTGGCAAGTTCTTTTCTAAAAAACAGTTGTGGCACCGGGTATAGGGGATTTCCCTCTTTATCTGCATAGGTTGCCATCAGGGGAATGTCCTCCTTTTTGATTTGAGGAAAAGAGGTAGGGATATCCATCCGACGGTTCATAGCATAGATGGCCTCAATGAATGCCAGCGCTTTTTCTTTTTGGGTATGGGTTCCGGTTTTTTCTTCTTTTGGAATGCCCACCGCATCTGCCAGTTCTGCCAAAGGCCGGTATACAGCCTCTCCATAACGTTCCAACATCCGGGGCAAAATAACAGCATTGGCCAGACCGTGAGGCACTCCATAAAAGCCGCCGATGGTGTGAGCAATGGCGTGAACATAACCAACATATGCTCTGGTAAAGGCTGCGCCGGCTAAATAGGAAGCCCTTAGCATTTTGCTGCGAGCGTCCAAATTACTTCCATGGTGATAACATTCTTCAAGATTTTCAAAGACTAATTTTGTGGCTTCAATTGCCCATTTTTTTGTTTGGGTAGTATTGCTCCGCCCAATATATGCTTCCACCGCGTGGGTCAACACGTCCAACCCCGTGGTGGCCGTCACAAAGGGCGGCAAACCTTCCGTCAAGACGGGGTCCAGCACCGCCCATCCCGGTACCAGAGAAATGTCATTTATGGCATACTTGTGGTGGTTTTTGCTATCGGTGATCACCGCAGCGATCGTCACTTCAGATCCGGTGCCTGCGGTGGTGGGAGCCACAAAAAATGGAGGCAACCGATGCATTACCTTAAACAGCCCTTTCATCTGGGAAACACTTTTGTTTGGGCGGGCAACTCTGGCACCACAGGCTTTTGCGCAATCCATGGGCGACCCTCCCCCAACAGCCAGCAAACTGTCACAGTTGTTTTGATGGTAGAGCGTCACTGCCTCCTCCACATTTTCAATGGTGGGGTTGGCATAGACATTCGTGAACACCATGTAATGGATTTTCTCTTTGTCCAAACCTTCCAAGAGAGGATCTAAAAGCCCATAGGAAAAGATATGCGGACCTGTGATAACAAGCAACGATTGGCAATTTTGGTCAGCAATGATTTTGGGCAATTTCAACAGTCCATTGGCTCCCTCAATGAGAATCGGCTGTCGCCAAGGCATGGCATAAGAACCAATTTTCAGAGAAAATTGAAATAGTCTGCAGTATGCAGAACGAATCAGTTTCATTTTGAGTCTCCAATCTTAAAGCCACTTCTTTTTTTTGAAAAATACGATTCCCCCAATAAAGGTAATCAGGCTGACGATGGCCACCACCGGATATGCCCAGTCTGATTGGAACTCCGGCATTTTGAGATTCATCCCATACCACCCCACCAACAAAGTAAGGGGCATGAAGATGGTGGCAACAATGGTGAATACCTTCATCAAATTATTTTGCTCAATATCGGTTTGGGCTTGATAGGCCTCTCGCAATTGGGAAACATACTCATGAAGGTTTTGGGCTTCCATCAGCACCCGATCCATTTTATCATTTAATATTTTAAAATGTCGCAGCATTTCATCGGTCATTAAATTATTTTCGTTTTCGTAAAGTCCCTGCAAAATCCGTCCCAGAGTTTCCGCATATTTTTTGAGTCGCCGGATTTCTTTTCGGTACTCAATAATCTTCTGAGGTGCAGTTTCTTCCCCCGCCATGATGTGCCCGTCCCCGGCCATAAGAAGTCCGTTTTCCGTTTCGGTAATCCGGTCTTCCAACGCTTCTATATACTCAAAGTCTTCCCGAATCAGCTCGGAAAAAAACAGTTGCAGCACTTTGTCCGGATTGGCAATGGATGCATCCGACGGTGCAGGGCCCAGACCCTCTTCCGTCATGGAAATAATCGACTCTCTGGTTTGCGCCGAGAGACAGAGAAACACCACGTCCTTATCTCTCAAGGAAATGATTATTTTTTCTGTGGTTCGCTCCGGATCCTCGCTTTGCAATAGTTGGAAGGAAAAGATGGTTTCGTCGGGAAGACTTTCAAATTCCAAAACCCTAGACTCTTGGACTTGTTTTAATAAATTATCGCTGACCAACTTTCTTACCGGCTGGGGCAACTGATTATTTTGTTCCAATTGAATGACATAAATCATCTTGCATTTACCTCCTATTTTTCTCTTCATTATACATGAGCATATGATATAATGCAAAAAAGGAGATGAAAAACATGGGAAAAGAAACAGCAAAGAAAACCAAGATTGAACAACTTTATCAGGAGCTTTTAGGGCTAACGGTATTGGGCCGCATTCTGGCTAATCCTGACATGAATCGCCTAATGACTGTCTTGGAAATGGTGTCTCAATCCAATACAACAAATGGAAAAATACAAGGCTATAGCGCATTTTTGTCCGGACTTTACCAAACCCATACTGACATTGGCAGGTGGCTTTTGGATCTTCTATTGGACGACGAAAACGTTTGTGTCAAACGTCGAGGTGCCGGATTAAATATCTCCCCCATTCTCCAACAAGCGGTCAATCGGGATTTAGCTATTCTGGAACGTCTGGCTGTCCTTGATTCTGTTGGGCTGAAGGAAGCATTGCAAATAGACGATTTGTTTTCGGATTGGAGGGGAGCGGACTGGACTTGGGGAGAGGTTCAACTGACTTCCGAGTATGCTAGTTTTCTCAAAAAACTTCCCACCCAAGGATACGGAATTTGGGCTCGCCATTACGCTTTTACCCTGTCTGATGGCTTACCCCGACCGGTTGCCCATCCGGATCCTCAAGCTTTGTCTCACCTTTTTGGATATGAACGGCAACGGGAATCCATTCGCCAAAATATTGAAGCCTTCCTGCGAGGCAAAGCGTGGCAAAACATGTTGCTTTATGGAGATGCCGGTACCGGAAAAAGTTCCACCATTAAGGCCTTTGCCAAAGAATATGCCCCTAGGGGACTTCGCATCATTGAAGTCCCCAAGAATCAATTGGGCCGTTTGCCGGCCTTCATTGAAACCTTAGGAGAAAACCCGCTGAAGTTTATTTTGTTTATTGATGACTTGACATTTTCTCAAGTGGACGACGATTTTACCGCATTAAAAACCACTTTGGAAGGAGGACTGTTATCTCAAGGAAATAACGTGGTGGTGTTTGCCACCACCAATCGACGTCATCTGGTGAAGGAATCCTATGGAGAGAGGCTGGGGGAACCCTTGTATGTAAACGACGGCTTGCAGGAAACCATGGGTTTGGCCAGTCGATTCGGCCTGAACATTATTTTTGAAGCGCCAAAAAAACAGGAGTACACCTTCATTGTGGAATCCCTTGCAAAAGAAAAGGGCATCAAGATGCCCTTAGAAGAACTGACTCGTTTGGCGGAGGCCTATGCCATCCGTAACAACGGACGAAGCCCAAGAGTGGCCAAACAATTTATAGATTCTATTTTGCTGCAACAACTTCCACTTCCACAAGGACGCTTTTAGGCAGTTCTTTTACTGCCACGGTGGAACGAGACGGATTGGAAACAAAGTAGTTGGCGTAGATTTGATTAAAGGCGGCGAAGTTTGACATCTCCGACAAAAAACAGGTGGTTTTCACCACATTTTCAAAAGTCATGCCGGCAGCAGCCAGCAGGGCTTTTATATTGTTGCAGACCTTTTCGGTTTGGGCTTCAATATCCTTCCCTTCAACCTGTCCTGATACTGCATCCAACGGAATCTGCCCGGAGCAGTACAAGGTGTTGTCCACCAAAATAGCCTGTGAATACGGGCCAATGGGGGCAGGAACATTTTCAGTAAAAATTGTCTTTTTCATTGGTTGTCCCTTTCTTGCGCGGTGTGTTCTTTTGCGTCGCGGTTTTACCAGTATTATTTTCAAGGTTTGTGAATTAGTTTGTAGCCGGCTTTATTAAAGGCCGCCTCTATTTCTTTCAGGTGGTCATGATTTCTGGTTTCCATGGAAACATGAAGGTAACAGCCATTGATATCCGTGTTTTCTCCACCCACCTTATGGCTGACCTTGGTGACGTTTGCCCCGGTCTTTGCAATAATGTCCGCCACATCCCGCAGTTGTCCCGGCTTATCCAACAGTTCAATGGTGACTTCCGAAAGTCTGCCGGAAGTTTCCAGCCCGCGGTTGATGACTCTGGATAAAATGTTCACATCAATATTTCCACCGGAAACGATGGCGCAAACCGTCTTTCCCTCCAAGGGAAGTTTGTTGAAAAGCACTGCAGCCACCGACACAGCACCAGCGCCTTCTGCCACCAGTTTTTGTTGTTCCATTAAGGTCAATATCCCCGTTGCGATTTCGTTGTCAGAAACGGTGATGACCTGATCCACATATTTTTGGCACATGTCAAAGGTCAGTTCTCCCGGACATTTCACGGCAATGCCATCGGCAAAAGTGGATACTGCAGCCAGTCCGCAATGTTGATTTTTTTCCATGGCGTTGGACATGCTGCATGCCCCTTCTGCCTGGACACCATATACTTTGCAGGTGGGTTTCAGTTTTTTAATGACATAGGCAATCCCGGAAATCAATCCGCCGCCGCCCACCGGCACCACCACCGCATCCAAATCCGGTAGTTGCTGGAGAATTTCCAAACCAATGGTTCCTTGTCCTGCGATAACGTCTTCATCGTTAAACGGATGGACAAAAGCCGCACCGGTTTGTTTCTGCCAAGCGACTGCCTCGTTATAGGCATCATCATAAACTCCATCCACCAACTTAATGTCAGCACCGTATTGTCGAGTTGCTTCCACTTTGGAAATCGGTGCGGTACTGGGAAGAAATATGGTGGCGGAAATCCCCAAGGCTCTGGCTGCAAAGCCGACTCCTTGTGCATGATTTCCTGCAGAGCAAGCCACCACACCCTTGGCCCGTTCCTCCGGGCTCATTTGACTCATTTCAAAATAGGCGCCTCGCAGTTTAAACGACCCGGTGTTTTGCAGGTTTTCAGTTTTGAGAAATAGGTTGCAGTTGGTTTTGATGTTGGAAGCCGGAATCATATCGGTTTCTCGGATTACATTTTTCAACTGATGGGCTGCCTGATACACACGTTCCAATGTTAACATGAATTTACTTCCTTTACTCCATCACCGCTCCCCGATTTGCACCGGTCACGTTCCTCATATAGCGTACCAGCCAGCCGGAAGTGACTCTTGGAGCCGGGGCTTGGTATGATTTCTTCCTTAGGGCTAATTCTTTATCGGTTACCTGGGCATGAATGGTGTGTCCGGGAATGTCAATCTCGATGATATCGCCTTCCGCCAATAATCCAATGGGCCCCCCTGCCGCCGCTTCCGGGCAAACGTGACCGATGGAAGCGCCTTTGCTGGCCCCGCTAAATCTGCCGTCGGTGATAAGGGCAACTGACTTGTCCAGTCCCATGCCGGCCAACGCACTGGTTGGTCCAAGCATTTCCCGCATACCCGGTCCGCCTTTCGGTCCTTCGTAACGAATGATTACCACATCTCCCTCTTTTATTTTTCCCGCATAGATGGCCTCAATGGCCTGTTCTTCTCCATCAAATACTCTGGCAGGTCCGGTGTGCTGCAACATTTCCGGGGCAACGGCGCTTCGCTTCACGACGCAACCGTCAGGAGAAATGTTTCCTCGAAGAATGGCAATGCCGCCGGTGGCGCTATATGGCTTTTCAATGGGGCGAATCACCGTATTGTCCAGAGACTTGGCGGTTTTTAGATTTTCCTTGAGGGTTTTCCCTGTAGCTGTCATCACGTTCAGGTTCAATAGCTTATTTTTCTTTAATTCTGCCAAAACTGCCTGAACCCCTCCCGCCTGATACAGATCCACAATATGAGTAGGTCCCGCCGGGGCCAGTCGACAAAGGTTAGGGACTTTATCGCTAAACTCATTGAACAGGTTCAAATCAACATCCACCTTGGCCTCATTGGCGATGGCCATTAGATGCAGTACACTGTTGGTGGAGCACCCCAGGGCCATATCGCAGGCAATGGCGTTTTCTACCGATTCTTTGTTGATAATGTCTCTGGCGGTAATGCCTACTTCAACCAATTCCATGATTTTCATGCCCGCTTCTTTGGCCAAGCGAATCCTGCCGCTGCTGATGGCGGGGATGGTGCCGTTGCCTGGCAATGCAATGCCAATGGCTTCGCACAGGCAGTTTAGACTATTGGCTGTGAACATTCCCGCACAGGATCCACATCCGGGGCAAGCGTTTTGCTCCGTTTCCGTCAGCCCTTCATCTGAAATGAGGTTGGCCTTTCTGGCTCCCACCGCTTCAAAAACCGTATTCAAATCAATTTCTTTGCCACCCAGTATGCCGGGCATCATAGGCCCCCCCGAGCAGACAATAGCGGGGATATCCAGTCTAGCCGCAGCCATCACCATGCCGGGAACGATTTTGTCGCAATTGGGAATAAGAACCAAGCCATCAAAGCAATGTGCCATAGCCATGGTTTCCAAACTGTCGGCAATTAGTTCTCTGCTGGCCAAACTGTATTTCATTCCTTCATGACCCATGGCAATACCGTCGCATACACCAATGGAAGGAATAAGAATCGGTGTGCCGCCGGCCATTCGAACCCCTGTCTTGGCAGCTTCCGCAATCTTGTCCAGATGAATATGTCCCGGGACAATTTCGCTGTGTGCGGAAACCACGCCAATCAAAGGACGCTTCAGTTCTTCTTCTGTATATCCCATGGAATAAAACAAGCTTCGCATGGGGGCACGTTCAATGCCTTTGGTCACTTTATCACTTCTCAGTTTCATTGGGTTCTCCTATTTTTTTAGCCAGGACATCATTTTTCGCAGTTCCTGTCCAACTTTGCATAGCAGATGCTCGGATTCTCGTCTTCTGGTGGTCAAGAATTTTGCCTGACGGCCGGCGGACATTTCTCTTACAAATTCACTGGCAAAGGCGCCGGACTGAATGTCTTCCAACACTTCCTTCATGGCGGCTCTGGTTTCCTTGGTGATAATTTTTTTGCCTACGTGGTAATCGCCGAATTCGGCTGTATTGGATACGGAGTATCTCATCATTTCAAACCCGCCGCTGTTAATCAAGTCAACAATCAATTTCATTTCGTGAACACATTCAAAGTAGGCCATTTCCGGTTCATATCCGGCTTCAACCAAGGTATCAAACCCGGCCTTCATCAATTCGGTGACGCCGCCGCAAAGAACTGCCTGCTCACCGAACAAATCGGTTTCGGTTTCTTCTTTGTAGGTGGTTTCCAAAATCCCCGCTCGGCCTGCGCCAATACCGGATGCATATGCCAAAGCATAGTCTTTGGCTTTGCCGGATTTGTCCTGATGGATCGCAATCAAACTGGGCACGCCTTTGCCCTCTTGATATTGAGTTCGAACTGTATGCCCGGGTCCTTTGGGAGCTACCATAATAACATCCAAGTACTCAGCGGGTTTAATCAGATTAAAGTGAATATTAAAACCGTGGGCAAACATGAGCACGTTGCCTTCTTCCAGATTCGGGGCAACTTCGTTATTGTAGATGTCAGCCGCTTTTTCGTCCGGCACCAACATCATGACAAAGTCTCCTTTTTTGGCTGCAGATGGAACATCCATGACAGGAATCCCAGCGGCCTCAACATCTTTCCAGCTTTTTGAATCCGGCCTGAGGCCTACAATAACCTTTGCCCCGCTATCTTTCAGGTTTTGGGCGTGGGCATGGCCCTGGCTTCCAAATCCGATGATAGCGATGGTTTTGCCGTCTAACAGCCCCAAATTGCAATCCTGGTCATAATACTTCTTGATCATTCTTTTCTCCATTCCCGATGCTTGGCATCGCTGTGTATCTTATTGCTTCTAATAGTATACTATATTTATTTCGGAACCGGTCTTTTGGTTCCCGAAATGTTACGAAATATCCGGGCCGGTTTTCCAGCCTCGCAAAATGCCGGTAACCCCGGTTCGACAAACTTCAAGAATTTCGTAGTCTTCCAACATCTTCATCAGTCCATCAATTTTTTCCGGTGCCCCGGTGCTTTCTATAATCATACTTTCTTTTGACAAATCAACAATACGCCCTCGATAGATATCTACAATTTCCCGAATGGCGCTTCGGTTTTCTTCGGTGGCTTTTACTTTCATCAGCAAAAGCTCCCGAAACAGGCTTTCTTCTCTGTTCAGGGGATAAATGCCCCGCACCACTTCCAGTTTCTCGGTGTGAGCCAATATCTGAGCCAGGCCCACTTCGTCCCCTTCAAAGACAATGGTGATTCTGGACAATTCCGGGTCATTGGTAGCAGACACGGTGAGGGAGTCAATATTAAAGCCTCTCCGGCCAAAAAGACCTGCCACCCGGGTCAATACATTGGCCTGGTTGTCAACAAAGATACTGATGACTTCTTTTTTTGTGGTCATTTGGTCCGCCCCCTATCCGATAATCATATCTTCAATGGTTCCGCCGTTTGGAATCATCGGCAAAACCTTTTCGTTTTTGCTAAGCATGCATTCAATCCACACAGGTCCGGTTTCTTTCATGGCAGACAAGAAGGCTTCCTTGAATTCTTCCGGGGTGGTGACTCTATATCCTTTGACACCAAACCCTTCTGCCAATTTGACAAAGTCCGTTTTTCGTTCCGGAGACGTTTGGGAATGTCGGTCCTTATAAAAGGTGGTCTGCCACTGATAAACCATACCAAGAACATGGTTGTTCATAATAACAGTGATAATGGGCAAATGCTGGCTTACCGCAGTGCAGGCCTCATTCAAATTCATGTGGAATGATCCGTCTCCGGTAATATGGATGACCCGCTTTTCCGGACTGCCCACTTGTGCTCCAATGGCGGCACCATAACCAAAGCCCATGGTTCCAAGACCGCCGCTGGTAATAAATTTGCTGGTACGGTTATGTTTCAGATACTGGGCAGTCCACATTTGATGCTGACCCACGTCTGTAACATAAATAGTCTCTTTGTCTGTGTTATCACAAAGAATTCCTATGATTTCACTGGGATGAATGGTAGCATCCGGGACTTTACTGTCCCCAGAACACTTTTTCATTTCCTGAATTTCTTCCATCCATTCCGATCGATGTTTTTCTTGAATTAAAGGCATGAGCTGATGAAGGAATTCCTTAATATCGCTGATAATGCTATAGTCCACCAACACATTTTTGTTGATTTCGCTTTTGTCAATATCCACTTGAATGCGGACGGCTTTTTTGGCAAATTTGGCAGGGTTCAAGGCAACCCGATCGCTGAATCGGGTTCCCAATGCCAGAAGCACATCACTTCTGTCTATGGCTTTGTTGGCTGCAATGGTTCCATGCATGCCAATCATGCCCAAAGTCTTTGAATTGTCAGCGCCTACGACGCCGGCTGCCATCAACGTATACCCTACGGGGAGCTCTGCAACTTCCATGAATTCATTGAGCTCTGCTTCTGCGTTGGAAGCACAAACCCCGCCGCCTACGTAGAGTACCGGCCGCTTGGCATTGTTAATCAGATCTGCAACCTTCTTGAGAAGCTTTCGATCAATGGGCTCAGGAATGGATTTTTCTTCCGGGGTATATTCCGGTCTGTAATCCATGGTAGCCCCTGTCACATCTTTGGTGATATCCACCAAAACAGGACCCTTCCGACCACTATTGGCAATGCGAAACGCACCCATCAGTGCCTTGGGCAGGTCCTCAATTTTGTTGACAAAGTAATTGTGTTTGGTAATGGGCATGGTGACCCCGGTAATACAGATTTCTTGAAAGGCATCCCGCCCAATCAAATGTTCCGCCACATTGGCGGTAATGGCCACCAATGGAACGCTATCCATATAGGCAGTGGCAATGCCGGTTACCAAGTTGGTTGCCCCAGGTCCGCTGGTAGCAAAAACAACCCCGGTTTTGCCCGTGGCTCTTGCGTATCCGTCAGCCGCATGGGCGGCTCCCTGCTCGTGGGCAGACAACACGTGACGTATTCGATTCTTATATTCATATAGGGTGTCGTACAGATTCAGGGCGGCGCCCCCGGGATAGCCAAAGATGGTGTCTACCCCCTGCTCCAGCAGGATTTCTGCAACGATTTGAGATCCGGTTAGTTTCATATGGTATAATCCCTTCCTATTTCACTTCATGAAACGGCATAGTGATATTATATGACATTTTTTCGCAAAGTCAACAATTTGTGTTACATTTTGTATAAAAATAATAGTTTTTTGCATTGTTTTTTGTTTGATTTGCACAAACATCCTCTCTGTTTCTCATTTTTCCGGGATTTTGACGTTTTTGGTATGCATTTTTTTAGGCATCTGCCTGAGATATTACTTTTTCCACACAAAAAAACCGGAGAACAAATAGGATTCTTCGGTTTTTTTGTTTAAGGTTGACGTCCTGAGTCACCTAATAAACATACCATTAAATAAGATTATACTGCTGTCTTTATTTATTTGCAAGGGCTGTCTCTGTTGGTTCCCCTTTGATATTTTTCCTAAAACAGTCCTTGAATACTCATAATGAGCCAAGGCATAAATACTGCCGGGATCAAGTTGGCCACCCGGATTTCTTTGATGTCCAAAAAGTTAAATCCAATGGCTGCCACCACAAGACTGCCGGTGGCGGACATTTCCACAATGATAGGATCCGGAATAAATCCGGCGGCGCACATGGCAAGAAGGGCAATGCCCCCTTCGTAAATCAGCACCGGAATGGCAGAGAAGGCAACGCCAATGCCAAGGCGATAGGCAAACACGATACAGATGGTGCCGTCCAAAATAGACTTGGCAAACAGCATTTGATGGTCTCCCATCAACCCACTTTCCATGGCACCAACAATGGCCATGGATCCGGTACAAAAAATAATGGTGGCGGAAACAAATCCTTTGGTAAAGTTCCCACCGGAAAATCCCAATTTCTTTTCGGTCCAGTCTCCAAGCCAGTGCATGCCTTTGTCAATGTTAAGGATTTCTCCCAACACAGCACCCAGCACAATGCTGAGAATCATCACCAGGCTCTCCTTACTTTGGAGGGCACCGGAAATACCAATATAAATAACCGTCAGCCCCAAACCCTTCATTATGGTTTCTTGGAAGCGGTCCGGAATACTTTTGCCGAAGCTTTTGGCCAGAAGCATTCCGACCAACGAGCAGATTACAATGGCTATGGCATTTACGATTGGTCCTAACATGTCAACTCCTTCATGGTTTTACTATCCTGTATATCTTACCTCATTGATCTCATATAGTAAAACAAATATTGTTGGGCAATGCCTGCGTAAGGTCCGAAAGTTTGATCCGCAAAATCGGTCATGGCTTTTGTATCCTTTTCATCAAACCCATACAATTCATGCATGACTTTTTTCACCCATACATCAATGGGGAATCGGTGAAATTTGGCCAAGGAAAATAGCAAAATACAATTCGCCACTTTGGGGCCCACACCACTTAGACCGTGAATGCAATCTTCCAAATCATCTATTCCTCGCCGGTCAATTTCTTGTGCCGTGTTAATTAGATATTTTGCCCGATATCCCAGCTTGCAAATGTCCAAATCCGCCACCGTTAAATTGGATAAGACTTGGGGCGAAGGGAGATTATAGTAGGTTTTCCCCCGGTAGACTCCCGCCTTTGTACCAAAATTCAGCGCCAAGGACTCCACACATTTTTTGATTCGTGGAATGTTGTTGTTGGCGGACAAAATGAAAGAAACCAAGGTTTCCCAGGGTTCCTGCTTTAGAATCCGAAGTCCCATCCCATATTGAATGGCTTCTGCCACCACAGGGTCTCTTTGAGCCAATTCTTCCTGGATTTTTTTGTAGTCTGTGTCAAGATCAAAGTAACCATGCCAAAATCCCCTGTCTTCTTCACAGGCGTGATCCAAAATAATGGTGCCGGAGGTTGGCGAAAGGGTTTTGTTGAAGATCAGATTGACAATTCTTCCCGATGCGATACCGGTATAACTGTCATCTTCCTCTTTGGCCCAGCGAAAACATTGTCCCGAGTCAAAGATGTGTTCCGGATGAAATTCTCTTACCTCAAATCTTAGTTCACTCATGCCAAGCCACGAATCTCCACATTAATCTGTTTGATGTTGAAGGCAGTCATGCTTTCCACCATCTGAGCGCAATGTTGCTGGAGGATTTTTGCCGCCTCCACCGCCTGGCTTTCAAGGCGCATGTTCACCAACACAGTAATCCGAAGTCCGCTTTTTTTGTTTTCGGTAATCACACGAAGAACGCTTGCCACGTCTTCCATATCTGCGGCGGATAATTCCACAATATCCGCAATCACCTTGTCGGATATTTTAAACTCTCCCAAATAACTGTAGGTAGGTCGTACCACCGACTTCTCGGTAAAGCCGCCTTTGCCGGGACCCCAGCCACGAAAGATTCTCAGAGGATCCACAAAATAACCGGAAAAATGGCGCTTCAGCTTCATGGATGGCACAGGAATAACATGTTTTCCTTGAACAAACCGTTGCTTTCTTGCCAGATCCCGCTCCTTTTCTGTGGTAATGTCCTCTATGTGAATGACTTCATAAAAGTCGGGCAGTTCCAAGCGAAGTCGAATTTTTTCCACCATGGCATCAGAGGTGCCGATGATTAAGGTGCTGTCCGGTTTTATGTTGGATAGCTTTTTTACCACGTCTCCTTTGTGGTCATCATTGGAAAAAAGAGCTGTCTTAATGGCGCCGATTACGGTAGGTTGTCGCTTGGCGGAAATGCCTGCAATCACGTCATTGTTGTATATCAAAAGACCATCGTCAATGATGCTGACAATGTTTTTATTTCTGCACACATTCATGGCCTGATAGCTTTTCCCGGTTCCGCTTTTGCCCACCAAGGCGTAAACTTTCATATTTTCTTATCCTTTTCGCTCTTTACTTATCCTTTTCTCTTTGATATAATGACCGCGGAATGTGAAATCTATTCTGCAATCTAATAAGGAGGATTCAAAATGGCTTACAAAATTAACGAAGAGTGCATCAGCTGTGGCGTATGCGCAAGCGAATGCCCTACAGAAGCAATCTCTGAGGGAGACAGCATTTATGTAATCGATGCAGAAAAATGTATTGATTGTGGCGCATGTGAAGAGGTTTGCCCTGTTGACGCTCCAAAGCCAGAATAATAAATTCTGTTCGGTTGCTTAATACCGATAAGGAATAACCGTTTCGAATCGAAACGGTTATTTTGCTATTCGTTTACTTATATGCTGTCCATTTTGTTGATGTGGTATACCAGACGAATATAAGCTGTCACTTAGGTGAACGTTTTCCACCGCCACATGGCCGGGCAGTTCCAAATCAACTGGAGCAAAGTTCCATATCCCTTTCACCCCAGCAAAACATAATTTGTCCGCCACTTCCTGTGCGCTTTCTTTGCCGGTGCAAATGATTCCGATATCCGATCTTACGTTGTGTTCGATGTAC
Source organism: Anaerovoracaceae bacterium (assembly GCA_963676385.2). GTDB lineage: Bacteria > Bacillota > Clostridia > Peptostreptococcales > Anaerovoracaceae > UBA1422. The sequence goes on from CAXXMM010000007.1 coordinate 116,406, forward strand.
TCGACCATATGTGTCGTAATCATAGAATTCGAAACGCCGTCCAGACTCCTGTCCGATCATCTCCTGGATTTACCTCGAAAATACCTTCCACTAACAAAGCCGGAACGGTAGTTTCCGATGTAGTTGGCAATGGCGTGACCCAGATTGCCTGCGCCCACCAATCACCAACCGGTATTTGTTTTTGAGGCCCAAAATACCGCTGATTTCTCCGTACAAGTCTTTGACATTATAGCCATACCCTTGTTGTCCGAAGCCACCAAAGTTGTTCAGGTCCTGCCTGATTTGTGAGGCTGTATATCCGATTAATTTACTAAATTCGCTGGAAGAAATCTTGTCTACACCTTTTTTTTGTAGTTCACCCAGATACCTGCGGTATCTTGGCAGCCGTCTGATGACTGCGTTTGATATCTTCGCGTCTTTCTTCATATTACTTAACTCTTCCCTCCACGTAACGTACTAAATCTCCAACACGTTGGAATTTTTCGGCTTCATCGTCGGGAATTTCAATCCCATATTTTTCTTCTATTAAGATGATAATCTCAACAGCATCAATGGAATCTGCTTCTAAATCCTTCATCAAATGGGTATCCATAGTAATAATGGATTCATCCACCTTTAACTGTTCCGCAATAATTTTTTTAATTATTTCAAATGCCATAATGTACCTCCGTAATTCTAATGTGTCCTAATTATATGGTTTTTAGTCCTTTATTGCAACCATTTTTCATATTTCTCATTGAGGGAGGCCTTAGCTTCCTCAAGTTCCTTGGCCAATTTTTCAAGGGCTACCGGGTCTTTCATCACCTCTTCACAAGAAATTTGTTCTTCGATTTCGCTGATGACAAACTCTAATTCCTCAATCTCTTGTTCCAATCGTTCTGCATCCCGTTCCTCTTTTCGGCGAAGGGCTTCTTCCTCTTTTTTCAGACGCCGTTCTTCCGCCGCAGACTGAAAGGGGCGGCAAGGGTGCCGGGGTATCGATATCTTTTTCACGGGTCATTTTTCACCGGCCCATTGGCCAACTCTCCATGTATTTTTTCCCTGATTCAACGGATTGCTTTTTCTCTGTATAATAATCGTAGTTTCCCAAGAATTCCGTTAATCCATCTCGTCCCAATTCCATGATTTTGGTGGGGATTTTTCTCAAGAAGTATCGGTCGTGGGAAATAACAATCAACGTTCCGGGGAAATCCAGCAAGGCGTCTTCAAACACTTCTTTGGATTCAATGTCCAAGTGATTGGTAGGTTCGTCCAAAAGCAATACATTGGATCCGGCCAACAGCATTTTTAGCAAGGAAAGTCTGGCCCGTTCTCCCCCGCTTAAGGCACTGATTGGCAAAAATACCATGTCATTTTGGAACATAAACCTCCCAAGAATGCTTCGCATTTCAGTATCCGAATAAAGTCGATAAGAATCTTTTAATTCTTCCAGCACCGTGTTGTTTTCATTGAGAAGTTTTTGTTCCTGATCATAATATCCAAATTCAACGTTATGACCCTTCTTCAGATGACCCTCCCGAGGTTCCAAATCTTCCATGATGATGCGAAACAAGGTGGTTTTGCCAATTCCGTTGGGACCTACCAGACAAATTCGTTCTCCACGTTTAAAATCAAAGGAAACATGTTGAAACAAATCTTTTTTCGTTCTCCCTGTGCCAAATCCCATGGCAAGGTCTTCCCCATGGAGCACATCCTGTCCGCTTTTAAAATTTTCCCGAAAGCGAATTTTTATTTTACCCCGAACAGCCTCCGGGGCCTCAACCCGATCTAATTGTGCCAGTCTTTTTTCTCTGGACTGGGCGCGTTTCACCAGTTTTTCTGTGCCGTGTCCTTTGAATCGGCGGATAATTTCTTCCTGGCGCTGGATTTCTTTTTGCTGGTCTGATATTTTTTTAGCTGGTCCTCCCGAAGAAGTCGTTTCTTCTCGGCAAAGGTGCTGTAATTTCCATCGTACATGTGGAGTTTGTGGTGTTCGATTTCGGCAATCCGATTAATGGTCTGGTCCAAGAAATATCGGTCATGAGAAATCAATAAAATGGTTCCCGGTAACTTTTTAGATATTGTTCCAACCATTTCAGGGTGCCAATGTCCAAATGGTTGGTAGGTTCATCCAATAACAGCAAATCCGGCTTCTTCAATAATAGGCAGGCCAAAGCCAATCTGGTTTTTTCTCCACCGCTTAAGGCGGAAATCGGTTTGTTCCAGTCGGTCTCTCCAAAGGCCATGCCGGAAAGCATGCCCTTGACTTCGCTTTTGTAGGAGTATCCCCCCTGTCGTTCAAAGGTTTGGTGAAGTTGGTCGTATTGGTGAACCAAAGCCGTTTGGGCGGAACCCGGGGAAAGGGTGGGAATCCTTTGGGACAAAGCCAGCATGTCCTCCTCCATTTTGTCCAAATGGGCAAAGATGGCTTGGGTTTCGCTGAGAATCGTTCCTGCCGGATTAAAATCATCCTTTTGTTTCAGCACACCGATGGTGGTGTTTTGGGATACAAAAAGACTTCCAAAATCGCTGGCCAATTCCCCGGACAGTAATTTTAGAAGAGTGGTTTTGCCGGCGCCATTGGCGCCGATGATGCCCACACGATCCCCTTCATTGATGTGAAAAGAAACATCCTTGAGAATCACGTCGGTTCCATATACTTTTGTTAAATTTGTTGCACTGAGTACTATCATTTTTCTGCTTTCGTGTAGGTTTTGGTTGGGCGGCGAGTTCTATATTTTAAGGTGATAGGTTCTGGTTGGGCGGCCGGTTCAATATTTTCAGGTAATGTGAATCCATCTTTCTTTTAGTTGGATTACCGCCCATTGGTAAAATCGTCTAAGGGCTGGCTGGCGTAAGCATCCAAGGTCAAGTCGTCCAAAATGCCTGCCTTGTAGTTGTAATACGCGGCGCAGCCGATCATGGCGGCGTTGTCGGTGCACAGCACCGGTGCCGGGACGCAAAGACGGATGTCCGTCCCGGCGCAGGCCGACCCAAGCATGCTTCGCAGCTTGGAGTTGGCCGCAACGCCGCCTGCCAAAACCAGGGTCCGCACCTTTGAATGAGACATGGCGTCCATGGTTTTGCTCACCACCACATCAAGCACAAGCCTGCTGAAAGCTGGCCGCCACGTCGGCGATGGAAGCGGACCCCACCGTACCGGATCCCACTTCTCTTCCTCCTTGTTTTTCTCCATGGATATAATTTAGAACGCCGGTTTTGATTCCACTGAAGCTAAAGTCCAAAGAATCCTTTTCCAGCAAAACCCGTTTGAAGGCCAACTTTTTGGGGATTTCCCTTTTGGGCAATCTGATCAATCAAAGGTCCTCCCGGATAGCCCAGGCCTAACACTCTGGCCACCTTATCGTAGGCTTCTCCAATGGCATCGTCTCGAGTCTCTCCCAATACATGAAATCGTTGTGCAGGGTCTTCCACTTCCTGACAATGACAGGTATGGCCGCCGGACACAATCAAAGCCATGAACGGCGGATTCTAAATCCGGTGTTCTGGATCAGGTTCGCGGCAGATGTGCCCTTGGATGTGATGGACACCCACAATGAGGTTTATCCAGTGCCAAAGCGAACGCCTTGGCGGTGGCGATTCCAATCAAAAGCGCACCCACCAAGCCGGGTCCCTTGGTCACCTCCGATCAAATCCACGTCAGCAAAGCCCAACGGGAAGTGCCGGCGGTTTGGGATGCCTCTTCAAAGGCTTCTTCCACCACTTTATTGATGTTTTCCAGATGATGTCTGGACGCGATTTCCGGCACCACACCGCCAAAGGCTTTGATCGGATCGGAAATCTGGGACGCGATAATGTTGGATAACACCTCCCGGCCTTCCAACAACAATGGCGACGGAGGTTTCATCGCAACTGGACTCAATGGCCAGGGTGCAATGCTTGTTGTTGATCATAGCGTCCTCCTGGCTATCCAGCCACATAATCATGGCGTCTTCGTTGTTGTCTTCGTAATATCCTTTTCGCAAGCCGGCCGACTTGAAAACCGAATTTTTCATATAAAGAGATGGCAGCCTGGTTGCTGACCCGCACCTCCAGGGTGAACCGCTTCAATCCTTGTTGCATGGTGTTGTGCGATGAGGAGTTCCACCAAAATGCTGCCAAGGTGCATCCGTCTGATAGTCTGGGATGAACCGCCACGTTGGTGATATGGCCTTCGTCTTCAATGGCCCACAATCCTGCGTATCCAACGAGGATACCAACCCGGTCATCCTCCGGATCCGGAGTGGTAATTTGATTCCGTTGGTCTTCCAGTATTTCGGAGTTTCCCCTACCAAATACCAAGCCAACGGGTTATTGGTCAGTTCCGCAGTGAAAGAAGCACGACTCCACGGAGAGGAAAAACAAGTTGCATCCAATTGGGTCATTTGGTCGATATCCTCTTCATTTGCCACTCTGATTCGAATCTCACTCATGGAGCACCTCCGATTCGCCTACATTTTTTTGGGATTGCTCCCTGGCCAATCGTTCTTCCAAATTTCGTTGGGCCTCCGCCATACGCATATAATTGGGGAAGACTTTGCTGTAGTCCAACAGGTTCCCTTTTTTCATTTCTTCATAGCCTAGATATGCCACCGAAGCCGCCTCTTGATATCGATGTTCTTCCGGTGCAAATGTCAGCTGAATGGATTTTTCCCTTCCCCATTCCAGCACCATTTCGCCATAAGGTTTCAGACCATCCCCAAAAAACCGGACCGCTTTGAAGCCTGTCTTCTCAATGGCGCCATCCACCAAAGTCAAATACTCCTGCAGCATGTAAGGACCGGCAGGTACAACTTCAACAATCTGATCATCCGCCCAAAGATATGTGCCCCCATAAACTTGGTTTCGACGGGCATCAAAAATGGGACAAATCAATCCCTTATAGGATGGGGCATGGTAGGCAAAGGCTTTGAGGGTTTCAACCGGAATGATTTTACATCCTAAAACTTGGGCAAGCCCTCTTGCCGAAGAAACGCCAATTCGGATTCCCGTAAAGGAGCCAGGCCCTGCAGATACTGCAATTGCATTTATATCGCCTAATTGCAATTTACATTTCCCAACAGTTCCCGGGTAAGGGGCATAAGAAATTGCAGATGGTTCATGGTTCCTTTGGATGCTTTTTGCTCTTACAATCCCTTCCTGATCCAAGATGGCAACGGAACAATGAGGGCCGGTGGTTTCAAAGGCTAAAATGTACATGTATAAACCCTCCCGTCCTCTGATTCTCCATAGTCTATGTGAATCCAAAGGGTATCTTCCGGCATAAACCGGGAAATCTTATCCGCCCATTCCACAACGGTTATCCCTTCTCCAAAAAAATAATCCTCATACCCTAACTCTAACAACTCTTCCGGATTGTTGAGGCGATATACGTCAAAATGATAAAGAGGAAGCCGACCGGTACGGTGCTCCCTGATGATCGTAAAGGTGGGGCTTTGGATGCCATCCAAAATTCCCAGTCCCTCTGCAATATATCGGGTCAATGTAGTCTTGCCGGTACCCAAATCTCCCACCAGCGCAATTACTTTGCCTGGAGTTAATTTCTTGGCAAGGGCAAGACCAAATGCCCTGGTTTCGTTTTCATTTGTAATGTTCACAGTTCTCATGATTGCCTCTTCTTTCGGGAAAGCCACAATCCGCCTGCCCGAATGCTTCTATTTATGTAAGAAGCGAGAAATTCTTTTGTATAGCAGGAAGGTAATAATAGAGTTGGCTCCTGCCTTGATTAAATTAAATCCAATGATAAAGGGAATCATTTCCATGACCGCTTTGAGGGGATAGCCGTAGAAAATAGGATCCAAAACAATATTCGCCGCTGCCATCATTAAGGTCATGGTCAAGGTTCCGGCAGCCATGGCAATGACCGCTCCCTTTCTGGATTTATTCTTCCTATAAATTAATCCGGCCACCAATACAAAGGACCCGGTTGCCAAAATATGCATGACGATACCAAACCAGCCACTGGCCGCACTTACTGTAATGCCCTGAATCAAGGCAGTCACAACGGTGATTGAAATACCTGCCAACGGTCCGAAGGCGAAGGCTCCTATGAAAATAGGGATGTCCGCCGGGTCATATTCCAAAAACGGCATAGCCGGGAATATGGGAAAGTGAATTTGTACCAGAATGATGGAAATGGCCACCAACATGCCCATTTTGGCCAGTTTGATGGTTTTGTTTTGCTGTGACAAATTGCCGGTGGTGCAGTTTGGGGCGACGGTCTCCTTTGGTGCGCTTGGGCTGCTTTTCGCTGCCTCCGTCAGGTTGTCTTCCATTGGTTTGTTTTGATTTTCTTTCATTGTTGATTCCTCCTTTTGCAATGCAAAAAATGTGAGTGGAATCTGTCAGGTCGAATAAATCAAGCCTTGAAATTTCTTCCAAGGCTTGCACATAAATACCAAGTATTCACGTTTCTTTCATCCGGACTATACCGTCGGTCCCGGGATCTAACCGGATCTGCCTTGCGGCTCGCGGACTTGTGGCAAAAGGTTGTCTCCTTCGCCCATTACCGCCGGTGAGGAATTACACCTCGCCCTGAAACAGATATGATACGTGTGTTATTATACCGCCCTTAGGCCAACATTGTCAAGGGGGCAAGAGTCTAGCAGGTCAGCCGATAAATGGCCTCCGCATAGATTTTCGTCATGGTTATTAGTTGTTCAATTTCGATAAATTCGTCCTTTTGATGGGCCACTTCCCGTTCTCCGTGAAAAGATGAGCCAAAGGCAACACAGTGATCCATGGCTCTGGCATAGGTACCGCCGCCAATGACCAAGGGTTGGCTTTCCATGTCTCCGGTCTGATCCCGGTAGCAATCCATCAAAGTTACAATAAATGGATCATCCAAAGGTCGGTACAATGGTTTGTGATGTAAAGATTTGAGAATCCCAAAATGATATCGATTCATCAAAGGCATCAAAGCATCGTACACAGCATCCGCCTCATAAGTAACCGGGTATCTGATATTGATGGTCAACCGGGCAGCTTTTGGATCCATTTCCACCATCCCCACATTGAGAATCAGTTTTCCCGAAGGTTCGTCTTCAAAGCCGCAACCCAAAGAAGCTCCATCCAGTTCATATCCAATGTAACGGTTATAAAAATCAATAAAGTCGTTTACGTCTTCGTTGCTAAAGGACAGGTCCCCTAAGAACTCCATCATAATGGAAATGGCATTGATGCCGGTTTCCGGTCTTGCCCCATGGGCAGAGACCCCGGTTGTAACAATCTCCAAAGTTTTGCCAATCATCTTAGTTCGAATTTGTGCCTTTGTTCTTTCCCGAAACGCCGAAACACTGTTTTTGATTTCTTCATACATTTCTTTTCTGTCTGCTCGCAGGATAACTCTGGCATTGGCTGCTACCATGTTAGGTGTCTCCCCACCTCGAAAACTTCGAAGTTCCAGTCCCTTGGCCTCGGATTTTGCAAATTTCTTGGCGATATCAAAGACTAAAATTCCCTTTTCTCCGTGAATTGCAGGGAACTCCGCATCCGGGGTGAACCCAAAGTCCGGCGCTTTCACCTTTTCAAGATAGCGCCCCATGCCAATCCAACCGGTCTCTTCATCCAAACCAAGAATTAATCGAACCCGTTTCTGTGAAATCAATCCACAGTCTTTCAACGCTTTCATGGCATAAAATACGGAAACAGCAGGTCCCTTATTGTCAATGGCACCTCTCCCATATAGCTTTCCGTTTTCCACCTGGCCTGCAAAAGGAGGGTGGGTCCATCCATCCCCCTCCGGCACCGTATCCAGATGGCAAACAATGCCCATAGTTTCATGGTTTACAGCGGTGACGTTTCCTTTGTCGTCGGTTAAATAGCCGCCAAAATCCAAATGGCCGCCATAATTGTCAACGTTCTCTGGTTCGAAACCTTCTTTTTCACCTAAGTTCAGCATATACATAAAAGCCTGCTGTACGCCGGCACCAAAAGGCATGTCTCCCTCCGAGGGGCTCACCACACTTCGGATCCCAATCAACTCCTTAAGGGTAGCAACCATTGCTTCCTTGTTTTCGTCAATATGATTTTGTAGTTGCTCTTTGTAAGTCATGTCCCCTCCGTCTCTGGGTAATTTGGAAATCATCGGAACTCTAAGGGGTAATTATTTCACTGCCTCAACTCTTAGTACATCTTCCGGATAGCTTTCCTTCAGCAGTCTTTCCACTACGCCTGTCAATGTCATCTGGGCGCCGGGACAACCTGCGCAATGGCCTTGCAGTCTTACTTTTACCACTTTGTCAGGGGTATATTCTACAAATTCGATATCTCCTCCGTCTCGCTGAAGAAAAGGTCTGATTTGTTCCAATCCTGCTTTAATTTTATCTTCCATGTTCATTCTCCTTTGTGTTTTGTTTTGTTTGATTTATATACACTGTTATATATTTTACTATATACATGATATACAAGATTACTTCTTAGACGTTTTTTTCGTTGCCGGTTCCACTGTATATACCGGGGAAACGGCATTTTTTACAATTCCATTAATAATAACCGCCCGCTCCGGATCACCTTGGTCATCAAATCGAATGACCCCGGATGCGCCTTGAAAGTCCTGTACATTTCCAAGGGCCTCAATGATTTTCTCTCCGTCCTCGGAGGTTTTGGCCGTTGTCATGGCATCAATAGCCAACAAATAGGCATCAAACCCCAGCGCCGTGGCTTCCTCCGGTTGATTGCTACCATATTTCTTTTGGTAGGCCTGAAGAAACACATCTGCCATTTCCGTTTTAATATTACCGCTGTCATAAGCAGTGGGGAAAAATACGTTGCTCCACCTTGCATTGATGGCCGCCTGAACAAATTCGTCTTTTGCCCAAGACTCCGTTCCCAGAAAAGTCAAATTCAAATTCATTTTCTTTGCCTGTGCAATAATCTGAATCCCATCTTTTACGCCACCGGGAAGAAACACTACTGTGGCCCCAGAATCTTTGATTTTATTTAATTGATCGGTAAAATCTGTATCACCGGACAAATAGTTTTGATTTATCGCAATTGCGTCGTTGTCACCTGTCAATGAAACCATTTTTTTGGAGTAAGAGGTGCTTAAAGCCATAGCATAATCATCGCCTTCTGGAATCATTACTGCAGCCTTTTTTGCCTTCAGGTTTTTGACCGTAAAAGTAGCCAACGCCTTTCCCTGATAGGCCTCAACGAAACATACCCTAAAATAATAAGGATTGTCTGTATTAACTAAAGGATTGGTGTTGGTAATGGTCAGTGCAGGAATGTGATTCTTCTGAAAAATCTCCCCTGCCAACATGGAAAATGCGCTTCCATAACTACCCAACACTACGGATGGTTTTTGCTGTACTAAGTTTCCAAGGGTTGTTTTGGCGGTGTTCAAATCCGACCCATTATCAGCATATACCAATTCCACTTTTTTGCCCAGTACCTCAGGGTAAAGCTGATTGGCAAGCTCAATTCCTTTTATTTCAGCAGAAGCGGCTTGGCTGTACTCTCCGGATATCGGCTCATACAAGGCAATTTTGACAGTATTATTGTCATCACCGTCCCCAAAAAAACCTTCAACAAAATTATCATATGTGGTGCAGCCGGACAAAGTCCCGATGCACAGAATCATAGTTACACAAAATAAGATGGATTTAAACTTCTTGCTCATGAATTTCCTCCGGTATGGCCTTTGGACAAGGCGATAACACCCTTCCAAAGTCCCTTCTAATTATACATTTTTTATTTAAAATGTAAAGAAATGCGCTCCAATCATTGCCAAATCTCCACGTCGCCTACACATTCAAAAGCTGATAAAAACCATGCATCTGTCCAACGCCAAGATTTGTTTTACAAAAAAGACCGAACCTTAAACGTCCGGCCTTTCCTCTTATATCTGATTGTTGATACATTTCATTGCCCGCTTGTTACAGTGATTGCTGAAAGGTAACGGACACATCACTCAAGTTGCAATTTAATTCAAATGTCGGATTCCCACCGGAAACTGACTTCTCCATATTGTTGACCTCTTCATGGTTCAAATATACTGTGCTCAAATTGGTGTCAACATCGTAGTCATAGTCTGCTTCTTCACCAACCATTTCAATATCTCCGGAGCAGAAACTTACATCAATATCCGCCTCGTCGAAGGCCAGCCCTTTTGCTGTCAATTCGCCGGCATTCACCGACAAATCCAAGGCATTGGCGTGCAAAGCTGATATTTCCATCTGTCCAAAATTCATGTCCAGAGATGCTTCTTTCAGTGTGGTTCCCTTTGGTATGGTAATTTGAAGTTCTATGGCAAAATTCTCATCATCATCTTCAAGGCGGATGGTGTCCTCTGTTTGGATGGTCAGCATGCCATTTTTTATTTTCATATCCGGCTTTGGCATCTGGGAATTGTATTTTAATTCCACCTTATATTGATCTCCCTGCACGATTTTGACTTGGCACATGGTCATGTCAACATCCAGAGAATGAAATTTGGCTGCGTCTCCTTCCAGTAATAGGGTTTTGCTGTTCTCCGCGTTCAAATTGATATGCCAGTTTCCCGGAACATTGTAAACATCCTTCCACCCATGAAGGGCCAATCCGGTAATGGTTGCCGCCAGCCCTGTGAGGAAAACAACAACGCATACGATAATAAATATTTTTAATTTCTTACTCATTGTCATCACCTACTTTCTCTGTAGTTTGCTCTTTTGAAGGCTGGGTATCCTCCACTGCGGGAGGCTGGGTGCTGCTGTCCGCCGAGGTCTGAGTGCCGCTGTCCGCTGAAGGCGGAACACTACTCCCTGCCGAAGACTGTTGGACTCCATACTTCTGTCGCAACTTCTCTTGCCGTTTTTCCATTCGCTTTTCCTGGCTTTCCCTGCGTTTTCTTGCGATGGCTTTGAAGAATAGGTTGGTTAACGCGACAATCCCCACTGTGAGAAGCGCCATCAGTGAAATCCCCATGAGTCCCAGGCCAATAATCAAAATTGCCAGTGGTGCGCTGGTTGCCAGCAATGTCAATCCGAAAATCACTGCGATAATGCTCGTAATAATTAGGACGACTGCAGTAATGAAAACGGAAATCAACAACACAATGATTCCGATAAATACGGTAACCAATAATGCTGCCAGCACGAAGGCAACAGGGATGGCCACCGGTGCGGCAAAGATGCCCCCTGCAATACCAATGACAACCCACCATGCAGCCGACAGTTTTCCCGGGGCTTTTTCAGGTCTGTCATCACGGTAACCGCCGTTAGGTTTCTTGCTTTCTCTGCTTTCCATGCTTTCCAATTGACGAACCGCATAGTCGGCCTTGATTTGTGTCGCAATTTTTGATGGAGTCCCTAGCTCCCTGATGACGTCCTGCTCTTGTTCCGGTCCGGCTTCTTCAAAGTATTCGTTGTAATATGCAATGGCGTCATCTATTTCGTGTCTTGGAAGTTTGTACAGTTCCATCTGCAACTTCCTTAAAAATTCTTTTCTATTCACTGTCCTCACCTCCATTTATTAGAGAATCCAGTTTGTTCTTGTAATCTGCCCACTCTGCTTTGAATTCTGCGTATTGATTTTTGCCTGATGTTGTGATTGCGTAGTACCGTCGATTTCGCCCCTGATAAGGTTCGTCGTAAGTCCGTAAATGTCCTTCTTTCTGCAGTCTTCGCAACACCGGATAGAGGGTGGATTCGGATATATCGATGGCCTGCTTCATGGTTTGTGTTAATACATACCCATAGGTGTCCCCTTTGGCCAAAACGGACAGAACGCAGGCATCCAATAATGTTGATCCAATTTGAAAGCTCATGCTACCCCGCTCCTTTCTTTTATGTTTTTTTAAGAGAAATTCTCAAAATGAAAATCTCTCCACTTTTATTGTCGCCATTGTGGCGATTCCAGTCGTATTTGCTTGCCATAATCAAAACCGTTTTTGCTTGCCATAATCAAAATCGTATTTGCTTGCCGCTAAACAATATTGTTCCTTCGGCAATACTATATGGTATATAATATTGTTTGTCAACAAGTTTTTTGTTTTATTGATGGAAAAGGTGGTTAGGTGGCTGGCGGATTAAGGCGAATGCCGCGGGCGGGAGAGGTCTGGGTTAATGCGGCAGGGGGGGCTGGGTTAATGCGGCAGGGGGGGCTGGGTTAATGCGGCAGATTTTTCATTAAAACCTCTCAAAAAATAAAAAAATCTGTACTTTTGAGTCAAAAACCAGCAAAAAAGTACAGATTTTCTTGTAATATTGCATTTTTTAATGAAATTTGGATAGGTTTTGTAAAATTATTCCATTTTTGCCAGCATTTTTAGGGGTTTTGTACAGATTTTTACGTCTTTATTGACTTTTTTAGCACTTTTCTCAATGCTACTTGGCTATTTTAGTCGAACCACCTTGTTTTCTTTCCCCGCAGCAGTTAGGCTAATTATTCGCAATTTGATTATTTCATGTTTTGTAGGAGTTGTACAAGGGAGGCGGCATCCACCAGTTCATTGGCCTGGCGTCGAATAGCTGCCGCCCCCGGCTCTCCTTTTAAATACCATCCCACATGTTTACGAAGCTCTACCACGGCCACCCGCTCACCTTTTTCTGCCACTGCCAAATCCAGATGGTGCAACAGCATAGCAATTTTTTCCTCCAAAGTAGGGGGACACGGTTTTGGGCGCCCTTCATACTGGGCAACCGCCTCTCTAAAAATCCAAGGGTTGCCCTGAGCGCCTCGGGCAAACATAACATATTCGCAACCGGTTTGCTCCAGCATGGCCAGGGCATCTTCCGCCCGGAAGATGTCCCCATTTCCGATGACTGGAATGCCAACACTTTTGACCACATCGGAAATGACGGACCAGTCCGCCGCCCCAGTATAAAACTGCTCCCTGGTCCGGCCATGCACTGCAACAGCCGCAGCGCCGGCGGCCTCCGCCGCCTGAGCCACTTGGGTGGCGTTGATGGAATCGGCATTCCATCCGCTGCGGATTTTGATGGTTACAGGTTTCCCTGCATTTTCCACGGCTGCCTTGACCACTTGGAACACCAAGTCTGGATTTTTCATCAACGCAGATCCTTCCCCGTTTTTCACCACCTTGGGAACCGGGCAGCCCATATTAATATCCAGAATTACGTTTTCTCTGGGAGCAAGCTCTTTGGCAGTATAGGCAATCACTTTTGGATCGGCACCAAAGATTTGAATGGCTGCCGGCTTTTCTTTTGGATCAATGTGCAACAAGCTTTCTGTATTATGGTTGTTATACATCAATCCTTTTCCGCTGACCATTTCTGTGTATACCAAGGCCGCACCCATAGATTTGGCAATCAGTCTTGTGGGGGCGTCGGTAATGCCCGCCAGGGGGGCCAGGAAAAAAGGATGGTCTGGAATAAAATTACCTATTGGTTTCATAAAGTTTCCTCGTGATGCTTCGGTATTGGGGGGGACCGCATTGTGGTCGCTTTTCTTAGGGACCGCATTGTGGTCGCTTTTCTTAGGGACCGCATTGTGGTCGCTTTTCTTAGGGAATCGCTATGCTTCATTTTCTTTTACTTTCTCCGGAATCCATAGGGTCTTCGGTATTCTTTGGAAGTCTCAGATACGGATTCCTAAAAAGTCCAGCAGTTCCTGGATTTTTTCCGGGCTTTGGGAAAAGGTCTTGATTGAATCTCCAACGTAGGCAGAGCACTGTTTTTCCGTAATGCCACCCTCTGTTGCTACAAGATCCTCTCCAGTCTCAATATTGTAGTTCCAATGAACTTCTCCTATATTATCTATTAATGCCATAAAAACACAAGCGTAATTTTTCATTGTACCTTCAAATTCCGTTTTGTTTGATTTAGGATCTTCAAAGTTCAAGGTCCAGCCGTAAGGCCGATTGGCAGTTTGAAGTTGATTCTTGAAGGCCCCAAGATTTGTTGAAATTTCAAGGATTGATGCAATGTTCAAATCCGCGGAAATGTTCCCCAGATATGGGTTTTTTGCATTGTACAAATCATTGGCCAGTTTGGAAATAACAGTTCCATCCATCTGTATGGTGTTTCCTTGGAGATTAACGTCCGTTGCCAAGTCATCTAAATCGATTTTTAAATGAAATGTATGGTCGCTGCTCCAGAAAGATTCCAGCCTGGCATACACCACCACCCGATTCTCACCGTTTTCTTCTGTGGTAATTTTATAGTTTTTGTAGGTGGCAAGTTGATTGTCAAATTCTCCGGTACATATGACCTGATCTCCCTGTTTCTCAATGGAGGCCAGGTCATAAGCCTCCGTTTGATATCCAATGATATAAAATTTGACACCAAGAGAAACAGCCAAAAGAAGTAACACGCTAACCATCCCAAGAAGGACTTTTTTCCGGTTGTTTTTCCGAATCGTCTTTAAATAGTTGATTTCCACATTGTCATTTTCAGTTTCTTTTTCCTTACCACCAAGTTGCCCCTGCCTCATTTTTTCATGAAGAGCCTTACAACTGGGGCATTGGTCAAAATGTTTTTCTATTTCACGGTTGGTTTCATCTGAGGTTAGTTGGTCTATATAAAGGGGAATCAAGTCCTTTACCATCTCGCAAGGTATATTATGTTTCATATCCGCTTCCTCCTGCGCTTTTGATTTTATGGGGGGGGTCGTTTTGGGTTATCTGTATGTGGGGTCGTTTTGAGCTACCTGTATGGGGAGTCTTTGGTTGACTTCACAGTCCCTCTGAACCCCGCAGAATGATTGCTTTGCCTCGGTAAAATGTCACTCGGGCCCAATTCTCCGTCCTGCCCATGATTTCTCCAATTTGACGAAAGGATAAGTTGCCGCTTAACCGCAAATACATGACTTCCCGCATGGGTTCTCCCAGATTGTGCAACTGCTTCAGCACATCCATACTGGTCCAGGATTGAAAGTAAGTGGTCTCAACAGATTCAACCGGAATTTCCCAATCCATTATGTCCGTGTCTTGGTTTTTGTGTTTTTTCAGATACCCAAACCACACATTTTTTGCAATGCCGCAAAGCCAAGTGGAGACACTGCTTTTCCCCTGAAATTGGTTAATATTTTTGACGGCCTGAAAGAAAGTTTCCTGGGTCAACTCTTCGGCCAAATCAGGGGTTTTTGTTTTCGCCAAAAGGAATCCATATACTAGTTTTGAATATTGAATGTAAATTTGCTCCATTGAATCCATTCTTTGGCTTCCTCCCTTTCCCTAGGTTAGTGTCAAAATATTGGTATTCGTTACAAATCATTTTAAAAAAGGCTATCCGCCAAAGAAAATATTTCTTGGAAGATAGCCTGCCTATGCAAAAAGAGTCGCCATAAGGTTTATTTGCACTCTGGGGTTGGAATCGGCTTTTTGTTCTTTTCGTAAATAAGCTCCAGGCCCTCCAACGTAAGCAGTTTGTCCACGTGGTCGATACAGTCGATTTCCCTACTAATCATCTCGGCAAATCCTCCGGTGGCAACCACAGTAATGGGTTTGCCGGTGCCATTGATTTCATCCAATTCTGCTTTCATCTTCTGAACAATGTAATCCACCATGCCTGTATGTCCATAGACCAATCCGGACTGCATGGACTGCACTGTGTTTTTGCAAATGACGTGGCCCGGCTGATCCAGTTCCACCTTGGGCAATTTGGCGGTTTTTTCGAAAAGGGCTTCCGAAGAAATCTTTAGTCCCGGTGCAATGGTTCCTCCCAAGTATTCTGACCGTTCAGTAATTGCGCAAAAAGTGGTAGCTGTACCAAAGTCAATGATAATAAGTGGGCCCCCATATTTGGCAAAAGCAGCAACCGCATTAACAATTCTGTCTGCCCCCACCTGCTTCGGATTGTCATATTTAATAATCAAGCCGGTTTTGACGCCGGGTTCAATGACAATGGCCCGTTTGTGGAAATACTTTGAAGACAAATGCTGAATCGTAAACAGCACAGAGGGTACAACGGTAGACACAATAATGTCCTGGACATCTTTGATATCTAATCCTTCATATGAAAAAAGCTGGTTAATAATCATTCCGTACTCGTCGGCGCTCTTGTTGTTGTCCGTTTCAAGTCGCCAGTTTTGAATGAGATTACCATCTTTGAAGACACCAAGTACAATATTGGTGTTCCCTACATCAAAAGCAAGTAGCATGGTTTTTTCCTCCTTAGCTCCGCGTTGGATGATATGTGTTATGTTAAAATGAAATAATATTTGATTTTCATTATACAGAAAAGGCCCTGCAATCGCAAGGCCTTCTACAAAACATATTATTTGATTGATACAAGGAAATCTCCGGCATTCACTGCATCTCCCTTGTTCACCTGAACCGCATCAATGGTTCCATCGGTTGGTGCCATGATTTCATTTTCCATTTTCATAGCTTCCAAGATTACCAAAATCTGTCCGGATTTCACTGCCTGCCCCGGTGCTACTTGAACGTCAAGAATCGTTCCGGGCATTGGGGAAGAAATCACGGTAGCACCAGCGGAAGGTGCAGCCGCGGGAGCTGCTGCTTTTGGTGCGGGGGCAGGAGCTGCTGCCGGTGCAGCCGTCGGGGTGGGCGCCGCAGCGGGTGCTGGGGCTGCTGCTTTTGGTGCGGAAGTTCCGCCCAATTCCTCTACTTCAACGGCATATGCTGTTCCATTTACGGTAATGTTATACTGTTTCATTGAATATTCTCCTTTTCGCAATTCATCGCAAATTTTCAAAAATGTTCTATGGTCCTAACCTCTTCTGCTATCCAGACACTCATTTCGTCCGGTACTGCTCCAAACAGGATCCGGGCCCGGAATTCTTCTAATTTTTCTAACCACCAAGTTGTTGGTAAAGGCTGGTCCCTCTGCCGCAAGAATTGCTGCCATAATGACGGCAACCAATGCTTCATCAGGGTTTGCCCCAGCCGATGCAACCGGAGTCGCAGTAGGCTCAGATGGCAAATCCTTTTTAAAGGCGGTCTCTTCTTTTCGTACAATCTTTCCAATCAAGGCGATAAACCCCCAAATCAGAATCAATACGACAAAGGTGGTTCCCATGCCCATCAGTGCGGTAATCAGCGAACCAATGACTTTCTCTCCGACGGAAAGGGTGTCAAATGTGCTGGGATCCGCAAATATATCCATTAAACCCATTATGCCACCTCCTATAGCGGAATGTTTCCGTGCTTCTTGGCCGGCAAGGAAGCTCTCTTGGTTGCCAACATATCGAAGGCGCTGATGATTCTCTGTCGAGATGTGGCCGGCTCTATAACGTCGTCAACATAACCCATTTCTGCAGCTCGGTACGGATTGTTGAATTTTTCTTCGTATTCGTCGATCTTTTCTTTGGTCTTTGCAATGGGGTCATCGGATGCTTTTATCTCTGCCTTTACAGAGGAGATAATATTCGCAGCCCCGGATGCGCCCATTACTGCAATTTGTGCTGATGGCCAAGCCAGAACCATGTCGGAACCCAGCTCTTTGTTGCACATGCCAATATAGGCACCGCCATAGGCCTTTCTACAAATCAGGGTTACCATGGGAACCGTGGCTTCGCAATATGCGTACAGCATTTTTGCGCCGTGACGAATGATGCCTCCCCACTCCTGATCCGTTCCGGGCAAGAAACCTGGAACGTCTTCAATGGTCAGCATAGGAATATTAAATGCATCGCATCTTCGAATAAAGCGGGCTGCCTTATCTGAAGAATTCACGTTCAGACATCCGGCTTCCACCTTGGGTTGGTTGGCGATAACGCCCACTGTCTGTCCATCCATACGAATAAAGCAAGTAATAATACTTTTCGCCCACTGCTCTGCCACATCCAAAATAACGCCGTCATCGGCCAGCCCCTTGATGATGTCATACATATCATATGCCTTGTTGGGATTTTCCGGGATGATTTCGTCAAATTCCGGAATTTGTCTGTTGGGGTCGTCGGTTGTTCCATATACCGGCGGAGTTTCCATATTGTTGGATGGGAAATAGCTGAGCAAGTTTCTTACCATTGCCAAGGTTTCAGCATCATCCTTCCCCATAAAGTGGGCGTTTCCGCTTTTCACATTATTGGAACGGGCACCGCCCAAATCTTCTGCCGATACTTCTTCGCCGGTTACAGTTTTGATGACCTGAGGCCCGGTGATGAACATTTGACTTGTTTTATCTACCATGAAAATGAAATCAGTAATAGCCGGGGAATACACTGCGCCACCGGCACAGGGTCCCATGATTACTGAAATCTGAGGAATTACACCTGAGGAAATGGTATTGTTTTTGAAAATCTTGGCAAAGCCGGACAATGCGTTGACGCCTTCTTCCACTCTTGCGCCACCGGAATCGTTAAGGCCAACAATGGGCGCACCCATTTTTAACGCCATATTTTGGACTTTAACAATTTTCTCTGCGTGATATTCTCCCAAGGATCCACCAATTACGGTAAAATCTTGAGAAAACGCAAAGACCAATCTTCCGTCCACTGTGCCATATCCGGTTACAACGCCATCCCCGTGGAATTTCTTTTGGGGCATATCAAAGTTGTTGCTGCGATGAGAAACAAAAGTGTCAATTTCAACGAAGCTTCCTTCGTCAAATAAGATATCCAGCCTTTCACGGGCAGTCATTTTGCCCTTTGCGTGCTGTGCATCAATCTTGTCTTTTCCGCCGCCCATGGATATTTTGGCTTTGTACTCGCGAAGCTGCTCAAGCTTGTTCATTATATTTCCTCCTTATTGTTGAAATAGGGTTTTTCTGTATCTTTGTATTCCCACCGGCTTTGGCCTTGAAAGACACCAAAAACAGGGGAAACACACCAAACTCACTATAACTGAAAAGCGCTTGGTTTTCAAGGAATATTTCAGTGTATACATTATTCTTCCCTATAAAATGGTGATTCTGTCTAGTAAACAAATAGCAAGAACCAACAAAAAAGAAAACCCGATGATGGATTTCCCTTTTTTGTTATTTTTGATTGATCTTCCCCGGCGAAACCATCTGGGTTGCTTGAGCCTTGCCAAAAGAATTATTGACTGACCAGTTTTTCCAGCCGCTTCAAGGCCAAGGAAATGGTCAACCCGGGAATCACTCGATTTCCGGTGATTTCCACACCGAGAATGTCGTTGATTTTTTTCAGTCGATATTGGACGGTGTTGGCATGTATTCCCATAAATTCTGCGGTCTTGCCGCTGTTCATTCCGGCATCCAGCACGAAAGTCTCCAAGGTATCCAACAGTTGTTTCCCCTTGTTTTCTCCCGCATCTCGGAAGGTTTCCAGGAGATCCATGTAGTTCTTCTTGACATAGCCTCCCTGCAATTGAATGTTGATACAATTGCTCACCAATGCCATTTCATACTTGGTGAAGACTCTCTTGAAGGGGAATACCACTTGAACAAAAGACCATGTTTCGTTAATAAGTCGATAAGCATCTGCCGCGCTTTCAATGCCGTCAATACCGGTGACATGGAAAATGCGCACTTGCTTGTCTTCTTTCAGTCGATCAAACAAATTGACATAGGAAACCCCTTCCAATTTTTGGCCCAAAATGATTCCATAGGTTTCTTCGCCTTCAATGATTTTCAGAACCCGAAAGTCCGTTTCTTTTTCAAAGCGAGCAATCTGCCAACTGCTTACTGTATGTTCAATGCCCTTGGCATAAAAAACGCTTCGGATTTCACTGACGTTGATGCCGGCCTCATCTTTTAAGGTGTAGGCCAAGCTCTTGTTTCCTCTTCGGATGGCTTTGATAAACTCCGCTTTGGCGTCCCGCTCCGGAGTATATTTCCACATGCCCATGGCCAGTTCAATAATTTCTGCCAACTTGGTGATTTCCGCTTTGGAATAGGAATCTTCATTATCCACAATGAACATAAAGTATTTCTGATCGTGAATAGAAACCGGACCCCAATAGGTCAGCACACCGTTGACATCAATCATGGTGTATACAGCGGATTGTTTGGTCACTTCTCGCTCTTTGCCTAATCGAATGGCTTCATCAATGGTGGTAATGTTTCTGGTTTCCACAGAAAAAATAGGGTTAAAATCTTCGCTTAGCAAAATCAATTGAAAGTCGTTATTTAACGCCGCGGCTCGAATTGCCGATTGAAAGTTGCTGTATTTTTCAAAATTTAACAAGTGAAAGATAGTGTTGTTAATCAAGTCATTGCCAAAACTGTTGCTCTGGCCGTAAAACAATTTGCACATGGTTTCATCAATCACATCCCCCATGTCCAATCCATGTATTTCGCCTAGGGCAATTAAAGGAAGTCCCAGCCGTTCAGCTGTATCAATTACTTTTTTGCCAATTGACTTCACTACCTTGCCAACATGAAAAACTACCAAAGCAGTAGTGCCTCCGGCCACTAAGGCCTCAACAACCTGACTTTGGGCATCTTCATTTTGGTTAATTCCAAAAAACGAAGTCAGCATCATCTGGTTTGGGGCGGCACAATACTGCCGTACGTCCTCTTTGGTGGTTGCCTCAAGGACGGACACTTTTTTTACTGTATTCCCCAAATTGCGTTCGCCTGCCAGTACTTTCGCATCTGCAAAAGCTGCCAGCTCAAAGAAATCTTTTACCGTAACCTTCATTTACTCATCCTTCTTTTGGGTTGTTTTCTTTGAAGTGGTTTTTTTAGGAGTCTCTTCCTTGGTTGTTTTCTTCTTTGATGCCGCATCCTTGGTGGTGTCTTTTTTTGGTGTCAGTTTTTTTGCAATTTTGGCAGTTGATTTTTTAGGTTTCCCTAAGGTATCCACCAACTCTTCAGTAGACTCAACGGTTTCATCCGGTTTTGTTGGTTCGTCTTTGAAGTAATCCCTGTCATAAGCAGCCAATTCTTCCTCCGAAGGAAGATCCCCGTCATCCGGTTCCAATCCAAAATTGGATTCTGCTTCCTCTTGACTGGCAATGAGTTGCTTCATCCCTTCCGCTTCTTCCGCATTTCGAATCCTAGTGCGATGTTCCTGTTCCTTCACCTCTTCAGCAAGCTTTTTGGCTGTGGTCTTCCCTGCATAAAGGGCTTGGAATTGGGTTCCATCCAAGGTTTCCAATTCGAGAAGAGCTTTGGCCACAGAATCTAGTTGCTTTTTGTGCTTTGTGAGAATTTCTTCTGCCCGTGAATAGGCATTCACAATGATTGCCTTCACTTCTTCATCAATTTCCGATGCGGTTTCTTCCGAATAGTTTTGTTTGCTGGTAAAGTCCTTCCCCAAGAAAACTTCTTCAGAAGAGCTATAATTCACCGGACCCAGTTTCTCACTGAACCCGTACTTGGTCACCATTTCTTTTGCGATTTCTGTAGCCCGCATAATGTCATTGCTGGCGCCGGTACTAATATCATGCAAGGTCAATTGCTCCGCTACACGTCCACCCAGCAAATGAATAATCTGCTCCTCCATATTGGTTTTGGTGGTGTAGTAGCGGTCTTCTTTGGGAAGTATCATGGTAAAGCCACCGGCTCTGCCTCGAGGGACAATGGTAATCTGATGCACCGGATCTGTGTTAGGCAAAGATGCCGCCACAATAGCATGTCCCGCTTCATGGTATGCCGTCAATTTTCGCTCCGGTTCGCTGATGACGCGACTCTTTTTCTCCGGACCGGCTATCACTTTGGTGATGGCTTCTTCCACTTCTTCCATTCGAATCTTAAGGCCGTTTCGTCTAGCCGTGAGAAGGGCTGCTTCATTCAGCATGTTTTCAATATCTGCAGGAGTGAATCCCGGTGTTCTTCTTGCCAGAACTTTGGGCTCCACCTCATCATCCAAGGGTTTGTTTTTTGAGTGTATTCTGAATATCGCTTCTCTGGCTTTGATGTCAGGCACACCGATGAAAATCTGACGGTCAAATCGGCCGGGTCTAAGCAGGGCCGGATCCAAAATGTCAGGTCGGTTGGTAGCCGCCAAAATAATAATACCTAGGTTCTCCGCGAATCCATCCATTTCTACCAGTAACTGATTCAAAGTTTGTTCCCGTTCGTCATGTCCGCCACCCATACCAGCGCCTCTGCGTCGGCCGACTGCATCAATCTCATCAATAAATACAATACAAGGGGCGTTCTTTTTGGCCTGTTCAAACAGGTCTCTCACTCTGGAGGCTCCTACACCAACGAACATTTCCACAAAGTCAGATCCGCTGATGGTAAAGAATGGCACACCGGCTTCTCCTGCCGCTGCACGGGATATATAGGTTTTCCCAGTTCCCGGAGGCCCAACCAGCAATATGCCTTTGGGGATTCGGGCGCCTAGGTTTCGATATTTCTTGGGAAACTTAAGGAAGTCGACGATTTCTTCCAATTCTTCTTTTTCTTCATCCAACCCTGCTACGTCAGCAAAGGTGAGTTTCTTCAGGTCACTGTCCTTTTGGAGCCTTGCCCGGCTTTTTCCAAAGGACATGGCCTTATTGTTGGCTCCTCCTTGGTTCATCACCATAAACCAGAAAAATACCAAAAGCAGCACCATCATAATGGCCATAGGCAGAATGGAAACATACCATGGCGTAACTGTTGGCCCCTCATTTGTGACTACCTTGATAATCCCCTCTTTCATTTGAGGATAGACATAGGTTTCGTTGAGCCAGTTAATTTCAATAATGGACGACGCGACAGTTTGTATCTTTGTTCCGTCTTTTAGCGTCCCCGTAAGGGTCATTGTATTTTCGTCAACCACATATTCTGTTACCTGCTTATCCTCTAACTGAGAGGCAAATTTTGCAAAGTTGACGTCTTTAATCTCTTCTTGAGGTGTTTTGTTGTAAAACCAAGCCATGGCCAATACCAGTCCAAAGATGACCAGATAGATGCCGATGTTTTTTGACAAGTTTTTCAATATCGTAATTCCTCCATATTAGCATTTTCCTTGTTTATGCCCACAAATTTGTTGTACAAAACAAAATATGTTTTGTTATTTTATCATAATTCACCATCCAGTTCAAGGGTCAAGACCTTTTTTGTCTCCTCTGTCACCTTGTAATTTTGAGTGAATCTGGCTTTAGTTAAGCCTTTTGGAATCCATAGAATTTCGTTTCCAATCGCCACAATATACATTCCATCCCGAAGTTCCTTGGGAACCTTCATGTCCACCATGAAATCTTGGATTCGTTTTCTCCCCCCTACTCCCGGCAAAACAATAAAGTCCCCCGGTTCCCTGGACCGAACCGCAATCATTGAAATGGGATCTACCAGGTAAGCATATTCTCCCAGGAAAGAGTCCAAATCAAAAACTGCCGTGTTATTTTTGTGCACGTAATCCCCAATATTAAAAATCCTGGTTTTCAACCCGGGGGGATTGGGCTTTTTCATTGGGTCCGCTACCGGCTTATACAATTCTACTGTGTCATAGGAAAGCTCCATCACAACACCACCGGGGAAGTTCATTCGAGAGGATGTTTTCCCCTCCTCCAACAACGCTTCTGCCTGTTCCATGTGAACATATCCCACTCCGCTGGGAAGTTCCACCGTCTCCAATGCTTTAAAAAGCACCCGGCTTCGAATGGATGGCGTCAACTCCCGAAGGCCAGCTGCATCCAGTTTGCACCTGAAAGGTTCCCCTTCCCGAAGCAAATCGGAAAACGCCTTATCGGCAATTTTTCCCAAATATGCCTTGTCCTGTCCGGCTATTTTACATAAACGCAAAATAGCCTCTTCAAAATTGGAGTTGTAATGTTCCTTAATATATGGAATCAAATCCAATCGAATTTTATTTCGGGTGTATAGGGGTTGATTGTTGGTTAAATCTATTTGGGGCGCCAACCCATGGGTCTTGCAGTAAACTTCTATCGTTTCCCGTTTTACATCCAACAAAGGCCGTACTACCTGAATGCCCACACCATTATCCCTGCTATACTCTATCCCGGAAAGGCCATCGGTTCCAGTCCCTCGAAGAAGGCGAAACAGCACGGTTTCCACTTGGTCATTGAGATGATGGGCCACGGCAATTTTGATTTGTTCTTTGGCAACTCCGGTAGCTGCAATTTCATCTGCCACCTGGGCAAAAGACTCATAGCGGACTCTACGGCCTGCCTCTTCACTGGAAATTTTTTCTTTCTGGGCAATCTGATTGCAGTCAAACTGAAAGGAACGGCAGAATATACCAAAAGAAGCAGTGAGTTTCTCCACGTACTGCTGATCTTCCTCCGCTGCACCGGGTCGAAATCCATGGTTAATATGAACGGGATAAAGGGTCAGTTCTTTGCTTTCCCCAATGGAAAGGAGTAAATGAAAAAGACACACCGAATCGGGACCTCCGGAAAGGCCGATGACGACGTGGTCTCCTTTTTTGATGAGGTCATGCCTTTGCAGCGTAACCTTAAAGTCTTCTTCTATTGATAATTGAATCATATCGTTATTATATCACACTATGCCAAAAAAGGTTTTTGCATTCTGACAAGTGACTTTTGCCACTTCTTCCAAGGGGATTCCTTTGATGGCGGCAATTTTCATAGCTGTAAACATTACATACGGGGATTGATTGGGTTTTCCCCGATAAGGTTCAGGGCTTAAATAGGGGGCATCTGTCTCAATCATCAAGTGCTCAAGTCCGATGAATTGAACCATTTCAACAGTACGTCTATTGTTTTTGTAGGTGATAGGTCCGGCAATAGAAAGATTTGCTCCTAGTTTGACATACTGCTCTGCCATTTCTCTGCTGCCACTATAACAATGAAGCAACACACCGGCTTTTCCATTGAACCAGGTTTTTCGCGTGTTAGAAAAAGCCTGCTCTTCTTTCAGGATATCCATCACCTCTTGGTCCGCTTCCCGGGAATGAATCACAATAGGCATCCGAAGATCATTGGCCAAATGAATCTGCTTTCTAAAACAATCTCGCTGTATGTCAGGCTCGGAATAATTATAATGAAAATCCAAACCAATTTCGCCGATGGCCTTGACCTTCGGCTTTTTGGCTAAGGACTCTATCATGGAGAACTCCACCTCTCCCATGAAACGAGCCTCATGGGGATGGTACCCTACCACTGCATAACACCAAGAATACTGGTTGGCATGTTCCACCACACCGAAAGAAGTCTCCAAGTCTGTTCCGATGTCCATAACGTAGGAGATGTTGGAATCGCTTCTTTGAATCGCCACGATGGCGTCCTTTTCCAAATGGGTGTGTGAATCAAAAAACATATGTGGAATTATACCATGAGAGTAGGGATTAGTAAACATAGGTCAATGTTCTTTTCTGATTTAAACCATTTTGATGAATCATATCAGTAACTGCAATTTTTGTTGCAGTTAACCTCATAAAGTTGTCATATGGGAACTATAAAAAAAAGAATTTCCCTGAATGATTTTAAGAAATTCTTTTTTGGGGTCTTGGTTTTTAGCGCGGAGATTGATAAAATGCATGCCTTGAAGAGCAAACGGTCTTCAAAGGTTTTGGTTTCTATGCAGATGGAATCACGCTACCCAGTGCTGGTTTTTCGACGCATACCTTATCAGCAAATCCATCTCATCACTCTAGAATCATCTTCCTATTAAGTTTTGCAACATTACAAAAGTATTCATTTACTGCCAAAGGATTCCCCTGAGGGTCTTCATTCGCATTTCTAACCATACACATGGTGCAAAACTCTTTATCTGGGCATAAAAGACATTTAGGAAAATCTTTTCTTCGTAAGCCTCTTAGATATTGTATCCTTTCAGAATTATTCCAAATGTCTTCAAGCAAAGTATCTTTAACATTGCCAACCTTATAATCTTGCCAGCCAGCACATGGATAAACATTTCCATCGTCTGATATGCAAATGGATGAATGACAAACGCTACATATATGATCGTTTGGGCTAACATCTTTTTTTTTCTCCGCTTCCCTTTTCATTTGCTCCAAATAACCTGTGTCATTCACTACAATCCCATTGATTACTTCTTTGATTTCATTAATGGAGAGGCGATTACTTAGATTTTTTGTAGTATGATCATAACTTGCGATGATGACATAATCATCTCCGACGTGGAGTTTATGTTTTTCAGCCCATTTTTTAACGTCATGGTAACTGCCTTTATTTTGTTTCATTATTGGGCAACTTATTTGTAATGGTATATCGTTTGCAATAAGTTTTAATATTGCATTCTTGGTTTTTTCAAAACTGCCTTTCACTTGAGTTATTTCATCGTGAATATTGGAATCCATTGAATACAATGATACTTGAACCCCTAATAGAGAATTTTCCTTCATTACTTCGAGCATTTCATCATTGAGCAGAGTTAAATTGCTCAGCACACTTACTGAAAAATCGTATTCCCTGCATTTTCTTAAAAAGTTACAAAAATCATGGTGCAGCATTGGTTCGCCACCACTTAACGTCAAATGTAATACCCTCATATCTCTACATTGTTCTAAAATATAATAAAACAGATTAGATTCGATATCTCTTACTTTGTTGTCATGAGGTATATAGCAGTGCACACATCTTTCGTTGCACTTGCTTGTAATTTCTAAGTGTAAATTGGTAAGTTGGGGTTTGCCTTGAAAATATTCTTCTAGGAAGTCTTGTGTTGTCTTTTTCGGGCAAATATTAGTCGGGGAATGTTCTATTTCTGGTATTTTTGATTCTATTTTTTGATAGGAAAACTTTTTGTCTTTTTTTTCACATTCCTCAACGGTTTCCCCCGAAACAACAAATCCATCCTTCTCTAACATATAATAGAAGTCCCTAGCATCATTCTTTATTGTTTCAATGCTTACATCAGTAAATTTCTCATTAATATTTTTTGCAAGATCATCAAGCGTTTGAGGTTTTTTCTCTAAAGCAGAAAAAAATACAGCGCCACTATCTGATAGAATTTTATCACCGATATCTTTTGGGGGATTATCTGTTTGTGCATATCTAAAATTTCTATTGTCAGTAATATATCCAAAGGACTTATAGTTCCTGAACATAATATTAGCTGTTTTTTTGAAAAACATGACGATTTCTCCTTCGTAATTAGGCGACGAGTTTACATTAATAACATCGTCGCCTAATTAATTACCTGTTACCGCCCGCTTGGTCCTGGTGGATTGCAGGGTCTTCCACTCGGTTTACTATTGGGACGACATTCTGCCATCCGTAAAGTACTTTCTGCTAGTACCACCGGCTTTTTGTAACCCATATTTCTGCCTCCTTCCTCATAAAAATTTACTATTTCATCTTGGTAAAATTATACTACAAAAAGAACAGCAAAATAATTATTATTTTCAAGTTTACAAATATGAATTTCATCCCCACCAGCTGCGCAATAAATCTTTTGCTGTCGTTTGACTATGCGTAGCCAAATATGTTTCGTTTGCACTGTCTGGAAAAGCAGCATTAAAGATTTCATTCTTGAATTCTAATTAGCACTTACCGCATAGATAACAAAATCTTCCCTCCCAAATGCTATTAGCGCCCCTGCCCACTTCAGTCATTTCATTCTCTCGCGAACAGGGCTACGGCTTCAACGTGCAGTAAGATGGCAGAATTGATGATAGTCGAATCTTTTCGTCAAGAGTGAGTTAGTGAATTAGATTAAGATTAAGTTCTTATCAACAACCCCCAAAGAGTGCATTCAGTGCCAGACATACTTTGCTGTGATTATGAAAAAATTCTTGCATAAAAGTAACTTAACTAGGCGTCCACTTTTCCTTGACAAGTCCAATATGAAATCGCGCTACCCAGTGCTGCTTTTTCGACACATATCATATCAGCAAATTGACAAAGCTTCTGGAAACAGGTAAACTGTACCACGTACACAAGCAAAGGAGTGAACCAATTATGAAACATATCAAAACCATAGAAACCCGAAATCTCAAAGACAGCGCCAGCCACGGCGGTTGCGGAGAATGTCAGACATCCTGCCAATCCGCATGCAAAACTTCCTGCGGCGTTGCCAATCAAAAATGTGAAAACGAAAAGAAGTAGGGTGACAAGCCCTTCTTTTTTAGGAGAAAAAATGATTCATCAATACTCCCTTAACGGGTATCACATTGTGCTGGATGTAAACAGCGGCGCAATTCATACTGTGGATCCTTTGGCCTATGACATCATTGGTCTGTTTCAGGATTCCACAAAGGAAGAGATCGTAACAGCTATGCTGTCCAAATATTCCAATGACCCTTTTGTCACCAGAGATGAGATCCTTGAAGTGCTGGCAGATATTAAAACATTACAAGATGCCGGGCAGCTTTTTTCCCCGCCGATTCTGGCAGCTCCTTTGGACAACCATGAAGTTGATTGGTCTCAGAGACCTTTCAATGGAAAAGAGAGTCCACAGGTAATCAAGGCCATGTGCCTTCATGTGGCGCACACCTGCAATCTAAATTGTGAATATTGCTTTGCCAGCCAAGGGAAATTCCATGGTGACCGGGCGCTGATGACCTTTGAAGTTGGAAAACAGGCCATTGATTTTTTAATTGCCAACTCCGGCACCCGATACAATTTGGAAGTGGATTTTTTTGGAGGAGAACCTTTGATGAACTGGGATGTGGTGAAACAGGTGGTGGCCTACGCACGAAGCCAAGAAAAGAAACATCACAAAAATTTTCGATTCACTCTGACCACCAACGGTATCCTCATTGATGATGAAATGATGGACTTTTGCAACCGGGAAATCCACAATGTGGTACTCAGCTTGGATGGGCGAAAAGAGGTTCACGACCGGCTTAGACGAACCTATGGGAATCAAGGGAGTTATGATACCATCGTGCCAAAATTCCAGAAATTTGTCACCGCTCGAAAAGGAAAAGGATATTACATCAGAGGCACTTTTACCCACAACAATGTGGACTTTACAGAAGATCTGTATCATATGGCAGATTTGGGGTTTGGGGAGCTGTCCATGGAGCCGGTGGTATGCCCGCCGGGAGAACCTTATGCTCTGACCCAAGAAGATTTGCCCATACTCTATGATCAGTATGAAAAACTGGCTGTAGAGATGCTAAAAAGAGAAAAGGAAGGCAATCCATTTACCTTCTATCATTATACCTTGGACCTGACGGAAGGCCCCTGCATCTATAAACGAATCACCGGCTGCGGTTCCGGCACAGAATATCTGGCAGTCACCCCCTGGGGGGATTTATTCCCATGCCACCAATTTGTGGGAGATGAATCCTATCGTATGGGAGATGTATGGAAAGGTATTGATTGCAAGGATTTGCAACAACGCTTCCGTTCCTGCAATGTTTTTTCCAGACAGGAATGCCGTGAATGCTGGGCCCAGTTATATTGCAGCGGTGGCTGTGCAGCCAACGCTTATCATGCCGGAGGGAACATTTCAGCCATTTATGAATACGGGTGCAACCTGTTCCGAAAACGAATGGAATGTGCCATTATGATGAACGTCGCAAGGCAAGAAGAGGCTTAACTTATGAGAATTATCATATTAGATGGATATACGGCAAATCCCGGGGATATATCCTGGGATCCTATCGCAGCGTATGGTCAACTATCCGCCTACGGTCATACAAAGGTGGAAGAGATGATAATCAAAGGGAAAGATGCAGAAGTTATCATTACCAACGCAGTTCCCTTTGATCGGGCAACTTTTGCCGCCTTGCCAAAGCTGGAACTTTTATGTGTCATTTCCACAGGATACAACCATATTGATGTGGACGCTGCCCGGGAGTTTGGCGTAGCGGTAACCAACGTACCCGGCTATTCCACCCGTGCTGTTGCCCAACACACCATTGCATTGCTTTTGGAACTGACCAACTTGGTTGCCCTTCACAATGAGTCAGTGCAGCGGGGTGACTATTATGATGCCCACGACGACTGCTATTTTCTTTCTCCCTTGACCCTATTGGCCGGCAAGACTTTAGGCATTATCGGGTATGGAAATATTGGACAAAAAGTAGGCTTTATCGGTCAGGCGTTGGGAATGAAGGTGATTCCTTACAGCAAAGATCCCAAAGGCGCTCAACGGGCCGACGTGGTAAGCCTTCACTGCCCTTTGATGTTGAAAAACCAACATATGATAGATGCATCGTTTATTGGCAATATGAAAGATGGGGCTATTTTACTTAACACCGCCCGTGGTGGATTGATTGATGAAACGGCAGTGGCCATTGCCCTTCAGTGCGGAAAGCTTGCCGGTGCAGGTCTGGATGCACTGACAATTGAGCCGCCCCGGCGAGAATCTCCAAGTCCCCTATTGGGAATCCCCAATTGCATCATTACTCCCCACAATGCTTGGATGCCCAAAGAAACCAGACAACAACTGATTCAAACCGCAGCAGAAAATATTGAAAGTTTTCTTGCCGGCGGCCGGCTTAACCGGGTGGACAAGTAGATTATTTCTTTGGAACGGGTGTATGAATAGCCTGTTTCTTCGGGGCGAGGTGGTCGTATAGCAATTTGACGATGTATCCGCCATCCGTTTTGAAGAAAGGGATGGGCAAAAGAGATACCACCGCCATGAGATAGGATAGGGTTGCCAGCACCCATGACCAGGGGGACAAAAGGAGACCTATCAAAATATTAGCGGAAGGTCCAGCCATAACAATCATCAGTTTGGGCAACAATTTAAGTTTGCCAAAATCGGAATCCGAAAAAGCCACGCTCCCGCTTAACACAAAGGGGGAAATTCGAAAAATCCCTACTGGCAAATAAATGAAATTGCCAACAGTAATCTGTATTTCCTTCACATGAAATATTTTCAGCAACAAAAAATGTGCCATTTCATGAATTACGATAATGCCGATATACCCAATATAGTACTCAACCATGTCTCTTATATTTTTTCCACATTAGCCACAATCCCATGCCAAATACCATCAGATTCGATAATATGAAAGGTGTCATTTCGATCAACCGATGAACCGATCCCAAGAACCATGCCGCTTCTATCATACTGAAAAGTGTCATAATGAGAAAGTCCACTCCAAACACCCCCACCAATGCAAGGCGGTTTTTGCCAGGTCGGAAGTTCCAATTGTCTCCATCCCGAATTTGATTCCCCACCAGTACAAACATTCTTGATGCCATAATGATGAGAATGATGCAGAGCAACATAGACAATAGAAGAGAAATCCCTATTACTTTTGGAAGCATCTTTATGTAGGATGCTTTTTCTATGGTTTCATCCACATAGGATGAAGAATACTGATAACTGGGTCCATGTTGTGTTAAATATCCCATCAAATCCTTTTCATAAGATTTGTCATATTGTATAAAAATGTCCTCAAAAATCAGACTGCCATAGTTGAGTTTTTTCATCTGCTGCAAAACTTTTTTTAGGGCCTTTATGGAATGATCGGAAACATGTATCACCCCATACTGGGTGGTTGCATTTTTATCATATGAAAGGGTAACGTATGGCAAGCTTGTCAACCCTACAACGGTGTATGTTTTGTTGTGAACCTTTATTTTTTGGCCGATGACACCATTGATGTCTCCCTGATAGCCAAACTGTTTCTGCATCTGTTCATATGAAATCATGGCCTCTGCCTTGTTGTCTTTGGGCAAGCTGCCGGATAAGAGGAATTTAGGACATCCGGGAAATGTCCCGGCATAATTTGGATGGTCTGAAATCACATTGGGAAGAGAAAATATTTTTAATGAATCGGCGGAGCCCATTTGAAGTGTTGAAAGATACCCAGTGTCAACTACATAAATATCTTCTACATATTCTTTTTTCGCCAAAGTCAAAATTTCCTTGGCATCCAAGGTATCGGTTTTTTCGGCATATTGTTTTTCCAGTTCAGCAGAGGAAACTGTGGCTTCAATATAGGTGGAATAGTTTTCTGCTATCCACATTAAAGAAATAACGTTATCATAAGGCAGTTGATCAAAATCAGGGACTTCATTGAGTAAATAATTTGATGAAATCA
The DNA here is from genome assembly GCA_963676385.2 of Anaerovoracaceae bacterium. GTDB lineage: Bacteria > Bacillota > Clostridia > Peptostreptococcales > Anaerovoracaceae > UBA1422. The sequence continues at coordinate 148,032 of CAXXMM010000007.1, forward strand.
TAGAGGTAAGCAATCCGCAAAACAGGACCACCATAAACATTAACCCGTTAAACCTAGAGAATAATGTTTTTTTGAATAAAGGTCTGGGGTCCACTTTCTTCCCCGGAATCAAAGGCAGTAACTCTAATTGGGTGTGTGCTTGGGTCCCCAAAGATGCTTTGCCTTCTTTTACTTGTATTATGCCCTGATACTGGAGTTCCAGCCGTTTGTCATGGGTTGACAAAAGAATGGTTTTGCCTTGAGACAGCCGATTCAACAAAGCCTCCACCTTCTTTGTCATGCCGTTATCCAGATTATTGGTAGGCTCATCTAAAATCAAGATTGGTGTATCTTTGGAAAAACATCGAATAAGCGCTAAGATGACAAACTCCCCACCACTAAGGAAGGTGATGTCCTTTTCCAAACAATCAAAAGAAAAATACCCACAGTACTCTTGCACCAATTCTTCATTGCATCCCTTAAGGTACTGATATCCGGTAGCCGGATAAGCGTACAAGTTTTGAGAAAAGTATCCAATCATATTTTGTTTTTCCAAAGGACTAATATCCTGTATGTTATTGGACTTAAGAAGTGATTCAAGAAAGGAGGTTTTTCCGCTGCCGTTTTCTCCTTGTAGCAAATATAGCCCTTTCCTTGATAGATCCATTTCCTCCACTGCTAATGAAAACGCTCCCCTTTTAATATTGAAATGTTTGATGTTCATTTCGTTGCCCTCCCTATTTGTTTTTTCATCCCGGACCACACCGTTTTGCATGAAAGGGTGATGAGTGCCCCGTACAACAAAACAACTGCAAAAACAAAATAACTTTCATATACCGTAAATAAAACAAGTCCTGCAAGAATTGCGGCCAATAGAATCCAAAGATTCAACTTGGAAACCAAGTATGATTTTTCCCGCCCTCTTACAATTTCGGTTATAGGAAACCCATAAAAATAAAGGATTTTGTCTTTTTTCCAATTACTTCTTTCAAAAATATACATTGTCAATGTCAACGTCAAAAATGCCAATATCAGATAGCCTCCCAGCGCCTGAATTGTTTGTATCCACTGAAGAAATCGATTGGCCTCATCCAAAGCCTTATAGATTTCATACCCTTGAATTAAATATGCTTTTTTGGTCAATCCGTTGGCTTCGAGAAAATCTCCGAATCCCGTATTATTTTTTTTGATGACAATCGCGTCAATTAATAAATTATCCTTTTTCTCCGATTTTTTTAATGCATCTTCATAAAGTTGGTTGTTAAAGTCAAAAGTAAAAACTGTGTTCGCTTCTTCCCCGGCATCATTACTTTTCTTAATTGAATATTGATATGGTTTTAATAGATTCTTGGCCTTTTTCACACTCCATCCACTTGGAATAGATACTTCTGAGGCTGCCATAGTTTTTGAATTTTGTGCCGCAACATTATCCGCCAAGTCATTTCGAAACGTAATTGAATCCGATGAAACATGTAGTTTGTCCGCCAAAATTTCAGCCATCACACTTTCAACATTCCTGTATTTTCCATCTTTGAGGTTTAGATATTCCAAGGGGTAAATTTTATCTATTGTTTTATGGTTTAGTTTTATTCCCTGACCAATTTTTTTTGGATTTTTGGTTGCTTCTTTGATATACTCAAGTTTATTGATTTTTAAGGCGGCTTGTAGCAAAATGGTGTTCATTGCATCATCATCGTTAAAGGCTGACAAATCTGTCCCCATCATGCTGGCGATTCGATAAGTGTTAGGGGGGTATTTTGTGTACGGGGATAATGAGTCTGCAGATACGCCGCTGATAAAGCTATAGCATAAAATAAAAAACATCACGAAACAGTAAACCGGAAACCCCCAATTTGTCCTACTCTTTTTGAAACTTAATAACTCAATTTTTGTTTCTATGTCTGTTCCTTCAAAATCTTGACCCAAAGTCTGTTTTTGGATCAATTCCTGATTAACAATTTCATACACCTGCTCTACACCAACAAATCGATCATCATGGCTGACAATAATAATGGCCTTGCAGAGAGAAAATTTTTTAATCAACTGAAAAAGTATTTCGAAGATACGATAATCAATGTCATTGGAAGGCTCGTCCAAAATAATATAGGATCTAGGGGAAAACAGGGTTCGAAGAACAGCCACCAGCCGAGTCTCTCCACCGCTTAAACTTTTGGCAGGTTTGGCAAGCAAAAGAACAAGTTGATTTTCCTCTAAAAAGGTTTGAATTTTTTCCTTATTTCCTTGAAACATATCAATATTGTCCAATACTGATAGTTCCGGAAAAATCAAATCGTTTTCCTGACATAACATAGAAAACAGTCCCGGATGACTGTCAAAGATTTTTTTAACCAAAGTGGTTTTGCCACTGCCATTTTTCCCCTTTATTAAGATAATCCCCTCGGCGGGAATTGCTATTTCGGTGCCATGAATGAGCACCGCATCATTTTTTGGGATGTATATTTCCGGTATCTTAATTTGCATTTTTGCCTTTCTGAAATAGCAAATGATAATTTTGTGAGCACTGAGGGAAAAAGATATTAAACCACCATCAAATCAACTAACATGATTGATTTTGTACTTAGATTTGTTTTCTTTACCAGTTTATAAACATATTGACTGGTTCCATTGGGCGTATGCATGTACCATGCCCCATAGTAAGTATTGTTACTATTGCAATAGCCGTCAGAAAACTCCTTTGTGTAAGTTCCTCCGGATTTTTTCCAATAAATATCATACTTGGTGGTTTTAGGCGTGCCCGTCGTTTGATTTACTCCATAGTACAGCCTTCCGCTATCCCAATGTTGTGCGGTCTCAATGACTGCCACCGATTTCCCGGAATAAAAAGTTGATTTCCATGTATTGGCCTGATCTACCCCTGCTAATTGATAATGAAGGGCAATTGCGGATACAATCAGTGCTAAAATCGCACATACTCCACCAATGATAACCCAGGCTATGTTTAACTGCTTTTTTCTGTTGTTTATCGTCTCGCTCATATCAAATTCCTTTCCCCAATTCCCTCAGCGTCACAACAAACCTTAGGCATTTCAAAATAGAAATACTTGGCGTAATTATATCTTATCGAGCGCATTGAATCAAGTGTTAATTTTGCACTTTTAATTCATACTTTTCGTTCAATTTATTCGCGGCTTCGTTTATCATTGTCAACACTTATTGTTGCTGCTTCCACAACAATAAAACACAACAAAAAAACCGGACAATCATCAAATTGTCCGGTTTTTGATTCTACTGTTACACTACCTGACTGGGCAAATACCACTGACGCAATCTGAACCCAATTCTCTGTCGTCGTCTCCCACTTCAAACTGCTTCAATAAGCTGGGAACAAAGGGTTTCATTTCTGCCACCCTTTTTTCGTAATCTTCTTTGGAAATTTCTTCATAAGGAAGCATCTCATAGAAACTGTCTTCGTATGGCAGGAAAGACAGGGCGATGCACTCGTCCCAGTTGGCCCAAAGCCATTCTTCCACTGCCTCCCACTCATTCTCTCGCACATGAACCGTGATGGAGCAATTGTGATCCACATAATTGGTCATGAACATCTTGTAGGTTTCCAACTGCTCAATGGCGCCCACATCTCCTTTGGTTCGGCCTTCCGGTGCCTTGGCGGGAAACTCAATGACCAAGGTCTTGGCGTTGTCCCAGGTTTGGTTCACTTCCGGAAATACCGGCCAGCCCAATTTCATAGTCACCTTTGCCAAGGGATCGTCTGCAGAAATTCGAACCCGCCTGATGTAGTATTCCCGAATGGGAAAAAATGAACGCCTGAACTAACTTCCGGTAGTTGGGAAAGGGTTCCCTCCGGTTTTACAGTAGTCATGAGCATCGGTTCGTTAATGCCCAGTTCCTTGGCATAACCGCTTCCCGCAGAGTGGACGGCTTCCCGAAGGGTCCGTAACAATTTTGCCTGATCCGAAGCCCCATATCCCACAGCATTCATGGCATCCTGCCACCCGGTAACCGAGCAACCCAATAATCGGTCTCGTTTTTGAACCAAATCCCAATTTTCCAGTTCCAAATCCAAACAAGTCATTCGAAGGCCGGCACGGGCAGAAAAGCCACATAGCCCGTAGCAACCCATCCATATCCAAGGTGTTATCTTCCTTGACAAACTTCATCACATTGACTGTAGTCAGATTGCATAACCCATTGGAATCCAATAGAATCTCGCCGCATGGATTCACCACGTTAAAATTGTCCCGACGCTTGGCTGCCGCTTCCAAATTGACAAATCCCGGTTCCCCTGAAGTCTTCATGGTCATCAGCATCCAGTGAAGCTTTTCTCTGGTTGGCTTTTTCCGATAAAGTATCGAATTATTGCTAATCTGACGGTGGGCAATGTCCGGGTCAATCACCCAGTTCTCTTCGTCATTTTTCATGTAAAGATTGCTTTTGGCGTTGATGGCATCATCGTCTTTGGGATCAATAATAACCATTTCTGCCGTTCGACGCACCCCACCGGATACTACATTTTCTCCGATGATGTTAGCAATATCCAGGCAGTCCAAGGGTCTCAGCTGATATTTTTCCTCACAACTTCGGTCAAACACATCTATTTGATTTTCAAAAACATATTCTTCAGGCTGTCATGACCGCTGGCGGTCCCGCCAAAAACCTTCAACTTTTCCCCTTTGGGGCGAACATTGTTATAGTTAATATAAATCGTATCAATATCCCGATATCGTTTCGCATAATGAATTTTAAAGAAATAGTTCAGGGAATCCTGCCAACCTTCTTTGCTGTCCCCCACAACGATTTCCGCGATGTTTTGCTTTCGGGTAAAGTCCAGAGTTGTCATGTCGTCCCGCTCATCCTTTGGCACCGGCTCGTAGGCAATATGAATAATCTTAATATCCGTTCGGATGTAAGGCATTTTCATGGCGTCTTCAAACGTGGTTCGAACCCCCACGCCGGCACCTACCATAAGCAAATAAAAGAGTTCGTCAAAGGCGGCGAAATTGTCAATGACCAATCCGGCACAGTTGAAATTACTCATTGGATATTTGAGGCTGGCATCTGTTCCCCCTGCCCAAAGGGTTCGGCCGGAAAGAAATTGCTTCATTTCATAAATATTGGTAAACAACTCCTCCGCCTCAGATCGAGCGGTATCCGGCACCAAGTTGCAATTATATTCCACTGCACGGCGAACGGTTTCCCACCAATATTCCCGTCTTAAATCTTCCTTCAGCCATCTGGAATAGGTACGATAATAAACAAAACTGCCAAGGGGGCCCATGGGATTGGGAAGATGTTTGAACTTGGAAATAAAGTCCTCCCTCAGCTTTGGCTCAAAAGGGCCTTCTTCCTTTTCTGCCCGTTCAATGGCCTCCTTCTTTCGTTCTTTATCCCGCTCATATCGATAAATAATATATTGCTTTGCAGCATCTCTACGCTTCTGCATCAAAAGATCTTCCACAATATCCTGAATTTCATCTACGGTTACCACTTCCTGACCTTCCTTGTCATGATAGCTGTGGCCTCCCGCGCCAATGCCCAAGCCAGTGGTTCATCAATCCCCTCAATGGTTTCTGTCATGGCTTTTCTTATAGCGTTGGCAATTGTCTCTTCCTTATAGTCCACCAACATATGACTTCTTTTGTGAACTTTCATTCCTGCTTCATTATTTCCCTCCCTGTATCTTGCTCGCTTGGTGCCTTTTCCGTTTGCGACTTGCAGCTCGCTTCTTGCGGCTTGCGGCTTGCGGCTTGCGGTTTGCGGTTTGCGGCTTTCTTTTCCCATAAAACCTAGGCACCTTGGGCGCCCTAAGGTATATCGATTATATATGAGATGAGAATTATTGTCTACCATCTATGGTATGAAAAAACAAAAAATACATAAAAATACACAAAATATAGTCTTTTTAAGGCTGTTTTATTATTGACCATTATGTCCTATTAAGCATGCAGTAGGTGCCTTGGGGCAGTTGCGCTAGGATGGGGTATTTGGGAGATGTGCCTTCGTGTGGTATTTGATGATACACGCAATTTTACCTATAAGTTGATAAAATTGGTATTTTGGGAAGAAAATCTGTACTTTTCTCCCTATTTCGGGCAAAAAGTACAGATTTTTTCCTTTTTTCATCTTTTTTTATCAATTTTGAGGTTGTTTTTTGTTTTTTAATTTACACCATTATAGGGCACAACCCAATTGAAAGCGCCTCCTCGCATCTAACTTTAAAGACTTACCACTATTGTTCAACTTAAACACCACCTACGCGTCCTGCCCAAGGTTTTCATTCACAAAAAAGTCAAAGCACTGAAAACTTCTGTACTTTGACTTTAAATAAGGTGTGGGGCGCTTGTCGTATCAGCACCCCGGGTTTAATGTGTTTATGTGACTGCATTCCCATCATCTGCCACTGTGGTGACAAATTCAAAAGTTTCTTTGCCATCTACCGTATTGTCGGCAAAGAGCAACATGCCATTGGATTCCATTTCCCCGAAGCATACGAGGTGCCAAATTGGCGACCACCACTACCTTCTGACCAATGGTATCTTCCGGTTTATAGTATTCTGCAACGCCGGAAAGGATCTGTCTTGTTTCACTTCCCATCTTCACCTGAAACACCAACAGCTTTTCGCCTTTAGGATGTTTCATTGCAGACACAATGGTGCCCACCCGAAGGTCAAGTTTTGCAAAATCGTCTGTAGACGATTTCATCCTTCAACACCAAGGGTGCAGGCTGATTTTTGCCGGCGTCGACTCCGGCTCCGTCCTCTGGTTTTTATGTTAAGTTTTTCCAACTCTTCCAGTTCTTTTTCGATATCTATTCTTGGGAAGATTGCGTCTCCCTTTTTGACCTGCTCCCCATTCATCATCTCAAAGTTTGTGGCATCTGTCCATTCCGGATCTGCATACCATAATCCCATTTGCTTTCTGATTTTTGCGGAAGTGGTGTGCATGAAGGGGTAAATGAGAATAGACACGATTCGCAGAGATTCAGCCAAATTATGAAGTACTGTATCCAGTCTGGGTTTGTCCGCTTCGTTCTTTGCCAAAAGCCAAGGGGTATTTTCGTCAATGTACTTGTTGGCCCTTCGCACCAGCACCCAGATTTCTTCCAGCGCCAGATTGAATTCGAATTTATCCATGTGGGCTTCCACCTTAGCGGCAGCACCTACCGCAATGGATTTTAGATCTGCATCGGTTCCTTTGGCGGCATCGGGATCTTTGCCTGTGTCGGGACCCTTGGCTACATCGATACCCTTACCTGTGTCTGTACTTTTTGTCCCGTTGTTACCTTTATCTCCATCGTCAACCTGAGCTTCAGGGACAATGGACCCATTATATTTTTCAATCATGGAAACGGTACGGGAAACCAGATTGCCCAAGTCGTTGGCCAGGTCGTAGTTCATTCTCTTCAGCATCACCTCATTGGTAAATAATCCATCCTGTCCGAAGGTGTACTCTCGCAGCAAGAAATATTTCAAAGCATCAATGCCATAACGCTCAATGAGTTTCACCGGGTCTACCACGTTGCCCTTGGACTTGCTCATTTTGCCCCCTTCCATGAGGAGCCACCCATGGCCCAAAACCTGTTTGGGTAGCGGCACATCAATGGACATAAGCATGGCAGGCCAAATCAGAGAATGGAATCGAACAATTTCTTTTCCCACTAGGTGGACATCAGCCGGCCAGTATTTGTTGAACAACGCCGGATCATCGGGATACCCCATGGCAGTGATGTAGTTTGAAAGGGCGTCCAGCCATACATAGATGACATGCTTTTCGTCCAATGGCACAGGAATGCCCCAGTTAAAAGTGGATCTGGAAATACACAAATCTTCCAGCCCCTGATTGACAAAAGCGATCATCTCGTTGCGGCGACTGTCCGGTTGAAGGAACTCCGGATTTTCTTCAAAAAGCTTCAGCAGTTTATCTGCGTAAGCAGACATTTTGAAAAAGTAGGCTTCTTCTTTGGCCTTTTGCACCGGACGGCCACAGTCGGGACACTTCCCGTCAACCAATTGATTTTCCGTCCAAAAAGATTCGCAGGGAGTACAGTACATGCCTTCGTATTCCCCTTTATAGATATCCCCTTTTTCATACATTTTCATGAAAATAGCCTGGACCCGTTTCATATGTCTGGGTTCAGTGGTACGAATAAAATCGTCATAAGAGATTTCCATGGACTTCCAAAGGTCTTTAATGCCATCTACCACATGGTCCACATAAGCTTGAGGAGTAACCCCGGCTTTGTCGGCAATGGTCTGGATTTTTTGTCCATGTTCATCGGTTCCGGTGAGAAAGTGCACATCATATCCGGTGGCCCGTTTGAATCTGGCCATGGCGTCCGCCATCACCGTACAATAGGTGTGGCCAATGTGCAAATTATCGCTGGGATAATAGATGGGAGTTGTAATGAAATACGTTCCCTTTTGTGTTGTGTCTTTTGTCATGAGAATCATTCCTTTCATCGCACCGATTCGAATGAGAACCAGTCGCAGCAGCTGTCTGCCACTGGCAAATAGAATATCATAGAAACCATGGTTTTGCAAAAAAAAGCAACGCCATGGAGAAAAAATATACAAAAAAATATGATGAAACGCAAAAAGGTTTTGGAAAAATTAGTTGCTATATTCTATACTATGAGTATACAATACAATGGAGGTGAATGACTATGAGTTTTTATGAGTATGTCCAAAGTCCCGTGGGACCGATTAAAATAATAGCAGATCGAGATGGCATAACGGAAGTCTATTTTTGTGGTCAATCGGACGAAACCATTACTGCGTATTTCCGCTCCAAACCGGAGGAAACCGGAAATGCCATTACCCATGCAGCTGCTCGGCAGCTAACCGAATATTTTGCAGGAAAGCGTAAGGAATTTGACCTTCCTTTGGCGCCGGTAGGCACGGCTTTCCAGAAAAAAGTTTGGGATGGTCTATGCAAAATTCCATATGGAACGGCCAAGACTTACGGGGATGTGGCAAGTGCCATCGGAAAGAAAAAAGCTTATCGAGCGGTAGGCGGTGCCAACGGCAAGAATCCAATCAGCATCATTATTCCCTGCCATCGAGTCATTGCCGCCGGTGGAAAATTAGGGGGCTATTCCGGAGGCCTTCCGTTGAAAGAATTCCTCCTGAATTTAGAAGGAATTCCATATAAGAAGTAGCTTTTGAGCGTCTAAGATGTGGGGTTTGTTGGAAATAATATTTTCCGACAGTTTCATATGATTCCCCCCCTCATCTTATTTTTTATGAATCAGCCCAATATCTTTTCGGTATTGACAGCCTGCGAAGTGGATTTTTTCCACGGCTTCGTAGGCTTTTTTTCTTGCTTGGTCATGGGTTTCTCCCAAAGCGGTAACGCCAAGAACACGACCGCCGGACGTAACAACATCCGTTGTATTCGGGGTTTTTCCAAATGCTGTCCCGGCGTGAAATACCAGCACATCCTGTTCCACATTGAGATTTTTCGTAGTCTGATTAAAATCGGATTTCCCAATGGGTTGATCATAGGTGGCTTCCATCTCCTCCAGTCCGACGATGGGAACGCCTTTTGGATATGCCCCTGGATAGCCCTCTGATGCCAATACCACACAGACCGCCCGTTTGGGGTTCCACTTCAGGTGAATGTCAGACAGTCTGTTATCGCAAACCGCCAGAAATACCTCCAGTAAGTCGTTTTCCATTCTGGGAAGCACTGACTGGGTTTCCGGGTCACCAAAGCGATTGTTAAACTCAATGACTTTTGGCCCTTTTTCTGAAATCATTAAACCAATAAACAACACTCCTTGAAAATCCAAACCATCTGCCTGAAATCCGGCCAAGGTTGGATTCAGGATTTCCTCCCGTATTTGAGTTTCCAATGCTTCGTCAAAAACGAGAGATGGGGAGTAAGATCCCATGCCCCCGGTATTCGGCCCCAAATCATCATCAAATATCCGTTTATAGTCCTGAGCAGACGCCATGGGCAAAATGGTGTTATGATCCACAAAGCAAAGCATGGATGCTTCAATACCGGTTAGGAATTCTTCCACAACGACTTTGTCTCCCGCCGCGCCAAATACACGAGACCCCATCATTTCTTCAATAGCCGCTTCTGCCTGTTCCTTGGTTTCCGCAATGACCACACCTTTTCCTGCGGCCAACCCATCCGCCTTCAGAACCATGGGGAACCCGTAGATACCAATATTCGCCAACAAGGTCTCTTTGTTGGTAAACTCCTGATATTTTGCCGTGGGAATCCGGTGACGAGCCAAAAAGCTTTTGGTAAAGGACTTGCTGGCCTCCAAGCGAGCACAACTTTTGTTGGGTCCAAAGGCTCGAATGCCCTCTGCCAAAAGTCGGTCCACAATACCCATTGCCAAAGGGACTTCCGGTCCGATGACCGCCAAGTCAATTTTTTCCGCCTTGGCAAAAGAGCAAATTTCTTCAATATCTTCAGCGCCAATGTCAACGCACCAAGCATCTCTTGCAATGCCCGGGTTGCCCGGCGCACAGTACAACTGAGAAATGTCCTTGCTTTGTGCCAGTTTCCATACAATGGCATGTTCCCGTCCGCCACCGCCTACAACAAGTACTTTCATAGAGTTTCCTTTCATTTATGTATACCGTATGTGAATCCCATCTGTATCTACCCTTTTTATACCATGTGTATATAGTTTGGGTTGCTAGTGTTTAAAGTGTCGGGTTCCGGTAAAGACCATGGCAATCCCCAACTCATTGGCTTTGTCGATGGACTCTTGATCCCGCATGGAACCGCCGGGCTGGATAATGGCAACTGCCCCGGCGCCCGCCGCCTCTGTCACACAATCATCAAAGGGGAAGAAGGCGTCGGATGCCATCACGCAGCCTTTCATATCGTAATTGCACTGCCTGATGGCGTTCTTCACTGCCCAGATTCGATTGGTTTGACCCGGACCGATGGCAATGGTCTGTCCATCTTTCACAAATACAATTCCGTTGGACTTCACATGCTTTACCACCTTCATGGCCATTTCCATATCTGCCATTTGTGCTTCTGTGGGTGTTGCTTTCGTAACACATTCCAGTTTTTCCTTATTGTACAAGGCGTCGTCAGCGTTTTGAACCAAAAGACCGCCACTGACTTTCTTTAAGTCAACTCTGGACCCCGTTGGTTTTCCTCCTATATCGTCTAATTGCAATAGGCGAACATTTGGCTTCTTCGTTAGAATTTCCAATGCCTCCGGAGAGAAGCCCGGTGCCAAAATAATTTCCACAAATATTTTGCCGATTTCTTCTGCTGTATTTTTATCAACCGGATGACTCAAGGCAACAATGCCGCCATAGATGGAAACCGGATCGCAATCATGGGCTTTTTGGTACGCCTCTACCAACGTTTCCCCTGTGGCCACGCCACAAGGATTGGCATGCTTCACCGCAACCACTGCAGGTTTGCAACAATCATTCCCTGCCCCGGCTCCGTCACAACAGCCGGTTTCATTTTGTCCACAGGCAAATTCTTTTAGGCATTCCAATGCGCCGTTGGCATCATTAATGTTGTTGTAGGATAGTTCTTTGCCATGGAGTTGAACGGCATTGACCAAAGCACCGCTGTAAGGTCGGATTTCCTTGTAATACGTCCCTTGCTGATGGGAATTTTCCCCATACCGAAGGGTTTGAATTTTTTCAAAGGTCAAGGTCATCTGGTCCGGCATGGACTCTTGTATTTTGGATGCCAGATATTCTGCAATCATGGCGTCATACGCGGCGGTATGTCGGAACACTTTTAATGCCAACCGGTACCGTGTCTCTTGGGGTACTGAATTGATTCCCGGGTTTTGATTGGACTTCAAATCGTCTATCACCGAATTGTAATCTGCCGGGTCGCACAGGACAATGACGCCACTGTGATTTTTAGCGGAAGACCGAAGCATAGCAGGTCCGCCGATGTCAATGTTTTCGATGGCTTCGGCCAAGGTCACATCCGGTTTCATAATGGTAGCCTTAAAAGGGTACAGATTAATAGCTACAATATCGATGGGGGCAATCCCCAAGGTGCGAATCTGCTCCATATGATCCGGTAAGTCCCGGCGGGCCAGAATGCCGCCATGAACTGCCGGGTGTAATGTTTTGACCCGACCATCCAGGCATTCTGGAAACCCGGTGATTTGATCAATGGGAATCACCGGGATTTTGGCCTCCGACAAAACTTTGTAGGTCCCGCCGGTGGAAATAATTTCTACGTTTAATGCTGCAAGACTTCTTGCAAATTCAACTACACCTGTTTTGTCCGATACGCTGATTAGTGCTCTCATGGGTTCCTCCTATTCCATGCCATTCCAACAGTAGGTGCACAGCTTGCAAGGATCCACATCTACTGCCTTAATTAAATCTTCCAGCGCTTGATAGCGGAGGGAGTCAAAACCGAGAGTTTCCCGGATTTTTTCTACCAACACATCGTGTTTTTTTGTTGTACTTTCTGCATATTCTGCCAGTACATCTTCCGGAATTTCCTGCTCCGGCGTTAACCCTTCCAACTCCCGGATGGCCCTTCGTGCAATCAGTTCATTGTCACTGATTGATCTGCTGAAGTTTAGGTACTTGCATCCATACATAATAGGCGGACAAGCAGAGCGAACATGAATTTCCTTTGCTCCGTTTTCTGTCAAGTAACTGACAGTGTCTCGCAGTTGGGTTCCTCTGACGATGGAATCATCCACCAATACAAACCGTTTCCCCTTGATAATTTGGAAAACCGGCACCAATTTCATTTTTGCAATCAATTCTCTGGCTTTTTGGTTTTGGGGCATAAAACTTCTGGGCCAGGTAGGGGTATATTTAATTAAAGGTCTCGCGTATGGAATCTTAGATCCATTGGCATAACCCAGGGCATGAGCAATTCCACTATCCGGCACACCGGCCACATAGTCCACATCTAAGTTTTCATCCCCTTCCGCAATGATGGCACCATTTCTGTTTCGCACCAGCTCCACGTTTTGCCCCTCATAAATAGAAGGGGTATACCCAAAGTAGGACCACAGGAAAGTGCAAATTCGCATTTTCTCTCCGGGAGGCACAACGGTTTTTTCTTCATCTGCAGTAAGAAATGCAATTTCTCCGGGCCCCAGTTCCCGCTTAAATTTATATCCTATATTGATAAATGCAAAGGATTCCGATGCGGCACAATAACTGTCCTTTGCCTTTTTGCCGATAATAAGAGGGGTTCTCCCATATTTGTCTCTGGCTGCATATAGCCCATCTTTGGTTAAAATTAAAATGGTCATGGATCCATCAATCCGATCTTGAGCAATTCGAATGCCTTCTACAATACTCCTCCCCATGGACACCAAGGCCGCCACCATTTCAGTACTATTGATTCGACCGCCGCCGCTGGCCATAAATTGGCCGTACCCTTTTGCCAGCAGTTCCTGGGCAAGCTCTTTCTTATTGTTGATTCTTCCCACCGTAGCAATGGCATATTCTCCTTGACTGCTAAAAATGGTCAAAGGTTGTGGGTCCCCGTCACTAATGGAACCCAACCCGGCCACACCGTTCATTTCTCCGATTTCATCTTCAAATTTGCTTCGAAAAGGAGAGTTCTCAATGTTGTGAATGGACCGATTAAATCCCTCTCCCTCCAAAATACACATGCCGCCTTTTTTTGTCCCCAGGTGGGAGTGATAGTCTGTACCAAAAAACACATCTACTACACAATCATTTTTTGATACGACGCCAAATATTCCGCCCATTTTATTGTTTCCTTTCTATTTCATCAACTAGCTGCCTTACTGCAACCGGCAATATCTTGTGTTCAACCGCTAGCACCCGCTGTGCCAAAATTTCAGGGGTATCCCCCTGAAGGACAGGAACCCGTTCCTGCACCAATATTTTTCCAGTATCCACTCCTTCATCCACCAAATGAACTGTGGCGCCGCTTTCCTTTTCTCCGGATTCAATGACAGATTGATGCACACGAATCCCATACATTCCTTTGCCGCAATGCTTTGGAATCAAAGAAGGATGGATATTGACAATTCTCCCGGGGTAAGCTTCCACCACTTGGGAAGAAAGCACTTTCATATACCCTGCCAACACCACCATGTCCGTGGATACGGATTGAAGAGCACCTAAAATCGCTTCATTACGTTTGCCCAAATCCGGAAAGTGATTTTGATCAATCACCGTAGACAAAACCCCATGATTTGCTGCACGGGCTAAAGCAAATGCGTCTTTTCGACTTGAAATGACCTGAACAATTTTTCCCTTTCCCAGTTCCCCTGCGTCCTGAGCATCCAGAAGTGCCTGCAAATTGCTGCCACCTCCGGATACCAACACTGATATCCTAATACTCATCAATCATAACCCTTTTTTCCGAAGTCACCACTTCACCGATGATATAGGCTTCTTCTCCCACGGCTTCCAAGTCTGCAATTAACGCCTCCCCATCCCCGGCATCCACAAACATCATCAAACCGATGCCCATGTTGAAGGTATGAAACATTTCACTACTGTCAATGTTTCCATAACTCCGAATCAAATTGAATATTTCCGGAACCGGCCAGGTGGGACTTTGAAAAGAGGCGCCCAGACCTTTGGGCAAGATTCGAGGGACATTTTCATAAAATCCACCACCGGTGATATGGGCAACCCCATGAATGTCATAGTCTTTAAAAACAGCATCACAGGCCTTTGCATAGATTTTAGTCGGCCGCAGCAACGCCTCGCCAATGGACTCTTCCAGTTCTTCCATATAGTGCTTCACGCCAAATCCCAATTTGTCAAAAAACAATTTTCTTGCCAAAGAATACCCGTTGCTGTGAAGTCCGCTAGAGGACAGTCCCACAATGACATCCCCTTCTTTGATTTTTTCTCCGGTGATGATTTTGTGTCGATCAACCAATCCTACACAAAAGCCGGCCATGTCATATTCCCCGTCTTCATAAAACCCTGGCATCTCGGCGGTTTCTCCCCCAACCAACGCACATCCTGATTGAAGGCATCCTTCCGTAACGCCACTGACAATATCCGAAATCTTTTCTGCCGAAACCTTACCGGTTGCCACATAATCAAGAAAAAACAAGGGTTTCGCTCCCTGACACAGAATATCGTTAACACACATGGCCACACAATCAATACCCACAGTATCGTGGCGATTCATCATAAATGCCAGTTTCAACTTGGTACCTACTCCGTCGGTGCCGCTGACCAACACCGGTTCTTCTATGCCTTCCATAGGCAGTTTGTACAGACTGCCAAAACTACCTAATCCGGTAAGCACATTTCGGTCAAAGGTTTTACGGACATGTTGTTTCATCAAGGCCACTGCCCGTTCCCCTTCTTTGGTATCCACTCCGGCCTCTTTGTAGGTCAGGGGTGCATCTTTTCCGGATTCCGCCGGGGTATTATAATCGTAGGTCATCTTATCTACTTTCCCTTCACTCTTTCCAAAACGGCTTGATACGTTTCTTCCACATTGCCCAAATCTCTTCTGAATCGATCTTTGTCCATTTTTTCATTGGTCTTTACATCCCAGAGCCTGCAGGTGTCCGGTGATATTTCATCGGCCAAAATAATATCTCCCGGTTCGTCATCATCATCACCCACCAAGCATTTTCCGAATTCGATTTTGAAGTCGATGAGTTTCAAGCCCTTTTCCAAGAAAAATTCTTTCAACGCATCGTTTATCATGAAGGCATACCCTCGAATGGTGGCCAATTCTTCCACAGTGGCCAATTCTAAAGCGAGAATATGATCATCATTAATCAGTGGATCTCCCAACTCGTCATTTTTGTAACTGAACTCCAATATGGTCTTTGCCAGATGCGTACCCTCTTCAACCCCATACCGTTTGGAAAAGCTGCCTGCGGCGACATTTCGAATAATAACTTCCAGAGGTAAGATTTTTACTGCTCGAACCAAAGTCTCCGTGGGGCTGATTTGTTCCACAAAGTGGGTGGGAATTCCCTTGGTTTCCAACACATTAAAGATAATGTTAGTCATGGTGTTATTCACCACGCTTTTCCCTGCAATTTGACCCTTCTTTTCTCCGTTAAATGCAGTGGCATCATCTTTGTATTCCACAATCAAATACCCTGGATCTTCTGTGCGATATACTTTTTTTGCTTTACCCTCATACATTAATTCTAGTTTTTCCATTTATTTTTCCTCCTTCCCAAAAGCCTCATCTAATGCGATGATGTCTTGTTCCATTTTTACTTTATATTGCCTTATGGCATCCCGCAGTTGGGGATATTTGATACTCAACATTTGCACCGCCAATAGGGCTGCATTCTCCGCGCCATCGATGGCTACGGTGGCTACCGGAACTCCTTTTGGCATCTGCACCACAGAAAGGAGGGAATCCAGTCCGTCCAAAGTGCTTGATTTCATAGGTAATCCAATGACCGGCAACGGGGTGGTGGCCGCCAAAACTCCAGCTAGATGTGCGGCTTTGCCTGCGGCGGCGATGATGACTTCAATCCCTTCTGCCTCTGCTGCTGCTGCAAATTTTTCTGCAACTTTGGGGGTTCTGTGAGCCGAAATAATCCGGGTTTCATAAGGTATGCCAAATTCTTTTAAAATAGATTCTCCTTTTTGCACAACCCCATAGTCTGACTTGCTTCCCATAACAATCGCAACTTTCATGTATGCTTCCTCCTCTATTTGAAATAGCCTATGCCGGAGGCAAAGAGTTGTTGGTCAAAATTGCCCGGCACGTTTTTAAATACGTTTTCACCCATTCGTTCTGAATGGGACATTTTGCCGTAAATACGGCCATCCTTTGAAGTGATTCCCTCTACCGCCCAGACAGATCCATTGGGATTATATCGAATATCCATGGATGGCACCCCGTCAAAGTCCACATATTGAGTGGCAATCTGCCCCCCGGCTGCCACTTGAGAAAGCACCCTTTGCTCTGCTACGAAACGACCTTCTCCGTGGGATACGGCGATGGTATGCACATCTCCCACTTGGCATGCAGACAGCCAAGGAGAAAGGGTGGATGCCACCCGGGTTCGTACCAGACAAGACATATGTCTGCCAATGGTGTTATATGTCAAGGTCGGACTATCCGCCTTCTGAGGACGAATCTCTCCATAAGGCACCAGGCCTAATTTAATAAGGGCTTGGAATCCGTTGCAAATGCCCAACATCAATCCGTCACGTTTTTGGAGAAGTTCCATCACAGCCTCCATAATCACCGGGTTTCTAAAAACAGCAGTGATAAACTTGGCAGAGCCCTCCGGTTCGTCCCCCCCGGAAAACCCACCCGGAATCATGATAATCTGAGAGGATTTGATTTTTTGCGCCAAAACTTCAATGGACTCCGCCAACGCAGATTGGGTTAAGTTTCGTAACACCAATATTTCTCCATCTCCTCCTGCCTTTTGAAAAGCCCGAAGAGAGTCCATCTCACAGTTGGTTCCCGGGAAGGCGGGAATCAGCACTTTCGGTTTTGGGGTGCCAATCATTGGCCCACTATACCCCTTCATTTCCGGGGCAACAAAGTCCACTGAAGGCATGTCCGCCATGGTCCCCGGTTCCCCGGGGTTGGTTGGGAACACCTCTTCTAAAGGAGTTGTCCATCGTTTTAAAACTTCGTTCAGGCTGATTTTTTTCTGCTCTCCATCGATAACATAAACCATACTGGCCTGATCTGTGGTTTCCCCAATGACTTTGTAGGGCAAGTCTTTCATCAATTCACTGACATCTTCTTTTTTGCTTATCTCCAGCAACAAACTGCCGTAGGCGGCTTCTGTTAATTCCCGAAGGCTCATGCTGTACAGGGATACGCCGATTTTGTTTCCCACCGCCATCTTGGCCAGACTGACAAAAATACCGCCACGACCAATGGGGCTTGCAGACAAAATGTGTTTTTCCAATATGCACCGATGGACTTGATCCATGGATTTTTTGTAGGCTTCGAAATCAGGAATGCCTTTGCCGTCTTTGTTAATGGGCAGCACCACCAGCTTGCTTCCCACTTTCTTCAATTCAGGAGATATCACCACAGAAGCTTTGGTGGTGGTCATGGCAAAAGAAACCAAAGCGGGAGGCACATTTTTGTCCATAAAGGTGCCGGACATACTATCCTTTCCACCTATCGCCGGTATTTCAAGGGCTTTTTGAACTTTTAAAGCCCCCAACAATGCGGCCAAAGGTTTTCCCCAGGACTCATCCCCCACAAGTTTTTCAAAATACTCTTGAAAACTGAGGCGAACATTCCGTCGGTCTCCCCCCATGGCAACGATTTTCGTCACCGAGTCCACCACAGCATTCAAGGCGCCATGGAAAGGACTTTCCTTTGCCAAATAAGGATCGTATCCGTAGGCCATCAGGGTTGCCGTGTCCGTTTGGGGACAGTGACCATCCAATCCTGCGGGGAGGGGAAGTTTTGCAGCCATTCCCGGCGCCGGAGAAAGTTGATATTTCCCCCCCAAAGGCATGAGAACCGTCGCCGCGCCAATGGTGCTGTCAAAACGCTCAATCAAACCTTTTTTGCTGCAACAGTTTAAATCCGACAAATAATCTTCTGTGGAAATCAAAGGTGTCAGGTCGCCAAACCCCACCGGAGATTTCACCGAAGCGGTGGCTGTTTGACCGGCTCCGTTGGTATCAATAAAAGCCCTGCTCAAATTCAATATGGTTTGTCCCCGCCAAGTCATTTTCACCCGACCGGAGTCGTTGACCACTGCCACAGGAGTGGCCTCCAAATTTTCTTCATCTGCATACTGTAAAAAAGCCGCTTCATCCTTTGCGCTAAGAACCACAGCCATGCGTTCCTGAGATTCGGAGATGGCCAGTTCTGTGCCGTCCAATCCTTCATATTTTTTTGGAACCAAATCCAGGTTAATGTCCAGTCCATCGGCCAACTCACCTATGGCCACCGACACACCGCCGGCACCAAAATCGTTGCATCTTTTAATTAAGCCCGCCGCTTCTTTTCTTCGAAACAGTCGTTGAATATTTCTTTCCACCGGGGGATTGCCTTTTTGAACCTCTGCACCGCATGCAGCCAAAGAGCCTTCCGTATGCTCCTTGGAAGATCCGGTGGCACCGCCGCATCCATCCCTTCCGGTACGTCCTCCTACCAAAACAATCACGTCTCCGGGTATCGGTTCTTGTCGGACCACATGGCTCGCGGGGGATGCCCCAATGACAGCACCTAACTCCATGCGTTTTGCCACATAATCTTCATGGTATACTTCGTCAATCAGACCTGCCGCCAAACCGATTTGATTCCCATAGGAACTGTATCCGGCTGCCGCCTCCCGGGTCAATTTCTTTTGGGGAAGTTTGCCTTTGATGGTTTCTGAAACCGGCTTGCGAGGATCTGCCGCACCGGTTACTCTCATTGCCTGGTAAACATAAGCTCTTCCGGAAAGAGGATCTCTGATGGCCCCACCCAAACAGGTTGCGGCTCCACCAAAGGGCTCAATTTCAGTGGGATGATTATGGGTTTCGTTCTTGAATTGAACGATCCATTCTTCATCTTGACCATCCACATCGGCAGTCACCCGAATACTGCATGCATTGATTTCATCCGACTCGTCCAAATCCTCTACCTTGCCCATTTTCTTCAAATATTTTGTCCCCAGACAAGCCACATCCATTAGGTTGACATCTTTTTTCTTGTCCCCGTATACTTCCTTTCGCATTTCAATGTATTCTTCGAAAGCCTGGCGAACCACTTCTCCATAAGGGCTGGTTTCAAAATAGATATCTGTTAGCTTGGTGTGAAAAGTGGTGTGCCTGCAGTGATCGGACCAATAAGTATCCAAAACCTTTAACTCTGTAAGCGTTGGATTTCTTTGTTCTGTATTGCGAAAATAGTCGGCAACATGAAACAAGTCTGCCTTGCTCATGGCAAATTCGCTATTCAACCGAAAGGTTTCCAGTTCCTCCTCCGTCATGGTCAAAAACCCTTGAATAACCGGTACGTCATCCGGTCTTACGGTCTCCATTTGAAGGGTGGCGGGCTTTTCCAAGGAGGCCTCCTGGGAATCCACCGGATTAATCAAATATTCTTTTATTTTGTCAATTTCTTCCGAAGATAACTCACCCTCCAAGGCAATGACTTTGCCGCAGCTGACATTTGCTTTGGATCCCGGATTCAGCAACCTGACACATTGGGCAGCACTGTCCGCCCGTTGGTCATACTGTCCCGGCAAATATTCGATGCCAAAAAACACTGCCCCCGGTATGCTGGGCAATTCCTCTTCAAAAACAATATCCACACCGGCCTCGGCGAAAACACCCTGCAAAGATTGAGTATAGGTATCATTTTCTATGTTTTCAATATCGTAACGATTGAACAGTCGAAGCCCGGCCAGTCGATCCATCTTTAGATTTTGCCGTAAATCCATTAACAATCCGGTTGCCTCTACTGCAAAATCTTTTTTCTTTTCTACATAGATTCGTCTTACCATGACTAACCTGTCCTTTCCTGCATTTCCTAGGGAACAAAACCAGGTCCAAAATGAAGATTGTTCGATTTTGGCTGGTTTTCTCTATCTTTTGAGGTATCATAACACAGAAAAGGGCAAAAATAAGCACCATTTTAAATTTTATAAAAATATAGTTCGACATATGTCGAACTATACCTCTGCGGCCGCTGGCCATTATTCGCATAAGTACCCTCTTGCTGAGAGGATCACTTTGTATTAGAAGAATCCTTTGGAAGGAGGATTAAATACAAAATATGGACAACCTAATCCTGTTTTAAAGGGATTTTGTTTGAATCAGATAGTTTAAATCCAGGGGTATCTTACTTTCATCTCCTTTGCGAATGTTTTGAAATCCACATTCAAAAAGCATTTTTCGACAGTTGGCCATATCCATTCCACGATTCTTTGCAGTGTCCTTGTGACAATCTCTGGGATTTGCTCCACTTTCCGCAGTAATGATGTTGGCTCCAGAAATATAACCCAATGCATTAGGTTCATGTACACCCATATAGGCCATGGTTGGGACGGTAACTGAACAAAGAGCAATCGTCGCCACAATATGGGCCAATCGAAGTTCACTGATTTGTCCCAAATGAGCCAGTGGGGCGCCGGGAACCGCAACCCTTCTCATGGCAGCATGCTGAACGATTCCCATCTCGATTCCAATAAAAATATTATCTACTAGTTGGTCAATGGTATGCTCAGGACCTATGGGTTCACAACAGGTGTACAGCTGAAGACCGGCATCTAATGCATTTTTCATGGTTTGAATTCGGTCCTCCGGCTTTAGTTTCGTATCAATTCCCTCGTTGATTCGACACACATGATACACGCCGTCAACTCCTGCCTGTTTCATGGCGCGAAAAGCATCCAGACTGCTGTCCCCTACATTGGCCCAAATCTGCGTTGTGGGTGGGACCAACTGACGTGATTGGCAAACAGTGTTTATAAAGGATTCCAAGTTATATTCATGCATTGTCATTAAGTAAAGTCCATACAGGTCATCATATTGCACGAACTCAAGAATTCTTTGGGTCAATTCTTCCTTCCCCATATGAAATTCTTCAAATGCCGTATCATCCTCCCCAAAAGTGCAAAAACGACACCCCCCGGGACAGGGAGCCACGTCAACGCCGATTTGAGCCAATATGATGGCAGAATTGTCATTCTTCCTTCGGATAATCTGTGATGCCGCTGCCCGAAGAACCCCGCCATCAAAACTGTTTTCATCCATTGCAAGGAGCAGCTTACAGTCCTCCCTGTTGAGGGGGATGTCTGCCCAAGCCTTATCCAAGATTCGATTTAACTGTGATGAAATTTTCATTGATTCCTCCTTTGATTTTGCTACATCTGCAACGCTCTCATTTTGCGGACATCCACCACTATTAGTGTTTGTCCAGTAGTTGGGTAAAAAGAAAGTCCACAACCGGTTAGTGCTGGGACGAATTTCTTCTATGCCTTTGCTTCGCGAATCAGCGCTTCAATAAAATCCTTATATCCTTCTAAGGTCAACACCCAGTTATCCAGGCAATCCCGGCCTTCTTGGGTAATGTGATACACTTTTTTTGCCGGCCCGGTGCTCTCAAGTTCCCACTCAAACTGAATCAAACCCTTCTCTTCCAAATTGGCCAAGGTCCGATAAATGCCAGTGTTGTCCGCTTTGCCTCCCTGAATAAAACTTTGATTTTCCAAGGCTTGTATGATGGAATACCCATGGAGATTTTGTTTGGCCAACAATGTAAGGATGTTTGGCTGTAATAGTTTGTCCAGGTTATATCCCTTGCAGGAACATTTGGCGTTTGCTATTGGTGTATTGTTGCTATTAGACATAGTCTGTTACCTCAATTGTAATATATCATTTTTCATTGGCACGTGTCAATCACATTTGAGACAAATCATTAAGATGGCATGTCCCTTTTTTCAAAGATTTTTAGGGTGAAGAAAAGAAGAATCCCTGTGGCAATCAAACATCTTGCAATATAAAATGGATCCAACGTCCCAGCCAATAAGTCTTTGGTTTCAAAAAATCGCAGGGGTGAAATATTCTTCAGGAAAGAAGCTTTGTCGCTCATATCGTACACAATGCCGGCAATGAAGCAAACCATAAAGATAAGGTTTGCCACCGTGGCACCTTTTTCCGGTCGCTTCAGGGCTGCCGACCAAATGGCCCCAATGGCAAAGAATAAAAGACCCACAAAAATAAGGGCAAGGGTGTAGCGATATATAAACCCTACATCTGCACCTTCCGATTTGGTAATGGCAATACCCATCAGGGAAAAGGGAATATTCATCAAGCAAAACAGCACTAAAAATCCAGCACCGACCATAAGCTTTCTGGTCAAAATATAGGAACGGGTTCGAGGTTTTGTAAAAATAAATTCCTGGGTTTTATCAATCAATTCCCGGTTTACTGCCGAAGATCCCAGGTACACCCCATAAAGGATCACACAAATAAATACATAAAACATCAGAACAGAGTAGTACCCACCCAAGGTTTTAAAATCCACGCCATCCCCCATGCCCATTACAGCTAAAATAATTCTGGGGAACTTATCCAAAATTTTGTTCAAATCTAATCCGCCTTGTATTCCGGTATATTTGGTCATGCCGGCCACCACAAGAAAAGCTAGTCCCAATATCCAAAAAACAAAGGGTTTTATGCCAAATCGGATTTCTTTCAACGCAATATTCATTGTCGCCCCCTATTCTCTTACGTCTTTTGTGCAATATCGGTATATAGACGCCACCATAAAAATCACAAACAGCACAACTGCGGTCACCACATATTGGGTTTCAAAATGTCCTTCTACAACGGCTGTATACGGATCAAAATACTTGAAGGGTGCAATATATCGCATCTCCACCTTGTCAATAATCCCGGCCATGGCAGTCAAAATGTATCCGGCAAATGCAATGGCCATTGCCGTACCTGAAATGGTGCGAACCCGCCGCGCTTGGATGGAGTACAGCATTGCAAAAGACATAAATAAAAGTTCTGTAAACAAAAGATTGAAGGATGCTAATCCAATTCGACCCAAGATTTCGTTTTCACCTGCCATTTTTGCAACCACTAAAGCCCAGCCTACAATCAGTCCATTGGAAACCAGCAGAACCACAAGAATAGCCGATAATTTTTCTCCCAACATTCTTCCCCGTGTCACCGGTTTGGCATAAAGAAATTCCTGGCAATGGCATCGTTTTTCTCTGGCAAACACTTGTAGGGTTACGGAGGTGGCAAACATGGCCCCAAGCAAGGTTAAATAGGTAAAGCCAAAGGCATAAAAGCCCTCATAGCTGAACATGTTGTCTGAAAAGCCAAAAGCAACTAAAAACTCCTTGGGGAAGGAGGCCAACATAGCCAAAATATCCTTTGCGCTATCCTGATAAATGGGATACATTCCCTGCATGAAAAGTGAAATGCACACCAATATTGTTAAGGTCCAACCTGCCATGCTGGCAAGGCTCCGTTTCAGTTCAAATCGGAAAATATTCATATTCGCCACCTATTGGTAATAGTGCATGAAGATTTCTTCCAGATCAGGTTCAGAAATCTCCAGATTCAGCAGTCGGTGTTTTGCTAATTGTTCTATCAACAAATTGCAGTCCCCGCGGAAAATAAACTCCACTGTGGTTCCCATCACACGCAAATCGGAAACCCCTTCCAACCCGCCAATATTGGGGGCAACCCCTTCATGAAGCGTCAAGCTGACTTTTTTGTATGCCTCTTCCCGCAATCCGTTAATGCTCTGCTCTTTGATGATTTTCCCTTCTTTTATGATGGCCACCCGGTCACAAAGTCGTTGCACTTCAGATAAAATATGGGAAGAAAACAGCACCGTTGCACCGTTCTTGTTTTCATTGCGAATCAGTTCAAAAAAGGTTTTTTGCATCAGTGGGTCAAGGCCGCTGGTAGGCTCATCCAACATAATTAGTCTGGGAGAATGGAGCAGCCCTTGAACAATTCCTACTTTTTTTCGATTGCCCAAACTCATATCTTCAATTTTGCGGTTCAAATCCACTTCCAAAGCATCAGACAGGGTCTTAATTTTGTCACTACAGTCCTTGCCATAAAAACTTGCTGAGTAGTTAAGTAAATCAATGGCTTTCATGTTGTCATAATAAGATACTTCGCTGGGAAGATAGCCTACTTGTTTTAATATTTCCACCTTATGGGTTTCACAGTCCAGCCCAAAGATTTCCGCCTTGCCGCTGGTCTTTTTAATCAACGATAAGAGGGTTCGAATGGTGGTAGACTTTCCGGCACCGTTGGGGCCTATGAATCCGTATAATTGACCTTCTTCCACTTTTAGGTTGACATCTATAATCCCCCTTGCCTTTCCGTAATATTTGGTCAAGTTGGTCGTCTCTATGACATTCATATCAATTCCTCTCTCTCTTCAGGCATAAGGGTCACCATCCAGTCCGGGGTAGCGAATCTTCGTTTTCCCGCATTTTTGGCTTGATAAAGCAAATGATCCACCTTTTTCATGATTTCTTCCTCTGAAATGCTTTTAAGCGTCTCGCTGTCCATTTGGATAAACCCGGCACTAAACCCAATCCCTTGAATGGATTCTTTGAAGTGGTTGCATAACGCGTTGTGAATTCTCTTAATAATGGATGCCGCCCCTTCCAGTTCTACACCGGGAAATACAAACATAAATTCTTCACCACCAAAACGGCCAATAATATCCTGCCGACGCATGCACTCTCTGGCAATGCGGGAAAAATTCTCCAGCACCCGGTCCCCCATTAGGTGGCCATAGATGTCATTGATTCGCTTAAAATCATCCATATCAATAATACCTACAGAAACCACCGGATAGGTTTCAGAAAATCCAGGAAGATCTTTGAGCAATTGAACCAAACTTTTCTTGTTAATGGTGCCGGTGGCGCCATCTAAGGTCAACTCGTGTTGCAGCAACTCTTCAAATTGTTTTTCTTTGGTGATATCCGTAAAAGAAACCACCACATATTGTTCATCTTCCACATCCACAGTACTGACGGAAAGTTTAAACCAAATAGGCTTTTCCTCTCCACCAACCTTATGGGCATTCATTAATTCCACATCTTGCAAAGGTTGATGATGGGTTAATTCATTAATCAAATTTGCCCGTAGCATACAAAAACTGCATGCCTCCGTTTCACCGCAAATTTTGTCGGATCCTACAACTTTGGTGCAGTTAAAAACATTGCCAAACTGCTTCCCCTGATAATTCTCTTTTTCCACTTGAAAGAGCCGGAACATGTAATCATTGGCTGCCACAACCGCTGCATTACTGTCCAGTATTACCAGTCCAATTGGCGCATATTGATAAATTGCAGAAAAAAATTCATAATTCCGATTCAAATTATCCCCTCCACAAATTCTTGACGAAAGGCCACTACCTTTTGGTTCCCCATCCTTTGTTTGGACATAATTATACCCCTTTCTTGAAGATAATTCAATTTCTATCCACATAGAGAAAGGGGTATACTATTAACAGCTTTCTAGTCTTATATCATCAACTCCACAATGGCATTTCCAAAGCCTGCAGGGTCTTCCAATTCGTATCCGGCCATGAGCATCGCCTGATTATACAAAAGGTCAGTATATTTATCCAACTTGCTTTCGTCTTTTTCCAACGCCTCGGCCAGGACTTGCATAATGTGGTGACCTGCATTGATCTCCAGCACCCTTTCCGCCTTGATTTCTTCTTCCATGGGCATGGCTTTTAACACTTGCTCCATTTCCAGAGATAAGCCTCCTTTTGCAGAGAGGCAAACAGGATGTTGTTTTAATCTGCGTGATAAGCGGACTTCTGCCACCTTGTCCCCCAAATGAGCTTTCATGTGATCCAAAAGAGCCTTGCTTTCTTCTTCTTGCTTTTGTGTCTCTTCTTTTTCCTCCTCGGTTTCGATTAAATCCAACTCTCCGGAAGAAACCGAACGGAAAGATTTGCCTTCATATTCTCGTAATGCCTGCAAGGCAAACTCATCTACATCCTCGGTGAGGTAAAGAATTTCATAGCCTTTTTCCTTTAAGATATCCGTCTGGGGCAGCTGGTCTGCTTTTTCTACAGAGCCACCCACTGCGTAGTAAATGTATTTTTGGGCTTCCGGCATGCGTGATACATATTCGGCAAAAGATACCGGCTTTTTCTCTGAGGAGGAGTAAAACAAAATCAAATCCTTCAGAGAGTCCGCATTGGCGCCAAATTTATCATATAATCCATACTTCAGCTGCAGCCCAAAATTCTTATAAAAAGCTTCATATCCTTCTCGATTGGACTTAAGCATCGTCAAAAGTTCTGCTTTTATTTTCTTTTCCAACCGCTCAGAAATGGCACGAAGTTGTCTGTCATGTTGCAGCATTTCTCTGGAAATGTTCAAGGACAGGTCTTGAGAATCCACAAGGCCCCGAACAAAACTAAAGTAATCCGGCAGCAGTTCTGCGCATTTGTCCATAATTAATACGCCGGAAGAATACAGTTGCAAGCCCTTTTCGTAGTCTCTGGAATAATAGTTATAGGCAGGTCTTCCCGGAATAAACAGAAGTGCCGTATAACTGGATACCCCTTCCACGCTGGTGCGTATCACCTTGGCAGGATCAGTAAAGTCATGGAATTTATCCTTATAAAATTCGTTGTACTCTCCGTCCTTCAGTTCCTTCTTTTGCTTCTTCCATACCGGTATCATGCTGTTCAAGGTGGTCAGTTCCATAAAGGTTTCGAATTCCGGCATTTTGCCTTCCTCCGGCTCTCCAATGGGTCGACGGTTTTCAACCATCATTTGAATGGGGTATCGGATATAATCCGAATATCGTCCCACTAATTCTCGAATACGGTATTCTGTTAAATACTGATTGTAGTCTTCTTCCTCTGTACTTTTTTTGATGGTCAGTATGATGTCGGTTCCCACTTCATCCTTGGTGGTTTCTTTGATGGTGTATCCATCCGCCCCGGTGGATTCCCACAAAAACGCAGTCGTCCGTTCCAAAAGCCCGGGAAATCACTTGGACTGTTTCGCTGACCATAAACGCAGAGTAAAAGCCAACGCCGAATTGCCCGATAATATCAATATCCGTGTTGTGTGGATCTGCCTTTATGCCGGTTGGTCCCCGATCCACCGTCTTGAGTTGCTGCTTCTGTTTCGTTTCGGAATAGCAACGACCCACTTCTGGCAATGATGCCCAGATTGTCTTCCATTTCTTCTTTGGTCATGCCGATTCCGTTGTCGGAAAGAGTCAGTTGCCGAAGGTCATGGTATCCAACTCAATTCGAATCGCCAATCCCTTCCCGGTTGATGCCGGTGGTCCCAGTCTCCAGGCTACGATAGTATAACTTGTCCATTGCATCGCTTGCATTGGAAATCAACTCCCTGAGAAAAATCTCCTTATGGGTGTAAATGGAGTTGATCATCAGATCCAAGAGTCTCTTGGATTCAGCCTTAAATTGTTTTTTTGCCATTTTCAAACCTCCATATTATAGAAAATGTAATAGGATTCAATATCCTATTTTTCTTTGTTTTTCTTCTGCTTGTTGCCTTGTATTTCTTTTGTTGGCACTCACTCCACTTGAGTGCTAATGATAATATACATGTTTTTTCGCGGAAGGTCAAGAGGTAAACTCTTAAAAAAAAGTATTTCAAAATACTAATTGGAATATTTCTTCCATTATTTCTTGATTGTGGTATAATCCAGTTACGATATATATATATTTTAGAATTTACATATTGCTTTTAAGCGAGAGGTAATAACATGTCGGAGAGTACCATTATACGAGATGTAAGTCTCATCGAAAGTAAAGAGTTTCTTCAAAGTGTCTATAACGCCCTTCCATGCGGAATTGGCATCTACTCCGTCAGTGAAAATCCTAAAATACTATTTCTTAATTCCGGATACTTAAAAATTTATGGATATGAAGGCGGCGTTGATTATTCTGAATACGACCAATACACCCAAAACGATTTTTTTGTTGATGTTTTGCCTGAGGAACGAGCTGTAGTCCAAGGCGCTCTCAGCAAACGTCTTAATAGTAACCGGGCGGTAACCTACGAAGCGAAGGCCCTATGCAGAGACGGTTCCATTCGTTTTACGCGATGCACGTTGGATATGATTTATCTTCCCAGTGGCGAAACTTATTTTCAGGAAGTCATTGTCGATATTACAGAAGAGAAGTTGGAGGACCGAGCCAAAGAACTGAATAAGTACAGCAAAAGTTTAATGGCGGTGTTTGATAGGATTTGTGAGGTCAGCCTAGCCAGCAACACCATTATGCCGGTTTCTTCCAAATATCCGGGCAAAGAGAAGTTAAATACAGTCACCAACTGCCAAGCATATTTTGCTCATCTAAGTGAAAACTATGTCTATCCGGATGATCGAAGCATCTACCTGCAGTTTACCGATTTTGAAAACATTCGGAACACAGTCGCTCAGGAGGGTTATGCTTATTGTGAATGTCGAACCCGTCTTGAAAAAGACGGGGAATATTATTATACAGCCTTGACCATGCTTCCTGTGGAGGATGATTATTACCTTTATTGTGTGATGAACATTGACTCCCGAATGAAGCAAAAGGTGTTGGAAAAAGAAAACAAGTATCTTCAGGAAAAAGCCGAGCACGATTCTCTCACTTCTCTGTTGAATCGGGCGGCCACTGAGGATGCCATTGAGTTTTATTTGAATCAGTGCGGACCTGCCTCCCGATGTGCCATGATTGTCATGGACGTGGATGATTTCAAGACCATCAATGACACCTATGGCCACTTGAAAGGGGATCAATTGCTGATTAGCATCGCTCAAAT
>CAXXMM010000008.1:0-45498 GCA_963676385.2 Anaerovoracaceae bacterium
TTGGTTCCAGAAGCGCCTGATAGACCAAGGGTCCGGGTTCATAAGGGTTTTCATTGGTATTCAATTTAATCAATCCGGAAATCTTCGGCTGCTCCCCCGGTATATAGGGGCTTAGCCCCTCAAGTGCTTTACTGAAAAACCTGCTCATTTTGTTACCTCTCTCAACCGGTTGACCACCTCTCCAATGGTTTTGCTCTGAAATTTAAAACTGGATTTGTTGGCAATGAGTCGAGCACTTATGTCCTTAAATTCCTCCACCACGTCCAAATCATTTTCCCGCAGAGTGTTTCCTGTTTCCACAATATCCACAATGACATCTGACATGCCCAAAATAGGAGCCAGTTCGATGCTGCCATTAAGCTTGATAATTTCAATGTCCCGATTCATTTCCATGTAGTGCTGCTTTGCAACGTTGACATATTTAGTGGCGACTCGCAGCGTTTTGTCTGTATCTTCCTGGTATCCTTTGGGAGCAGCTACGGCCATTCTACATTTGCCCACCCCCATATTCATCAATTCGTATACGTCCGGATTGGTTTCTAAAAGAATATCCTTTCCCACTACCCCAATGTCAGCCGCGTTGTGCTCTACATAGACTGCCACATCACCGGGTTTGACTAACAGATATCGGATGCCCAATTCCCTGTTTTCCAAAATAAGCTTTCTGTTTTTATCATCAAAGTCCGGCATTCATATCCCGCCTCTGCAAACATTTTGTAAACTTGATTGCCCAATCGGCCTTTTGGAAGGGCAACTGTCAGCATATCTTTTTTCTTTTCTTTCACTGCCACCCGACCGTTGATTTCCGACAACCTGGCCACTTCATTTAAATAGAGGGCAAAACCAATGGCACCGGCATTCTTTTCGAAGATGCCCATTGCCCGGTCATACTGGCCTCCTGCCAGCACGTGACTGGGCAGACCCTTAATATATCCCTTAAAAATGATTCCATTATAGTAATCAATATCATTGACCATGGAAAAATCCAATTGGAGGTTGTCCGCGCCAACCGTCCCCACCAACAAGTCGCAAAGTTTGGACAGGCTTTCCAGCAAGTCCCTCATCTCGTCGTTGACAACTAACTTTCCCGCCCCTTTCAGGGTTTTGCCCACCGGCCCGTGAAGCGTCGTCAGACTGCACAAATTGGATATCTGTTCTTGGGACAGTCCTACTTCAGAAGAGACTTTAACGATGCCATCCCTATTTTTATTGCGAATTAATTTTAATAGGCGAATGTAGGTCTGCTCCTGGAGATTCATGGTTTTTAGCAGCTCCAATGCAAAATCCATGTGGGATATCTCCATGACAAAATCGCCGCTGATGGTTTTGAGGGTTTTGGCCGCCAGAGTCAGCACTTCATAAATTTCCTGCTGCCCAATATTTCCCAAACATTCCAGCCCCATCTGACTGATTTCTTTATAATTTCTGCTTTCCTTGCTCTCCCTGTAAACGTTTTCAATGTAATACAGTTTTTCTCTAGACGTTCTGGTTGCCTTGGTATTTTTGATGATGCTTAAGGTCACATCGGGTTTTAACGCCAAAAGCCGCCCATCCAGATCTGTAAAGGTGATGACCTTGTCGCCCCTAAAAAGTCTTTATTGGCCGCATAAAGGCTATATTCTTCAAAACGGCTCATCTTATATTTTTTATACCCGGCTTCTTCAAATACTCCTCGTAATTTCAAGGTTGCAATTTCTTCCGGTCTTAAATTGGCTGTCGTCAGGTTCATGCTTTCTCTTTCCCTTTCGTTCTCTACTTCGTTACTGCTTTATTGCGTTAAACCGATACCGTATGCAAGTGATATTATACCATATATTTCTTCCCTGTAAACACTTTTTTTGACAATTGGTATCTTTTTTGTGATAGAATATGCCAAATCAGATAGATACTCAAAGGAGGGATATGATG
Organism: Anaerovoracaceae bacterium; assembly: GCA_963676385.2. Taxonomy (GTDB): domain Bacteria; phylum Bacillota; class Clostridia; order Peptostreptococcales; family Anaerovoracaceae; genus UBA1422. The sequence goes on from CAXXMM010000008.1 coordinate 1,909, forward strand.
GATTTTTATTTTTGGACACCATTTTTTTCAATACTATCATTTTTGTTTGCCATTGCAATTCCTGTGGTCATTGTCATTGTTGTCATTGCATTGATCTTGAACCATAGGGACAAACAAAACGGCCCGGATCCGACCACCGGGGAGACAAAAAAACTATATAAGTCCAGTACGGACAAAATGCTTGCCGGAATCTGCGGCGGAATCGCGGAATACTTTAACATCGATTCCACCATCGTGCGAATTGCATGGGTTTTCTTCACATTTGCGGCGGAAGCGGCATCTTGCTTTACCTGATTGCACTGATTGTAATGCCTCGAAAACCGGCCTCCACCACATTCTAAAAGCAGCAACCACCTTTGTTGAAAACAAAAAGGTAGTTATGATAATGGATGTCTGGTACAAACCTTAATCACAAAAAAGAAGCACTTATTTCAAGTGCTTAGACTGTAGACAAAAACCCAAATTCCAACATTGAAATTTGGGTTTTTTCTATCTTTATGCAGTTTGCAAATAATCGGATCTAAGAGGCAAGTTGCCCGAATATGGCAACACCAAAAAAACAGAGGGACAACAGGGTCTGCCAATAGTTTTGAATCCTCTCAGGTTACCCTCTGGTGACGGTCTGAATAAAATTTCAAAAATGAAACCCTTCACACGAGAGATATCGTCCAGCTAAAATAAAGAAGAAGAAACGAACAAATTCATTTTAACCGAAAATGAATTTACACACTTTTATGGACTTGACTGAACATGTTTATGTTAGCGAATTGCGCAGCAGCTAGTAAAAGCCAGTAATAACAGACTGTAAGCAAACCGATTCATCCCAGGTCTTTCCTATTTTCTTGAAATGGGGATTTGCAACTCCGTCAACCATTCTTCCTCATTTGGCTTATTCCAAATTCCGTCAATATAGTTTTCTCTGACATTATCCACAATTTCATACTGGTTCTTTTCAATCCAGTCAAATGCAAATCCGTAGGCATTTCTCAATTCGCTGTAAGGTCCCTTTTGAAACACGGATACCACAGTGACCGATGGTATCTCTTTAAATACAATATCGTCGAAGTCCGGCTTTGCTTCTGTTACCGCCTCGCAAAACTCCACATTAATGTCCATTTCTTTGTACTCCTCATCCAAGTATGCAATAAAACAATATCCCGGAGTCGCGCACTTTAAGTCCGGGTACTTTTCCATCACTTTTTCACCAATAGGCGGGATTTCTTCAAAGTACGCCTCATAGTTGGGCACCATCATCACTTTGGAGTACACAATACATGATGGGATTTCTTTGATTGTAGCCTGGTAGTTCATATTTTCTTCCTCCTGTCCAGATAACAAATAATTGATCCGGGAGAGTTTTTGTTCCAATGTGTTGATCTCAGCCATCACCCCTCTGCGATGTTGAGCCAAAATCGTGTATCGGTCATAGCCTGACTGAATCAACAAGGTTTCCGGCACCGGCAAGCCTATCTGTCTAAGGGATTGTATATGATGAAGCTCCACCAATTGCTTGGTAGTGTACATGCGGTATCCAGTGTCCTGATCCACCATTTCCGGTTTCAACAGCCCTACCTCATCATAATACCGTAACGTCTTCACCGTTACCTTGCCGATTTTTGAAAACTCACCGATTCGATACATTGAATCTCTCCTACTTTCTTTGTTATTCTGGATGCTCCCCTAACAGGAGAGTCAAGTGGAAAAAGAAAAAAGTTTGGTCTTCAGTTGGTATATCTACACTTGCAATATATCATTAATATACCATAATTGGAATCCCATCTGCAACACCGGCGGAATGTTGTGAAGTTTGCATAACTCTTTGCCTTATTTTTTGTGTTTACCACACAAGTTTGCTTGACGAATGTTGGGTTTTCATGTATAATTTCCATAATTAAAGCGTATTTTGCTTATTTGTAGAAAGGATTTCCAACATGAAAGATTCTGGTAAATATGGGGTCGGCTATTATATGCCGCCAAAATGGAATGCCTCTTGGGTTCAAAAGGAGTTTATCGACAATGCACCGCTATGGTGCAGCGTAGACCTACGAGATGGCAACCAGGCCCTAATTGTTCCAATGACCCTGGAACAAAAACTGGAATTTTTTACGTTTTTGGTTGAGCTTGGGTTTAAACAAATCGAAGTAGGGTTTCCCGCCGCATCAGATACAGAGTATCAATTTCTTCGGGCATTAATTGAAAAAGACATGGTTCCCGATGATGTCCAGCTTCAGGTGCTGACCCAATCCAGAACACATATTATCAAAAAAACCTTTGACGCCTTGGTAGGTGCCAAGAACGCCATCGTCCATCTATACAATTCCACTTCTGTGGCGCAGCGGGAGCAGGTGTTTCGGGCCTCCAAAGAAGAGATTATTGACATTGCCGTAAAGGGTGCCAAGCAAATCAAAAAAACCGCCGAAAAATATCCGGACACTAATTTTCAATTTGAGTATTCCCCGGAAAGTTTCACCGGCACCGAGCCGGAGTTTGCCGCTGAGATTTGTAATGCTGTGATTGATGTTTGGCAGCCTACCACTGAAAATAAAGTGATTATCAATTTACCCAGTACGGTGCAAATGTCATTGCCCCACGTGTACGCCACTCAGATTCAATACATGTGCGATCATTTGCACAATCGGGAAAACGTTTTGGTTTCTCTTCATCCCCACAACGACAGGGGAACCGGAGTTGCCGATGCGGAGCTTGGCCTTCTTGCCGGGGCAGACCGGGTGGAAGGCACCCTCTTTGGCAACGGAGAACGAACCGGCAACGTGGACATTATCACCCTTGCGTTGAACATGTACACCCATGGGGTGGATCCGGGACTGGATCTTTTTGACATGCCTCACATTGTAGCCATGAGTGAACGATTTACCGATATTAAGGTGCATCCCAGACAGCCTTACGGAGGTCAGTTGGTTTTTGCCGCTTTCTCCGGCTCCCACCAGGATGCCATCGCCAAAGGAATGGCCTATCGAGCAGAAAAGAAATTACATCAGTGGTCCGTGCCCTACCTGCCCATCGACCCAACGGATTTGGGTAGAGAATATGAAGCTGACGTGATTCGAATTAACAGTCAATCCGGCAAAGGCGGCGTTGCTTTTGTCCTTGAGTACAACTTTGGCTATATCATTCCTCCCAAAATGCGGGAAGAGTTGGGATATATGATGAAAAACATTTCTGACGTGACCCACAAGGAACTTTCTCCCAAAGAAATTCATAAGCATTTTGCCAAAGAATATGTGAATTTCTTTACACCCCTGGACATTCGGGATGCCACCTACAAAAAAAGTGCGGACATTAAGAAGCGAGGCACCTTTGATGTGGACCTGAAGGTGGATCTCTTTGGGGAGCACTACCAACTTCACGGAGTAGGCAACGGAAGGCTGGATGCGGTGCGAAACGCATTGAACACCAGCCCTTACACCTTTGATTACACCTTTGTCACATATTCGGAACACGCATTGGAATCAGACTCCAATTCAAGAGCGGTGGCCTATGTTGCCATTGCCGACAAGGACGAAAGGGTTTTTTGGGGAGTTGGCACTCACGAAGATATTGTGTTTGCGTCCATCAATGCGCTGGTCAGTGCCATTAACAGAATGACCGCTGCACAACAAAAATCGTAATTACCCTATGACAGTATACGGTGTCATAGATTTTCAATCGTAAGGAGGACAAGCAATGGGAATGACCATGAGTCAAAAAATTTTGGCAGCAAAAGCCGGACTGGATCACGTTACCCCGGGCCAATTAATCAAGGTAACACTGGATTTGGTCTTAGGAAATGATATTACTTCCCCGGTTGCCATTAATGAATTTAACAAGGGCGGATTCACCCACGTCTTTGACAAGGATAAAATAGCTTTGGTGATGGATCACTTTACCCCCAACAAAGATATTAAGGCGGCTGAGCAGTGTGTCCAGTGTCGTGGCTTTGCAGGAGACCAAAAAATAACCAACTTCTTTGATGTGGGCAAAATGGGCATTGAGCATGTTTTGCTCCCCGAAAAGGGTCTGGTGGTTGCGGGAGATTGTGTTATCGGTGCCGATTCTCACACCTGCACCTATGGTGCCCTGGGTGCCTTTTCCACCGGTGTTGGCAGCACGGATATGGCTGTGGGAATGGCCACAGGAGAAGCCTGGTTTAAAGTGCCTTCCGCCATCAAGTTTTATTTAACCGGTTCCCTGCCACCCTATGTGGGTGGAAAAGATGTGATTCTTCACATTATCGGCAAAATCGGAGTGGACGGAGCCCTGTATCAATCTATGGAATTTGTGGGTCCGGGACTTGCTTCTTTAACCATGGACGATCGGCTGTGCATGTCCAATATGGCCATTGAAGCCGGTGCCAAAAACGGGATTTTCCCTGTGGACCAAATTACCATTGACTATCTGACCTCCCGTTCTTCAAAGCCTTATCAAGTTTATGAAGCAGATGACGATGCGCAGTACCAAAGAACCTTTGAAATCAATCTTTCAGAACTTCGGCCGACAGTGGCTTTTCCCCATTTACCTGAAAACACCAAAACCATCGACGAAATACAAGGCCTCGCTTCGGATATTTTCATTGACCAAGTGGTCATTGGCTCCTGCACCAACGGACGGATTTCCGATATTGAACAAGCCGCTGCCATCTTAAAGGGGCAATCGGTTTCTCCCACGGTGCGAACCATTATCATTCCCGGAAGCCAGGAAGTATACAAACAATGTATTACCAAAGGATATTTGGAAACCTTTATTGATGCAGGCTGTGTCGTATCCACTCCCACCTGCGGGCCTTGCTTAGGAGGGCATATGGGTATTTTGGCTGCCGGCGAACGATGTGTGGCCACGACAAACCGAAATTTTGTAGGGAGAATGGGCCATGTGGAATCTGAGGTCTATCTGGCCGGTCCGGCTGTCGCGGCGGCATCCGCCATTGCCGGTTATATTACTGCCCCCAAGGAGGTATTATCATGGAAGTAAAAGGAAGGGTTCATCGATATGGAAACAACGTGGATACCGATGTGATCATCCCTGCTCGATATTTAAACACTTCGTCCCACGAAGAATTGGCAAAGCACTGTATGGAAGATATTGACCCGGACTTTGCATCCAATGTGCATCAAGATGACATCATTGTTGCTGAAGAAAATTTTGGGTGTGGTTCTTCCAGAGAACACGCCCCCATTGCCATTAAGGCCAGTGGCATATCCTGCGTCATTGCCAAAAGCTTTGCCAGGATCTTTTACCGAAATGCCATTAACATCGGCCTTCCCATTATGGAATGTCCGGAAGCTGCCCAAGCTATATCAAAGGGTGATTGGGTCACCGTTGACTTTGACAAGGGCACCATCCATAACGATACCCAAGGAACAACGTATCAGGCAACCCCTTTCCCCCCGTTTATTCTTGAGATTATTCGGGCAGGCGGTTTGATTAACAGTGTGAAGGAGGGAAAATGAACTACAATATTGCAGCCATTCCGGGAGATGGCATTGGCCCGGAGGTCACAACCCAAGCCCTCAAAGTACTTGGGGCCGTGGGAAAGGTGTACGGTCATACCTTTCAGGTTACTTCCTTTCCCGCCGGAGGCATTGCCATTGACCAAACCGGAGCGTGTCTACCCCTTTCAACCATTCAAGGGTGTCAAGCCGCAGATGCTGTGCTTCTTGGGGCAGTAGGCGGAGATAAATGGGACAACCAGCCTCGGGAGAATAGACCGGAAACAGCACTTCTTGGACTTCGAAAAGCTTTGGGCCTCTACGCCAACCTACGTCCGGCCATTATGTTCGACGCCCTCTCAGATGCCTGTCCGTTGAAACCGGAACTGGTTTCGGGAGGAATGGATTTAATGGTTGTCCGAGAATTAACCGGAGGCATTTATTTTGGAGAAAAGGGCACCAAAGAAACGCCCTTGGGCTTAGCCGGATACGACATTGAAATCTATGCGGAAGAAGAAGTTCGCCGCATTGGCAAGGTGGCCTTTGAATTGGCCATGAAGCGAGACAAACGGGTAACCAGTGTGGACAAAGCCAACGTCTTGGAAAGTTCCAGGCTCTGGCGGCGAGTCATGGAAGAAGTGGCTTCCCAATATCCGGAGGTAGCACTAAACCATCTTTATGTGGATAATGCCGCTATGCAGCTGGTCATTCACCCTAAGCAATTTGATGTGTTGGTGACCGGGAACATGTTTGGAGATATTCTCTCCGATGAGGCTTCCATGATTACCGGATCCATTGGGATGTTGCCTTCTGCAAGCCTTGCCGACAAAGGGTTTGGCCTCTATGAACCGGTTCACGGTTCCGCTCCTGACATTGCAGGGAAAAACATAGCAAATCCCATGGCTGCTATTTTATCTGTTGCCATGATGCTTAAATACAGTTTTAATCTGTCCAAAGAGGCAGACAGGGTTACCGCTGCCGTCAAAGAAGTTTTGGCTCAGGGATATCGAACCCCTGATTTGGCCAGAATCAAAGACACCGGCGGCAGCACAGTCCCACTAAAAGTAACCGGAACCGCAGAAATAGGCGACTTCGTTGCCGCTCAAATCAAGAAGGAGGCGTAAGATGAAACTTGAAGACATCCGACCGCAAATTGACCAGGTGGATGACCAGCTTGCCCAACTGATTCGCAAACGGTTTTCCCTTGTGGAAGAGGTGGCAGGCATCAAGAAGAAACAAAATCTGCCGGTGACTGACAGCGGCAGAGAACGGGAAATTGTCAATCGACTGACCCAAGGAACCGATGAAGAAATGCGAGGCTACTTGAAGATTTTCTTTCACACCTTGTTCGATTTGTCCCGGTCTCATCAATTGAGAACCATCCATACCGAATCCAAAACAGCCAAGATTATGACGGACGCACTGGCAAATACGCCGCAGATGTTTCCCAAAAACGCTGTGATTGCCTGTCAGGGGGGCCGAAGGAGCCAACTCAACCCTGGCTTCCGAAAAGTTCTTCAACCATCCGACAATCATGTACGTCAACACATTTGAGGGCGTCTTTTCCGCGGTAGACAAAGGTCTGTGCCAATACGGGATATTGCCCATCGAAAACAATCTTCATGGCCCGGTTACAGAGATTTACGATTTGATGCACCAATACCGTGCCTATATTGCCAAAAGCCTTAAACTAAAAATCAACCATGTCTTGTTGGCGAAGCCGGGCACCAAACTATCCCAAATCAAAAAGATCTATTCTCACGAACAGGCTTTGGCCCAATGCGGAAACTTCCTCAAGAATACCAAGGCACAAATCGAGCCCTGTGAAAACACGGCTATGGCAGCCAAGTTTGTGGCCGCTTCACCGGAAGAAGGTGTGGCCGCCATTTCTTCCGCTTATTGTGCCGATTTGTATAACTTGGAAATCATCAAGGAAGGCATCCAAAACAGCGATAACAACTATACCAAGTTTATCTGTATTTCAAAAAAGCCCGAGGTATATCCCGGCTCCAACAAAATTAGCATTATGGTTGTCTTGTCTCACCGACCGGGGGCACTGTATCATTTTATGTCCAAATTTGCCGCCTATGATATCAACCTAACAAAAATAGAAAGCCGCCCCATTCCCGACAGCGACTTTGATTTTAGTTTCTTTTTTGATTTTGATATTTCCGTCTATGATGACTCTCTGGCTTCCCTATTTGCCCAGTTGGAGGATTCAACCAAGCAGTTTGCTTTCTTAGGTTGCTACACAGAACAATAGCCAAAGCAAACCAATCCAAATAACTATAAAAGGAATGGCGTAAATCCATTTCTTTTTTTTGCCGAAAAATGACAGGCCTTCGGCCTCCTTTCGATATTCTTCCATCATTTCAGAAGGTATGAACCGAACTAATAATATGACCATCAGGGGAAGCAGAATCAAATCATCCAGCAACCCTACTACGGGAATGAAATCCGGGATGAAATCTATGGGAGAAAGGGCATAACTGACAATGAGCACCGCCATAAGCTTGGCCCTGAAAGGAGTTTCCTTATGTTTTAGGGCGACAAAAACCGCAGGAATATCTTGCTGAAATTTTACGCTCCGCGCCTTCCAATCCATTTTTGCCCCCCTCTTTGCAAAATATCATTTTTGTTCTCATTATATCACAGTTCTCCCCTTTGTCGCAAAGATTATCTGTTTTAAAACCCACATTTTTCAACGTTTTGTGGAGGGCAAAGAAATTATTTCAATTTTCTGAAAATAACTATTGACAAAGCAAAAATACGGTAGTATTATTACCTTACTCACAGAAAAGAAGTTCCGAAAACGGAAAGTCAAGTAGGTGGGTCGCTCCGAAAAATCGTAGCCAAAATTCAGATGACCGCCGTGAAAAGCGGAGTTTGAAGTGTGGTCGAAATCCTGTCCATTTGAGATAATCTGATGATTATGATTCGAAGGAATAAGGAAGAATCGATGAATTTGGGAATCAGAGTTTCGTACCGAATAGGTATTTGAATCTGAGAGATACGAAATCCAATATAGGATGTATTGAAACCAAATAGGAGTAATAAATGAAAGGAGGATATACGCAATTGCAGTATACCCTCAACTAAAGGGTAGACAGGTTCCAATAGAATCCACGTCTACCCTTTATCGTTGTCAAAAAATAATTCAATCCACAGTGGTCACAGTGGCCACTTTTGTTATTTCATTGATTTACGAGCTTCTGCCGCTCGAGCATGTCCTTCCAAACCTTCTCCTCTTGCCAGATTGGAGACGATGGGCATGATTTTTTTTATTCCTTGGGTTGTGAGTTTTTGGTGGGTGCAGACCTTTAAGAAATTCCCTACCCATAATCCACCGGTATATCGCGCAGCCCCTAACGTAGGCAATGTATGGTTTGTTCCCGAGGCATAATCCCCGAAGACTTCCGCAGTACCCTGCCCCACAAAGAGAGAGCCATAATTCCGCAGTTTTTCAACCAGCAGGTCCTCTTTCTCAGTAGCAACCATAATTTCCAAATGCTCCGGTGCGTATTGGTTGGCATAATCCGCAGCTTCATCCAAATCTTCTGCCAGAAGAATTTCTCCATAATCTTTCCAGGATTGTGCTGCAATGGACTTAGTAGATAGAGTTTCCAATTGCACTTCCACTTGTTGTTGAACTGCTTCTCCCAAAGGGGCATAGGTGGTTACCAAGATTGCCTTGGCAACGTTGTCATGCTCCGACTGCGCCAACAAATCTGCGGCGATAATTCTTGGGTCGCCGGTGTTGTCCGCAATCACCAGAACTTCACTGGGTCCTGCCAGAAAATCAATTCCGATTTGCCCAAAGCATTGTTTTTTGGCTTCCGTAACAAAACTGTTTCCGGGGCCGACGACCAAATCCACCGGCTTGATGGTTTCGGTTCCATAGGCAGCGGCTGCAATGGCTTGCGCCCCACCTACTACATAAATTTCGTCCATCCCAGCCAATTCCATGGCTACCAAGGTTTTGGGATGAATTTTAGCCGTCCCTTTCATTGCCGGCGAACAACCAATCACCCGAGGCACACCGGCTACCTTGGCCGGAATACCCAGCATCAAGGCGGTGGAATACAGAGGGTAACTGCCTCCCGGCACATAGCAACAGCAACCATCCACCGGAATAATCCGATGACCCAGTTTGATTCCTTCCATAGGCGAGAAGTCTTCAAGGGGAAGGAACATAGCCCGTTGGGCCTTTGCAAAGGAGCGGATATTCGCCGCCGCCTGTTTCATTTGTTCCAAGTCTTCCGGCGTTACTTGATCATATGCTTCTTGAATTTCCTCTTGGCTCACCTGAACAGATTCCCTCTGACACTGGTCGAACCTTAAGTTGTAAGAAAGCAACGTCTGATCTCCACCGCTTTTGACTTCTTCGATGATTTTGCTCACCAATCCCGGTAATTCGTTGGAATTTGACAAAGAACGGGGTAATGCGGTTTTTATACTTTTCATGTAATTTCTCTTTTCTGGTTTTCGTTGGTTGGCCCCATGGCAAAACGCATTTTACTTTTTGTGCTGTCTGATGTTTCTCTATATTGTAATTGTCAACGCCTTCTTTTGTCAATGAAAACACAACCTTGGGCATTTAGGTCATTTAACTTTCTGTGTGGCAAACCCAAGAAATAAGGTATTGCGGTCTTGTACATACAAATGGTTACAATCCAGTATGGTACAATCATGTAAGGTCACCTACAATTTTAATTGGGCACAACAAGGTTAAAGCAGGTCCTTTCATCAACTTAACTTGTCCATCCATCTCTCATATAACCATATTGTTGCTAGAAGAAAACTCCAGAGAAGCGCAAACACGCCATAAAAGATATCGCTTTGTTTTTTTTGTTTGTATATTGCCACCCAAGTTAATATGGTAAATTCTGCAGCAGCAATCGTAAGCCCCGATATGACCAGCATTAGATACCCCATGGACATGAAATAAGGAGACTTAGAAGCCGAATTAAAGAGAAACACAAAGACAATGGCATAGGTCACAACCATGGCAAAAATAATACGAGATTCTGCGTTCAAGGGAGATTCTTCGCATAATTTAATAACTGAAAAGGCAGGGCGCACAATTAGCATCAGATAACATGCTGCAACCACTATTGCAGACCATACATAGTTTATCTCGTAATGATTTACTATCAGTAAATAGAAACAACCTGCATAGGGCAACGCCCCTAGCATCAATAACCCATAGGTTATTTTTTTTTGACCTGCTTTTATATGCTCCATTTTTTCCCCTTTCTATTCAAATATTGCAATGCCTGAAGAAATACCAATACAAGTCATATTCTAACGGTCAAGCAATATCCAGATATATCCAGATAAATATTATTAAGCTCCCTAACCAGAGCCATATGCTGGAGCGATTTGCTTTCCCCTCCCCGGCAGAGGATATTAAGATTATTTCTACGACGGAAATCTCAATGACCCATATCAATACCACAAAGAACTCAGGGAGTATGGATATTAACTGAATTTCACCTAATTGAAAAAATGTAACAATTAGGTATGCAATCCAGTCCAACAGAAACACTGTAACAAACACTCTTTTAGTAAGATACATATTTCTTTGGATTTTTTCCTTGGAGTTATCCCACTTTCTTGCTACAAACAGAAAAACAAATAGCAGAGACAGCAATAACAACAAGGTAAATCCAACCCCAACCCAAAAGGTGTTAAAGTTATATAATTCAGAATCTAAGGCACTAATGTACCAGAGCGTTGATATACCATCCGCCACTGCTATGGCATACCACAATACCTTGTAAGGCGATATTCTTTTTATTGTATCAAACAGTTCCATTGAATTTCTCCTTTTGTTTATAGTGGTGTGAAATCCTGATATATTGTTACATTATAGGTATATTGCTTCTCAGATTTTGTCAGGACGGTGAATTAGTCCATCCATTCAACTTAATTTATAAGCAACTATCAATTTTTACATAGCCAGGAACCTCTCTGGTTTGTTTTCTTTGTGAAAAATTTTGCTTCAGTTTGTTTTCTCTCTCAAAGTCACGCATCTTTGTTTTTATATAAATAAAAAGCGCATTAAAAACGCGCTTTATCTGTTTCACTAACTTTCTCTTTATGTTTCCCCAACTTATCCATAAGGTCCCCCATTAATTGAACCGCTATGTTACTATTTAAGTTTAGTATAGTACGTATAATATAATAAGGCAAGCACTTTGTTTGCGCCAAAAAACCCAGTAATTCGAACTGGCCGTCAAGCTGCTTGACCCTAAGCTTTTCGAAGTGCTCTGTTTAGAATCAATTGAACCCCAAAAGGTTTTATTGAAGCCGGCACTTTTAAAACCGTTAATCATTTATTAGTTTGGCGGTGACAGCCGCAGATTCCCTCCCACGAAACAGGTGAAATTTACCTTTGCAAAATCCCTTTCAGCTGTTTGTTTGCTATGCCCCAAACCGAATGATTGCCGTTTTATATTTGCATTATATATCTTTTTTGATCTGATTGCCTTTTCATTCTATGAATCGTCTTGTCAAACAACGGATTTATAATTGGTGTAATTATTGGCTGTGGCACGATTTGCTAGCAAAAACATGATTTTTAAACATATTGTGGGTTATGGACATTTTTTCTAAATATCTTCAGATTTTCTAAAAAATCTGTACTTTTCATCCTTTTTTGCCTTGAAAAATACAGATTTATTTGTTATTTCACGCTTTTTTAGAAAAAATGGGTGGTTTTGGCCACAAATTCAAAAAAATGTCAGGTTCCCTAGCATTTTTGTACAGATTTTTTTGTTTTTTTGCAAAAAATAAGCACATTTGTAGTAGAAAGATGTTGTGCGAAGGTCAGCAGCGGGATGTTTGTCGAAGGTTACCGTCTGGGGGATTCCTTTGGTTTCGCTTTCTGTGCATATGAAATCACAATGCCCAGTGCTGGTTTTTCGATGCATACCAGTTTCAAATCTTGCCTAAAAAACAACCATTTGGTATTTCGCACCTACCCCATCTGCTTTCAAATCAAGTGCATCAAATTTTTTTGTTGTAATAATCTCATAAACCGCTATTTTTGTTGTGTCGTCGTTTCTTATTGTATCAAGGGAAATTGTTAATACGGTCATTTTAGAGCTTTTTTCATATGATAAGGAATATACAGGCGTATTATATTTCCTACCAGTTTTTATGGCAACAAAAAGCCTAAAAGATGGCTCCGAAAAATCCTGCTCCATGATGGCAAAAGGAGCATTTTCAAAATCCAACGAACGGACTTGGGCTGCAACTTTTATATTTTCTGGTATTGGCTCTTGCCAATCTATTAAGTAGACTCCCTCTTTTCCCACGTTGGCATTTTCTGTTGTAATCGAGGGTGTTTCAGCACAACCAGCCAACATCGCCGCCATAAGCAGCACCAATACAACTATTTTTTTCATATACTATGTATCTCCTTGGTTTCTAAAGAAAATCACTTCTGAGCTACGTCAAAATTTGTCTAGCACATTTAGGGGCATATGCGTTCCAAACCAAAAAGAGCACTAAAAAAGGCTCTTTTCATTTAAGTCATATATTCAACTCTGATTCCAATGTTCATAAAATCCCCTCCCGCTCTATACAATTATTAGTATAGATGCTCGGTAAGTGGGTCGCAAGTCTTTTTTTGTTTGTTATTCTTCCGGAGTATCTTCATTATGTTCTCTCAGATAGCCTGTCATCGCTTCGGCGATTTCCGGCATGATGGTTTCGCCGTTTGGCTTGCGTTCCACCCCGTAAACAAATCCGGGGAAGTTAAGTGGCATTTGTACCGCAATAATTTCGTCATGTTTATCCGGGGAAAACATATGAACCGGCGTTCCGACCGCAACCCAATTAATCGGCACCGTTTCGTTTTCAGGTATGGTTGTTTTCAAATGCACAACTGCGTGAATCCGCACTTCAGCGCCTCGGCACAGCCTCGCACCATGAAACACCGCCGCACCGGTCCCAATAAAAACGTTGTCCTCCACCGTACAACCGACAACATGCGCACTTGGTCCGATGAGCACATTGTCACCTATATTAAGTGAGTGATGGGCGGTGCTCCGCAAAACAGCGTTTTCCAGCACGACACAGTTATCCCCGATAACGATTGACCCACCCTCCGCGATGACCGTAGCGCCGTACATAATTCTTGTGTTTTTTCCAATTGTTACATCACCGCAAATAACTGCGGTCCCAGTAATTGTAGCACTTTCATCAATCTTTGGCTTCGTTTCCAAATGAGAAAAGATCATGTTATGTACCTCATTTCAATAAAGATTCGATGGTTCTGTTACAAAAAATCTCTGTTTTTTTCCACAACCGTTTCAACTGTTATTATATCATATTGCTCCCGGGAGAAAACAAGAACAGAATTAAACTTATTCACATGATACCCAAAGGGTTCCCTCACTTGTCCTTGACTTCGCCGATTGCCGCAGATATACTCTTTTCATGAGTTTACTTGAATTGCTGTTATTGGCGGTGGGTCTATCCATGGATGCCTTCGCTGTGGCCATTTGCAAAGGCCTTTCCATTCAACAAGAAGAAAAACGAAAATCGCTGCTGCAATCTGTCAATACCGGGTTGTGGTTTGGCTTCTTCCAAGGGGCCATGCCTTTGATTGGGTATTTCATCGGCGCACGGTTCAGCACCATGGTGGACAGTTTTGACCACTGGATTGTTTTTGTTTTGCTGGGATTGATTGGTGGAAAAATGATCAAGGAGTCCAGAGAACCGGACGCCTGCCCCAATCCTTCGTTTAAGCCTTTGGTTATGTTGCCCTTGGCGGTGGCCACCAGTATTGACGCTTTAGCGGTGGGGGTATCGTTTGCTTTTCTAAAAGTAAATCTTCTTGAAGCTTCTTCCATTATTGCAGGAACGACTTTTTTCCTTTCAGCCATTGGGGTTCAAGTGGGTTGCTTTTTTGGATCAAAATTCAAATCCCGGGCTGAATTGGCCGGTGGTTTGGTATTGATTGCCATTGGCACAAAAGTCTTAATTCAGCACTTGTTAGGCTAAAATACCACCATTTCAGGAATCGACCCTTTACAGAACTGCTTTAACGTGGTAGAATCTAACAAAAGAAAAACTAACCGAAAGGATACAGCACGTTGAACAACCATCCAACTGTAGCAGCAAAATGGTATTACTACTACTTTACGATTCGTAAGGTGTATTTTGCTGTTGAGAGATAAGTTCACGATTGGAACCACAAAGAAATCATTCTCCACAGGCGAAATACACCTGTGGAGTTTTTTTTAGCCCAAATCAACCTGTTGGTTAGACCACTGAGCAGATAAAGAAAGAAAACGGAGGATACCCCATGATTATTGTATTAAAAGAAAATCCGGAACAGAAACAGCTGGACAATTTAGTTTCATGGCTAAAGAGCATGAACCTGGATATCCATTATAGTCAATACGGGACGACTACCATCATGGGACTCATCGGAGAAACCGCCATGGTGGATACCGAGCTGATTGAGGCTTTGGATATTGTGGAAAGCGTGAAACGAATTACAGAGCCCTACAAAAACGCCAACCGGAAATTTCACCCCAAAGATACGGTCATTGAAATTGGACCTGTCAAACTGGGAGGCGGAAATTTTGCGGTGATTGCCGGGCCTTGTTCCATTGAATCCATGAACCAAGTATGTTCCATCGCCGAAGAAGTCAAAGAGGCCGGGGCATTGCTATACCGAGGAGGCGCTTTCAAGCCCAGGACTTCACCCTACGCCTTCCAGGGGATGCGAGAAACCGGCATCGAGTATTTAGTGGAAGCAAAAAAAAGATCCGGATTGCCGGTGGTGACGGAAGTCATGGATGTTTCCCATTTGCCTCTTTTTGAGGATGTGGATGTGATTCAGGTAGGTGCTCGCAACATGCAAAACTTTGAGTTGCTAAAAGAGTTGGGCAAATTGGACAAGCCAATTTTGCTGAAGCGGGGTCTTTCCAGCACCATCAGCGAGTTTTTGATGAGTGCCGAATATATTATGGCAGGAGGAAACCACAAGGTAATTCTCTGTGAGAGGGGAATCCGAACTTTTGAAACAGCAATGAGAAACACATTGGATTTGTCCTGTATCCCATTAATCAAAAGTTTGTCTCACCTTCCCATCATTGTGGATCCCAGTCATGCCACAGGCATTGCCTCTTTGGTAAAACCCATGGCCATGGCCGCAGTAGCCGCCGGGGCCGATGGTTTGATGATTGAGGTTCATAATGACCCGGCACGCGCCCTGTGCGACGGGGCTCAATCTTTGACTCCTGCCGCCTTTAAAGATGTAATGAATGCAGTTATGCAAATTTTGCCGCTGGCATACAAAGGAGAAACAAAATGATAGGAGTTATCGGACTGGGGCTGGTTGGCGGATCCATGGCCAAAGCCCTGAATCAAAACACAGATCATACCGTTTATGGGTTTGATATTAATGATACCATCAATCAGAAAGCGAAACTGGTCAATGCCATTGAAGACGTGTTGACCGATGAAATGCTTCCTGCGTGCGATGTGGTTGTGGTCGCCTTGTACCCTGCCGCTGCCATTGACTATGTGAAATCCCACGGTGATTTATTCAAAAAAGGAGCCATTGTCTTAGACTGTTGTGGCGTAAAAGAGGTTGTCTGCAATGAATTGGAACCTTTCGCAAAAGAAAAAGGATTTGTGTTTATGGGGGGACATCCCATGGCAGGTATTGAGCATTCCGGGTTTGAATATTCTAAGAAAGCATTATTCGACAATGCTTCCATGATTCTGGTTCCGGCAAAAGATACGCAAATTGAAGATATCGAATACATTCGAAATTTATGCAAAGCCATTGGGTTCACCACAATTCAAATGTCCACCCCCAAAGAGCACGATCGAATGATTGCATTTACCTCCCAGCTGCCCCACGTGATTTCCGGCGCGTACATTAAAAGTGATACAGCGGAGGGTCATCAAGGCTATTCTGCAGGAAGCTACTGGGATATGTCACGAGTTGCCAAGTTAAACGAAGACATGTGGACCGAATTGTTTTTAGACAATCCACAATTCTTGGTAAGTGAAATAAAAAAAATGACCCAGCGGCTCAACCAATATGGGGAAGCCATCGCCACAGGAGATCGGGAATCATTGCGACGTCTGCTTCGGGATGGTAGAATGAAGAAAGAAGCCATTGATAAAGAATTCTTCTAGCCTTCCGAGGCACGGGAAATTGCCTTGGAACAAGATTACGATTATGTCTACTTAAGCAAAGGAGCCAGCATGACTTCCATAACCATACATACCGCCCACCCTTATTCAGTGATTTCTCAGCCGGGGTCCCTTTCCACCCTTGGTGTAAATTGTGCCGACATTCTTTCCCCCGGGAAAATTTGTGTTGTCACTGACGCTACAGTGGATGCCCTCTATGCCCCTACGATAATGGATTCCCTGAGTCAGGCCGGATTTACCGTTGAAAAAATAGTATTCCCCCCCGGAGAGCCTACCAAAAGCATGGCTTCCGTGGAGACCCTATTGGATTTTTTAGCGGAAAAGCAATTCACCCGTTCCGACAGCGTACTTGCCTTGGGAGGTGGTGTCATTGGCGACTTGGCAGGATTTTCCGCCTCTATTTATTTGCGAGGTCTTCAGGTCATACAAGTCCCTACCACCTTACTGGCCGCTGTGGATTCTTCCGTTGGCGGCAAAACCGGTGTAAACCTAAATGCAGGGAAAAATTTAGCAGGTACCTTTTGGCAACCTTCTCTGGTGGTCTTTGATCCCATGACCACGAACACGTTACCTGGCCATGAACTGCTGGATGGCCTGGCAGAAACCATAAAATGCGGCATGTTGGCGGACAAAAGTTTGTTTGAGTACATGGTGCGCTATCCTTGGACCGGTGGACTTGCAGGGCAGGATGGGTTTGCAGGACAAAGCGGACTTGCAGGGCAGGATGGGTTTGAATTTATTCAGCGGTGTGTCGCAGGTGCCATTGGCGTAAAACAAAAATTGGTGGAGGAGGATGTGGCGGATCAAGGACAACGTCAGCTGTTGAATTTTGGCCATACCATTGGTCATGCCATAGAGTTGGCCAGCCAATATACCATCTCCCATGGACATGCCGTGGCCAAAGGAATGGCCATTGTCACCCGAGCTGCTACAGCAAAAGGGTGGACTTCGGAAGATTGTCTGACGCCTCTGCTTCAAACCTTAAATAAATACGGATTCCCCCTTGATTTTCCCTATTCAGCCAATCTGCTTACCCAGATTGCTTTGCAGGACAAAAAAAGAAAAGGATCCGTGATTCATCTTGTGGTTCCCCTTCAGATA
Source organism: Anaerovoracaceae bacterium (assembly GCA_963676385.2). GTDB lineage: Bacteria > Bacillota > Clostridia > Peptostreptococcales > Anaerovoracaceae > UBA1422. Next base: position 19,626 of record CAXXMM010000008.1, read on the forward strand.
GGCCAATGCGCCCTTCAATCTATCTTGGTGGAGGAACTGGCAGAATTTATAGAAATGGGGCTTGTGCCATGAATATAATGATCCGACCCGGGCCTCTCAAAGGGTCTGTCCCAGCAATTCCATCCAAATCCCACGGCCATCGATTGTTGATTGCCGCAGCTCTTTCCCATCCTCCCGGCATGGTGAACTTGGAATCCTCTTCCGAAGATTTGGAGGCCACAAAAACTTGCCTCTTGGCTTTGAATGAAGAAAAGCCCGTTCTTCCCTGTCGGGAAAGCGGTTCCACTTTGCGGTTTTTATTGCCTGTTGCCATGGCCATGAAAAACCAAGTCCGCTTTTTGGGGGAAGGCCGCTTGCTTCAACGCCCCCTATCTCCTTTAAAAGAAGAATTGGAAAAGCATGGCTGCACCTTTGTTCTTGGCAGCGGGGAACTTTGGGGGTCCGGGCGTCTACAAAACGGGGGTTTTACCCTCCCCGGTGATGTGAGTTCTCAGTACATTAGCGGCCTGTTGTTTGCTTTGCCCCTTCTCAATGGAGACAGCGAAATCAACCTGACATCACCTTTAGAATCAAAAAGCTATGTGGATTTGACCCTTCAGGTCCTGAAGGAGTCCGGCATTCAGATTCAAGTGATTTCAAACACTGAGAAAGTCGGTTCAAAACATGTTACTTTGGAAAAATATATAATTCCCGGAAATCAGCACTACCATTGCCCATCACCCGCTACCCCGGAGGGGGATTGGTCCAACGGAGCCTTTTGGTTGGCGGCAAACTATGTTGGATTTGCCAACCAAGTAAGTTGTACCGGCTTAAATCCGGATTCCTTACAAGGCGATCGGGCAGTTTCCCAACTACTTCGGGATTTTCCCAACAACATTGACGGATCCCAAATTCCGGATTTGATTCCCATTCTTGGGGTGGTGGCTTCGGTGCGTCCCGGCATTACGACAATCTCCAATGCCCAACGGCTTCGCCTGAAAGAAAGCGATCGATTGGAAACCACGGTTGGATTAATTCGGGATTTAGGCGGGGATGCGGAGGAACGACCGGATGGTATGATTATTCGCGGAAAGCCGCTGCTTCCGGGGGGTTCTGTGGACGGATGCGCCGACCATCGCATTGTGATGGCTGCTGCAATTGCAGCAACTATTTGTACAAACCCTGTCACCATCAAAGGCGCAGAAGCGGTCAACAAGTCTTATCCAGGATTTTTTGAAGATTATAAAGGGCTGGGAGGAAAGATAAATGAAATCTAGTTTTGGGAAAAATTATATCGTCACCGTATTTGGCGGATCCCATGAGGATCGAGTCGGTGTGACCCTGGAAGGGCTTCCCCGGGACTTTGTCCCTGATCTTGGGGAACTTCAAACCTTTATGAACCGAAGAGCGCCGGGCAACAGTCCCTTTGCCACGCCGCGAAAAGAATTGGATTTGGTCCAAATAGAATCTACAGATCCTCTTACCTTATCTATTAAAAACACTAACATCCGTCCCGGAGATTACAAAAAAACCCAGCGGATTCCCAGACCCGGTCATGCTGATTTTACCGCCTATATGAAATATGGCGACACGTTGAACATGTCCGGCGGCGGACCTTTTTCCGGCAGAATGACTGCCCCCCTTTGTATCGCCGGGGGCCTTGCCATGCAAGTATTAAAGAAATCAGGCATCCAAATCGGCGCCCACATTTCTTCCATTGGAAAAGTGAAAGATGAACCTTTTTGCCCCACATCCATTTCGTCGGATCTGCTCCACCAATTAGCAACCTCCGATTTTCCTGTGATTTCCTCTTCAGCGGGGGAGGCAATGAAGTCATTGATTCTTCAAGCAAAAGACGAGGGTGATTCTGTGGGTGGCATTGTTGAGGCCTGCGGCGTTGGAATTCCTGTAGGGTTAGGCGGTCCTCTTTATGATGGAGTAGAAAGCGTTTTATCCCCTATTTTGTTTGGAATTCCCGGGGTCAAAGGGGTGGAATTTGGTGCCGGATTTGGCGCAACCACTTTGTTGGGTTCAGAGAACAATGATCCCTTTATTGTGGAGGATGGCCGTGTCAGAACCCGCACAAACCACCACGGCGGAATTCTTGGCGGAATTACATCGGGAATGCCTCTTTTGGTTCGGGTTGCCTTGAAGCCAACCCCTTCCATCGCAAAGAAACAAACGTCTGTTGATTTGGATACCATAAAGCCTGTTGATTTGGAGATTAGAGGTCGCCACGATCCCTGTATTGTCCTGCGAGGGGTTCCGGTGGTGGAAGCCGCCATTGCCATAGGCCTGTTGGATTTGTTGCTGGAAAGGAAAAACCCATGAAATATGGATTGTTAGGGGCGCAACTTGCCCATAGTTACTCCAAAATCATCCATGAAAAACTGGGGTTGTATCCCTATGACTTATTCCCCACTCCCCCGGAAAAACTGGATGAGTTTCTTGGGCAGCGGGAGTTTTCCGGTCTTAATGTCACCATACCATATAAGACATCCGTAGCCAAATATTGCGATGTTATTGATTTGGAAGCGGCAGAAATCGGATCCATTAATACCCTCTACTTCAAAAACGGTTCCCTTCATGGTGCCAACACCGACTACTTCGGCATGAAATATGGGATGGATTTGGCGGGAATTTCTTTTGCCCACAAGAAGGTGCTGCTGTTGGGCGGCGGCGGAACCAGTCGGACAGCTTGTGCCCTTATTCAACAGGAAGGTGCCAAAGAATTAACCGTGGCTCAGCGTCACCTCCACCGTGAAACCAACCCATCCAATTCAATTCATGCCGCTTATGTCTCCTATGACAACTTGCCCTATGATGCAGAAATTATTGTTAACACCACTCCTGTAGGCATGTATCCTGACAACTTAAAAACCCTCCTTCACTTGAGAGATTTTCCAAAGTGTCAGGGGGTAGTGGATGTGATTTATAATCCGTTTTTAACCCTTTTGGTGCAAGAGGCCATGGAACTGGGTCTTCCCCACACAGGGGGGCTTCCCATGCTGGTGGCACAAGGAATTCGCAGCGCTGAACTTTTTACGGGGGAAAAGGATTTAACCCAACAGATTCCACTCATCCTTAAGGATTTGCAGCATTCCCTCCGAAACATAGTGCTCATCGGAATGCCCGGCAGTGGAAAATCCGTTTTGGGGAAACTATTGGCAAAAGAAATGAATCGCCCTTTTATTGACTTGGACGAAAAAATTATCCAGGCAGCAGGAAAATCCATTCCGGAAATTTTTCGAGTGGACGGAGAAAAGAAGTTTAGAGAGTGGGAAACAAAAGTCACCTTGGAGGCGGGAAAACAAAACAGCCAGGTGATTGCCACAGGAGGCGGCATACTGATGAACCCCATCAACGTCCAAGCACTTCGACAAAATGGCAAAATGGTTTTCATCGACCGGCCTGTTTCCCAGCTGGCAACGACCGGCAGACCCCTTTCTACCAGCCAGGAAGCGTTGTCGAAGATGGAACAAGAACGACGGCCGTTTTACGAGAATTATGCTGACATCACCTTGCTCAACCGGGGTCCCTTTATCAGGGTCCTGACGGAATTGGTTGAAGCTGTAAAATAGGATGGTTTAGTCATTATTAACAAAATAACAAAGCAGCACCTTTTTGGTGCTGCTTTGTTATTTTGTTGCTAGCGAACATTCCTATTCCAAGTACCCATCCATCATATTGAGGTGTTCCTATATTACGAACCACATTGTATTGTCATTTTTATTGTGGTATTCATTGAGAATTTGTCAAATTCCGAGCAACTATGTTCTACAATTTTGAAAGTACCGATAGTAAAATCGTATTTGTTAAAACATATTGTTAATCGAATGAGTTGGAGGTATTAAAAATGAGAAATGTAACTGTGGCATGCACCCAGATGTCATGTAGCTGGGATCGTGAAGCAAACATCGCAAAAGCAGAAAAATTGATTAGAGAGGCTGCAAACAAAGGCGCAAATATCATTCAGATTCAAGAACTGTTTGAAACTCCGTACTTTGCACAGATTGAAGACTATGAGTATATCGATTTGGCAAGGCCACGTGATAACAATCCATTGCTTGAAAAGATGTGTGCACTTGCTAAAGAGCTTAAGGTTGTATTACCTATAAGCTTTTATGAAGATGCGGGAATCGTCAGATACAACACAATAGCAGTGATTGATGCAGACGGAACGATTCTTGGTTACTATAGAAAGACTCATCTTCCTGATGATATGGGATATTACGAAAAGTTTTATTTCAGTCCTGGAGACACGGGATTCAAGGTATGGGATACACGCTATGCCAAAATTGGCGTAGGCGTCTGCTGGGATCAGTGGTTTCCTGAAGCTGCAAGAATCATGTGCCTTATGGGTGCAGAGCTTTTATTCTACCCAACAGCTATTGGGTCATTTGCAACTCCTGTTGCAGAACTTGATCAGGCCGACATTGATCATCATCACTGGCAAAATACAATGCTGGGACATGCAGCGGCGAACATGGCTGCAGTAATCACTTCAAACAGAATCGGCGATGAGGAAGAGCCAAAGGCAGGTACAGCAATCAGATTTTGGGGAGCATCTTTCATCAGCAATAATATTGGACAGAAAATTGCTGAAATGGATTGTAAAACTGAAGGCACGATGGTCGCAACATTTGATATGGACAAAATGGCGGCTTATAGAAAGGAAGTTGTTGTTTTTAGAGACAGACGCCCTGAAATGTACAAGCACCTTCTGACAATGGGTGGCAATCTTATTGAATAATTGCCAATGTGATTTCATTAAATCTTAGTTATAATTTGTTATTATTGAAAGGAGTGAATATTATGAGCCAAGAACCCCGTATTGGAGTAAAGAAACATAAGATGGGTGTTGGGACCCTTGTATTCATGATTTACTGTCTTTGTGCCGCTGGAGCTTTTGGCATTGAAGCAATGATTCCTGCTGCAGGCCCTGGACTCACTATTGTAATGCTGATAGTAATCCCATTTATCTGGGGGCTACCTATGGCTCTTGCCGCTACTGAACTTGGTGCGGCGAGACCTTGCGAAGGCGGATTTTACAAATGGATTCAGGAAGCCCTCGGCGAATTCTGGGGATTTCAAGCAGGCTGGTGGAAAACAATCGCAAACTTCGTTGATTCATCCGTATATGTTATCCTGGCTGGCGGATACTTTGGTGTAATGACTGGGGCAAGCAAAGGGGTAACATATGTATTTCAGGTTTGTATAATAGCAATTGTAGTAATAATAAATCTTCGAGGGATTAAGGAATCAGGAAGATTCAGCACTATTATAGGCTGGCTTGTTCTGGCAGTATTCACACTTATTGCGGTCGTTGGATTCATCAACTTCAAGGATAATCCAATGATACCGTTTATTCCACCCGGACAAGGTATCGCAGAAAGTATCGGTGGCGGTATCGCAATTGGTATCTGGGTATACTCAGGGTATGAAGCCATGTCTGCTATCGGAGGTGAGGTTGAAGATACAAGGGCAATCCCAAAGGCAACAATTCTTGCGGTACCACTCATTGCTGCAACTTACATTATCCCAACAATCGCAGGCTTGGGTTCTGTTGGTCAGTGGAACCTGTGGTCAGAAGGCATCAACGGAGAAGTTGGATACAGTACTGTGCTAACAACATTTCTTCCCGGAGGGATTTGGATTGTAATATTCGGCGTGATAGCGATTCTTGCAAATTTATCAATATTCAACTCATGGATAACTGCAGCCCCTCGTGTGCTATATGCAATGTCTGAGGACAATCTGTTTGCCAAGTCGATTGGAAAGGTTAGCAGGAAGAGAGGTGTACCATATATTCCCATATTGGTCATGGCAGCAGCCGACTTGATACTCTGTACCTTTGACTTTTCAGTTGTTCTTTGTATTGAAGTACTGCTTATCATTGCGACTCAGTGTTTGCTTTTCATATCAATGATTGTATTCAGAGTGAAAAATCCGAATATGAATCGCCCCATTAAGGTTCCCGGTCCTAGGGGCTTCATCTACGTATTTTTTAGTATTCCAGTGCTAGTCGGAATATTAGCATATTTGTTGAACGGCTCGGATTACTTCCTCGGTGGACTGATCGGTTTGACCACCGGTCCAATCGCTTACTTTTTCTGCAAGCGAAAGTGGGGCGGCATGACGAAGATAGACTCTGTTAAATATCCTCTTAATAAGGTCACAAAGCTTAATAAGGGCGATTTAAAGAACATTGCACTCATCTGCGCAATTCTCTGTGTGCTTTCAACAATGGGTGCGTTGTTCCTGCCTGTTTATGAAGCTTCGTGGGGGCCTGAATACTATTTGGAAGTTTATGGCGTAGACTGTTTTCAGGGATTGCTCATTGCAATCCGTTGGTTTGCCGTTGGCGCTGCTATACTGACCGTAATATTTTTCTTCGTAGGCAGGAAGGTAGAAGGCAAAAACACATAAAAATACATATAGTGGGGCAAAATGATAAGTTCATTTGCCCCACTTGTTATGTTAAAATATTATTGAGGTTGAAAGTGATGATGTCCATATTAGAAAAAATTGAATACAGAGAGAATATGCCTATCAATGTTCGACTCCAAGATATTGATGACTACCCATGGCGTTATCATAAAGATATTACCATTGTTTTTTTACTTGATGGCGAGGTGGAGTTAAAGCTGTCTTACTCATACTACAAGCTGACAAAGGGTGACATACACATAATTCATACTAACGATGTTTACGGATTTAAAAAATTGTCTTGCTCAAATAAAGTTCTTTTCGTACATTTCAATGCGGAATACTTCAAGGAAGAATACCCCCATCTTGATACCCAGATCTTCACTACGAAGCTCACAGCGAATCCGGCCAAGTATAACGAGCAGCAGCTCTTACGACAAAACATTTTATCAATTGCTCTAAATTATGCGAAAATTGACAGCGTGCATACGAAGGAAATAATCAGTATTGAAGAGGAAATTGCTGGGGAAGCAAGAAGGATTCTTCATGTTTTGCAGGAACATTTTCAGAGTTTTTCACTGAATCAGGACAGGCGTGAATTTGAGCACAAAAAATCGCATGATGCAATGCAATCTGAAAGAATTAGCCAAATTGTTTCCCATATATATGCAAACTATGACAGCAAGCTGAGTTTGACTGAGATTGCAGAAAATATAAATCTAAATAAGTATTATCTATCCCATTTGTTTCAGAAATATGCTGGCGAGAATTTCAGAGCTTTTGTAAGCATGGTCCGTGTCGAAATTTCTGAAGCCATGCTTTTGGAAACAAATGATTCCATATCACAGATTGCCGTAGATGTTGGATTTTCTAACGCCAAATATTTCACAGATAATTTCAAAACGTGGTTTGGTTGCGCACCAAAGGAGTATCGAGAAATATTCCGCGATGAAACAATCGTTAAGAAAGAAACAAAAATGATAGAATATCTACCTGCCAAGTACGGTGAACTCATAGAAAAATATGCCGGCACACTTGGGGCGGGTCAGAACCAGCCCACAGAATTGCAGAGAATCCTTGATGACGTTTGGGATATTCTGGGAATCGAAGTGATACTCAAAACCGGAGAATGTACATACAAATTAAAGATTGAAACTGATAGCATTGCAAATATACATGTTATACCTCAAAAAAAGATTTAGCCAATCCGATTATATCTCAATCATCGGATTTGATATAACAAATAAAAAGAGGTCGCTTCTCGACGTAGTTCAGTTTGGCAAGTTTATATTATTTCCCAGTTTTGGAGTTTAGATACTTTCCTTCGCTTCCCACTCTTCTTTGGTCATGCTGAAGGTGAGGGTGTCTCGTATGGTCCCATCATATATTTTGTAGCAATGCCGATGGGTTCCTTCGTATGTGAATCCCAGTTTCCTTATAACCTGTTGAGAACGCAGGTTGCTAGGTCCGGTGCAGATGGACAAAATATCAAGATTCATTTCTTCAAATCCAAATTCAATGATCCGCTGGGCGGCCTCGGTGATATACCCTTTTCCCCAGTGTTCCTCTCCAATCCAATACCCCATTTCCTTACTGGCAATTCCGGGGCGAATCTTGTCCGGCTCCAAAGCAATGGTGCCGAGAAGTATCCCGGATTCCTTGTTTGTAATTTTCCAGACATTGCCGGGCATAAACAGCGTTCGAATAATTTCCAGAGATTCTTCCACTGTATCATGAGGCTTCCATCCGGCATGGGGACCAACATTAGGGTTCCTTGCCAATTGATACAATTGTCGTGCATCTTCTTCCTTCCATAGGGTGAGAAGAAGCCTTTTCGTTTTCAACTCTTTCATATCCAAACCCTCTCAGTGACTATTCAACCTTACTCTGATGTACTGAGAATTTCCTTGTTGCTTTCAACTTGGCTGACCTTCATTCGATCTACAGCAGACGCATCCACTTTTTCCAATAAACCTAAGACTGTTGGAGATAGATATATGGTCTTTAAGATTTTTCCATCCAAATTAATTTTGCTATAAGGGGTAAAGTTTTGTCCCTTAATATAATACTTGTCACCAATTTGAATAACCTTCTTTACTGTAATATCCTTCACACCCATTTTCATGTCAACTTTTTTGAAGGGGGAAGTACCATTATAAATATATCGTTTCCCATAGAGCATATCATACTCCAAGGCTTCCAAATCTTTCATGTACGTGTTGCTGTCACGGTACTTCTGGTGGTAGGTGACCAGGGTTCCCTGGTGGATGTCCAGTCGATCCAAAACATAAGAAGACAGCTGATAGGTGGCCAAATCTTTATCTTTCTTGGCCATCTTAAAATTACTCCACATCACATATTCGGTTTGGTACATGGTTCGTCCGCTCAGGTTGTCATCGCTAATGCCGGTAATTGCCGGCAAATGATCTCCATAAATTACCACCACAACATCTTCATCATAGGACTCCATCTTTTTCAAGAATGTACCAATGAATTGATCCATTTCGTATACTTGATTAACGTAATACTCCCACTGCCATTTTTCTTCTTCCGTGGCTGCATTCTTCACCGTAATTGCCGGGTCGGTTAATACCTGTGTCGTTGGATAGGAACCATGCCCCTGCACAGAGATGGTGTAAATATAATCCGATCCTTTTGTGGATTGGAGGGCATCCATCATCTGTTGGGTCAATACTGTATCTTTTGCCCAATTTTTAGGTGTTTTCACCACATTATTCATATATTCCAAAGAAGTAAAGGTATCAAATCCCATATTGGCCAATACCTTATTTCTCTCATAAAATGCGCCTCGATGATCATGTATTGCGTGGGTGGAATAGCCGATGTTTTTCAAATCGTATGCAACGCTCTCGCAAGTGGTTTTAAGCAAAACTCCCTTGTTGGGATATTCTCCCGGGCCAAAGAATTTGACGCTCATGCCGGTCATTACTTCAAATTCTACGTTGGCGGTGCCGGCCCCGACTACTGGGCTTTCCATGGTCCCGGAAGAGCAGGTCTCCATTAATTTTCTATAATTGGGAATAGGGTCTTTAGAGAATCCAAGTCCCTCCACATTTTCCGGATCCATAAAAGATTCCAACTGTATAAATATTATGTTTGGATGGTTTTCAGTGCCATCCTCCCCTTTTGCCGCAACGTAATTGGCCAAGTCATCCTTGGTAAAAATTGATTGAATGGTCTCCTTTGAGTAGTTGTCCGGCTTATTCACTCCTGTGTTGAGCCAAGTATTCAAAAAGCAATAGACGAATCCATTGTCCTCGTATCCATAAGCCAAGTTGGGGAAGTAGGTATCCACTATGTCCGATTTAATTGCCAAATTGGTGACACCGGCGGTTGCGATAATCACAATAAAGAAAGCAACCAAGTCCCGAATCCATGGGATTTTTTCTTTCTTTCTGGGACCTTTCCACCACAGGAATGCAATTCCCAAAACGGCCACAATCAAACCTGCAAAGAGAAATACAATTTGCATTTTTGACAGGTAATTTGTCGCAACGGCCATTCCTTCTTTGACGACCATCACATCGTACATGGTAAAAGGAGTCATTCGCTTTGATACAATGACAAAATTTACGATGCCACCGGTTAACAGCAAGGCGCTGATAACAGTGTACACGAATACTCTCCTTCGAAACAGAATTGCCACAGAAAGCATGGCAAAAATCAAAAAGGCGTTGTATAGAAATACCAAGGTGTGATCATTAAGAAACTCAACCGCCGGAGCGATTCCTTTTCTGGACAAAGATTCAATGATAAAATTCAACACCAGCGCCAATGCAACGCTGAATCCAAGTGCATTGTGAAAATATTTTAAGTAAAACTCTTTTGCTTTATTCATTGTTTGACTTCCTTAGTTATACTATTTGCCAATAAGGCAAATTCATTCATGCTTAAAGTTTCTGCCCGACGAATAGGCTGAATGCCAACGGATTCCAGCAGGTTTCCAATGGTTGATTTGTCCAACCCATAAATCCCGGTCAAAGCATTATGCAAGGTTTTGCGTCGCTGTCCGAACCCGGCCTTCACAACCGCAAAAAAAGCAGATTCATCCAACAGTTCCACCGGACACTCTTTTCGAATATCCAATCGGAGTACAGTGGAGTCCACCTTCGGTTTTGGATAAAACACTTCCTTAGGTGCAGAAGCCACCTTGGTTACATGGCAGTAAAATTGAACCGCCACAGTAATCGCCCCATAGGTTTTGCTTCCGGGAGATGCCATAAGCCGGTCAGCGACTTCTTTTTGGACCATAACAGTGATGCTGTCCGCAGGAACCCGATCCTCCAAAATTTTCATGATAATGGGAGTCGTAATATAATAGGGCAGATTTCCCACAAAACGAACGGCGCCTTTGGGGTGATGTTGGGCAATCAGTTCTTTCAGATCGCAACGCAAAATGTCTTCATTGACCACTTCCGCATTGGGATACTCTTTCAATGTTTCTTCCAGTATGGGGATTAAGTTCCTGTCAATTTCAATGGCAATCACTTGATCTCCTTGATTCGCAAGCAATTGGGTCAATACCCCAACCCCGGGGCCAATTTCAATAACAAGATCTTTCGGTCCGATTAAAGATCCCTCCACTATGTTGTCTCGTATATTTTTGTCTATCAGAAAATTCTGCCCCAGGCTTTTAGAAAGCCTGAAGCCAAATTGCTCCTCAATATCATGGATTGCTGATGTGGTGTATAGCTTCATAAAATTCTTCCTTGCTGATAAGAAACTGATTTAGCTTATTTAGAAAGCTACTACAGTTGCCATAACCAATACCAAGGGCTTTTCCCACTTGGCTGCGTCGCTGTGCGGCATCAGGTCCTCCCCAAAGACCGTGAACCAGCAAATCTTCTCTTGAAAAAACTTGTGCTTCTGCCTGGTTGATGTAGTGGCACTTGGACAATGCCAAACGGATTGCTTCCGGCGAACCATTTTCAATTCCAATATCTGTTCCTGCCATCGCCGCATCTCGATCCAAATAGGCTTGCCCGGCCTCAGGAAACTTTTTCATTATTCTCTTTCGAATTTGATCTCCTGCATAATCGGGATCTGTAAATACAATAATCCCTGTGGTATGGTATGCCTTTTCAATCAGTTTCCATGTTTGCGCTGAAATACCAAAACCATGGGTCTCAATGGTGTGGGCAGATACCGCCCGGTGAATAGCCGCAGTATCGTCTCGGCCCTCTACAATTATGGTCTCTTTAATCATCATCACTATCATCGGGAAGCACATACAAGGTCTCACCCGGCATTATCATTTTTAACTGCTTCCGTGCTTCCTGTTCAATATATTCCGGATTATTTACATTCTTAAGTTGTTCTGTAAGTTTCTCTTTCTCCTCAAGTAAAGCTTGTTGCTGGGCCACCAATTGCTTGGTCTCCAACTTCAGTTCCACAATTCGAAAAACCGAAAAACCCGCTACTGATAGCACAAATACTGCGATAACCAGGTATACGAAAATGTTGCGTGTTATTTTTTTTAATTTTCGTTTTTTTGCCATTTTTTACCTCGTTATATATAGTTGAGTGGATTGACCAAAACCCCATTCTTTTCTACTTCAAAATGTAGATGAGGTCCGGTGGTGTATCCGGTGCTTCCTACCCGGGCAATGGTTTGCCCTTCATAGACTTTTTGGCCTACATGAACCAGTATTTTGCTGCAGTGGCAGTAGTGGGTTTCAAACCCATTTTTGTGGTTGATGCGAACTGTATATCCCTGTGCGCCATTCCAACCGGCAAACACCACAGTTCCACCGTCCGCCGCCCGAATGGTACTTCCCGTTGCACACGCTAGGTCAACACCCCAGTGCATTCTTCCCCATCGGTATCCAAAGGGAGAGGAAAGCCTGCCGGCGGGACAAGGATTAATAAACGTGCCATCTCCCATGGTGGGAGGAATCTTTTTCGTACCTACCAATATCACTTTGGTAACTGACTTTTTCACTTTTGTGGTTTTTAGGATTGTTCTTTTGGTTTCTGATCCATTAACCTTTGTGATTCGTGCAACAATTTGATTTTTCCCACTAACACCTTTTGTTTTAACCGTATTAATGCCTTTGTAGGCGTTGGGATTATTTTTGCGAACGGTTTTGTATTTTACTTTTACCGAATAGGTTGTCTTTTCTACGGTGGTGACATGGATTAAGGACTCTTTGGCCGTAATCGTCAGTTTATCTCCCACCTTGAGTTTTCTATCTGCTACAGAAGGATTGGCCTTTTCCAAGGCAGCAACTGAAATCCCATACGCTTTTGCAACCGATTTTTTGGTTTCTCCCGAAGTGACACGATGTACTTTCTCGGAAATTTCTCCGGAGAGAAGCAGCTCGGACACCGTGGCACTACGCTGCAAGTTGCCTAATTTAGTCGCAACTTCCCCAATGGTTACATCCTCTGTAAAGGAAATGCTTTCATAGCGGGTGCCTTTCTTGGTTTTGGAATATTTGTCCAGCAATCCGGCTAGCACTTTTTTTGCCTCGGCTTTTGAAGGTAGCACTGCGGCTCTTTTTCCATCCACAAAGATGCCATACCCAGAAACATTAATATCCTTCATGTATGTAAGTCGATTTAGAATTTCTTCCATATCGTCAACGTCACGGTTAATGGTAACAACTTTTCGAAATTCAATATCGCTGCTCTGTTCAATGGAAATATTCACATCGTGGGCTGCAGACAATTGCTTGCTTGCGATTTCCAACACGCTGTAGACATCTTCTTGATTATCAACAACTCCCAGCACTTTGCCGTTATAGGAATATTCGTAACCGGTGGCATAATTAAATAAAGATAAGACGCCAATCGCCACCATCACAATAATGGTGAAATGCTTCAGTAACTGAGACCTCTTCCGATCAATCATAATTCGAGCAAAACGAAAACGTCGGTTTCCCTGACCGACTGCCTTTTCTGTCTTTGTGGCAACCCGCTCATGGGCCACATCAAAGCGATCCACAAAATCTGCCACTTTGGTTGCAACTCTATTTTCTTTGGCAACAAAAATGCTGAAATAATGAGTTGTCGTCTTTCTCCATGAGGCAAATGCCGCCAAGGACCGTTTCATCGTCCGCTTATATACAATATGACTTCGCCGAACCAATTTTTTTCTGATTTGACTAAAAAACCGAATCGTTCTACGCCATCGGTAACGAAGCCCTTGTTTTTGTTTGTTTAGGAGATTTTTTCCCATTCCATTTCCTTTGCTTCTTTTGTTCGTGAAAGAAAGCACTCGCACTGTTCTCCGGAGTCTTTGGTTCCGGTATCCTTGCACAAACTACAGACATACTTGATATCCAAGTAATCTGAGGGCAAATTATGCTCTGTTAGCAAGTTTTCCTTTTCCCGAGCCAATCGGTCAAGCCTTTGTTTCAAGCGGCTAATTTGGGTTTCTTTATCCCCACCACCGAAACCATTACCCTGGACAAATCAACACTACACTGGCGCATGGATTCTTCCAACTTCTCAAGTGCCGGAATTTTGGCAAGGACTTCTTCACGCCTTTGATTGGCAGCGGAAGTTGCCTTATCTCTAAGGTATTGATAATATGCGGCGACATTCATGCCGGATCCACCTCCTGTAGAAGCAGGGCCGGTACCATGACGATTGGTAAGAATCTTATTCACATAGTTGATGTTAGGGTTTGGAATGCCGCTGGTTTTTCCGCAGGCATTCAGTATGTCTTCCATATCGCAACTTAGTCCGTCAAACCAAGTATTGATAAGGCGTTTTTCTTCTTCTGTGGCGTTTCTTGTAAATCCCAAGGCCTGCATAATCCTTTTGTAAGCATAATGCCGCTGATCATTGTCCGCCAAATATTTTTCGATTTCTGTCACATTGGTCAGGCCGTTGGCGGTCCATCCCTTGACCACGGCGCCAACATATCGAACGTTGTCCTTTTTTTTGCTCATGCAGTATGCATACGCATATGCAATCAATTCGGGCGTAGCTCCATAATCATCCATCCAGTTAATCATTTCACCGGTTTCCACACCGCTGAGCATTCGACCAATGGTTCGCTCAATAGATTTGTACATCCCCTTAAGGGGTTTGTTTTGCAGCACAGCGCTGGGTTTCGCCGGAGCAGGTTCCTGCTCTTTGAGAGGCTTTTTGCCGTACAGGCATTCCTTCAGTACGGAAAACTCAATGATATCATCATACTTGCGTACCACGCCCAATCCTTCCCAGTACATCCAGGCCTTTTCCACTTCTTCTTCAGGAAGGGAGAGCATCTTGGCAATGGCGGCGTTTTCAATCTCTTGCCCCATTTCGGTATACATTAAAGCAACCAGGTAAATCTTAATATAATCCCCCGGCGCCGATACCATATATTCATGAATAAAGATGTTCTCTACACCGGTGTCCAAAAGATAACAACTTTGGACCGGTTCTTTCCGAAATTTCATCTAGAGTTGCTCCACTGCCACATTTAGGCTTTCCATAAGTTTTTCAACAGCCACGCCATGGGCCTCTGCCGCTTCTTCTACCGATTCGTTATCCGCTCCCGGACAACCTCTGCAAGGCAACCCATGCTGAAGAAAGATTTCTTCCAATTGGGGATAGCGATCTAATAATTCACAGACATTCATATCAGGGGTGATTTTCATAGGGTCATCCTCCTTTGCTTTTGTTTGCAAATCTGGTGTAATTGGCTTGCCAGGTGACTTCTACCGTCCCAATGGGGCCGTTTCTGTTCTTGGCGATGTTCACTTCGCAAATCCCCGGTTTTTCTGTAGTGTCCGGGTTATAAACCTCGTCTCGATAGAGGAACAACACAACGTCTGCATCCTGCTCAATGGCGCCGGATTCCCGAAGGTCAGACAAAATCGGACGATGCTCTGTTCGCTGTTCCGGGGCCCGGCTCAACTGAGAAAGCACCAGGATTGGACAGCTCATCTCTCTGGCCAATTGTTTTAGCCCTCGGGAGATAGAGGTAATCTCCTGTTGGCGGCTTTCTGAGCGGCCTTCATGCTCCATCAACTGCAGATAGTCTATAATAATCATATCCAGCCCTTTTTCGGCCTTCAAGCGACGACATTTATTTTTGATTTCCATGATTCGTATGCCCGGGGTAGCATCAATGGTAATGTCCCCTTTGCCCAGTGTATCCAAGGCCATGGTAATCCGGTCCCACTCATCCCTTCCAAAATCACCGCTCTTCAGGGTTTGGGCATCCACCCGGGATTCCATGGACAACAGTCTCATTCCCAGTTGTTCTTTGGACATTTCCAAACTAAAAATCAAAATTTTCGCATTGGCCTTTAAGGCAGCTTGCTGGGCAACGCTTAATGCAAACGCGGTCTTCCCCATGGAAGGTCTGGCCGCAAGAATAATCATATCGGAGGGTTGAAACCCGGAAGTTCTGGCATCCAAATCAACTAACCCGCTGGTGACACCAATAATGCCTCCCTTATTTTTGGACCATTCGTCAATTTGGTTCAGGTTCTCCATGAGCACTTCCTTCAAAGGCGTCATGTCCTTGGCCTGGCGATTTTGGGATGCGTCGAAGATGGCCTTTTCGGCGAAATCCAATACTTGCTCCGCCTCTAACTTGTCCTCATAACTTTTCTCCAATATTTCGCCGGCCGTACTGATTAAATTTCGCAGGGCAGCCTTTTCTCCCACAATTTTGGCATACTCTCTGGCATTGGATGTGGTTGGAACATCTCCTGACAAGGTGGCAACGTATCCACGTCCGCCGACCATTTCCAAGACATTCCGCTTCTTCAATTCTTCAGAAACAGTAAGCACATCCACCGCAATGTTGCGACGGCTCAGATCTGTAATCGCCTCAAATATTTCTTTGTGGTTTTGATTGTAAAAATCCCGAGGTCTCAGCTCTTCCAGCACATCATAAAGGGCATCCTTGTCCAACATGGCTGCACCAAGGACGGACCGTTCGGCTTCCTCGTTATGGGGAGGGATTCTTTCCATGATGTTTCTCCTAGCCGGGGAATTCCGGCAAAATCATTAGACGGATACGACGACGTGGAGTTTTCCGGAGATTTCCGGATATACTTTGATTTGAACATCTGTCTCACCGGTTACTTTGATGGGACTATCCAAAACGATTTTTTTCTTGTCTACTTCTATCTGATGTTGTTCCTTCAGTGCGTCGGCAATGTCTTTGGAAGTGATGGAACCAAACAGTCTTCCTCCTTCGCCGCCCTTGGTGACAATCTGAACCGTTAATGCGTTAATCTGCTCAGCAAGCTCCATGGCTTTGGCCCGATTTTCTTCTTCCTTTTGGGCAACAATGGCCTTTTGTTTCTCTAGGCTTCGTACATTTCCTTCTGTGGCTTCCCGTGCAATCCCCTTGGGAATCAGCATATTTCTGGCATAACCATCGCTGACTTTTACCACATCCCCCGCCTTACCGCTTCCTTTTAAATCTTTTAATAATATGACAATCATATCTCTTTTCCTTCTCTCATTTTACCAGTTATCTTAACACCTTATTGTGTTATCTTTGTGATATATGGACTGTGTTATCTCTGTGAAAAATAGGCCAACTTACTTAGCCCCAATCCTAATTCGAAGTCCAAACATAATATCCGCAATCCCCATTAAAAAGAGAATGGATTTTCCAAAAGGAATAATCCAGGCCAACACTGCCACCATCCCGGCAAGGCCTTTGGGAATCCTCTTCATGAAGCAAAACATCAACAACAAGGACGTTCCCTGTAAGGCAAAGGCGGCTTGAAACAAATTCTCAATGTTGACCATGACCAAGTCCCCATCCAAAATCCCGGTGAGCCCGGTTAGCCAAGACAATAAAAACATAACAAGCCAGCCATATACAGCGTTTCTTGGCCAAGAGAATTCTCGAAGTTTGGCCATCTGCCATGCCCCTTTTTCTCCGTTCTTTACAAACTTACTAAAGATTAAATACTCCAAATAGCCGGTTACAGCTCCCGCCAACAAAACCACCGAAGGAAAAATAGAAATAGCCAGGTCAAAACTTTCCCGAACGGCGGTTTCTTGGTCAGGCATGCTTTGCAAAAGCACAGGCAACGACGCATTCACCGCATCTTCCATTTCTCCCGCCACCCCGTTGGCTGTGAGGCTGGAATAAATAAAAATCATCAACGTCCCTAACCCCACTAAAACCACGCCGTCCAGGACCCCATTATATGGGTTGAGCCCCCTTCGAATGCACCGAAGTATGGCAGGAATAGGGAACAAAAATATGCCAAAAAAGATTAAAGTTGTGTACATGTAAGCTCCTTCTATAGTGGATAATATGCCATAATATTATACCATAACCCTTACTGCTAATCCACTAAATAAAAGAAGCGAGGGGCCCTCGCTTCTGCGTAATTGTATGATACTAGTCGGCTGTGTATGGCAGCAATGCCACGATTCTTGCTCTCTTGATTGCCTTGGTAACCTCTCTTTGGTGCATTGCACAGGTTCCCGTAATTCTCTTGGGCAGAATCTTGCCTCTTTCGGTGACATACTTGCGAAGTTTTTCAACTTCTTTGTAATCTATGGTTTCTGATTTGTCGGCACAGAATTGGCATACTTTCTTTTTTCTGAAACCGCCACCACGTCTTTTGTTATCTATCATGGATAGGATCTCCTTTCATTTAGAATGGGATGTCATCATCGTCGATGACCTGGAATCCGGCAGGAATTCCTTCCTCCACTCTGGCTGGACCAGAACCGGACTTGGATTCAGACTTGTCGCCCCACTCAAGGAACTCAACTCTGTTTGCAACCACATCGGTGGTATAGACTTTTTGGCCGTCCTTATTGGTATAGCTGCCTGTCTGTATTCTACCTTCAATACCTACCAACCGACCTTTTTTGAGAAACCGTTCGCAGTTTTCGGCTTGCTTGCCAAACACGGTGATGCGCGGGAAATCCGTTTGTTTCTCTTTGTCAGCCCGTTGGGGTCTATCAATGGCTACCGTAAAACTGGCAACTGCCATTTGGTCTCCGGTGTATCTTACCTCGGGATCTTTTGTTAATCTCCCTATCAATACTACACTGTTCATATCCGACCTCCCGTTACTTTTCGTCTTTGTTAATGATCAAATGTCTCATGATATCGTCAAAGATCTTTAACTTTCGGTCAAGTTCTTTGGGCAGATCCGGACCTGCTTGGAATCCGATGACGACGTAGTAGCCTTCATTTTTCTTGCGGATTGGGTAAGCAAGTTTTCTCATGCCCCAGATGTCTACTTTTTCGATGGTTCCTTCTGCTTCAATAATTGCCTTGACTTTGTCGACTGCAGCAGTTCTCTTCTCATCATCCAAAATAGGATCTACGATGAACATTACTTCATAATTTATCATTTATTCACCTCCCTGTGGACTAAATGGCGATGGCACACTGCCATCGCAGGGGTTGCCGCGCAAATGCACGTGCCTATTTATTATACATTACTTTTGCCTAATTGCAAGGGTTTTTTTGTTTTGTGCCTCAGGCGAAAACTTTAGGAGAATTATATAAGCAACTGCAATTTTTGTTGATTCATGCCCCCTCAAGCGCCTTTTAATAATTCTCATATTCCGGCAAATCATTTGTCAAATCAATTTTTGTTCCATCCCTTTTAATATATATCTTCTTTTCTTCTATATCAAATAGTGTTATGTCTTTATGGCTTACAACAAAGACATCGCCGTCCTGCAAGTAAATGTTTTTTATGTAGCATTCCTCGTCCGGAAAACTGTAGACCAATTGCTTTTCGCCCTTCTTCGCCACATTCAGCTTATATAAGTCATTTCCGTCAGCAAAATACAGCCAGTCGCCTTCTTTGTTCAGGCACTCTGTCCAATCCGAGCATTCAGCCAGCACCGTTTCTTTCCCGCCATTCGTTCTCATGATCACTTTATGTTCTGTTTTTTTCTTGTTGCTGGTAAGATAAAACTCCTGTCCTTGGTCCACAATATATCCTCTTGCCTTCGTTAAGTCGAGAACTGTTTCCTCTCCTGTCCCGTCAATGCGCATGCGGTGCAGAACATCGTAACTTTTATAGTCTTCATCATCTTCATCCAAACCTAGTTTTGTATAATATATCCATCCATCGTCTATTCCAAATAGGTAATAATCTTCTCCCGGAAGTTTTTTCGATGGACCTCCGCTCAAACTGATTGTATAAATACCAGGATCATCATTGTAAAGAATAGCCTCTTTTGTCAAGATAAATGACACTTCTTTGTCGGGGTCGAAATTTGCATTAAAGTCAGCCAAAAATTGCTTTACGCCACCGCCTTCCTTCATCCGATAAAGGGAATATACGGAAGGAGAGTCCATGGAATCAAACTCCATTTCTATAAAATAGATCCAATGGTCAAATAGGGCGACTTGTGTGATTTGCCGATATTCGGACAGATTAAATTTGGTATATATTTTTTCAACGTCTGTGGGGGTTTCAATTTGAAACTTCACGATCCTGCGAAAAAACGCCTCCGATTCCCCAACATAGATGTCGTCTCCATCAAACGCACAATAATATAACTCCTTTTGTTGCTGATTTCCAAAAGACAGTACAGGGTTCAAATCTGATGGCATTTCCCAACTGTTTGTCTCACTCTCGCCCTTGGGTGTATGACTATCGGCGTCAACCATTAGATAAACGGCAAATATCACGGCGAGTACAAATAATATACTGCCAACGATTACCAGTGCTTTTTTCTTCATAATTTCTCTCAATTTTGCCACCAGTCATACTCTGTCAAATCAACTGCTGTGCCGTCTTGCTTCAGATATATTAACCTGCTCCTGCTTTCAATCAACAGATTTCCGTCATATAGTAAAATGTCAGTTACCTCAACAGCCAAAGCCCGTTTTTACAATATAAATGGGCCCTTTCTTGCTTTTTTGTTCGATGCTGCTGTTACCTCTATAATCTTGCATGGAAAAACTTTAATTTGGCCAAGGCAAGGCACAATCCTATCCCTGCGCCAATTCCCGTCCAAATTGGCACGTACCACATAACGTCCCCATACTGCCCTATTAGATTTTCCATCCAAGGATTTATTCCAATATCATCCCCTATATATTCACTTAAATTTCCAAAAGGCACAGCCACGGCGCCACAAACAATGGAAAACATTAATATGGCTTTGGGGCCATAAAAAATTCCACCAAAAGTGGCTCCATAAATAATGCCCATCACGGGGCAAAGAATAAGATAGAAACCATACATATCATCATTATTGTCCGACATAATATATCCCAAAAGCAATATTACCAAAAACGTGACAAAAGCTGCCACCACCACGGCGCCCACCACTCTTTTTTTTAATAAATTGCGCTGGAAAATACCTAACAGCAAAATCCCTATCCCTCCTGTAAGTAAGAGCCATATCATAATAATCCCTGCTCCCCAATCCAAGTTTTCCGTTAAGGTAAATACCACAAACGCACTTATAGAAAAACAAGCCGCTCCAAGAATTATCATTTTACATATATTTTTTATTAGGCCTTTATTATATTTCATTACTTAAATCCTCTTCACAAACGACAACTTATTCTTGTAGCGCCAACTGCTGTACTTTCTCTTCCTCATTAAGACAAAAGTGCATTATAAATGCACTTTGTCTATTTCCATCATTTTTGCTTTGTGTTTCCCCAACTTGTCCATACTTCCCCCATCCTTTGACCTTCTATGTTTATAACCTTACCACAACTTATCAGGATACAGCCCCTTGTCCTTGAGAGACTGAAGGGCCGCCGCAACCTGAGGTTTGTCCTCTTTGTAGGTCATGCCGTACCATTTGTCCGGGGTTGGCAGCACCTTGACGGTGACCTTTCCCTCATGAATCAAATGTCCGGTGATGGTAGGAATCAGATATTCCGCCTTCATAGGATTGGTCTTGATGGCCTCTTCCAAAAATTCGGGAAAACCTTCCTCCAGCGCTTCCATCATGGAAGGGGTATACCCCCAGAAGTTCATGGAAACCGGGGTATCCTCCGGCATGGCATGCCAGCTCTTTCCGTCATCCTCCGAGTAGCAGATTTCTCCGTCCACCCGCATAATCTTGGTTCGCTCTACGATATGTCTCAGGTAACCGTCTTTGGAAACATCGCAGACTCCTCGAGCCACATGGCCTGCTTCACTAATGGTGTTCTTCAGCTGATAGCCCACCATACAATAGTCGGACCAGCCTACTTCACCCTCGCCGGCCAAAATGTTATATACTGCCTGGAATCCAAAAGGCCCATAGTAGTCATCAGCATTGATGACGGCAAACGGCCCCTGGACCAAATCTTTGCAACACAAAATAGCATGTCCGGTGCCCCAAGGTTTTTCCCGACCTTCCGGAACCTGATACCCTTTGGGCAAATCCTCAAGGCGCTGAATGGCGTAGGCGGTTTCCATATGGTTTCCCACCTTTTCATCCATCAACTTGCGAAAATCGGCTTCCATTTCTTCTTTGATGACAAAAACAACTTTCTTGAATCCGGCCATCATGGCGTCATACAAGGAAAAATCCATAATAATCTCGCCTTGGTCTGTGACTGCGTCAATTTGTTTCATGCCTCCGTACCGGGAGCCCATGCCTGCAGCCATTATAATTAATGTTGGTTCTTTCATTTGTTTCCCTTCTTTCCTTCCCAATCTCCTTCTTCTTTCCCAATCTCTTCATCTTTTGCTCAATTTTATAATAATTTGCTGGGAAGCACAATGGTTTTGATGATATAATCAATACCATGAAAAAGAACATCATTTTTGTCACCGGCTTTATCGGAAGCGATCGAGTCGGTTTGGCTGGCCGATTGGCCAAAGAAAACAACATGGAATTTGTCTCTCTGGATCAGGAAATCGAGGCCAAAGATGGCCGCAGTATCCTGCGAATCACCATGACCATGGGGGAGCATGAGGTGCGAAATCAGGAATATGAGGCCCTGAAGGAGCAACTGACCCGAGACGATATTGTGGTTGCCGTAAGCGATGGAATTGTGCTGGATGACCAGTGTCTTGATTTGCTTTCCCACGGAACCGTGGTGATTGCCGACGAGGATCTTTCCCCGGAAAAGCTGTGGATCCAAGCAAAAAAAGAGGCAAGCCCCACCTACGCATTCCTCTTCAAAGGATTTGACGTTCCGGAGAATCCCTCTAACGAAGATGACGAAGCGAGATACCAAAAATTTCTGGCACTTTACAATGCCAGAGCACCCATTTATAGGAGGATATCAAAATGAATTATGAAAAGCCGGATCCCAAAGCACTCACCGGATGGCGAATCAGCAGACTCATTGGGCTGGTCGTTTTTTTGGTTTTGGGAATTGGAGCTTCCTTGGCGGCCACGTTGATTGATGGCCTTGCTTTTGCCAAAACGGCCACTTACTTGATTAGTGCAGGTATTGTTCTCCTTAGTTTAATAGGGCTGATGATCTTTCCTGCCATTGAGTACCGCCAATGGAAATACCTGATTACTGAAGAAAAGGTGGAGATCGTCCATGGGATTTTCTTTGTTAGCACCAGCATTGTGCCCATTATCCGCATTCAGCACATCACCATGGGTCAGGGTCCCATTTATCGAAAACTGGGGCTTTATACGGTGACCATCGCTTTGGCCAGCGGCACCTTTGACATTGTCGGACTTCGAGAGCAGCGTGCCCGGGAAATCAGCGAAAATCTTCGTGCCAAATTATATGTTCGGTTAGGGGTGGAGGAAGAAAATGATGCCCAATCTACTCACGGAACCAACCAAGAAGCCGAAACCGATGCCCAAGCCGGCGTCAAACCCGAAACCGATGCCCAAGTCGGCGTCAAAACCACCGGGGAGGATACCCTATGATTCGATTTGGACCGAAGCGAAGCCACCCGCTTATTATCTTTAATAATTTTTTCAGCAACTTTGGTTTGCTGGTGGCCCTTTTGATTTTTTGCTTTATCAAAAAAGATTTCAGCCCCCTTTATGACAATTTGGCATTGCCGGTTATTGTGCTCATTGGGCCTATCGGCCGTCTTTTTAATTACCTTTTCACCCAATACACCATTGATGACGAAAAGTTATTTATCGAAAAGGGACTGATTAACAAAAAGAAAATCGAGTTGCCTCTCAGCTCCATTACCAGCGTAGACTTTACCCAAAGCCTGATTTTTCAGCTGGCCGGAGTGAACATGGTCAACGTAGAGAATTCTGCCAGCATCCGAGGCAACCAAACGAAAATACAATTTGCCTTAAAAGCCCCATCGGCACTGGAGGCCAAAGCATATTTGATGGGAAATCGCCGGGAGGAATTTGGCCAAAGCCCACAAGAGCAAATGGACAATGACAAAATCCTTTCCAGGCGGGCGGCATCCACCGGAGAAATTCTCATGCTAGGTCTTTTGCAGGCAAAGGGATTGATGATCTTTCAAGTCTTTTCCGTTGCCACGGTTATCATTACCTTTGGGTCCCAGCTTTTTTTGGACAAAAAAGTGGATGGGGATCAATACATTTTGGACTGGTTCATGAAGCTTCATGGCCTTCAGGTGATTCTCATTGTCTTTGTGGCCTTGTATACCGTGGGAATTATTGCCAGCATTGCCCTTTCCACCATTAAATATTTTGGGTTTTGCGTTACCAACCGGGAAGATTCTATCTTTGTGGAATATGGGTTGTTGACTCGGCAAACCCACACCATCATGAAAAATAAAATCAGTGGCGTCAATTACAAACAGTCCTTTTTCATGAGGTTGTTCCATTTTGGCGTGCTTTATGCTTTTGTGGCAGGATTTAGCTTGGAAGACGACAACAAACCCAAAGATGCCATGCTCTTTCCTCTGATTCGAGATCATGAACTTCGCCAGTTTCTGGAACAACACATTCCTGAAACCACGGTTCCCAAAACCTATACCAAACCTGAAAAACAATCTATCCGTTACTTTTTCATTTGCCCTCGGTTTTTCTTGTCCCTGTTGCTCCTAGCCGGATGTCTTGGATACTTATTTCTCCAGGGGAGGGGTAACGCACCGACGATTATGATGGGAGAATACCTGTGGATCTTGGCACTCATTTTGGTTTTGTTTGCCGTATGCTCTGTGCTTCTTGAGTACCGCCATGCAGGACTTCATTGTAACCTCCAAAATGTATCCATGACCTATGGCGGATTTACCTTGAACCAAGTTACACTACTTACCGACAAAATAGAGTCCATCAAAGAAAGGGCAACTTTGACCAAAAAAAACAAGAACATGACCAATGTTCTTGTCAGTATTATTGCCGCCCCCCAGTTTGCCAACCATCGGGTTCGCAATTTGAGTTTAGACGACTTTCGGCAGTTGGAATCCCAGCTAAAGTATTAGTGGAGGCCTTCCGCTTTTTGGGCTTGATATCTGTTCCAAATCATTAGGACAAGAGTTGCCACGAAAATTCCCAATGCCCATCCCCCAAGGATGTCCGTAGGGTAATGGACCCCCAGATAGACTCGGCTGGGCCCAATGAAAGCAATGAGCAGCACCAGCAATACCGAAAGCCGATTGGCTAATTTTTTGTTTTCCATTCGGGTTTGAATCAGATACAACAAGGCTCCAAAAACCGCCATACTGGTGATGGAGTGGCCGCTGGGAAAAGAATACCCGGCTTCTTTGACCAGATGGAGAATATCATCCGGTCTGGACCGCTCAAAGAGCATCTTAAGAATTTTGTTCAAACCTGTATCCGTCGCCGCAACCAATGAAACCGGGACGCCGTACACCATTCTTGTATTGTCGTAAGCCAAAAGCAACAGACACAGAACCACAATGGATTGCCAATTCCCCAAGTAGGTAACGGCCTCCATCAAGGTGGTCAATCCGCCACTGCGAATATCATAAAACAAATGCCGTATTGGATCATCAAACCCACCGGCTTGCCCGGTAGCAACAAAATATGCGATTACGCAAAAGGCCCCAAGGGATACAAACAGTATCCCTAACCAAAGGCCTTTTTTATTATTTTCAATTCTTTTTTCTGTCATCTTTTGACTCCCTTTTGATTTACTTCTTGTCAAAGTCCCCGGCAGCCTTTAACCCATACGCAGGTTCCGCCGCCAATGCTGCATTGTTGATGGCCTTAGCCATGATTCGGGTTGCCAGCGCCCCTAATGCATCAGGAGAAACTTCAACTTCTCCGGTGGCCAACACAAAAATAGTATCTCCATCGGCAGAGGTGTGCACCGGCCGAATTGCCATGGCATATCCGTTGTGCACAATGGAAGCAAGCTTGTTGCATTGAGTTTTATTGAGTTTTGCGTTTGTAATCAAGCACCCAATGGTGGTGTTGCCATTGAAAACATTACGGGTAGAAGACATTTCCCCCATCATGGTTTCAAAGGTGTTTGCCAAGGCGGTTTTGTCACCGGTGAGAATTCCGGCAATGGTTTTTCCGGTATCAATATCGATAATATCCCCCAATGCGTTCACCGCAACCACGGCGCCGCATTGGACGCCGCCAACTTCCACACAATATGTCCCAAGACCGCTTTTCATCATGGTGTCGATACCCAGGTATTTCCCTACGGAAGCACCGGTTC